>DAOUMN010000079.1:0-110287 GCA_034411135.1 Bellilinea sp.
CCCACTCCTTCCCAGCCGACAAACAGCATGAGGAAATTATCCGCGCTGACCAGCACCATCATCGCAGCGATGAACAGGTTGAGATAAATGAAAAATCGGCGGAAACGCTGCGGATCGCTATTGTGGCGCACGTCGGCGTGCATATAGCCGATTGAATAAATATGAATCAGCGTGCCCACCCCGGCAACCACCAGCATCATCGTCACCGAGAGGGTGTCCACGCGGAAATTCCAGGCGGCTTCAAAATCACCAACCACCAGCCAGCGCGCCAGCGAATACACCCCGCCCTCCGGATGCCCCGCCAGCCCAACCGCCAGCAGCACGGCAATCGCAAAGGACAACCCGGCTGCCAGGCTGGCAACCGTACCAATGCCCTTTTCACTTAGCCGTTTACCCACCAGCAGATTGATCAGAATACCCAGCAGCGGAAAGAAAACCACCCACGGCGAAAGTCCGATCAAAGCATCAAAACTCATAGCGCCCTCCCTTGCAGGAGCATTGTCTCGCCCCAAACTTTGTGATCGACCCCATGCAGTATCCCACCTTTCAGCCCTTTAAAATGCTCATCTGGTCGAGATCGATGTTGCGTTTGGCGCGGAAAATGGCCACCATTAGCGCCAGCCCCACCGCAACCTCGGCAGCGGCGGTGGTCATTACAAAAAAGACGAACAGGTCGCCGTCCAGCACGCGGTGGTAGGCAGAAAAAGCCACAAACAACAGGTTGGCAGCGTTGAACATCAATTCCAGCGACATGAACACCACCAGCGGATTGCGGCGCAGAACCACGCCCAGCGCGCCAATCACAAACATGGTCGCCGAAAGGATCAGGTAATAGGTCATCGGCATGGATCATCCCTCCGCTGTCGTTTCGCTTTTTTGAGTGCCCGGCTTGGGGCGCGTCGCGCCTTCCTGCTTGGAGAGCAGGATCGCACCGACGGTCGAGGCAAGCAGGATCATCGCCGTCACCTCGAAGGGCAGCAAATACTTGTTAAACAGCAGCATGCCGATCTCCGCCGGGCTGGTAATCCGCTCCGGAACTGCCGGCAGGTTTTGCAGCGGCGTGCTGCGCAGCAAGAAATACAATGTAATTTCCGCCAGGAAAATCACCGCCAGCAGCACCCCCAATACGCGCTGACCGCGCAGCGGTTCCTCGAACGGAAGCTGTTCTGCACCAAGCAGCATGATGACGAACAGGAACAACACCATAATCGACCCGGCGTACACGGTCACCTGGGCAAAGGCAATGAACGGCACACCCAGAGCCAGGTAGAGCAAGCCCACCGCGATGAAGTTGACCACCAGGAAGAGCGCCGAATAGATTGCATTGCGGCTGGTGATCAACCCAATTGCCGAAGCCACAACCGTCAAACCCAGAACTCCATAAACCAGCAGGGCGCCAAAATCCATCCGTTTGCCTCCTTTAATCCTGCGGATCCTGCATCACCGGCACCGAACGGGTATACACACCCGGCTCGGTTTTTTGCGGCGTGGTCGGGACGCCCGGCGGCGACGGTTCGAGCAGCATTTCCTTGGTGTAGATCGATTCGCGCCGGTCAGTGAAGGACAGTTCGTAATTGTCGCCCAGCACAATCGCCTCGGTCGGGCAGGCATCCTCGCAAAAGCCGCAAAAGATGCAGCGCAGCATGTTGATCTCGTAGGTACTGGCATAGCGCTCGCCGGGTGAGTAACGCTCATCGTCGGTGTTTTCCGCCGACTCGACAAAAATTGCGTCCGCCGGGCAAGCCGCCGCGCACAGCGAACAGCCAATGCACTTTTCCAACCCGTTATCGTAGCGCTTGAGCACATGCCGCCCCTTGAAGCGGGTGCGCACTGGGCGCTTGACCTCCGGGTACTGCACCGTCACCGGAGTTTGGAAGAATTCCTTCAGCGTAGTCATTAAACCTTTAATCATCTCACGAACCTCCTGCAAACACCACCGCCGCCGCTGTCACCACCACGTTCACCAGCCCCAGCGGGAACATGATCTTCCAACCCAGCTGCATCAGACGGTCGTAACGGATGCGCGGCAGAGTCGCTCGCACCCAGATCATAAAGAACAGCCACAGCGCAACCTTGATCAGCAGCCAGTGCGGACCGGCAGCAAACACCCAGCCAATCACCGGCAGCCCGCTCAACATGCCCAGCGGCGAGAGGTAGCCGCCCAGGAAGAGCGTTGCGCCGATCATCGAAACAGCAATCATTTTGATGTATTCCGCCATGAAGAAGAGCGCGAATTTCATCCCCGAATACTCGGCGTGATAACCGGCAGTCAGCTCTTGCTCGGCTTCGGGCATGTCGAATGGCGAACGGTTGACCTCCGCCAGCGAGGAAACCAGGAAAAGCAGGAAACCCGCCGGTTGAAGAATGATGAACCACAAGCCTTGTTGGGCGCGGACGATATCCAGCATACTCATCGAACCGGCAATCAGAATGGGTCCCACAAACGACAGACCCAGCGCCAGTTCATAACTGATCATTTGCGCAGTGGCACGCAAACCGCCCAGGGTAGCATATTTATTGTTGGAAGACCAGCCCGCCAGGGCGATACCGTACACCGAGATGGAGGTGACCGCCATGATGTACAGAATAGCCACATTGACATCCGTCAGGTACAGGGTGTAGGTTTTGCCAAACAGGGTGATCGTTTCACCCCACGGAATGACCGCGGTGACGATCAGCGAAGGGATGACAGTGATGACGGGGGCAAGAATGAAAATGCGCTTATCTGCGCCCGCCGGAGTCAGTTCTTCTTTGAATATCAATTTGACCCCATCCGCCACCGGCTGCAGCAAGCCGAACGGTCCGGCACGGTTGGGACCTACCCGCGACTGCATCCGCGCCAGCACCTTGCGTTCATACAGGGTAACATAGGCAAACCCCGCCGTTAGCGCCAGGATGATAACCAGCGATTTGATGACCCATTCCCAAATCAAAGCCGAAGAAATCATGCATGCTCCTTTCAGGCTTGTGATGCCAGCGCCGCGCGTTCCAGGCGCACCGCTACCGCAGCCGTGAGGGGAATACCACTGCTGCGCACCGCCAGCCCCACCCCGACGGGGACACTCTCATCCAACACGACCTGCACCTCCTGCGACCAACCCTCACCACTCAGGCGCACGGCTTCAACCTCCGTCACCCCAAAGGATGCGGCTGTCTGTGGGTGCAGCCAAACCGCGCACGGCGCAATACGCTGTTCCAGCAAGCGGGAGGGCAGCAACGTGTTGCCGCGGTCGTACAGGCGGGTGACCGGCGCAAGCAGCAGTTCTCCCTTGCCCGCCTTAACCCCGCCGCTTTCCAACGGCAGCGGTGGCTGAGGCAGCGCATCCACCGGCAGCAAAGCCAGCTGCACGCCCAACCCCTGATGATTGTCGTAAGCCGTACCGCCATAGTACAAGTCCGCCCGCCCGATGATTGGATACTGTTCGGCTGTCTCTGCCAGGCGCTGGTAGGTCATACCGGCGTAGGCAGGCAGAGCGTTCGCCATGCATTGCAGCACCAGTGCCGCGGCGCGTCCTTCCACATCCAGGTTGAGCGCGCGGGCAATCCCGGCGGTGATGGCAAAATCGGGGCGTGTATCGGCACGTGGCGGCAGCGCCGGGTAATAGCGCTGCAGGCGGCGTTCGCCGGAGGTCAGACTGCCTTCGCGCTCGGTGTAGGCTTGCGCTGGCAGCACCAGGTCTGCCCGCCGGGCGGTTTCGGTCATGAACAATTCCTGCACAATGACAAAGCCCGCCGCGTCCAGTGCCTGCGCCAGCGCCGGGTCATCCCCAGCCGGGTCAGCCGCGGCGATCAGCGCCACGCCAGCTTCGCGCAGGGTATGCGCCAGGTTGTCCAGCGGGCGGAAGCCGCAATCCCAGGCACCCTGGTCATTGGCGCGCTGCCAAACCGCCACCAGCCCGTTATTGGGCATGCCGGTCTTGCCGCGCACACCCAGGATGGCAGCCGCGGTTTGCGCCACCACCCGGCTGGTAGCCAGCCCAATGCCCTCGCTGCCGTACAGGATGACCGCATTGTCCGCCGCCTGGAAAGCAGCCACCGCCTCGCGGTAGGCGGGCGGCACATTAGCACCGGGCAGAAACGCAGCCATTGCCGCGCCCTCATCGCCATATTCATAGCACAAGCTGTGGGCGGCGAATTTATCCAGGCGCGTGGAGCGTGGGTTGAGCACGATCAGCGTTGCACCGCGCTGGGCTGCCTGTTTGATGCGCAGCCACCACAACGGGGCTTCCTGGTGCAGGTCGCTGGCGATCACCAGGATGGCGGTTTCCTTGCCCATCTCGCCAAAATTGCTGCCGTTCGCCAACCCAAAGCGGGCAGTCAGTTCGCCGCCTGCCATATCGCCGTAGAGCACAGCTTTACCTCCGCGCGCCAGGGTCAGTTCACGCAGGTTAAACAGGTCTTCGTTGGAGAGCCGCCCGCCAGCCAGCGTGACCAGACTGGCGCTGGCGGCGATCTTGTCCGCTGCCAGCTGCAAAGCCGCCTCCCAACCAATTTCCTCCCAGCCCTCGCCGCGCCGCACCAGCGGGCGGGTCAGGCGCTGGTTGCTTTCGACGTAATGGTAGCCAAAACGCCCCTTGTCGCAAATCCAGATCTCGTTAACCTGTTCGTTCTGGCGCGGCATGACCCGCTTGATGACCCAGTCACCGCCCGCGCGCGCTTCACGGCGCACATTGAAGGTCAAATTGCAACCCACCGGGCAGTGGGTGCAAATCGAGGCAGCCGGTTTCAATTCCCAGGGGCGCGCCCCAAAGCGGAAATCCGCCGTGGTCAGCGCGCCGACCGGGCAGATATCGCTGGTGTTGCCGGAAAAGATCGAATCGAAGCCCGGCTGCGAATAGGTGACAATCTCCAACCGCCGTCCGCGGTTGAAAAAGCCAATCACCGGGTCATCGGCAAGGATATCCTGAAAGCGCACGCAGCGCGCGCACTGGATGCAGCGCTCGCGGTCGAGGTAGATCAATTCGCCCAGCGGAACGTGTTTGGCAAGGCGAATTTTCTCATCCACCAGGAAGCGCGACTGACCCGGACCGAAGCCCATGGTCAGGTTCTGCAGCGGACACTCACCGCCCTTGTCGCAAATCGGGCAGTCGAGCGGGTGCGAGGTGAGCAAAAATTCCAGCACCTCGCGGCGGGCATCCTCAACCATCGGCGTGGTAGTGCGCACCACCATGCCCTCCGCCACCGGCGTGGTGCAAGCGGTTTCCAGCTTGGGTCCAAATTGTATCTTCGGCGCGCCGGTCTCGTCGCGCACCACTTCGCCGCTGCCGCGGTCGATCACCGGGCGTCCCACCTCAACCAGGCACATGCGGCACATGCCAACCGGTTCCATCTTGGGATGGTAACAAAACACCGGGATGTCATTGCCGATGATTTTGGCGGCATCTACGATTAACGTCCCCGCCGGGACGGTGACCTGTTGATCATCAATTGTCAGCGTAATCCGTTTGGTCATCTTCAACCTCTAGGGACGTTGCGTTTCGGCGACTGGTGCCGCCACCTTTGCCAGGTAATCGGCGCGGAATTTTGCCACCGACGAGAGCACCGGCAGGATGGAGAACTCGCCCAGCGCGCACAGGCACTTGTTTTGCATCTGGCTGGCGACGTTATTGAGCAAATCCACATCTGCCTCCTCTGCCGTGCCGGCGTTGATGCGATCGAGGATGTGCGCCATCCAGTAAGTACCCTCGCGGCACGGGGTGCACTTGCCGCACGATTCGTGTTTGAAGAAATGGGTCGTCTTTTGCGCCAGCCAAGCCATGTTGACCGTCTCATCCAGCACGATCACCGAGGCAGAGCCGAGCGAAGCACCCAGCCCGACCAGCGCTTCGTAATCCATCGGCGTGTCCAGCGCGGCGTCGTCCGCCGGGATAAGCGCCGAGGAAGCCCCGGCAGCCATAATCGCCTTGATTGCCCGCCCGCCGGGAATGCCGCCGCCGTATTCATAGATCAGTTCGCGGAAGGTGGCACCCAGCGGCAGTTCGTAGTTGCCGGGTCGGTTGACATTGCCGGACAGGCTGAAGACCTTGATGCCCGGACTTTTATCGCTGCCAAAATCGCGGTACCAGGCAGCCCCGTTCTGGATGATCGGCGGTACATTGGCAAGCGTTTCGACGTTGTTGATCACCGTTGGGCGGGCATACAGCCCCGCCACCGCCGGGAAGGGCGGGCGCAGGCGCGGTTGCCCCAATTTGCCCTCCAGCGATTCGAGCAGCGCGGTCTCCTCACCACAGATATATGCCCCCGCGCCAAGATGAGTGTACAGGCGCAGGCTGTAATTGCTACCCAGAATACGATCGCCCAACAGACCGGCGGCTTCCAGGTCGGCGATCTTCTCATCCAGCAGCCCGGCTATCTGCCAGTATTCGCCGCGCAGGTAGATGTACGCCGCATTGGCTTGAATGGCGTAGGCGGCGATCATCAACCCTTCCAGGAACTGAAACGGGTTGCTTTCCATGATTTCGCGATCCTTGAACGTGCCCGGCTCGGATTCATCGGCATTGGCAACCACGTAATGCGGCCAGATAGTATTGGGGCAAAAACCCCATTTCATGCCGGTAGGAAAACCCGCCCCGCCGCGTCCGCGCAAGCCCGAATCCTTGACCACCTGGATCACCTCACCGGGCTGCATGGTATTGAGCGCCTTGCCAAACGCCTCAAAACCGCCATGCTGACGGTACACCTCCAGCCGGTCGATTCCAGCGATGTCGCGGTGGCGCAGGAGAATGTGCTGGCTCATGCCGCCTCTCCTTTCTCCGCACGGGCATGCTCGCGCAGCGCCTCGATCACTGCCAGGGCGGTATCCACACTCTGATTTTCGTGAAAGACGATCTCGCCATCGCCCTGCACCTGGAAGACCGGCGCGCGGTGGCAGGCGCCAATGCACTTGACCTCCTCAAGGTGGAACAAGCCGTCGGCGGTGGTCTGTCCGGGCTGGACGCCCAGTTTCTGACACAGCTGCGCCAGGAAGTCCTCCGCACCGCGCAGCGCGCAGGGCAGATCGGTGCACACCTGAATATGATAGCGCCCCAGCGGCTGGTCATAGTACAGGGTGTAAAAGCCGACGATCGAAGCCACATCGGTGATCGATATTTCGCAAATCTCGGCAATATCCTGCAACGCGCGGGCAGGAATATATCCTTCGGCGCGCTGCGCCAGGTACAACAACGGCATCACCGCCGAACGTTTGCGGTCGGCGGGGTATTTTGCCAATATATGGTCGATTTCTTGCGCGTATTGGGCTCGTAGTGCGTTCAACGGTCAGCATCTCCCAGAACGATATCAATGCTGCCGATAATCCCCACCAGGTCGGCAATGTAATGGTAACGGGTGAGGATCGGCATGGCTTGCAAATTGACGAATGTAGGGGTATTGTAGTGGACACGGTAGGGTTTGGGTCCGCCATCGCCTTCCATATAGACGCCCAGTTCGCCGCGCGGTCCCTCGGTGGCGGCATAGACATATTCCCTGGGGGCAGGGAAACCCTCGGTCCACAGTTTGAAGTGGTGAATCAGCGCCTCCATGCTCACCCCCAGCTCCGAGCGCGGCGGCGGGACGAACTTGCGGTTGTTGCTGCGCACCGGACCGTAGGGCAAGCGGTCGAGCGCCTGGCGGATGATGCGCACCGACTGGCGCATTTCCTCAACCCGCACCAGGTAACGACCGTACACGTCCCCGCTGGTAGCGGTGGGGACGTTAAAATCGTACTGCTCATAACCGGAGTAGGGGCGAATTTTTCGCAGATCGTAGGGCAGACCGGCAGCGCGGATGATCGGTCCACTCAATCCCCAGCGCTTGCAGTCCTCCACCGAAATAGCGCCAATGCCCTGGGTACGTTCCAGGAAGAGCATGTTGGTGGTGAGCATCGTTTCATACTCATCGATGCGGCTCGGCATGATGTTGATGATATGACGCACCGCCGCTTCGAATTCAACCGGCACGTCGCGCCACACTCCGCCGGGACGGATGTAGGTGGTCATCATACGCTGCCCGGAGATCATCTCGAACACGTCAAGGATCAACTCACGCTCGCGCATGCAGTACAGGAAAACTGACATGGCTGCCAGGTCGAGCGAACTGGTACCCAGCCAGAGCAAATGCGAGGAGATACGCTGCAATTCCGCCAGGATGACGCGCAGCGCCTGAGCACGCGGGGGCACATCCAGCCCAACCAGTTTTTCCACCGCCAGGCAGTAGACCAGATTGTTACCCATGTTGTTCATGTAATCGATCCGGTCGGTCATCACCTCGGCTTGCTGGTAGGTCTTGGCTTCCATGTTCTTTTCGATGCCGGTATGCAGGAAACCAATATCGGGTATACAGTTGACCACAATCTCGCCATCCAGTTCGAGTAGCAAACGCAGCACACCGTGTGTGCTGGGGTGCTGAGGACCCATATTAAGCAGCATGGTCTCGCCGGCAAGGGCACGTTCGCTGACCAGGTGGCGCAGCTCATCTACACTGACTTCACGAATATCTGTCATCCCTCACCTCGCGCTCAGGATTTGGCGTACGGCTTGCGCCGGTCGATTTCTTGGTAATTGAAGGAGAACTGCGGCTCCTCGTAGCCGAGCGGATAATCCTTGCGCAACGGGTGTCCCTGCCAGTCAGCGGGCATAATGATGCGGCGCAGATCGGAGTGCCCGTCGATGGTGATTCCGAACATATCCCAGATTTCGCGCTCCTTCCAGTTGGCATTGGGGAAGAGCCCTTCGATGGTCTCGATGTGCGGGGCATTGCCGTCCAGCGGAACACGCAGGCGCAGCAGCACGTTGTAGGTCATCGAATAGAACTGGTAAACCACATGAAATCGCGGCGTCTGCTCGGGCCAGTAATCCACCGCGGTGGCGTCGATCAAAACATCGAAGCCGTGTTCATCCCGCAGGGACTGCACGGCTTCGAGCAAGTGTTCACGGCTGATCAGGAGTGTGGTCTCACCGGCATAGCGGTGCAGCCCGGCGGCGAAGCGCTCCTGCAGGGCTTGTACGGTTTTTTCGAGATGTTCGCTCATCGTTTTTTTATTCCGCTTGTTCCAAAAATCACATACCTTGGTTAAGGTCTGCCCCGTTGGGGACAACAAGGTGTCAACCGGTTGGAAGCTTAAGCCCAGTTGACCAGTTTTTCGCGTTTTACTTTTTCATGCAGAGTCATAACGCCATGAATCAAACCTTCCGGGCGCGGCGGGCAGCCGGCAACGTACACATCCACCGGCACCACCTCGTCCACACCCTGGACGATAGCGTAATTATTGAACACACCGCCGCACGAGGCACAGTCGCCCATGGCAATGACCCACTTGGGGTCGGGCATCTGGTCGTACAACTGACGCAGGACGGGAGCCATCTTGCGCGTCACCCGCCCGGCAACAATCATCAGGTCGGATTGGCGCGGGCTGGCACGCATCAATTCCATTCCAAAACGGCTCATATCGTAATGGGCAGCCTGGGCAGCCATCATCTCAATCGCGCAGCATGCCAGCCCGAACAGCATCGGCCACATCGAGTTGGTGCGCGCCCAGTTGACCACCTGCTCCAGCGAGGTGGTCACCACGCCCAGGTTGCCAGTTTTTTGCTCTAATCCCATTCCAATGCTCCTTTCTTCCACGCGTACAGGTGGGCTACCTCTAAAACGACCAGGAAAACGAGCATCCCGAACAGCCCCAGCGTGCCAAGCTGGCGCAACACGACCGCCCAGGACACCACGAAAATGACCTCAATATCGAACAGGATGAACAGAACCGCTATCAGATAGTAACGCACCGACATGCGCCGCCTGCCGGGACCATAAGGCACCATGCCAGATTCGTACGGCGCGGCTTTGCGCACCGTCGGGCGGCGCGGACCGAAGAGCATGCCGAGCAGGATAACAACGAATCCGATCAGGATCGCCAGCGCGAGGATGATCAGCAGGGGGAGATAATCTTCGATCATGGCAGCCCTTTCAAATTGTACCAAGATAGTCCGAATTGACCGCTGTTAGTATAACACAGACGGCTCATTGGTGGTAAATTTCACAAGGAAAATGGATGAGACAAGACAGACTTCTCTATTTTACTTTTATTTGCAAATAAATCAATGCTTCGGGTAAACCTGGCGATAGGGGACCTGGAGAACGTGCCAAAGAATACCAAATGATTTGGGTGGCAGATTCTGCCTTCCACCGGCTTCGACAGGCTCAACCGGCAGCAGCATATATGGTTCAATGAACCGGCTACACGCCCAGCCCATTGCCGCTTGCACCCACCATCCAATCAGGGATACGGATCAAAGAAAGTGGGTGTCGGACCAACCGGGTAGGGATAACCTTCACCGGGAGTGCCCTGCGGCGGCGGATAGGCTGTCTCGCCGGGTTGCGGGGTAGCACCCGGCTGCGGAGTGGCACCGGCTGGCAAAGTCGGCTGGCGCACCGGGGTGACGCCCGGCGGCAATGTGACCACCGTGGGAAGCGGCGGCGGCTGACCCGGATAGACCCAGGAGGTCGGTGTGGGACGGATTCCGCTCAGTTTCTCGCTGATGTCATTGACGTACTTGATCGCCCCCTGGCAGGCAGGTTCCAGCTTTGCCGCAACATTGTCCCAGTTGAGCGGCTGCCCAAGCGCAATTACCTGGCGCAGCGCATTGGAAAGACAGCCCGAACCAGCATTGTAATTGACCAGGGTAAAGCGCCACAAGTCCTCATAACTGGCAGAGGCGCCCGCCGCGCGCCCGGTCAGGTTGCTGAACACCCGCCCGACCTGCTCACAATTGCCGATCATCCCCTCCGCAAAAACGCGGATGCTGAAATGCGCCTGTGAAAGATCGATGCCCGCCGGGCAGTCGGCGCAGGCAGCATTGACCTTGCCAACCAATGCCCCACGCAGCAAGGCGCGTTCCTCTTCCTTTATGTTACCGAAGCCGAGCGCGCAGCGGCTCTGGTGCAGCACCAGCGGGCAGAAGCCGTCAAAGAAGGACGGATTCCACAACAGAACCGTGTCGGCGCCTTTCTCGGTCAGCTGTCCCAGCCCGGCTTCCTTGTA
The DNA here is from genome assembly GCA_034411135.1 of Bellilinea sp. Lineage (GTDB taxonomy): Bacteria > Chloroflexota > Anaerolineae > Anaerolineales > Anaerolineaceae > Bellilinea. The sequence continues at coordinate 11,012 of DAOUMN010000079.1, forward strand.
ATTCTGATAAATACCGGGCCAGAACTGGCTTTCCCGGCTGAAAATATTCTTGAGCAATTGGGCAGGCACGCCGGTATCCAGCGCAACCTGCAAAATTTCGTCGTCGAACTGGTTCTGCCACGCTACCACCTGTTCGTATGCTGCGCGCACACCGCACTCGCTGGCGGTCAGCGGGGTTTGCAGCCCACCGTCACGGCACTCGCTGGCATCCACCTCGCGGTTGGCAATCAACATGCCCGCCAGGTAATACAGGCTAACCGCCGAGTACAGCGCTTGCGGATCATCCGGGGTGGTCAGCCAGGGCGCCGGTCCGCCAATCGGCGGAAAGGACTGCCAGATATCCGAGCAGGAAGCCAGCGCGCCGCCGCGCCACTGCGTGCTGAGCACATCCACGTAATAGAGCGGGGTATCATTGGATGCCCCATCCGGCGACATAAAATCGCCCTGCGGAATAACCCGCACCAGGGCGGAGTACTTCTTGCTCGAATCACCAAAACTCGAATCCGCCCAGAATTCGATATTCATCCCGCCCTGACCGGTTGGCTGGAGCGGGATGGCACAGGCTTCACCATTGCACACGAACGGCACACCGTTGAACTGCCCCTGGATGCTGATGATCATCTCGTTGGGCAGCGGCTCTTCACCGGTCAGCAACAGGTTGGGCAGCGAATCACAGCGATTGCCGGGCGGCTGGGGGGTGCAGCCAGTAACACTGACCCATACCGAAGGCAGCGGCAGTTCGACCTCGACCTGTTTGCTGGCAGGATACTGAGTGAAATGATACAGATACAGCCCCTTGCAGGTTTGCGGACTCTGATCGGGCGAGGTCAGCGCGCAGGGCGGGGTGGCTAGCCACTCGGCGTACAACGTGTTGCCGCACCAGACACGGATTTCATCGGCAATCGGCAGCCCTTCGTGCTCAACCAGAAAGCGGCAGGTGATGTCGTTATCTTTCCAGCGCACCAGCCACCATTCGTGACGGGTGAAATCGACCTTGAGGCTAATCAGGCGTTTGGGTGCTTCTGGGGTGGCTTCCTCGGCGAGCACAGGCGCAGGCGCAGGCAGTGTGGCTATCAGCAGCCCACCGGCAAGCAACAAAATGACCCCCAATAATGCCAGCCGTCTCAATCTGCTCCTCTCCGGAAAACTTGCATGCTTCGTACCAGAAATCAGGAACTGGAATTAGTTTATCACATTTCATTGACGAATAAACGCACGGAGTTAACAGTATCTTTTCAGTTCTGTGCTACACTGAATAACAGGTATAGAAAATTTTTTTCGCCGCCTTCCACCGCGCCAAAGACCGATCAGTGGTAGGCATTTCCGGCACGCAGAGTTGCGGCTTATTATCTCTCCCACCTCCTCGACCAAAATTCAATCGTTTTTACTATCGCCGGGCAGCCGTGTGGTTCGCCGTCAATAATCTTGAGTCAGGATGAATCTGCCATGGGTAAAAAATATCTGCATCCTCCCTTGATCGAGACGCTGTGTGAATTTCAATTCGACCCGCATTCGGCGTGGGATGCAAGCATTCCGATGCAGGTGTACGAAAAACTGAAGAGTGTATTTCCCATCCGGCGGCAGGCAATAAATTACCCCACCAATCTGCAAAATCGCCCGGCAAGCGTTGAGCCACGCACCGGCGAACGGATGCACTTCCTCAGTCCGGATGAACACTCGCTGGTGCAGGTTGGCGTCCATCTGCTTGCGGTCAACTGCCTTAAGCCCTATCCCTCCTGGCAGATATTTCTGCCCCTTATCCGGCGCGGCTTCCAGGCGTACTGCAAGTCCGCCAGCCCCAAAAACATCTTCCGTATCGGGCTGCGCTACATCAACCGGCTGGAACTACCCGGCGCCGCGCCGCGCTTAGAAGACTACCTGGAATTCTACCCGTATACCGGTCCGTTGATCGAGCGCAATTTCCGCACCTTCGTCACCGGCATTGACCTGCGCTTCGAAAACGGGCGGGATATTTTGCGCATGCAGTCGCTCAACACCGAAAGCCCGGCAGTGGACACCTCGGCAGTACTACTCGACCTGGATTACTTTTGCAGCCTGCCAGGACACATTTCATTCGACGAAACATACGAATGGCTTGAATTGGCGCATGACCGCATCGAACAAACCTTCGAAGCCAGCATCACCCCCCGGGCACGGGAGCTTTTCGGCGAGGTGTGCTGAGCGTGCCCTCTCTCCAATCGTATGGTTCGGCGGATTGCGCTCACGACCACGACGCTACTTTTCAAAATTACAAAGTCGCTTTGCTTGACAGCCCTATGACCCTATGCTAAAGTAATATTTGGTCTGCCAGATCCGCGCGGGTCCGGGCAAAATTTGTCCCCCCAGGAGTTCCGTCTTGACAAAAACACGCACCCAATTGATGGTTGAACGCTTGCGCGAATTGCAGGCATCCTCTCCGGATATTGAAGCCTCGGCGGTGGTCAGCATCGATGGTCTGACGATTGCCTCGGCGCTCCCGCAGGGCGTGGAAGAAGACCGCGTATCGGCAATGTCGGCAGCCATGCTGGCGCTGGGCGAGCGCATCGCTGGCGAACTGGGCAGAGGAGAAATCCAACAGGTTTACATCCGCGGTGAAAAAGGCTATGTGGTGTTGATGTCGGTCGGCGAGGAAGCCGTGCTGACCACCCTGGCACGCGAACAGGCAAAACTGGGCTTGATTTTGCTTGATATGCGCCGCGCAGCGGAAGACCTCGCCCGCCTGATCTAAAGGCTCGAACAAACCATGCAATCGATCCCGAAAAGCGGCTTCTACTACCCCAATAAAATCGCGCGACTGGCCATTCTTGCCTACGAAGAAGTGATGGGCAAAAATGGGTTGAATGCCATCCTCAACCTGGCAGGATTGCCCCACCTGATCAACAATTACCCGCCCGACAACCTGGAACGCCAGTTCGATTTCGCCGACTTTTCTGCCATTCAGGGCGCACTGGAAGAAATGTACGGTCCCCGCGGCGGGCGCGGTCTGGCGTTGCGCGCCGGACGCGCCACCTTCGATGCCGGGCTGCGCAACTTCGGCGCGCTGGCAGGGGTGGGCGACCTGGCGTTCAAGGTGCTGCCGCTGCAAGCCAAACTGCGCATTGGTTTGCCAGCCATGGCGCGCATCTTCACCCAGACCAGCGACCAGCACTCGACGGTCGAGGAAAAGGACGACCACTTTCTGTATATCATCCACCGTTGTCCGGTTTGCTGGGGGCGTCACACCGACAAACCGGCTTGCTTCATCGCCACCGGTCTCCTTCAGGAAGGCTTGAAGTGGGTTTCCGGCGGGCATGAATTCCGTGTCACCCAAACCACTGCTCATTCGGTGGGCGATGCAACCTGCGATTTCGTGATTCTCAAAGAACCTGTTACCTGACATCGGATCCAATCCCCCCGTGGAAGACGAAAAAGCAACCCTGCTGATTGTCGAAGACGACCTGGATGTAGCCGAGATGCTCAACGCCTACTTCCAGGTGCAGGGGTATGAAGTCCACACAGTCAACTGGGGTGAGGACGGCGTACGCGCTGCGCTCTCCACCCTGCCCGACCTGATCATTCTGGATATCCGCCTGCCGGACATCGACGGCTTCGAAGTTGCCCGCCAGCTGCGCGAACACCGCAAGACCAAAAACATCCCCATCCTGTTCCTGACCGAGCGGCGCGAGCGCAGCGACCGCCTGCGCGGTCTGCAGTTGAGCGCCGAGGACTACATCACAAAACCGTTCGATATCCAGGAACTGCGCCTGCGCGTGCGCAACACGCTGCGCCGCGCCCGGCAAGGCTCGCTGACCAACCCGGTCACCGGTCTGCCGGAGGGCAGCCTGGTGGACGAACAACTGCAAGCCTGGCTGAACGATAGCACTGCTGCCCTGTTTACTGTCTCGCTGCTCAACTTGGATCATTTCCGCGAGGTGTACGGCTTCGTCGCCTCGGATGATCTGCTGCGCGCCATTGGGCTGATGCTGCACGACCTGCTGGGCGAGATGAGCCCCGCCGGCTTCTTCCTGGGGCACCTGACCCAAACGGATTTTGTGGTGATCGCCCGCCTGGAAAGCCGCGCGCTGTTCAGCGAGCGGGCAAAGAAACGCCTGGAGCAATCCTTTGAGTATTTTTACCGCGACCAGGACCGCTCGCGGGGGGTGTTTCGCGAACAAGGCTTGACCATCGCAGTGCAGGAGCTCCAGCCCGCGCCCGGAAAACTCATCCGCAACCTGGAACACGTGCATTCCTGCTTAAAAGAGATGGTTCAAGGCGCATCCTGATGAAAATTATTTCCGTTATCCCTACTTATAATGAAGCCGAAAACCTGCCCCGCCTGAGCGAAACCCTGCTCTCCCTGCCACTGGCGGACCTCTCACTGCTGATCGTGGATGATAACAGCCCAGACGGCAGCGGGCAAATTGCCGAGCAGCTGGCAGCGGCTTCCAACGGACGAATGTTCGTGATGCACCGATCGGGAAAACTGGGACTGGGCAGCGCCTACATTCAAGGTTTTGAGCGCGCGCTCAACCTGGGCGCGGAGGCGGTCTGCCAGATGGACGCGGATTTTTCCCACCCGCCGGAGAAAATCGTCGAACTGGCAGCCGCACTGGAACAGTGCGATGTTGCCCTCGGTTCGCGCTATGTGCCGGGCGGCAGCCTGGACGAACGCTGGCCCTTCTGGCGCAGGGGATTGTCCGCTTTCGGCAACCTGTACGCGCGCTCCATCCTGGGCATTCCGGTCAAAGACGTGACCGGCGGATTTCGCCTGTGGCGGCGCGAAACGCTCAAACGCATGCCGCTCGAACGGGTGCGCTCTAACGGCTACGTCTTCCAGGTGGAGATGATCTACCTGGCGCACCTGCTCGGCTTCCACTCACGGGAAATTCCGATCTACTTTGCCGACCGGCGCTGGGGACAGTCGAAGATGTCGCTGCGCATCCAGGTAGAGGCGGCTTACCGCACCTGGCTGCTGCTCTGGTTATACCGCGACCTGCGCCAGAAACGCTCCATCGCCCAGTAAGCCGCTCGCGGGGCTCTGCACGTCGCCATGCTTTTGGGTATTGGATGAGTTGCGAGCAGGCTCGGTGAAAGGATTTCACCCGCTCAATCGCGGAAGCCGGAGCGCTCGATCAGCCATTCGATCGTCTCCACATCCTCGCTGGCAATGTCGAGCAATTCAAAACCGGTGTCGTAAAAATCGGGGTTGATATCCTCGCGGCACCATTTGCTGCGCGCGCGGAAGACCAGCTCATTTTTACCGCTGATCTCATACGGTAGCTGCATTCTCAGGGTGTAAACCCGGTCGGTTTCCAGTGCCTGCGGGCTGATCAACATCACCCCTTCGGCGGTGATGTCCACCAAGTGCCCCAGCAGGGCGTGCGTGGCGTGATCGAACACCAGCAGATAATAAATAATATGGCGTCTCTTTAATTTCCGGCGCTCCTGCATCGGGCATCTCCTGTGGGATATGGAGTAGTATAGCCGATTGCGCCGAAATTTCCCACCCCGCCGAATGCTCAAGATTGCCGGGCAGGCAAGCCAGCCCGCACCAGCCAGGCTGCTGACAGCACCCAGGCATACACCACGGCGTAGACCAGCCACGGGTTTATCAGCCATTGCGGATAGATGTCAGGGATTGCACAATACAGCGCCAGCGGCACGCCGGGCAGCAGCGCAAACAGCGCTGCCAGGCGCGGAGCGGCATCTGGCTGTGCGGAGAACAAACCATTGCGCTGCCCAGCACGCACCAACAACAGGAATCCCGCCAGGTACAGCCCGCCTGCCAGGACGATGCCTGTCCGCTGGAGGGTCAGCAACAGCTGCGCCATGCTGCCAACAATCGTCGTAGAGAAGGAAACAAAGGTCAGCAGCACCACCCCCAAGGCAAGCAGCACGCCGCCCAACACCAGGCGGTACGCCGGATTGTGCCCGCCACCTGTCCTATCAATAGCGCGCAAATGAACAGCCAGTTGTGGACCCAGCCCGACTGCAATCATCCCAGCGGCAAAGGGCAGGTACTGGCGCATAACTTCAATCAGCGAGGGACCGTCGGCAGAGAAGGGCAATGTTCCGCCCTGGTACACCCCCAACCAGGCAAAAGGAAACCCGCCCAGCAGAGGGACGGCCAGCACCATTGCCAGTGCGGCAGTAAAGCTGCGCGCGCGCATCATCCCTACCGCCGCGGCGAAGGCGAGCGCACACAGCCACAACCACGCCAGTGCAATCGAGCCGGCCGGCACGAACTCAGAGAAAAAAGTCCACGGCACGGTCATCAATGGCAGTGCAACCAGTAAACCGCGCAGCACGTCGCGGCGGGCAGCTCTGTAAAGCAGGTACGCCAGCACCAGCGGGATCACTATAATCTGCGCAATATTGTACACACCGCTGCTGCCGGCAGGTAAGAGTACATCGAACAACTGAGACGCCAGACCGAACAGAATAATGACCATGTACACCAGCCAGCTGGCTGACCACAGCCGCCAGCCCTTGCGCAGACTGAACAGCAGCACCACCAGCGAGGGCAGGAGGATCATGGACAAGGATAGGTACGGGACCAGTGAGGTATCCAGCGTCTCGATCTGGTACATCAGGCTGCTGGTAGTCGTCAACACACCCAATATCAGGTGGGGCAGTCCTGCCAGCAGCGATTCGCCCCAACCACGTCTGCCGGGCACGCCAGCGGGAGCAGGCGCGCCGCCCGCGCCGGAAAACACCAGGCGACCGCCGCCCGAGGTGCTCAATGCCCAGGTGTACACATCTGCCAGGCTGGCGGGCAGACGCAAGGCTTCGGCAAGCACAAAGCGCCAGGCGCACCCGCGTCGGCGGGCATCTTCCAGCCCGGCGGCAAACACCTCTTCCATTTCACTCGCAAAACAGGCGCGAAAACCGGGCGGGTACAGGCGCAGCGCCACCCGGTACAGACGGATGAGCAGGTTCATACCGGCAGCCCTCCTTTCCGGGGGATGCGCTGCTGTGCGGCGCGCAGCAGCCGCTGCAAGCGCTCCACTTCGTCATCGAATACCTCCAGCCCGCTGCGAGTCAGGCGGTAGGCTTTTTTGCCGCGCGCGCCATCGCCTTCCGGTGGATCGATGCGCTCGATCAGCCCCTGATCGAGCAGCCGGTTGAGCGCACCATACAGCGTGCCGGTCGAAAGCGTCACCGCGCCGCCGCTCAATTCCGCAACCTCTTTTAGAATGGCATAGCCGTGCTTTTCCCCAGCCAGCAGGCAGAGCATAATATAAAAGGTAGGTTCTTGCAGCGGAGTAGAAGTTGCAGGATCGCTCATATCTCACCGCATGACATGTCGTTAACCGATATACATACTGTACCACGCCGTACGGCGGATTTCAAGCCCCGATTACATAAGACCTGCCGCACGCCACCACCCCGCCCGGTGTTGGCGGAGCAATACTTGCACCGCACCCCTACTACGCTGGATGCACACTTATACCGCACTGCGTTTGGTGTAGCATAGTCAGTGAACGACCTGACCAGCGTCACTCCTTGTCTGCGCCATATTTCTGCAGATCATCGATCACCGCGCCAAGCATCAAGCCAATCAGCGCGCCAGTTCCAGCAGTCAACAGAAGCAGCGTTTCCACCACCGCGCCCAACATCGATCCAAAAAGGATGCCCAGCCCTCCGCCGGTGGCGGCGCCGAAGACCAGGCAAATGACAGTATAAGGTACTTTCTTTGGGTTCATCCTACTTGCTCCGGCAGGATCGTAATCGAGCCACTGTCGGCGCGCCAGCCCGCTTCGACCCATTCCGGGCTGGTCTTAAGGGCGAATTCGGTGCTGGCAGTTCGGGCAGTCAGCCACGCCCGATGCGCCGCCGAAACCCTTGCGCGGTCTGTTACAATTAAGCCCAAGTTTTTCGATTGCGAGGTTCTTTCATGAGCGATCCCAAATGGCTGGGCTGGGTGCAGCAGATTCAAGCGCTGGCACAGGATGGTCTGGCGTACACGCAAAATTCGTTCGACATCGAGCGTTACCAGGCGCTGCGCCGCCTGTCTGCGCAGATCATGGCAGAGTATGGGCAGAGCGATTTCGAGCTGCTTGACCGCGTCTTTGCCGCCGAAGCCGGTTACGCCACCCCCAAACTGGATGCGCGCGGAGCAGTTTTCCAGGACGGTAAACTATTGATGGTGCTGGAAAAAGCCGACGGCGGCTGGACTTTGCCGGGCGGCTGGGTGGACGTGGGCGAATCGCCGCGCAGCGCGGTCGAGCGCGAAGTGCGCGAGGAATCGGGCTACGAAGCCCGGGCGGTCAAACTGGCTATGTTGATCGACCGCAACGCACCCAAGAACGGTCACCCGCCTTACATTTTCCACCTTTACAAGTTGTTCTTCGTGTGTGAATTGACCGGCGGCAGCCCGCTGGAAAGCATCGAGACTGGCGGCGCGGCGTTCTTTGCCGAGGACGAAATCCCGCACTTGTCTACCGCGCGCACCACGCGCAGCGAAATACGCCGCCTGTTCGAACATTACCGCTACCCACATCTGCCTACTGATTTCGACTGATGCCCCCCTTGCGTCCTGATTCCTCTCGACATGCTTCATTGCGCGCCGCCGGACGCAGGCTGGCGCTGATCCTCGCCTTCAGCCTGCTGTTGAGTGCGTGCCTACCCACCATCCCCACTGCTGCCCCGCCCGACGACCCTGCGCCGCAGTCCACTGCCACCCGCCCGGTGCTACCGACTCTGTTGCCAACCATCACACCGACCCCCAACCTGACCCCCACCCCCGACCCACTGGCAGGCTTGCGCGGGCTGCAGATCACCTTCGCCCACCCATGGGTGGGAGGGCTCTCGCGGCTGGTCGATCAGGAGGTTGACCGCTTCAACCAGACCAACGAATGGGGGCTGCATGTAATCGTCGAACGCGGCGGTTCCAGCATGGCGCTGGCGCAGCGCATCGAATCCGCTGCCGCCGACGATCGGCTGCCCGACCTGCTCATCGCGCCATCCGACAACCTGCTCTACTGGTACCTGTACACCAGCAGGCTGCGTCCACTCAACGATCTGCTGCTGGATGAGCGTTGGGGGTTGAGTGAAGGTCAGCGGGCTGATTTTGCGCTGGTATTCTGGCAACAAGATCAGCAGGACGGCAACCAGCTAGGCATTCCGGTTCAGCGCGCCCCAAGGGTATTCTTCTATAACCTGTCGTGGGCATCCGATTTGGGCTTCTCGCGCCCGCCGGACAGTCTGGACGCCTTTCGCGAGCATGCCTGCGCCGCTGCGCAGGCGAATAATAACGATCTGAGCGGCAGTAACGACGGCACCGGCGGCTGGATGATCGACACCGATGGCTGGACGATCTACGCCTGGCTCAAATCGTTCGGACTGGCAAACCCGTTGCAAGGTGACCCGGCGCAGTTGACTTTTTCGCAGCCCGCTACGCTCAAGGCGGCGGAATTTTTGCGCGGCATGGTGGATGAGCGCTGCGCCTTCTTCGGGCGGCAGCCACCCGAAGAAGCCTTCGCCACCCGCCGAACGCTGTATTTTTCTGCCTCGCTGCTCGACCTGCCCATCCTCAGCGCAACAATGTCCCGCCTGGAAAGCGAGGACGTATGGATGGCGCTACCATTCCCTGGCAGCGACCGTCCGGTGGCGGTGGTCGGCGGGTTGTCCTACGGCATTTTGCGCGGCAATGCGCAGCGCGAACTGGCAGCCTGGTTGTTCCTGCGCTGGATGTTACAGCCGGAGATCCAGGCGCGCATTCTGCAAACCGGCGGCGGCTTTCCGGTTGGTGCGGCATCCGCCAACCTGGCGCAGGAGGAGATGCGCCGCCTTTACCCCGCCTGGGGACCGACATTGCAGTGGATACCGATTGCCCAGCCTGTCCCTCCCAGCGGCGAGTGGCGCATTGCCCGCTTCGTGCTGGAGGACGCCTTCTGGCAGGCATTGCAATCCTACCTGCCTGCCGACCAGATCCCGCGCATTGTCAACCAGATTGACCCGACCGTACGCGAGGTACTGGAAGTACGCGCGCGCACACGTTGAACCGGTCCGTACACCGAGCCTGCCGAGCGAGCATGCAGGCTCAGCCAAGAGACGGACGGATCGTCAGGCGCGGGCGCGGTAGGCGTACGGAATTACCCGTTCACCACCTTGACCAGGAAGTAATTCTTCTTGCCTCGCCGCAGGATGAGGAACGCCCCCTCCAGCAGGTGCGCCAGGGTGACCGCCTGCTCGCTGTCTGCTACGCGGTGATTGTTGAGGTACACGCCGCCCTCGCTGATCGCGCGGCGCACCTCGCCTTTGGACTTCATCATCCCACAGGTCACCAACAGGTCCACAATGTTCATCCCGCTGCCGCTCAGCGCGTCGCTGCCCAGCAGCGCCGAGGGCACGTCAGCAAAAATATCCTCGATCTCCGCTGCCGAAAGCCCTTCCACCTCACCACCGAACAGCGCCTGGGCTGCCTGTTCGGCGCGCGCCAGCGCCGATTCGCCATGCAGCATAGCGGTCATCGTGCGCGCCAGGGTGCGCTGCGCCTCGCGCTGCTCTGGGTGGCTGCGCAGCGCATCCTCCAGCCCTGCTATCTCGTCCTGGCTGAGGAAGGTGAACACCTTGAGATAATGGATCACATCGCGGTCGTCGGTGTTGAGCCAGAACTGGTAGAAGCGGTACGGCGAAGTGCGTTTAGCATCCAGCCAGACCGCGCCGGACTCCGTCTTGCCGAACTTGGTGCCGTCAGCTTTGGTGATTAGCGGGTAGACCATGCCGTACACGGCGTTGCCGGTCACGCGGCGCACCAGTTCCACCCCAGCGGTGATGTTGCCCCACTGGTCGGAGCCGCCGGTTTGCAGCCGGCAGTCGTAGGTGCGGTGCAGGTGTAAAAAGTCGTAGGATTGCAGCAGCATGTAGCTGAACTCGGTGAAGGAAATACCCTCCTCGCGGTCAATGCGGCTGCGCACCGAGTCCTTGGCGATCATGTAGTTGACGGTAAAGTACTTGCCGATGTCGCGCAGAAAGTCGATCAGGTTGAGCGGCATCAGCCAGTCGGCATTGTTGACCAGCCGGGCTGGGTTGCTTTTGGATTCGAAATCCAGAAAGCGCGCCAACTGGGCTTTGATCGCCTGGGTGTTGTATTCCACCTGGTCGCGGGTGAGCAGCTGGCGCTCGGCGCTCTTGCCGCTTGGGTCACCGATCATGCTCGTTCCGCCACCTGCCACCGCAATGGGGTGGTGACCGTAGCGCTGCAGCCGCGCCAGCGCCAGCAGCGGCACCATGTGCCCAATGTGCAGGCTGTCGGCGGTGACATCGAAGCCGTTATAGACAGTCACAGGTTGGGTGGCAAGCAGGCTCTGGACGCCTTCGACATAGTCGAAGACCATTCCGCGCCATTGAAGTTCTTCGAAAGCGTTGGCAGGCATGGTTCACTCGGATGGCTGTAAGATGAGGGTATTCTAACACAGGTCGTGCCGGACGGCGGGGATGGATGAGGCTATCCCGGAACCGCCGCGCGCACAGCGTTGCAGCGTTCGCAGTCCGCATTGCTGCACAGCAGCGCCAGCGGATCGTGTTCAATCAGCCTAGTCAGGGCAGGGATCATCTCCGCCAGCGGCACGGCGCGCACCCGCGCATTGCCGACGGTTGTCTCGCGGGTGAAGGGGGCAAGCAGCGGGGCAGCTTGCTCGAAGCCCAGCGAGCAGCCAGGGAAACCAGGGCATTCGGCAACCCCGCCGGGGGTCAGCGCCCAGCGAACGAACTGCCGCCGCCCGGCGAGTTTTTCGGCGTAATGGATGCTGGTGTTGACACTATGATCGACGCCCAGCAGCAGCACCCAGCCGTCCTGCTCCAACAAGACGCCCAGCGGTGCTAGCGGATCTGCCAGGCTTTGGGCGTTCAGTGCGGCATCGACTCCCACACCGGCAAACGAAAGGATTGGGTGGCTGGAGCGGCGCGCCTGCGAGTGCTGGCGCAGCCGTTCGGGCAGCACACCCATCAGCGGGTCGGCGGGCAGGTCGGGGGTGAAGAAGACCGCCATAGCGTTCAGGTCCTTGCCGTTGCCGTAGGTTATCCCGTTGTCTGCCGGTCCTTCTTCAGGGATCAGCATGGTTTGGTAGGTGTGGGTGGGCGCCATTAAGCGCGGAAAGATTGCCAGCAACGCACCGAGCAGCGCATCCGCGCCGCCGCGCACCTCGCCAAACGCCTTGAGCGAAGCGTGGCAAATGACCGGTTTGCCGGGCTCGATGCCCAGCCGCTGCAATCCCTGGAGCAGTTCACGAAAGGTTACCAGCATGGCTGCCTCCCCCGCACAAAAAGGATGGGCGGCGCGCGGCGGTCAGCGCCGGGGAAGATGGGCGAGAATTTGCTCCACCACCGCCGGACTGCCGCCTGGCGCGCTGGTACGCAACAGCGCACAATGAATATTATACGTCAAGAGTTCTTCCGCCATGCCGTCCACCAGCCCGGCGATTCCTGCCTGGGCAACCGCCAGCGGCAGCGAAGCGGTGGGGGATTCCGGCGGGAAGGCAAAGAAGAGCGAACCGCCGCCGCTGGCACGCATCACCGCCGCGGCTGCCTGGCTGAGCAGGAAGGGCGCGCTCAGGTTGAGTTCCAGCGCGCGCTGCCAGTCCCATTCGTCCAGCATCAACAGGGTTTGCGGCGGGGCAGCATGCAGGCAGTACACCAGCCCATCCAGGCGCTCGAAATCCGCCAGCACATCGTCCAGCAGCGCCCGCGCTGCCAGTCCTTTACCGGGGTCACCGACATAAGTACGGCAGACGCCGCCAGCAGCTTGCACCTCGCTGCGCAGCGAGTCGAGGTGTAGCGGGTGCAAGTCGTGCGCCGCAATTGCCCAGCCCGCCCGCGCCAGCCCAAGCGCCAGGTCGCGCGCGGGCGCCCGCCCGGCACCGCACACCAATACAACCCCGCCATGTGGCGGGGGGTTCGGCGCAACATCCGCCCGGCTCACGGTGCGCCTCCGCCCGCCCCGGCAGTTGGCGGACACAGCAGCGGCATGGGTGGATTATCGTTGGCATTCAGGCGGAGATTAAAGTAAGGCGAAGGGTCGAGCGTGTTGGCAATCTCCAGTTCGTTCAAAAAGTGTCCCTGCCCATCGTCTTTGACGATGGAAAAGTGCAGATGCACGCCCACCGGCGCGCCAGGCGTGCCGGAATAATTGCCCTGGTAGCCGAGCAGTGTGCCGGCGGGGATGAACATCTCACTCGTGCCGGGTGGAAAAGCAGGGTCGATCAGCGAATTGCCCTGCTCATCCGCCAGGTGGGTATAATACGTCCAGATCTGTCGCCCGGGCTGCAGCGGATCCTGCGGAATGCGCACGATCAGCGAGGATTTCCAATCCGCCAGGCGGGTCAGGTAGCCGTCGTGGGCAGCAAAGACCGGCGTCTGCCCGCTGGTCGTCCCGCCAAAGATATCCAGCCCGGTGTGGCGGTGACCCGGGCGGAAGGAATCATCCCACAGGAATCCAATGTAGCCGCTGGTGGGGAAGGCAAATACCGCCCCCGGACAGCGTGCCCTGGCGCTGACCGTCCAATCGGCGTAGGTTTGCGGGCTGCGCAGAAACTGCACCACGCGGGTGGTGCGGCTGGTGGTACGGCGCGGGTGAATGAACCAGAAATAGCCGCCCACCAGCCCGGCGACAATCATCCCACCCACAACAATAGCAAGGAATTTTTTCACCCCGCCTGAACCTGGCTGGATTGTCCCGCCCCGGTAATGCGCCCCTGCATCGACCATGGTCCTGTCCAGGTGATTTGCACCGGCAGGACTTCGCCGCGCAGGTTGCGTTCGCTTTCGACAAAAACCAGTTTATTGGTCGGCGTGCGCCCTTTCCAGCGCCCGCGCACTTGTTCCTCGAACAGCACCTCCACCGTGTGGTGCAGGTAGGCGGCGTGGATTTCGGCGGCAATTTGCTCCTGAAGTTCTTCCAACAGACGGAAGCGGCGCCATTTTTCCTCGTCCGGCACATCGTCCGCCATGCGCCGGGCGGAGACGGTGCCGCCGCGGGGCGAATAGCGCGCCAGGTGAGCAACGTCCAGTTTCAGTTCTGCCAGCAAGTCGTAGGTGTGCTGAAACTGTGCCTCGCTCTCGCCTGGAAAACCGACGATCACGTCGGTGGCAATCGACACGCCGGGGATGCGCGCACGAATTTTTTCGACCAGCGCGCGGTATTGGTCGGCAGTGTAGCCACGGCGCATGTTCTCCAGCACCACATCATCGCCAGCCTGCACCGGCACTTCGATGTGCGGCATTACCTTGGGCAGTTCTGCCACCGCATCCAGCAGGTCGTCATCCATCCAGTTGGGGTGCGAGGTGAGAAAGCGGATGCGCTGCAGCCCGTCGATGGCGTGAAGGCGGCGCAGTAAGCCGCTCAGCGTGGGGTAGGCAGGCTCGTCCTTGCCGTAGCGGTCAACGATCTGCCCCAGCAGGGTGATTTCGCGCACGCCCTGGCTGACCAGCGCACGCGCCTCGGCAAGTATCTCCTCCGGCGGGCGGCTCTTTTCCACCCCGCGCCGGTAGGGAATGATGCAAAAGGTGCAGGCGTGTGAGCAGCCGTACACCACCGGGATGAAGGCGGATACCAAGCTGCCGCGCTCGGCGGCGGGCAAGGTCAGGTCTTCGTCCTGCAGGGCAAAGCGCAGCACGGTTTCGGTTTGCTCTTGGTCGCGTCCATCGCGCTGCAACAGGTATTCGACCAGCGGACGCGGATCGGACGGCGGGGAGAACACGTCCACGTAGGGGAAACGCTCGCTGACCCGCGGATTACCCTTGACGCCGACCAAGCATCCCATCAGGTTGATGACCAGGTCGGGGCGTTGTTTTTTGATTGGGCGCAGTGAACTCAGCCGCCCGTATGCCTTGTCCTCGGCGGACTGGCGCACTACACAGGTGTTGAGCACGATCACATCGGCTTCCTCGGCGCGCGGTGCGCTGTGATAACCGAGATGTTCGAGCGCTGACGCCACACGCTGTGAGTCGGCGACGTTCATCTGACAGCCTTCGGTCCAGATATAGTATTTCATGCGCCGAATTATATCAAGATTTTTGGGCGCAAATAAGCCTGATTTGGTCTGATTTTGGCGCGCTGCTAACAGCGCACCCTGCGCCTGCTGAAAGATGGGGAAGGTGGTGCATGAAAGACGTATGGCGCCAGCTCAGGTCGGGTTATAATATACTGGTATTCATTTGTACATACGCCAAATCCCAGCCGCGCCCCTTTCGCCATAATTCAAAGCCCAATCATCAAGCCGGACAACCAGGGGGAAGTAAACCCATCCGGGTAGGGGACGAACCGGCGCAGCCATCCCCAAAGGGACAAACGATGATCGTAGAGCCTGTAGATTGCTCCAATCCGCGCCAGGTGCGCGTCTTCCTCGACCTTCCGTTTTTCCTTTACAGCGGCGTGCGCCAGTGGGTGCCGCCCATCCGTTCCGACGAGCGCCAGATGCTCGATCCGCGCCGCCACCCCTACTACCGCCATTCGCAGGCAGCTTTCTTCCTCGTCCGCCCGGCGGGCGGGCACAAACCGGTTGGTCGGCTGGCAGTGCTCTATCACCAGCCCTACAACCAACATAACAACGAACACACCGCCTTCTTCTATCTATTCGAATCGACCGACCAGCCCGCTGCCGCCAGGGCGCTGTTCGCCGCTGGGGAGGAATGGGCTGCCCGCCAGGGCGCGCGGCGACTGCTGGGTCCCAGGGGCTTCTCCCCCTTCGATGCCATCGGCTTGCTGACTCGCGGCTTCGAATACCGCCCGGCGTTCGGCATCCCTTACAATCCACCGTATTACCCTGCGCTACTGGAAGCCTGCGGTTTTGAGTCAGGTGAGGAAATTCTTTCCGGCTACCTGGACGGCAACGCTGCCTTTCCACCCGCCATCCACCAGATTGCCGCGCGGGTGATCGAAAAACGCGGTTACCGCGTGGCACAATTCCGTTCAAGGGCAGAGCTGCGCCGCATGATCCCACGCCTGAGCGCGATGTACAACCGCGCGATCGTCGATACGCCCGGCAACGCACCGGTCAGCGATGCCGAGGTGCAAGCCATCCTGCGCCAGGTACTGTTCTTCGCCGACCTGAGTCTGATCAAAATTCTGCTCAAAGACGATCAGCCGGTCGGGTTCCTGCTGGCATACCCTGATATTTCCGCGGCGCTGCAGCGCACCCGCGGGCGGCTGCTGCCGTTTGGCTGGCTAGACTGGCTGGTGGAGATGCGCCGCACGCGCTGGTTGAACATCAATGGTGCAGGAATCATGGAGGAACACCGCGGACTGGGCGGCACAGCCATCCTGTTCAGCGAACTACACAAGAGTATTCACGCCCGCGGATTCGAGCACATCGAGGTGGTGCAGATTGGCGCGAACAACGAGCGGATGCTGCGCGAACTGCGCTCGCTGGGGATCGATTTTTACAAAAGCCACCGCCTGTACAGCAAATCCATTCCCGCTCCGGCGGATTGATTCAACCCGGCTTGCGCGCGCGGATGATCAGGAAGTAAGCCACCACCTGGGCGTCCTGAATATTGGGGTGGCGGCGCACGGTCTCGTCATCGGGACACGGTTCAGCGAACTGCTCAAGCACGAAGCCTAGATCGATCAGCCGGTTGAGCCAGCGGCTAAGCGGGCGGGTGAAGCGCGGCACCTTGAAGTTGGACAGTCCCTGGCGCGCCTCGGGTGGCGCGGCGCTGAATATCCATTCAGAGATATCGCCTTCCAGGCAGCGAAAGTAGTCACCCACTTCATAGGCATAGGTGCGCCCGTTCGTGTCGCGCAGGTTGCGGCGGTGGGGTGTATCGAAGCACGGGTGGGTGATAGAGAATTGAAGGAAACCACCCGGCTTGAGCACGCGCAGCGCTTCCGCCAGCACGCGGTCGGTTTCGGGAATATCCATGAAGGACATGAAAGCAGTGGCAAAGTCGAAGGTCGCCGCCGGAAAGGGCAGTTCGACCGCGCTAGCTGCCAGGTAACGGATACCCAGTGGTTGCTGCCGCTCGCTCTCGGTAGCATAACCGAGGAACACACGGGCTATGTCCAACGCGCACATCCGTGCACCGCGCGCCGCCAGCAGGCGGGTATTGGCGCCTTCGCCGCAGCCGATATCCAGCCCGCCCAGCCCTTCGACCGGCGGCAGCATTGCCAAAAAGGTGGGCGTGTTGAGCTGGTCGCGATAGACGTCATACCCGGCGCGCGAAAGGTGCGTCCAGGCGGCGGCGTTTTCGTTCCAATAACGTCCTACTTCGTTGTGATCCATACCCTCCTTTACGCGCCCCGTCATCCACCGCCGGTTTGGATGTACGCCAGTGCCTGCGGGTTGTAGCGCGCGAAAACAGCCGCCGATTCATCCGCCAACACGCCGCCGGTATAACTGCGAACGTGGCGGCGCACGTAAGGGTTGTGTTCCAGAGTGCGCGCCGATTGGACATTCCGGTCGGGTAGGGCATAAACGATGTGTGGGATGTCCGCCATGACCGCTGCTCCCAGGCACATCGGGCAGGGTTCAACGGTGGTGAACAGCACCGCGCGGTTGAAGTCGAGCCACAGCGCTTCGCCGCCTTCGAGAATGGCATTCATCTCCGCGTGGCGCACCTGGCTGCGCAGTTCGTTGTGGCGGGCGCGCCCGCGCGCGATCAGCCTGCCGTCAATGACAATCACTGCGCCAATGGGCAGCTCGCCCGCCTGTCCGGCAAGCTCCGCCTCGTGCAGGGCAGCACGCATCCAGGTTTGCAGGTCGAGGTGGGTAATTTCATCCGAAAGGTAACTCAGCATGCCAACGCCTGCAAGGGGATGTCAATTGGCTGGCTGAGCGCTGCGCCGCAGAGTGCGCCAGCACAACCCTAAAACGAGGGTGTTGAGGGCAAGAAAACCGATGCTGGCAAAGCGGGTAACCACCACAACCTGCCACTCGCCTGCCGCGGTGCTCCAGTCGGGCAGGCTGGCGGCGGAAATGCTGAACTGCTCCAGCACCGAGCGGCTGACGTAGTCGTTGTGAATGTCGCTCAACGCCAGGTATTCCAGCAGGCTGAGCCCAAACACCAGCAGACCAGCAATCAGGCTGGACAGGGCAAGCATACGCAACGTTTTCATGATTTTATCCTCATGGTGGATTGGAAAAGCGTCGGCTTGGATTGACCGCGGGTCATTTTACTGAATCTACTTGCGCTTCTGACGGTATTATACGGCAATTGGGCGCAAACGGCGCAACAAGCAACGGCAATGGCGGGGTAAAATCAGGCGTGGCAAGCGGCTCAATCCGCCGCACCGGACAGCCGCCAGGTAGCCAGCTCGACCACCGGGCGAAATTCAATCACGCCAATTGACTCAAAACGCCCCTCAACCGGCTGAAAGATCCGCCGGGTAAAGTCCAGCGCGGCGGCAAAGCGCTCGGCGGGGATGTTGACTTCGATCGTGCAATGCGGCACCCACTGCCCGGGCAGGTAATAAGTCCAGCAGGTCAGGGATGTTTGCGCCAGGCGCTGGTGAAAGCGGTGGTGGCAATCCAGCAGGGTGAACGTGGGCACCGGAGCAAGAAAGATCACGTTTTCAGCGGTCGGGAATGTGCCCACCGCGCTCAAGCGGAACTCAAACGGCGCAAGGACAGCCGAGAAGTCGAACACCAGCGGGTTAAGCTGGTCGGGATGTGCTTGGTCGAAGACCGCCAGGCTGATATGCGGGCGAAATTCGAGCAGGTCGCGCAACGCGGTGTAGCCCTGCTCAATCAACGCGCGGCGCAAATCCAGGATGCGCTGCTCGCTTTCGGGGTCGAAATACAGTTCAACCGCGTATCCGCTGGGTTTCATCATGTGCCTCCTTGGGTGGCGCGCCAGTGAACGACGCAACCGGTGCAATTATCCGATGGCGGTCCGATCGATGCGAAAAGACAGACCGCCAGGGTCTTCGGCAAACCGGCGCATACCTGCCTTCAGCAGCACCTGCTGCGAAGCCACGTTATCATGCCGCACCTGGCAGGCGGTCACTGCGCGGCAGGCGGGCTGTTGGAACGCCCAGTCAATCAGCGCCCGGACGGCTTCGCCCATATAGCCGTGCCCTTGCTGTGACTCAGCCATGCCATAACCGATCTCGACCGCGCCGTCTGCGTCCGGCACGCCTTTGAAGCCCGCCAGCCCGATGCCGAGCGGCAGATGAGTAAGGATGATCAGCCAGTAAGTGAACCAGGGTTGCGCCTTGACAGGCGCAGCCGCCATTTTTTCCAGCTTTATGCCAATTGCGCGCCGCGCCGGAGGGGTGATCAGCTGTGCTACCAGCGGCAGGTCGAGCCGGGCTTCCAGCACGGCGGGCTGTTCGATCAGTTCGCGCAGCGCGCCCGGGCCGAGCGCCGCCAGCCTCAGGCGCGGGGTGATCAGGGTATGCAGGAAGGCGGGGTCGGGATTGGCTTCGCTCATCCGCCGCCGCCTTGGTCAAGCGTTTTCCAGTACTTGCGTTTCCACCCGTCGCCGGGCTGCTCAAAGCGCGACCAGTGGCAGCCCTGCGCGCTTAGGAAGGCGTGAATAGCATTGTCGGCATCGTTGTTGCCCGGGCAGAGGATGATCATTCCGCCGCGGCGGGTGACACGGGTCAGTTCCTCCCATTCCGCTGAGAGGTCGTTGCCGAAAACGTGCCCGCCGATGGTCAGGTCGGCAAAACCAGCAGGAAAGGGAATGGCGGTAATCAGCCCATCCAGCGCATAAACGTTATCCAGCCCGCGCTGGCGGGCTTTGCGGTGGATAGTTTCGCGCAGGTTGGCAACCGGTTCAACGCAAAACACCACCCGGCACAGCGGGGCGACACTCAGCGCCAGCCGTCCGGTGCCCGCGCCGATATCTAGCACCGTCCTGTCGGTGAAATCCGCCAGGCTGGTCAGTTCGCGCGAATCCCAGCCGAGGAATGGCTGGCGGTCGTACAGGTCGGGGTCAATGGCGTATACCAGCAGGTCTTCCAGCCTTTGCAGGATGGCAACCTCCGCGGCGCGCACCGCTGCGCCGTCGGCGGCAAGCAGCGGCTGCGCCATCACCTTGTCCAGCCAGGGGTTGAGTTCGGGGCATTTGTGGCGCAGGTACCACTCCACCACCGGGTTGGCGCGCAGGGCAAGCGCCAGTTCGACGGGCGGCAGCCAGCCAGGCAGCCAGCTGAGCTGGACCTTTTCGAGCAGCAGCAGGTTGTTGAACGATAATGTGGTGACATCCATCCAGTTGAGCGACAAGGGTTCGTCTCCGGTACAAGGTGTGTATGTATTGTAGCCGCTTTTGGGATATTTTTCCTGCTGCACAGGGGTAGCTCCCTGCCGCAATGCATTTAGTACAGCACAAGCAGGCAATCTTCCGACCGGGGTTTGGTGAGCCCGCCGCACCATGCCCATGGGTGCAGGATATGCCCCATAAGCCCAATATCAGGCTGCAGAATGGCTGTTCAGCGGCTTGACCATGTACAATTCCCCCATGGTAAAGCCGCGCTGGTGGTAGTAGTGCCGCGTGCCAACCGCCGCGATGACCGCCATGCGGCGGAAGCCTTGCCGCCGGGCTATCCGCTCCGCTGCGCGGATCAGCTGCCTGCCCAGCCCGGCGTGCTGGGCAGCCCCTTCCTGATCCACACCCACCGGCAGCGACTGCCCGTACACATGCACCTCGCGGATCAGCGCCGCGCCGTCCAGGTCGGGCAGCCCCAGGCTGGGCGCGCCTGTGGCAGGCAGCGACAGGCGCAGGTAGCCAGCGATCTGCCCCTGGGCGGTGCGGAAGTGCAGGAAATGCTCCTCGGCGTAGGCTGCCGGGTAGATGAAATCCTCCAAATGCAGCGCACTGGCATCCACCCGCTCGCCGCGAACCTCGTGGCAGCGAATGCAGCCGCAGCGCTGCCCGCGCCGCTCCAGCTCCGCCAGCACATCCATGCGCAGGCTGGTGCGGCGGTTGCCCTCCACCACGTGGGTAGAGGGAATGTCGCGGATCACCCGGTTGACCCGGCAGTAGGGCGGGATGCCCGGCTTGAGATCGGCGATCAGCTCGATCAACTCGGCGGTGGTGTAGGGGTGGTATTCGCCGCGCTGCCAGTAAGCGTACAGCTCGGTATTTTCCAGCAGCTGGCAGGGGTAAATTTTGATTTCATCCGGGCAGTAGCCCTGCCACAGCCGGGTGAAGTCTGCCCGGTCGCTGGCAGGAGTCGCACCGAGCAGGTTGGGCATCCAGTGCAGCACCACCTTGAAGCCTGCCGCGCGCAGCAGCACAGTGGCGCGCAACGTATCCACGGCGGTGTGTCCGCGCTGGTTTAGGGCAAGAATGGCATCATCCAGCGATTGCGCCCCCATTTGCACCTTGGTCACCCCCAGGTAGCGCAGCCAGGCAATCTCGCGCGGGGTGATCTCGTCCGGGCGCGTCTCGATCACCAGCCCAACGTTGCGGCTGGCAGCAGTCTCGTTGGCGCGCTGGGCATCCGCCAGCGTCGGCGTGTCGAAGCCATTCAGCGCGTCAAAGCAGCGTTTGACGAACCACTCCTGGTAATCGCGCCGGTAGGCGCTCCACGTGCCACCCAGGATGAGCAGCTCGATCTTGTCGGTCGGGTGACCGTTAGCATGGTAGGAAGCCAGACGGGTCTGCACCTGCAAATACGGGTCAAAATCGTTCTGGAAAGCGCGCGCCGCACCGGGTTCGTCCGGCAGGTAACTTTTGGGCATGCGCACGTCGGTTGGGCAGAAAATGCACTTACCCGGACAGGGGTATGGTTTGGTCAGCACCGTTACCGTGGTCACGCCAGAAAGGGTGCGCACCGGCTTCATGCGGATGCGCGCCAACAGGTCATCATCCGCCTGCCAGTCGCCGCTTTCCACCAGGGCGCGGTACGCTGCTATCAACATCGACTTGGACAGGTAGCCGCCATCGGGCAGCGGACGGCGGCGCACAGCTTTGAACACCTCGCCGCCAGCGCGCACCTCCTCAAGGATTGTACGGGCATGTTCCATTTTTTCGGGGGTCAACTGGCGTTTTGCCAGCCAGATTTGCTTGTCCATGGTGGCTCAATTTGGGGTATGATACCGGTAAGTCAACCTTGTCTACAGGGCAGCCATGAAAGCAGAAACGGTCAACGCGTTATTGCAGATCAATGCCCAATTTTACCAGACATTCGGGGCGGCGTTTGCCGCCACCCGCAGGCGCATCCAGCCAGGCGTGCGTCGGGTGATCGACAACCTGCCGGTCGGCGGGCGGCTGCTCGACCTGGGCTGCGGGTCGGGTGCGCTGGCGCTTGAACTCGACCGGCGCTGGCAGACCGGCTCGTACCTGGGGCTGGATTCTTCCCCCGCGCTGCTGGCGGAGGCGCGCATGGCACTGCGGAATGCTCCGCCCGGCGGGGTGGACATTCGCTTTGCCCGCGCCGACCTGGCTGACCCGGCATGGGTCGAACAGGCGGCTGCTTTCCCGTTCGATGTCGCCCTGGCATTCGCCGTGCTGCATCACCTGCCTTCCGGTGACATGCGACGCCGGGTGCTGGGGGAAGTGCACCAATTGCTGCCCCCGGGAGGGGTGTTTATCCACTCTGAGTGGCAGTTTCAGCACTCAGCCCGTTGGCGAGCACGCATCCAGCCGTGGCAGCGCGCCGGAATCGATCCAGCGGAAGTGGAGCCGGGCGATACGCTGCTCGACTGGCGCCACGCGCTTCCGGGGCAGGCGGAGCAGGTCGGGCTGCGTTACGTCCACCTGTTTTCGCTGGAGGAATTGAGCAACCTGGCGCAGGAAAGCGGGTTTATGATCGTCGAGACGTTCGAATCGGACGGTGAAGGCGGACGACTGAGTCTGTATCAGGTGTGGCGAAAACCCATATAAAAATTGCCTCTTGACTTTAACGTAACGTCACAGTTTATACTGACACTATGTACACGGTAAAACAACTTGCCCGGCTGGCGGGGGTAACCCCGCGCACGCTGCACTACTACGACCAGATCGGTTTGCTGAAGCCTTCGCGCCGCATGGAGAACGGGTATCGCTGCTACGATGATCAGGCGTTGCTGCGCCTGCAGCAAATTCTGCTCTACCGTCGACTGGATTTACCGCTGGCAGCGATTGGCGCGATCCTCGACCGCGCGGACTTTGACACCTTCACCGCACTGGAGTCGCACCGCGAGGAATTGCGCCGCCGCGTGCACCAGCTGGAATTGTTGATTGCCACCGTGAACAACACCCTGTTATACCTGAAAGGAATTCAACCCATGCAACCGGCATCGATGTTTAAAGGCTTCAGCGAGGAGCAGCAGGCTGAATACGAGCAGGAAGCCATGCAGTTGTACGATGCGGAAATCGTCAAAGCTTCCAGTCAGAAGTGGAAAGGCTACACCGCCATCGAGAAGGAGCGCATCCTGAGGGAGGGCGGAGCCGTGTACGAGGCATTCATCGCAGCCATGCCCGCCGGGGCGGATTCGCCCGCCGCACGCGCCTGCGTGGAGCGCTGGCGTAAGCACATGGACTACTTCTGGAGTCCAAACGACGAGCAATTGTTGGCGCTGGCGGATGGTTACGTCAACGACACGCGTTTCCACGCCAATTTCGAGCGCATGCAGCCCGGTTTGGCGGAGTTCGTCCGCCAGGCGGTTAAGGAGTACCTACGCGCCCGCCGCGCCTGATGCCTTCGCAATACGTGTACATATTTGCGCGCCTGTTTTTGATTGTGCGGTTCGGCGGGCTCACCGCACAATCTGGCTTAGCTTGCCCCTAGCCTACACCGACCTTATGTGCCCTTCAGGGTACGCCGAGGTGTACGGCAGGCAGCCATTCACACCTTTCAACAGGTTCACTTGACCAGCTGGCGCTGCATGATCGTGAACCCCACCTCCGGCACGACCTGCACGGTGTGGAAACCCTCCCGCTCGTACAGCGCTTTGGCGCGCGGGTTGGAATCGTGCACGCCCAGTTCGATCACATCCACGCGGCTGGCGTACTCTTCCGCCAGGTGCGCCAGCACCCGCGTGCCGATTCCCTGACCTTGCCAGGCGCGCGCTACCACAATCCCGTGCAGGTGCAGCACCCGTTCGCGCTCCTCGATCCAGTAGCAGCCCACCTTCTCATCACCGCAGTACACGCAATACACCCGTCCTACGCCGCGCACCCGGCTGGCAAACTCCGCCCACGACCAGCCCATCATCTCCAGCGTTGGGTGCAGGTAACTGCCGGCATCTGCCTGGAGCAGCTCGAGGAACTCATCGATCTGCTCATCGCGCGCCAGCTGGTAACGCAGATTGGCGTCCATGGGTTCTCCCCTCCTCTCCGAAAGACCCCGCCTTCGAAACGCCCAGATTTCCCCCCAACCCACTCCATCACAAGGCATGCGCCTCGTTTGCATTCTCTTTATACCATCAAAGCATGTGTTTTTTCAATCGATCTCCAACCGTTTGCCGAGCATGGTGGAAATTTAGCACCTTGTCGCCATGCATTGCGCCAACCCGCCCGCTTTTGGCGGGTTGTTTTATAATCCTGTCAGGATTCTGTGATAGTGTCTGGCGGGCTGCATCCGCCTGGCGCAACCCTCGCAGTGAAAGGAGCCGCGCATGTTCAGTAAAACCCTGTTCCAATCGCTATTTGCCTATCACTTCGACCTGACCCGCCGTTTGATGGATTCGGCTGCCGGTTTGAGCGCCGAGGATTATCACCAGCCGCGCGGCTACGGACACGGCTCGATCCATGACCTGTTCTTTCACTTACTGCGCACCGCCGCTGCCTGGCGGCTGGGGCTGGAAAGCGGCAAACAAACTGCCCCGTTCCAGCCGCAGAATTACCCTAACCTGACAACGCTGCGCGAAGGGCTCGACCGCGAACAGGCTGCCTGGCAGGTGCTGCTGGAGAGTCTTTCCGCACAGCAGATCGAAGGCAATCTGCGGTTAACCGACTGGCGCAGCCAGGAACACACCTTCGCGGTGTGGAAGATTCTGCAGCACGTGATCCTGCACGGCATGCAGCACCATTCCGAGCTGGCGCAGGCGCTGACCGAAAAAGGTCATTCGCCCGGCAACATCGATTACATCTTTTATCCCGAATGATGCGCCTGCGCCGCGCCAAACGAACGGACGCCGCCACCATTCGCCGCCTGGTGTACAGCGAGCGGCTCAACCCGCTTGGGCTGGATTGGCGGCGCTTCTGGTTGGCGCTGGACGAACGCGGCACAATCATTGCCTGCGGGCAGATCAAGCCGCACCGCGGCGGCGCGCGCGAACTGGCTTCAATCGTTGTCGCGCCCGGCTGGCGCGGGCGTGGGGTTGCCCGCGCGATAATCGAACAGCTGCTGGCGCACAACTCGCCGCCGCTCTACCTGACCTGCCGCGCCGCGCTGGAGCCGTTTTACGCCCGCTTTGGCTTTGTCACCCTGCGCGACCCACAGGTTATGCCGCCCTACTTCCGCTGCGTGTCCTGCGCAGCTGGCGGGCTGAAACGGCTTTTTCCACGCTGGGAAGGGTTGCTGGTGATGATTTGGTCGCCGGATACCCGTAACTTTTCCGGGTTAATTGCGACTAAACAGGTAGCAAAACACCAATAACCTGTTCAAGGAGAAAAAAATGAACACACTGCGTGTAAAACCTCTCAGAAAGTTGATTGTCCTGGCAGCCCTGGCATTGATCGTGATGGCTGGCTGCGCCCCGCTGGTTGCCGATGCCTCCGCTACCCTCTCTGCGGCAGCCCCAGCCCAGATCAGCGGCGATGACAGCAATGTGCGCCTGGCGCGCATCGAGCTCAAAGGCAGCGTGGAGCAAATTTCCAGCGACTCGCTGGTTGTGGACGGGCAGTTCTTCCGCATCGACGACCAGTCGGTGGTCGTTTCGGCGCTCAAAGCCGGCGACCGCGTGCAAGTCAAAGCCGTGCTGCTGCCCGACGACTCGCGTTATGCCCAGTCGGTCAAACTATACCTCTCGGACGACGATTCCAACAGTTTCAAGTTCTACGGTTTCGTTCAATCGATTGGCACCGACCAGTGGATGATCTCGTCCACCCCGGTCAGCGTCAGCGCCAGCACGACCATCTCTGCCAATATCCTGGTGGGCAGTTTCGTCGAGGTGGAGGGACGCATTGTCAACGGCACCATGGTTGCTGACAAGATCCAGCTGGAAGATGGTCCCAAGATGACCAAGACCCCCGGTGTGGACGATGGCAAAAATGGCGAGAGCGAGTTCTTTGGCGTGATCGAGAGCATCTCCAACGGTATGTACATGATCTCCGGCAAGACGGTTACCACCAATGCTTCGACGGAAATCAAAGGCAACCTAGCGGTTGGGATGAAAGTCAAAGTCCACGCCACCCTGCAATCAAACGGCAGCTACCTGGCGCGCGAGATCGAACCCGCCCTACCCGGGGACGACGCTCAGAAAACCAAGACCCCCGGCGCGTCGAACGGTGAAGTGGAATTCATCGGTAAGATCGACGGCATTCAGAACGGTGTGCTGGTGATTGGCGGCAGGACGGTGCGCACCAACGCCTCGACCGAGATTAAAGGCGCACTGGCAGTGGGTGTGATGGTCAAGGTACACGCTTCCCTGCAATCGGATGGCTCGTACCTGGCGCGTGAGATCGAACTGACCAGCAGAGACGACAACTCCGGCAAGAGCGGCACCGATGATGATAATTCCGGCAAAGGCAGCAACGACAGTAATGACGATAACTCCGGCAAAGGCGGCAACTCCGGCAAGGGCAGCGGCGATGATGACGATGATGATGATGACAATTATGGCAAAGGCGGCGATGATTACGGCAAGGATGACTGATCCAATGGTACGCTGCTAATGAAAAGTAGCGGTGAAAGCCGGGTGTGAATGTCCCTCGCACCCGGCAAACCCATAAAAACTGACCATAATCGGGTCTATAATGAACTTGAAACAGGTTTTTGGATCATGAGCGTCCGTTCACCAGCCACCTACACCTCCCCAAGCGAAGACACCGCCGCGCTGCTCCAGCGGGCAAAGCGCTTCGAACCGCAGGCACTGGCGGCGCTGCACGATCATTTTTATCCGTTGGTATTCCGTTATGTCTCTTACCGGGTGGACGATTTGCAGGTATGCGAAGACATCACCGCCGAAGTGTTTTTACGGCTGCTGAATTTTCTGAAGAGCAGCAGCCAGGACATTCACAGTTTGCGGGCGTGGCTGTACGGCACCGCCCACCATCTGATCCAGGATCACTACCGCCAGGGCTACCGTCACCCCACCGCGCCGCTGGAAGATCACGAAACCGTCTCCAACGGGCACAACCCGGCGGAGGAGACCGAGCGCGCGCTGGCTGTGCACCAGGTACGCTCCGCCATGCATCTGCTGACGCCTGACCAGCAACACGTGTTGGCGCTGCGCTTTTCGCAGGACTTATCGGTTCAGGAAACCGCCCAGGTGATGAAGAAATCCATCGAGGCGGTCAAGGTATTGCAATTTCGTGCACTGGCGGCGCTGCGCCGCCAGTTGGAAGGGAGCAGGTAAGCCATGCAGCCTACCGATATCGCTCAACTTTTGGATGAATGCCTGCAGCGGCTTGAAGCAGGCGAGAGCCTGGAAGCCGTCGTGGCAAGTTACCCTGCCCAGGCAGAGGCGCTGCGCCCGCTGCTGCTTGGCGCACGGGCAGCTCATTACGCAGGACACAACCTGCCGCCGGTCAGCGGGCAAATGCGCAGCCGCGCCCAATTCCTGGAAGCGGCAGCGGCGCAGACTGAAAAACCCCGCCGCTGGCAGCTGTTCAGCCTGCCGCGCTTTGCCAATGCCCTGCTACTGGCGTTGATGGTCATTTTGACCGGCTTGTTCGCCTCCACGCTGGCATCGGCGCGCTCGCTGCCCGGTCAGCCGCTGTACGGAGTCAAACGCTCGGTCGAACGGGTGCAACTCGATCTGACCAGTGGCGCGCTTAACAGGCTGATCCTCTCCGACGCCTTCGATTTGCGCCGCGCTGAGGAAGTGCGCCAGTTGATTGCCGCAGGACGCACCCAGCAGGTGGCGTTTAGCGGCTTTTTGCGCGCCGAGGAATCCTCGCGCTGGTCGGTGGCAGAGGTAAGCTTCACACTCGATCCCGACCTGGCTGCCGCGGCAGCCAAGATGATTGGCAGCTACGTGGATGTAGAAGGCAGGGTGCACAGCGACGAAGGACTGCTGGTCAGTCGCCTGAGCGTGCGCCTGTTCCAGATTCGCGGCGTCATCCAGGCGCAAAGCGACGACGAGTGGCTGGTGGACGGCGTCCGAATGCGGTTGAGTGCGCTGAGCGAGATCCTCGGCACACCACAGGTGGGCGATTTTGTGGGCATCACTGCGCTGCGCACCGGCGTAAATGAATTTCTTGCGCTCAGCATCCGCGGGGCGGGTGTGGTGGAGAATTCAGCCACCCTCAGCCCGCTGCCCGTAACCATCCAGCCGAGCCCACAGCTACGCGCCACCGACGACAACTCCGGCAAGAGTGGTGATGATGACTCCGGCGGGGATGACAACTCCGGCAAGGGCAGCGGCGACGACTCCGGCGGGGATGACAGCTCCGGCAAGGGCAGCAACGACGACTCCGGCGGAGATGACAATTCCGGCAAAGGCAGCAACGACGACCCCGGCGGAGATGACGACACTGGCAAGGACGATTGACCCGCCGCGGGCGAGATCAGCGCTGGAATAAACCGGTCAGGGTTGCCTGGTCGAGAACATGCCCCTGGATCGCCGCGCGCAGGCGGGCAGCGGTCAAACCGGGCGGCAAGTCGGGGGACAAGTCGAGCGCGTAGAGGGTAAAGATGTAGCGGTGGGGTTTGCCCGGCGGCGGGCAGGGTCCGCCGTAGCCAGTTCTGCCGAAATCGTTGCGCCCCTGTGTACCACCAGCAGCCAGCGACTCGCGGGCGGGCACACCTTCGGGCAGCGCATCGCTGCGCGCAGGCAGGTTGTACACCACCCAGTGGATGAAGTCCCCGCCTGGGGCGTCCGGATCGTTGACCAGCAGGGCAAAACTGCGCACAGCAGGCGGGATACCGCTCCACGCCAGCGCAGGGGAGCGATCTTCACCGCTGCAGGTGTATTCGACCGGAATGGTTTCCCCATCCTGAAAAGCGTTTGAGGTCAATTTCATGGCGCCACCTCCCAAAACACTCGTAGCGGGCAAGGGCGCTGCGGCAATCAGCACGCCGCCCGCCAGCACCGCCAGCGCACCCGCGCTGAGGGTGCACAACAGGTTAACTCCGTCGTTGTTCAGCCAGCCCCAGCCGCGCAGCGGGCGGGTATCCGTCCCACAGGTATGCTGCGGGTGGCGTTCGGTCTCCTTGCCACAGCGGGGACAGAAGTAAATCGCCTGCGCCGTTGCGCCGAGCAGCGAATCGACCAGGCTGCCCGCCAGACCCGCCAGGGTCACCGCCAGCAGCACGCCCACCAGCGGCAGGTTGATATTTGCGGGCGGAAAGAACGCGGCAATAGCGGCAATAAACAAGGCTCCCGCCAGGGCTGCCAGTGTGCCCAGCGGGGTAATCCCGCCGGAGGCGCCCATCTCAACCGGCTTGCCGGTGGTGATGCGGCGCGGCGCAACCGGGCTGAGCACACCCAGTTCGGTTGCCCAGGTGTCGGCGTTGGCAGCTGCCAGGGCAGCCGCCGCCACCAGCCAGGGCAGCGGCGATTCGGGTAGCGCGGCTTGCAACAGCGCCAGCAGCCCGGCGATGCCGCCATTGGCAGCCACCTGAGCCGCGTCACGCTGGCTGCCCTTGGAAAATTTTTCATCCACCACCACTTTGCGCCGCCGGAACAGGCGCGAAAGCAGGCTGGAGGAAATGAAGAAGCCCAACAGCAGCGCCGCCCAGGGCAGACCGCCCAGTCCGAACACTGCCATGCCCAGTAAGGTGGCAGCAGCCGTACCGCTGCGGCTGAGGGAACGGGCAGCATACGCCGCCAGCGAGATCAGCGCCGCCAGACCAAAGCCGAGAAGCAATTGCAGCCACGAAAACGACTCTCCAAACGCGTTTGGCACGACTGTCTCCTGACCTCACAGGGTGATGATCGCCACCGCGATCATAAACAGCAACGGGGTGAACGCCGAAGCGACCCACAGCATGAATGCCACCGGGCGGCTGGGCTCGCGGCGGTAGAAGTAGATTCCGCTCAACAGGTTGACCAGATAGATGAGGATGCCCAGCACCGGCAGCAGCAGCAACTGCTCACCCGCCACGGGCGGCAGTGGATTGCCCTGGCTGTCGAAGCCAAGCGACACCGCCGGATTGGCGGGGATGACCAGCGCCACCCAGACCAGCAGCAGCAGGGTAAGTACCAGCCCAGCAACCAAAAAGGCGCGTGCCGGACGGTCGTCCCACACCCGGCGGGCGAAAGCCGCCGGCTGCGCCGAGTAGCGCGTCAGCGGGGTCAGGCTACCCAGTTCGATGGTGCGCTGGAAAGCGCGGGTGAAAGCGCGCACATCCTGCGGAGAAATGGCGTATACCCGCTCGCTGGCAGCCACCAGCAGCAGATTGCTGGTCTCGGAGGCAAGAAATTCGACCGTACCCAGTTCGGCAACCTGGCGCACGCCCAGCACCGCCCCCGGCGCAATCGCGCGCGGCAGAGGCAAAGGAAAGCCCAACTCTGCCGCCGGGCGCACCCACTCGATCTCCGGCAGGGGGATATCCTCGGCGCGCAACCCCCAACGCAGGCGCAAACCGTCACGCTCCAGGCGGTAAGAGGCATTCATCAAAGCATAGCCGCGGTAGAAAGCCCACGGCAGCGGGGCAAAGAACAGCAGCGCCAGCAACAGAAGAAGAACGAACGCCCCACCCTGCGGCGGGTTGCCCCGCCACGTTTGAGCGGGGTTGAGCGCTATAATCAGGCTGCCCGTGCTGCCCAGCAGCAGGAAGACGCCCAGCAGCAGGTGAAAGATCAAACCGCGCCGGCGCGGTGGCAGAAACACCTGTGCTTCGTCGGCTTCCATGCCTACAACACCTGTTCCAGCGTGCGGCAGACCAGCTCGACCTGCTCCTCGCTCATCACGCCGGAGAAAGGCAGCGCCAGCCCGCGCGCGCCCAGGTCCTCGGTGACCGGGAAATCGCCCGGCTGGTAGCCAAATCGCTCGACCATGTAGGGCTGCAAATGGATGGGCAGGAAATACGGACGGACGGGGATGCCACGTTGCGCCAGTCGCTGCGCCAGAGCGGCACGGTCGATGCCGCGCTCGACACGGATGACATACACAAACCACGATACGCGGGTGGTGAACGGCTCCAATTGCGGCGGCTGCACGCCGGGAATGCGCTCCAGGCGCGTGTGATACCAGCCGGCAACCTGATCGCGCTTGTGCAATAGTTCGTCCAGGCGCTGCATCTGGGCAGCACCCAGCGCGGCGCTCATCTCATCCAGGCGGTAGTTGTAGCCCAAAAACGTGTGCTGCAGCCAGGTGTCGCCCGGCGCGCGCCCCTGGTTGCGCAGGGCGCGCATCAACTGACCGGCTGCATCGTCGTCAGTGACGATCAGCCCGCCCTCGCCGGTGGTAATCTGCTTATTGGGGTAGAAGGCAAACACGCCGTAATCGCCGAGCGTGCCGACCACGCGCCCTTTGTAGGCTGCGCCGAGTGCCTCGCACGAATCCTCGATCAGGCGCAGGTTGTGGACGCGGGCGGTTTGCTGCAGCCGGTCATAATCAGCGGGCTGCCCAAACACATCCACCGCCAGAATGGCTTTCAGACCCCTCTCATGCGGGGCAAGCCCGCCGGGCTGTTCCGCGCCGCGGCGCGGCAGCCAGCGGCGCGCTGCGGCTCCCCCGGCAGAAAGATCGCGGGCGGCTTCGGCAACCTGCTGCGGGTCGATGTTGCCGGTGCGCTCGTCCACGTCCACAAAAACCGGCACGGCATTTTCGAAGAGCAGCGCGTTAGCCGAGGCAACGAAAGAAAACGGGGTGGTGATGACCCAATCGCCGCTGCGAATGCCCGCAGCCCGCACACACAGGTGCAACCCGGCGGTGCCGGAATTGACCGCGATGGCGTGGCGCAAGCCGGTGTGGGCACGGAAGGCAGCCTCGAACAACTCGATCTGGCTGCCCATGCTCAGGTGAGGAGTTTCCAGCACTGCCTGCACCGCGGCACGCTCGACGGCGGTCAGGTCGGGGGAAGACATGGGTACCATGGGGGGAGGTAAAGGGTTCATGGGGATGATTTTACCCTTCTTTGATCCTGAACGCAGTGTGGATTTGCTGGGCTGCACATGCGACGCATTGCGCTGGGCAGTAGATGGCGTACTCCATTCATGCGCCGCGCGCCGGTACACCCCACGGGTAAACCGTGAACCCTGGCTAAGCCAACAACAGCAGCAGCCAGCCCGAGACGGTGCGGTAGAGTGCCGGGGCGAGCACGTGGCGGATTTTAAGCATCATCCAGCCTGCCAGCAGCCCGTGCCCCAAGGCAACGCCCAGCGCGGTTAACTGCGTTTCCGGCGGCAGGACAAGCGCACGCGGCAGGTAGAAAACGGTGAATAGCAGGGTGGTCAGCAGCCAGCCGGGGACGGCGCCCAACCAGGCAGACAGGCGCGGTTGAATATAGCCGCGAAAGGCGGTTTCCTCTGCCAGGGCGATTGCCGCCAGCAACAACAATGCCTGTCCCTGCTCCGCGCTGACGCCCGCCAGCAGGCGCAGCAGCATGCCGCGCAAAAAGATCGACAGCAGGCTGACGGCAATGCCTACCTGCAAGGCAGGGGTGAGCAGCGCGCGGTTCCAGCCAACGCTGCGCAGCGGCTGGCGGCGGTAAGCAAGCGCCGCGGCGCTGAGCGCCGCGGCAGCTGCCGCCAGAGTCAACGCCGGGTAGAGCGATCCTGTCCCGCCGCGGGCAAACTCGGCAGCGGTGCCAGGCTGCAGGTAGATCAGCACGCTAAGCCCCAGCAGCGCGGCAGCCAGTCCCAACGCAAACCAGCCCTCGCGGCGCGGGTAGCGAAATGCCAGCGGCGCAACCAAGCGGATGCGCGGGCTGATGCCCAGCAGCAGGGTCACAGCCACCACGCCGAGCGCTTCACTGAGCAGCCCGACCCATTGGTTGAAGGTCAGCAGCGGCATCGGCGCGCTCAACCCTGTCCGGCGGGCTCTTCGGGCGGCAAACCACCCGTTTCTTCATCCGGCTCGATCTGAATCTCAACCCTTTCCTCCATGCGTACCTGACCGCGCAGGAAAGCACCCTCCTCAGTGGAAAACGAGACGGTGGTCACGTCGCCCCATACCCGCCCGGTAGCGCGGATTTCCAGCTTTTCGGCGGTAATGTTGCCGCGCACCGCCCCGGCGACGACCACCGTGTTAGCGCGCAGTTCCGGGCAGTTGATCCGCCCGGTCTCGCCCACCACCACCAGTCCGCGCACAGCGATATCTCCCTCAAAGGTACCCTCGATGCGTACCCCACCGCTGCCGTGCAGGTCGCCCTTCCAGTTGATGCCCGGACCGAGCACCGAGGTGACCCGTTCGGCGGGTGCTGGCGGGGTAGAACTGGCAGGTGGATTTTTGCGGAACATAGTTTCTCTCTCCTGTTCAGGTCTTAGCGCGGCGGGTGAATCGTTCCGGCATACACTACCGCGCCGGGTGGTACATCCGCCTTGACGGTGGCACCGTTGCCCACCCTTGCCCCGCGCCCAATGGTCAGATTAAGGTTGACGGTTGCACCCATGCCGATTTGGGCAAAGTCCTCCACGTGCACGCCACCCGCCAGCAACGCACCGGGTGACAGGTTGACACAGCGCCCAATCTGGCAGTCGTGGGAGACGACTACCCCGGCATTGAGTACGCTGCCGTAGCCAATCACTGCGCTGGCGCTGACGTAGGACTGCGCCAGCACTTGCACGCCGCCCTCCAGCCGCGCGGAGGAGTCGATCCAGGCAGTGGGGTGGACGACTGCCGGACAGTTGAAGCCAGCTTGCGCCAGCAGTTCGAAGACGCGCAGGCGCACCTCAGGGTGGTTGATACCGCCCACGCCATTGACCGCCAGGCGTGTACCGCGCGCAAAGACGTCCGCCAGCGCCGCGGAGCCGCCCAGCACCGGCACACCGAGCACGTCCGATCCGGGGGTCAGCCCATCATCGATCACCCCCACCCAGTGGAACGTCCCAGTGGCGCGCACCAGTTCAATCAGCGTTTTACCGTGCCCGCCGCCTCCAAACAGCACCAGCGCGGTCGGGTCGTAGTCGAAAGCCGGCATGCGTGCGTCGGAATCGATCATAACCCTGTTATATCACAGCTTCGCCTGCGCTCACAACCGCAAACACGCCTCGACCGCCAGCCAGAAGATGCGCTCACGATCACTGGCGCGCTTGTGCCAGGCGCGGCTGTCCCAGCCCTCCGGCACCACCAGGTCGCCGCCATACACCAGCTGCCCAAAGGTCACCCCGCGGAACTCAGCCACCGCGAAGAAGGCAGCGGCTTCCATCTCGACCACCTGGCAACCGTCCGCCTGGCGGCGGGCGCGGCGTTCAACCGTTTCGCGGTAGATACCATCGGTCGTCCAGGCTTTGGCAAGTGTGTAGGGCAGTCCGACGGCTTCCAGCGCGGCTTGCAGGGCAGCCACAGCGCGCGGGCTGGCAGCCACCTCGCGCCCAGGCGGCAGATAGTGATAGGAGACACCTTCGTCGCGCACTGCGCCGGTCAGGATCAGCGGATGACCGGCGTCGATGGCGGGATCAATCACCCCGCAGCCACCGGCGGCAATCAGCCGGTCGACGCCCAGGGCAATGATTTCTTCGAGAAAGCCGGCTGCCAGCGGCGCGCCAACCCCCGGATGGGCTACCAGCAGCGACTCACCGCCGGTTTCCAGCTGGTAAAGCGGGTTGGGTCCGATCTCGGATTTGAGCCGTCCAATCGGGTTGAGTTGACCACGGCGGCGCAGGCGGTTGAGCACATCGGCAAAGAAGCACAGCACTGCGCGCGGCGGCGCGGGCTGGCTGAGACGCACCGGGCGCGGCTCAAGGATCGCGCTGCGGGCGGGGTCGAATTCCAGGATGGGGGCAGTCGGGTTCATGGCGACTCGTGAGGTGAGGGATTGGCAGAATTTTACCTTAAACAGTCTTGCCCAACATGTTTTTAGTTCGTTAGCTTTAAATTAAGGCTTGACTCGGTTTTAGAGGGGGAAACATTCTTGTTTGCGGACCGAATTGCCGGAAGGCTGTGGAAATACAAGCACTTTCACAAGCCGCTGCACAGCTTTTTCAGCGCTTGCGGCGTCCATTTGGTCAACAATCAGGGTAACAGAGGTGCGCAGATGATAAAGTGGTTTTCACCCTTCGGCATACTCAGCCTACACCCTGACGCAGGAATTTGACGTACACCAGTTCGGGGTCACCCTCATCCAGGTAGTGGAGCACGCCGGAGAGGGTATAACCGGCTTTTTCGAGCAGCACCTGCATTGGACGGTTAGACAGGTTGGTCGAGGTGAACAATTTCGGCGTGCGGCAAAGCACCTCCAGGTAGTGGATCAGCGCTTGAGCCGCGCCGTGGCGTCGCCATGCAGGGGCAACGTACAGTAAGGTGAGAAATCCATTACCGAAGGACCCGTAATCGAACAGGGCAAAGCCAATGGTTTGCCCGCCAGCCTGCGCCAGCAGGCATTCACCCGTGCTGGCGGCGTGGCGCAGGTGCGCCAGGCGGTCAGCATCCGTCGCAGCGAGCGGGTCAAGAGCGATCAGATCATCCAGATCACCGGCAGACGCAGAACGGATGGTAAAGGTAGCGCCGCCGGGAGGCGGGTGGGAAGTTTGCTGTGATACAGCCATAAGTTTTCCTCATCAACAGGCGGCTTGGCGCCGCCCACATAGAGCGGTTGGCTGCGCTCAACCGGCGCGCAGTGGTTGGTTAATTTCGATCAGATTGCCATCCCAGGTCGCGGAAATTGTGCACCAGCAGACGGGTGAATTCAAATTTGAATTGTATGATCATCTCCTCTCCGGATAAAAAGCGATCGTTATAATGAGAACCGACGAGCCAAGCCGGTCAACTTTCGCACTCAATCCTCAATTGGCTCGACCCAGGCGCGGCGGTTATTGGGAGCGGGGTAGTCCTCGGGCCAGAATTCGACCATGCGGGCTATTTTGCCGCCGCGAATCTCGAAAAAGGTAATGGCGCGGGCGGTCACGGTTCCATCCGAGACGCATACATCACTGACTGCCTCGTCTTCACCGGCGACAATGCGGTTGATGGTGAATGTCCAGGGGCCATGCGCCGGATAGTGCTGGTTGACCAGAGCAAAATTCAGCCGACCGCGAATGCGCTCGCGCGATTGCGGCCATTCGAGCAGGAAGTCATCGCTCAATACCTGACCGACGGCGTGAAAATCGTTGCCTGCCATCAATGCCCAAAACGTTTCGACTACCTGCCGGGTGTTCAGGTTCATTGCCGGGCTTCCTTTCGCTGAATCGCTGTGCTGCGTGTTTTCATTATAAATTCCCGGCGCAGGCGAAGTCAATTGGCTGTTCTGGATCACAGGGGACGCCCAGCACGGCATTTTTTAAGCATTCATGCTCTTGTCAGCCGTTCGC
The DNA here is from genome assembly GCA_034411135.1 of Bellilinea sp. GTDB lineage: Bacteria > Chloroflexota > Anaerolineae > Anaerolineales > Anaerolineaceae > Bellilinea. Next base: position 47,389 of record DAOUMN010000079.1, read on the forward strand.
CGCGCGGGTATAATCTGAAACAAATGTTCGATAAGAAGGGGCAAAGATGCCGGTCAATTATCTGCAAATTCAGCGCCAGATCAACGAGAAGTGCTCCAGCGCCGGTGAGCGCCAGCTTATCCTCGACGACCGCCTGGCGCGCGCCCGCGCCCTGCTCGCGCAGCACGCTGCCAGCCTGGACGAACTGCGCGAGCGCGTCGAGCAGGCAGCCAGCCGCGAAGCCAGCCTGCGCTGTGCTGCTCCTCTGCTCGAAAACCTGACCGCCGCCATCGCTGTGCCCGAATCGACCGCTCTGCCGCTGCTGCTGGCAGCCGACGGCTCACAGGTCAACCCCAGCCGCCACGACCCGATCGAGTTCGCGGTGATCAACATCGGCATCTTCCGCATCCAGCCCAGCGGCGGAGTCATTCCCGCCGAGGAAACCGCCAGCGAACTGTACCTGTTCGAAGACCTGGACAACCCGCTCACCCCGCTGACCGAGGAGGTGGTAGCGCTCAAGCGCGACCTGTCCGAGCGGCGCATGCTTGCCCGGCGCGCCGAAGCCGAGAGCGGCAGCTTTGCCATCCTGACCCTGACCGATGGACCCCTGGAGCTGTACCGCGAGCCCCGCGAAAACCGCCAGTTCGATCAGTTGTTCCGCGAATACCTGCAGGTGCTCGAACGCATGGCGCAGATGAATGTGATCACCGCCGGCTACGTGGATAAACCCGCCAGCGACTTGGTGGTGCGCCTGCTTGAGCTGACCCTTTACCCCATCGAGCAAGCCCGCGATGCGCAGCGCGATCGCCCGCTCGCCGGAGTGCGCGACCATCACCTGTATGCCGGGCTGCTCCAGCCCGGGCAGCGCAGCGCAGTCTTCGCCATCCAATCACCCGGCAGCAGCCGCTTCGGCAATTACAACCTGAATCTGATGCCGTGTTTCTTCTACCTGAATACCGCGCAAGGCAAAGACAGCATGCTGGCGCGGGTGGAAATACCGCGCTGGGTGGCGCTGCGCCCGGCACTGGTCGATATGCTGCATGCGGCGTTGTTGCAGCAGTGCCGCCAGACCGGCAGCCAGCCCTACCCCTACGCGCTGCACCGCGCCCACGAGATTGCCCTGGTCAGCCGCGAGGAAAAGGAACAAATTCAGGCAATGATCACCCGCGCCATGCGCGGCGCTGGGCTTGAGGTCGGCGAAAAGAGCGCCAAACAAGCTCTCAAAGATCTGCCAGCAAAAGGGAGGCACACACCATGAGCACACTTCGGATTGGGCGCCTGCTGCGCGCCACCACCACCGGCTGCGTGATCGGCTGCCGTGTCAACCAATTAGATCTGCCCGTCTTTGGCGGCATGGTGCGCATCCCGCTGGCAGACGGCAGCCAGATCTTCGGGTTGATCCATAACATCCAGATCGACGACGACGGCTTGATCCGCCAGTTAATCACCAGCGAAGCCGTCACCGACGAGGTGCTGCTCGACAACCGTAACAATCGCAACGTGCCAGTCGAGATTGGTGTGATCTTCATCGGCAGCCAGCAAGACGGGCAGATAGCCCACCTGCTACCGCCGCGTCCACCGCTCAGCCTGGATGAGATCTTTATCTGCACCAGGCAAGAGGTAGCTGCCTTCACCGCCGCCGGGCGTTTTGGCTACCTGCGTCACATCCTGCGCGATGCAACCCTGCCGCAGGCAGAACTGCTGGCAGCCCACATTCAGCAAGCCGGGCAAGCGCAGCAGGCGCTGGGCAACCCCGGCTGGGTACAGGCAGTCACCCGCGAATTGATCATCCTGCTGCGCGATGATTACGCCGCGTTGATGAACGTGCTCAGCGCGGTGAGTGATATTTCCATCATCCAATCCTGAAGAGGGCTGCATCCATGAACCTACCCGCCAACCCACCCCATGAGACAATCCTCGGCTATGTCGTCGGCGGCAGCCTGAAGGACTCCATCACCGTGCGCCTGACCGTCCCGCCCCAACAGGTCAAGGAAGGTTCGTTTGTGGTTATCGAGAGCGGCAACTGGCGTTTTTACGGCACGGTGACCGACATCCAGCTGGGCAGCACCGATCCGCGCTTTGCCGATGAACAATCCGAGGCACGCCTGCCGGCGGGCATTGCCAGCCTGCTGCACGGACAGACGCTGTACGCCAACCTGCAGATCCTGCCTGCGTTGATGCAGGAGGTGGGACCCGACCCGGCATCGCCGGAATACGACGCGTGGCGCGCCAGTCACCCGGACGATAGCGGCTTGCAGCCCCAGCCGGTCAAGACTGTGCCCGCCCACCACGCGCCGCTGCACGCTGCCCAGGCGGTGGATGTCGCCAACATCTTCGGACAGCCCGACCAGCGCAACTTTGTCATCGGCTACACCCGCGAGCAAAACCTACCCATTCCGATCGATCTGGAGAAGTTCGTCCAACGCTCGTCGGGCATCTTTGGCGCCACCGGCACGGGCAAATCGTTCCTCACGCGCCTGCTGCTGGCTGGACTGGTGCATTACAACAAAGCCTCGACGCTGTTGTTCGACATGCACAACGAGTACGCCTACGAAGATATCGCCTCGGACACCCAAGAAAAAATTCCCGGTCTGGCGGACAAGTTCAAAACCCGCGTGCGGGTGGTTGCGTTGGGCGAAAGCGCCTCGATTCGCGGACGTAGCCCGGATTTCACCCTCATGCTGGCGGAACGCGACATCCAGCCGGAGGACATCGAGATGCTCACCCGCGAGCTGAACCTGCGCGAGACTACCCCCGCCACGCTGGAGGCGCTGCGGCATTCGTTTGGCGATAACTGGTTCGGCGAGTTCAAGCGCATGCGCTACGGCGCAATGATCGAGGACGAGAACGGCAAGAAGATCCCCGCACCGGACAGCGTGGCGCACTGGGCGAATCAGAACGGGGTCAACGTAGCAGCTGCCGAGGGTTTACACAGCAAATTGCAGCGCGTATTTAATAAGCCGTACATTATTCCCAACCCGCCCGCCAACAGCCTGCAACAGATCATCGAAGCCCTGGCAGGCAGGCTGCATGTGGTTCTATCGTTTGGCGAGCACGAATCGGACCTGGACTACCTGCTGGTGACCAACCTGATCACCCGCCGCATCCGCCAGGAGTGGGAAAAGCGCACCAATGCCTACCGCTCACACCCGGACAAGAACCCCGAGCCGCGCCCGCTGGTGGTGGTGATCGAAGAAGCGCACAAACTGCTCAACCGCGAAATGGCAGCCCAAACCGCCTTTTCGACCATTGCGCGCGAAATGCGTAAATACTATGTTACCCTGCTGATCGTTGACCAACGTCCGTCGCAGATTTACGACGAGGTCATGTCGCAATTGGGCACGCGGGTCAGCGCCTGGCTGGGCGACGAGGCGGACATCGCCGCGGTGTTGTCCGGGCTGGCAGGACGGGATGCGCTGCGCGGTATGCTGGCGCGCCTGCAGCCCAAGGAAGAAGCCCTGCTGCTCGGCTGGGGAGTGAGTATGCCGATTCTGGTGCGCTCACGCCGCTACGATGCCAGCTTCTTCCGCGAACTGGGCATGAACGAACCCGGCGCACGCAAAGCCGACGACGCCATCCGCGAACTATTTGGCGGGTAGGAACCTGTTTTTCATGCTCTAAGCGTTTGTCCTGAGCATGCCACTCATTTGCAAGCTGAGCCTGCCAAAGCTAAGAATGGGCAAATGGTTTGTGATTTCCTTTATCACGAGACCGGCAGTTTTTATCGCTTGATGCAATTTCACCTGCCGGACGGGGCATTGCGCACCTGCACCTCACCAAACTCCCTGATTACTTAATAAAAATAAGTGATTGACAAACCCCCCGGCTTCAGTATACTAATACTATCTCTGCATGCTTGTCTGACAAACATGCATTCCCATCTTTTTATTCAATTTCATATTTCTATTTAAGAGGAAGGAGGTTTGTATGGCTGATGTCCAAGGTAAACCGGGGGAATTGACCGCCGAACAGATTTGGACGGTCCAGAAGGGGGAAAAGCGCTCGATTGGTGTGATCCACATTGTCATCACCGCGCTTTTGATCGGCATTGGTTTTGTTGTTGGCGCATTCGGTTCAATTAGTTTTCCGCTTGGTTTTGGGGTTAACTTCTTTTGGACGGGCATTGCTGTCCAACAGGTCGGCGCGATCTGGTTTGGCGGTTGGGGCGTCATCGCAGGTGCAATTTTCCCCTTCTTCTCCAATGCCATCGCGGGTACTCCTTTCTATGTTTCAGCCGCTTACATTCCAGCCAATGCGGTACAGGCTTTTCTGCCCGCCTGGGCGTTCCGCAAATTCAAGCTCGACCCGCGCCTGAAAAGTGGTCGCGACTATTTGATTTTCTTCCTCTCCATGGTGGTTTCCAGCGCGTTTGGCGCGTTGTGGTCAACCCTGGTTGTCTTGCGCGGGTTCAACCTCTTAACCACCGATTCGCTGCCTCTGTTCATTTGGGGCTGGTTTGGCGGCAATGTTGTGGCAGGGGTTGTGCTGAATTTCATCCTGCTTAAGGCGCTTTCGGCAGTTGTAATTCGCACCCCCGCGTTTGTCAAGCGTTGGTTCTCCTGATCGATCCGAATTATGTGACGATGAGGGGGCAGGCAGTGCCAGCCCCCTCATTCATTGTTCGTGAGGTATTCGGATGAATAAAACCCTGCTGGGCTATGTGCCCGATGAATCGCCCATTTATGCAATCCATCCTTTTGTAAAACTGTTTTTTCTTCTGGTAGTCAGCCTGTTTCCGCTTTTCATCCAAGCTCCAGAATGGAACGCGGCTTTGTTTATTCTCGTCATCCTGTTGATGGCTTACAGCCGGGTCAACATGCGCATCATGCGCATTTACGTGCCGGTGGCTGTCTCAATGGGCACGATCATCTTGATTTCCTACACCATTTTGGGAGGCATTCACCCAGAATTCTCGGTGCTGTTCACCTTCCTGGGACACCCCATTTATTGGGAACGCATCCGCGATGCCTTGGTGGTCTATTTTCGCATCTTACCCATGATTGCAACGATGGTATTTTTCCTGTCCACCTCCCGAGAACGGGATGTGATCGTGGCAATGCGCAGCATTCGCATGCCCTTTGTAGTAACCTATGTGTTTGCAATGGCTCTGCGCTCCGCCGGGATGGTGCTGGAGGACTTTCAAATTGTGCGCCAGGCTGAACAGGCTCGCGGCTTCGACACCAGTGGAAAATCGCTGATCTATAAAATCCGCAAATATGTGATGTACATGATCCCGCTCTTTGCGCTTTCGCTGCGGCGCTCGGAAGAGTTTACCAACGCCCTGGTCGCACGCGGCTATGCCTTCACCGGCGAAGCTGCCAAAGTAAAAAGAGCCGATTATGTGCTTACCCATTACCAGTTCCGCAATCTCGACCGGGTTCTGGTTGCTCTAATCCTTTTGTCGTTTATCACCCTGCTGGTATTACGCTACTATTTCGGATTTTTTGTCCTCGATACATCCTGGATCCAACTATTACATCCATAAGCCGGGAATGAAAAATGGACCTGATTGAAATAAAAGACTGTTCATGGACTTACTTAAACCAGCCCAAAGCGGCGCTGCAATCGATCAATCTGACCATTCGCCAGGGTGAATTTGTTGGCATCATTGGACCCAACGGGGCAGGAAAAACCACTCTGGCGTACATGATCAACGGGCTGATACCCGGTCAGTACCACGGCATCAAGGATGGTGAAGTGCTGGTATACGGCAAAGAGGTAGAAACCTACCCGCGCGGCGCTTTACAGCGCAAAGTTGGCATGGTCTTTTCCGATCCAGAGGCGCAATTCACCGCTATGACCGTCGAGGACGAATTGGTGTTCGGCATGGAGAACATTGGGCTGACCATTCCGGAAATCCGCGAACGGCTGGAGTGGGTGTTGTCTCTGACCGATATGGCGCCCTTGATGGGCAAACCACCCTACGAGCTTTCGGGTGGTCAAAAACAGCGCGTAGCGCTGGCGGCTGTGCTGGCTATGACACCCGAAGTCATGATCCTGGACGAACCAACTTCCATGCTCGATCCGATCAGTCGCACGCGGGTCTTCAACGTCTTGGAAAAGACCAAACAGGAGAAAAATAACACCGTCATTGTGATCGAGCACAGCCTGGAGAAATTAGTGCCACTGGCAGACCGTATGATCCTGCTGCATGATGGCAAAGTGGCGCTGGATGATGAACCGCGCGCCTTCTTTCGCCAAATGCCGGTTTTACTGGAGAAGGGGATCGAACCGCCGGGTGTGATTCGCTTTTTCCACTGCCTGGCTGAGCAGGGATACACATCCGGCGCACTGCCGTTGACAATCGCGGAAGCCGCCGAACAGCTGGATAGAATTTTGGATACGCTCATGGAAGGAGGTAAGGAATGACCTCAATGGAAAACACCTCCTTTATCAATGTGAATAACCTGGTGTATTGCTACCCAGATGGAACCCGCGCGCTCGACGGCATTAATATGCAGATTGGTCTGGGCGAAATGATGGCGCTAATCGGGCAGAATGGCTCCGGTAAAACAACCTTATCCAAATGCCTGAATGGCTTGTTCAAGCCCACCAGCGGGGACGTGATTGTGGACGGGCTAAATTCGCGCACCACTCCGATTGTCCAGATGGTCAAACGGGTGGGGTATGTCTTTCAGAATCCAGATCATCAATTATTCAACAGCAATTGCTGGGATGAGATTGCCTATGGACCGCGCAACATCCAATTATCCGAAGCGGAAGTTAAGGAACGAGTGGAAGAGGCGGCGCGTGTGGTGGGTTTGAAAGAGGAGTATTTCAACGAACATCCTTTCTTCCTCTCCAAAGGTCAGCGCCAACGGGTGGCAATTGCGTCCATTCTGGCGCTGCGCCCGCGTGTGATCATCGTCGATGAGCCAACAACCGGACAGGACTCTTACCAGTCACTCGAGATTATGAACTTCCTTCAGAATTTGAACGAAGAACATGGTCACACCATCATTATCATCACCCATGATATGCCGATTGTTGCCCGCTATGCCCGCCGGGTGGTTGCCATGGGAAATGGACGCATCCTGGCGGACGACAGCCCGCGTGTAGTGTTCAGCCAACCAGACATCCTGGCGCAGACCTATCTTGAACCACCACAGATCACTCAACTGGCGCAGCATGCGCAGCGTTGGGGCTTTTCGCAAGGCATCTTAACCGTGGAAGAAATGGTTGCCGAGTTCGAGCGAATTTATTCAGCCAGAAGGCATTGAGTCATTCTGCCCGCCGGGGCGCGCCGAACGCCTGGCTCGTAAAGGGTTGCCGCCCGCCCCGTTGGCACGCGCAGTGGTGGGCGCAGCAAACGTATGCCTTCATCTTGCCCAAACAGGTGCTACGGGGTGTAGAGGTTCCTTCATTAACTCACGGTTTTGTGAACCAGGCTTTGTGTAAAGCTGGCTGGCAAATCTCTGCGCCGTATGCGTTCTTGAAACATTCCTTACCTTTCACGCGGCCGTACACTGTAATATAGTCATCTTCATATAAGCCAGTAAAGTCATCTCGCATAATCACATAAAGGGGTTCATAGGTTCCCGCAAAGTAGATCTGAACAACTTGTCCAATTACATTAAAAACTCGCCCACGAACCATAACCTTCTCATTTACATAATTCTGCGGATAGGTTGCCAGCTCTTTCCAATAAATTGTCTGGTAGGAGGCAATTTCCGTTGCTGTCGCGGCTTTTGCCTGGGCAGTTTGGGTTCGCACTATGGCTGTAGAAGTCGCAACCTTATTGCGGGCTTCCTGTGTGGCCGTGGCAAAATTCGCCCGTTCGGTTCGCGTTGCTTCTACAGCCAGTTGGGCTGCGGTGGCAAGATTCGCTTGTTCCGTTTGGGTAGCCTCAAGCGCAATTTGTGTAAGTGTAGCCGGCGGTAGTGGCGTAGAAGTATTGGTCACCGTGGCTGTTGCTGTGTTTGTCGGTGTCGATGTAATGGTTGGCATTACGGTTGCTGTGCTGGTTTCGGTGACCGTTGGTAAAGCTGTTACACTGGCAATCACCAGGTTGGGTGCAGGAAGCGCTTCGGATGCCCCGCATGCGCTGATCAGGAATGCCATCACCAACAACGCAATACTATGTTTCATGGATGCTCCCCTTTATGGAATTGTGTGAAGGATATTGGGTTATTGATTACGAAATTATAACCGAAAAACATCCTGAATAAATCTTAACCAAACCGAGCGCTAACCATCCAGGGGCTTGATACAACGTCCATTCAATACCTGCGCTTCGGAAACATGAAATTCGGATACAATAAAAACGGTTCGAACCTTTCTCGCGCCGGAGCAACGCAACCCTCATGAACGGCTACTGCGGCAAAATTCTGTGGATCGATCTAACCCGCCAGACCTGGCAGGAGGAAAGCCTGCCAGACGCGCTCTACCAGCGTGTATTAAGCGGCGCCGGGCTGGGCGTTCATCTGCTGCTTGAGCGCATGCCTGCCGGGGCACACCCGCTCGGCGCGGACAACATTCTCGCTTTTGTCGCCGGTATCCTGGTCGGCAGCGGTGCGATGTTCGCCGGGCGCTGGATGGTGGTCGGCAAGTCGCCGCTGACCGGGGGGTGGGGCGATTCCAACTGCGGCGGCAACTTTGCCCCGGCGATCAAGCAGTGTGGCTACGACGGCATCTTCTTCACCGGTGCCGCACCACAGCCGGTTTACCTGTTCATCGATGGTCAAACGGTCGAGTTCCACTCTGCAGCAGACCTGTGGGGACTGGATGCGGTGGTGTGCGAGCAAACCCTGGGCGAGCGGCATGGCAGGAAAGCTCGCACTGCCTGCATTGGCACAGCAGGCGAGAAACGCGCCCTGATCGCCGGTATTGTTAACGATCGCGGACGGATTGCCGCCCGCTCCGGGCTGGGCGCGGTGATGGGCAGTAAGAACCTCAAGGCGGTCGTCCTGGCGGGCAGCCAGCCGGTACGCACAGCGCAGCCGGAGGAGATTCGCCGCCTGAGCAAGTCCATCGCCGGGCTGATGCCCAAAGGCGAGCCGCCGCTGCGCTCGTGGATGCTGCCCATTGCCGGTTGGCTGATGTCCAAATCGCGCATGGCATTCCGCAAGGACGGTCTGATGACCCTGCCGCCGCTGCGCAAGTGGGGCACCGCCTCCGGCAACGAAGTCGCCGTGCAGACCGGCGATGCACCGCTGCGCAACTGGCGTGGCGAACCCGGCGGCTACCCCAGCAGCGCGATCAGCGCCGATGCGCTGATCCGCAGCGAGCGCAGGAAATATCACTGTTACGCCTGCCCGCTTGGCTGCGGCGGGATCAACGACCTGGACGGCGAATACACCGAAACCCACCGCCCCGAATACGAGACCACCGCCGCGCTGGGTCCGCTGCTGGGCAACACCGATCTGGATACCATCTTCTATCTCAATGAGTTGTTCAACCGCGCCGGGATGGATTCGATCAGCGCCGGGACAACCCTTGCCTTTGCGCTGCACTGCTTCGAAGCCGGGCTGATCGGCGAATCCGACACCGGCGGTCTGCGCCTGACCTGGGGCAACGCGCCAGCCATCCGCTGCCTGGCGGAACAGATGGTGCACCGCGAGGGATTCGGCGACCTGCTGGCAGACGGCGTGCGCCTGGCTGCCGAACGAATCGGGCGTGGCAGCGATGCATTTGCCATGCACATCGGCGGGCAGGAACTGCCCATGCATGATCCGCGTCTCGACCCCGGCTACGGCATCCTCTACGCTGGCGACCCGACTCCCGCACGGCACAATACCGGTTCACACCTGACATATGAACTGCTCCGGCTGTGGAGCCGAGTCTCCTGGGCGCCGCCCATCCCGCCCACCTACGACAGCCGCGCCATGGCACACACTGGCGTCAATAACGGGCTAAAGATGGCTGCCTGCGCAATGGCAAAGTCGGTCATCGACGGCGGCGGCTTTTGCACCTTCGGCGCGCACATGGGCGTGGATAACCTGGCGTTGTTCGAGCACCTCAACGCCGCCACCGGCTGGCAGTGCAGCCCAGACGAGTACATGGAAATCGGGCGGCAGGTACAATCGCTGCGCATGCGCTTCAACCTTAAGCACGGCATTCAGCCAGCCCGGCTTAACGTCCCCCCGCTGATCTACGGAGCACCGTCGGCACGGCGCGCCTATGACCTGTACGCGCTGCGTGCCGAGTTCTGGCAAGCCATGGGCTGGGACGCCGCCAGCGGCGCACCGCCGGAGGTGAACGTTGGCGGCTGAAGTGGTGCGCGTGCGCGTGGCTGCGCCGTTCGAACTGCCCGGTCAAAATACCGAAGGCTGGCTGGAACTGCCCGCCGGAAGCCGGGTGAGCGATCTGCTGCGGCTTGCCCGCCCGCCGCTGGCGCTGCGCCTGCTGCCGGTGATGGTCAACGGGCGTGCCGCGCCTCGCTCGCAGCGCTTACAGGACGGTGACCGGGTCGTCTTTCTGCTGCCGATCAGCGGGGGCTGATCCCCGCCGCCTTGCGCCAGCCGAGCAATTATTTGGTCAGCACCAGCGGCTCCTCTCGCCAGGTTGCCGCCACCACAGTATTGCGTCCGCTGGCTTTCGCCTCGTACAAGGCAAGATCGGCGGCACGAAACAACTCCTTGAAACTGCACCCGTGATAGGGATATACAGCCAACCCAATGGAAACCGTCACACGCAGTTGGTGCTGCTCGAACGGGATGGTCAATTCTTCCACCTGGCAGCGGATTTCCTCGGCGCGCTGCACGGCTTCTTGCAGTGTCGTCTCCGTCATGACCACCAGAAATTCCTCGCCGCCGTAACGAATCACCCAGTCTCCGCGCCGGGTCATGTTTTCCAGCGTGGCAGCCAGTTCGCGCAGCACTTCGTCGCCTGCTTCGTGCCCGAAGCGGTCGTTTATAACCTTGAATAGGTCAATATCCAGCAGCAGAAAGCTGACCGATGTGCCGCGCCGTTCGGCACGCGCCAGGTCTTTGGGCAGCGCACTTTCCAGAAAGCGGCGGTTGAACAAACCGGTCAGCGGGTCACGAATGACCTGCTCGCGCAGGGAGGCTTGTAGTTGCTGAATTTCGCTTAAACGCCACATCAATTCCTCGTTGACACGGCGCAGGCTGTGTTCAGCGCGCATCAGCGCGCTCACATCGCGCCAGACGATCAAATAGCCCTGAAGCTCGCCGCGCCTGGAGTAGTAAGGCGTTGCCTGCACGTCCAGGTTAACCCGCTGGGGTATCTCCAACGCTACCTGGCGCGAACAGGCGCGCAGCGGCAGCAGCGCAGCCAAAAATTCGGGGGCAGCCGCGCCGATCCTTTGCAGCGGTTTGCCGATCCAGTCGGCGCGTGTGCCCGGCAGCAAATCCAGCGCAGTGCGATTCAGATCAACAATGCGTTGCTTAACATCCACCACGATCAACCCATCCCGCATGGCGTCCATCAACACGTCCTTGCCAACCGGCAGAACGTCCAGCATCTGGTAGCGGAAGAAACTGACCGCAAAGAAGATGCCGGTCAGGGTGAACAGCACCGGGGTGGTATCCAGGTCGGGGAAAGCGAAAATGCCGAACACGCCCAGCACGTTGGCGATCAGCGGCACACTGATACCCGCCAGCATCCAGGCGGCTTGTTTGCGAAACAGGCTGGCGCGCTGGGAGAAAGCCTGACGGGCAAACAGGAACAGTGCAAACAGGAGCAGCGAGTAGGAGTAGATCACATTGACCCAAAACCAAGCACCGCCCTCGAAGATGCGCGTGGCACCTGGCTGGCGCAGCCCTCCATAAAACAGGTTGTGCAGCGGGTCGCTCCACAGCAGGATCAGGGTCAAAATCGGCTCAATGACCAGCAGCAACAGCGTGGTGCGATTGATCCAGCGCCGCCGCCCGCTGACCTGGCAGGCAAAGATGAATATGTTGACCGGCACGCCCAGCACGCCAAAGTAGGTCACATCCAGCCAGAAGTGCGGAAAGGGTTGGTTGGGGAACAGCCAGAACAGCGCATACGTCCACGGCCAGATGGTCAGATGCAGCAGCAGAATGAACAACGGCAGACCACCAGGCGCACGCCGCCGCGACCATGTCAAAACCGCAATTGCCAGGCTAACACTGCCGGAAACAAACAGGTGAAACGCGTACAACAGGGAGGTGTCTGTCACCATTCTCCTTCAAAAACCGGAAAACAAGCACGCCGCGCGCTTCGTTCAACATGGACTGTGCTGACAGTGGCGGCGGCGATGGGCGCTAAGACCCCCGGTCAGGAATGTTTCTAATCATACCCCAAGCGGTGGTCTTTCTCTATTAATTTTACATAAATACAGCCCGGCGAGACTTACAATATCGTAAACCCGGCGGCTAGAGCAAGTATTCCTTTAGCTGACGCGAGCGGCGCGGGTGGCGCAGGCGGCGCAGCGCTTTGCCCTCGATCTGACGGATGCGCTCGCGGGTCAAGCCAAATTTTTGCCCAACTTCTTCCAGCGTGTACAGGTGACCGTTCTCCAGCCCGTAGCGCAGGCGCAAGATACGCGCCTCGCGTGGTGGGAGCGTCTCCAGCACGGCTTCGATCTTCTCGCGCAGCATGTTGCTGTAGGCAGTCTGAATCGGCGATGGGGTGACGTGATCCTCGACAAACATGCCCAGTTCGGAATCCTCGTCATCGTCGTTGATCGGGCTTTCCAGCGATAGCGGCAGCCAGGAAACGCGCATCATCCAGTCCACCTTGTCGGATGGGACACCCAGCACCTCAGCCAGTTCATCGTTGTTGGGGGCGCGCCCCAGTTTTTGCTCCATCTCGTGGGTGCGGCGGTACAACTGGCGGATGCGGTCAACCATGTGCACCGGCACGCGAATGGTGCGCCCCTGGTCGGCAATCGAGCGGCTGATCGTCTGGCGGATCCACCAGGTGGCGTAGGTAGAAAAGCGGAAGCCGCGCCGGTACTCAAACTTTTCGACCGCCTTCATCAAACCCAGGTTGCCTTCCTGGATCAGATCGAGGAAGGGCACACCGCGTCCCATGTAACGCTTGGCGATGCTGACCACCAGGCGCGTGTTGGCTTTGATCAGGTGCTCGCGCGCCAGCAGCCCATCGTTGATCTTCTGTTCCAGCTCGCGGCGCTGCGCTGCAGGCGTACGCCCGTTGAGTTTTTCCAACTCGCGACGCGCCTGGCGCCCGCGTTCGATGCGCTTCGCCAGGTCAATCTCTTCGTCGCTGCTCAACAGCGGCACGCGCGACATGTCCTTCAGGTACAGCCCAATGGTATCGTCACTGGAAAAGGACTCGGTCGAAAGGTAGGCACTGTAATCGCTCTCACCTTCCAGGTGCAGGTCGTCCTCGCTCTGGGTGGCATCCTGGTCAGGGTCATAGAATTCCACCCCGCGCCGGCGCAGTACACTGACGATAGTATGGTAGCGTTCCACATCCTGACCCACGTCCGGATAGACCTCAATCAGGTCTTCGGTGGTCAGGTAGCCCTGGATATCGGCTTTTTCCAGCAACAAGCGCATCTTTTCGGTGCTTTTTTTACGTCTGCCCGGATTACTCACTTTGTCCCTCCTGTCTTAATCACCCCGCTGATCGTGCCCGAACAAACAGGCACACACGTTACCCCCTGCGTCGTGAGGGAATTCACGCGCACACTGCCCCTGAGGGGCATACACAATCCGGAAAATTGAAAAAAGTTCGCTTTGAAAGCCAGACCTCGCGTTTGCCGGCGCTTGCACACGCCAGTCGACCGCCGCTAGTCCTCCTGCACCTGCAGGTGATGTTCGCACACGGTCTCGTTCAGGTTCATCCCGCACACCGGGCACAAGCCCTTGCAATCGGGCTTGCAAATCGGCTTGATCGGCAGCTCGAGCAGCATGTAGTCGCGGGTGAGCGGTGCCAAGTTGATGTGCCCGTCGTCGGGAACGACCAGTTCCGTTTCCACATTGCGGCGGAAACGGAAGGTGAACAACTCGGTATAATGGGTATGCAACGATTGAGTGAAGTCTTCGAGACAACGGACGCATTCCTGAATCAGAAAACCGGTAAAATCTGCCTCGACCAGCAGTCCCTGAGGGGTGCGGCTGATATGGGCGCTGCCATTGAACTGGGTGACCTCGAAATCGGCGGATAAATTAACCTCCGGGAGATCAAAACTGAAATCTCGGTAGGTTCCAATTGGCTGATTTAATAAAAAGCCAATATTGATCCGCAAAGGATAACGAGGATGCGTCACGGGTCGTTAATCGTAGGTATAATACCGGGTTGCTTCATTATAGCACGCACAACTGGACTAGTCAAGTTATTAAGATTAATTTAATAAAAATCAAAGGTATTACCGTGAAAATACTGATCGCTACCTCCAATCCCGGCAAACAGCGCGAAGTGCGTGCCATCCTGGATCGCCCGGCTTTTGAACTACTCCTGCCCGCCGATCTCAACCTGGCGCTGGAAGTGGATGAAACCGGCAGCACCTACGCCGAAAACGCCGCGCTCAAGGCGCTGGCATATGCCCGCGCCAGCCGCCTGACCGCCCTGGCGGACGATTCCGGGCTGGAGGTGGACGCGCTGGGCGGCGAGCCCGGGCTGCACTCTGCCCGCTACACCCGGCTGGCAAACCCGTGCGATGCCGACCGCCGCGCCTACCTGTTGCAGCGGCTGGCGGGCATCCCCCACCCGGCGGACGAGCCTGGCTGGCGGGCGCACTTTCACTGCACGGTGGCAATTGCCACGCCGGATGGCAGGTTGCACTATGCCGAAGGGCACTGCGACGGCTTCGTCATCTCCGAAGAACGCGGCAGCGGCGGCTTCGGCTACGACCCGCTCTTCTTCATGCCGGAGTACGGGCAGACCATGGCGCAACTGGGCGAGGCGGTCAAGAACCGCGTCAGTCACCGCGCCCGCGCCCTGCAGGCGGCGCTGCCCATTTTGCACCGCCTGGCAGACCAGGCGAACTGAACCTCTCAAAGCCCTGGCGGCAGGGCATTCCCTGCACCAACAAGCTCGGAGTTTTTGCGCCGATCAGCCTTCTTTAGGCGTTCTTTACGCGCATTTAATGCGTTAATCATGGATTCGAACGCCCTGTCCTCTATACTGTACAGACAAGAACCTTTACCCTACCATTGACAGAAGGACAGCAAATCTATGAAAAGCAGAATGTCGAACTTAAAACTGCGCGCCAAAATGCTTCTTTTCATTCTGGTGCCGGTAGCGATGGTCATGCTGGCGATCATTTTGATCAACCTGTTTTCGTCCCGCACAATTGCGCAGCGACAGGCCCAAGCCATTCTGGAAGGTTCGGCGCAAAGTTACGCCAATCAGGTCAAGGCGTCCATGGAGGTTGCCATGGACGCCGCCCGCACGCTTGCTCAGGTCATGCAAGGCTTCGAGGAGTTGCCGGCAGGACAACGCCGCGATGTTTACAACAACATGATGAAGTCACTGCTGGAGGCAAACCCTTCATTTCTTGGGATATGGACCGCCTGGGAACCCAATGCACTGGATGGGCTGGACAGCCGTTATGCCGGGGCTATGGGTCATGATCAGACCGGCCGTTTTATCCCCTATTGGGTGCGATCCGGCAATCAAATCATCATCGAGCCGTTGGTCGGATACGAAACGCCAGGCGACGGAGATTATTACCTGTTGGCGAAAAATTCGGGCAACGAAGTTGTCTTGGAGCCGTATGAGTATGAAATTGACGGCAAAACCGAATACCTGACCAGCCTGGCAGTGCCGATCCGGGATTCGAACAACCGAGTGGTCGGTGTGGCTGGGATCGATATCAGCATCAGCAAGCTGCAATCCAATTTCAAGGACGTGCGAGTGTATCAAACCGGCTTCGGGCGTTTGTTGTCCGCGCAGGGGATCGTGCTTGCCCATCCCAACCCCAGCCAGGTTGGCAAGCTGGGCAGCGAATTTGAGGGCGGACAGGGAAAGGACATCTTTACGCGAATTGCAAATGGGGAAACCTTCAGCGGGCTTGAAAACTCGGTGGCTACGAAAGAACAAACCATGAAATCGTTTTCGCCCATCTTCATTGGCGCTTCCACAACGCCGTGGATGTTTTCACTGGTTGTCCCCCCTGAGGAAGTGTATGCCGAAGTCAACGCGATGGTCATGCGGCTGGTTCTGGTTGGACTTTTCGGCATCGCCATCATCGCGGCGATTGTGTTCATGGTCACCAGCAGCATTACCAATCCACTCGGCTTTGTCACTGCCGCCATCCAGCGCCTGGCAAAAGGTGACCTGGTGCGCGACTTGAGCGAAGCCGACAAGGCAAAAGTGCGCGGGCGTGGTGACGAGATCGGCTCGGTCGGCAAAGCTCTGGATGAAATCGTCACCTACCTGCAGGAAACCAGCGGCGCCGCTACTGCCATCGCCGCCAACGACCTGACCATCACCGTGCAGCCGCACAGCGAGAAGGACGAACTGCGCCAGGCGTTCGTGCGCATGGTCGATTCGCTGCGCCGCTCGCTGGGCGAGGTGACCCACACCGCCAACAGCCTGGGGGCAGCCGCCAGCCAGCTTTCGGCAGCCGCCGAGCAAGCCGGGCAAGCCACTAACCAGATTGCCACCACCATTCAGCAGGTTTCCAAGGGCATTACCCAGGAAACCGAAGCGGTTACGCGCACCAGCGGCTCGGTCGAGCAGATGTCGCGCGCCATCGACGGCGTTGCCCGCGGCGCGCAAGAGCAAGCCCAGGCTGCTCAAAAGGCATCCGTCACCACCGCCCAAATCAACACCGCTATCCAGCAGGTGTCGCAGAATGCCTTGTCGGTCACCCAGGAAGCCAGCCGCGCCTCGGCGGCAGCTGACGCGGGGGTGGGCAAGGTGCACTTGACCCTCAAGGGGATGGAAACCATCCGCGAGAAGGTCGGGCTTTCGGCGGAAAAGGTGGCGGAAATGGGCAAGCGTTCCGAGCAGATTACCATGATCGTCGAGACAATCGAGGACATCGCCTCGCAGACCAACCTGTTGGCGCTGAATGCCGCCATCGAAGCCGCCCGCGCCGGTGAGCACGGCAAGGGCTTCGCGGTGGTAGCGGACGAGGTGCGCAAGCTCGCAGAGCGTTCGAGCGCCTCGACCCGTGAGATTGGCGAATTGATCCGCGGCATTCAGGAGACGGTGGCTGAAGCCGTGGTGGCCATGCAGGAGGGTAGCCGCGAGGTAGAAGTAGGAGTGGCACAAGCCAGCGAAGCGGGCTCCGCGCTACAGAGCATCCTCACCTCAATCCGCGGCGTCAACCAGCAAGCCGAGCAGGCGGCTGCAGCCGCCCAGCAGATGAGCGCAGCCGCCACCGACTTGGTGGCAGCCGTGGACGCAGTGATGGCGGTGGTCGAGGAAAACACAGCCGCCACCGAGCAAATGGCTGCCGGGTCGAACGAGGTGACCGTCGCAATCGAGAACATTGCCAGCGTGAGCGAAGAAAACAGCGCGGCGGTGGAGGAAGTCTCCGCCTCCGCCGAGGAGATGAGCGCGCAGGTCGAGGAGGTTTCCGCCTCTGCCCGCTCGCTGGAGGAGATGTCTCAAACACTCTCCGCGGTGGTCAGCCGCTTCCGCCTGGAAATGCAAGCCGTTCACGAGCGCGCCAGCGGCAATCCGCGCTGAGATACACCATCCTGCCGCAGGTTTCGGTAAGTTCAGCCTGCGGCAGGGCGCACTCTCTTCCCAGGGGTATGGTGAGAACATCTAACCATACCCCTGGCAGGATATTAACCGCCCGCCTTGCACCACTATCCTTCATCATGGCGTGCCCTGCTGCGCTGCTTCGCAGACTTCGACATGCTCGGTCTGTGAAAAGGCACAGGCTCAGGGCGTCTGCCAGTCTGGGCGCGGGGTCAATTCCTTGAATGCAACAATCTGCCAGGTAAAACATTCCCGCCCCAGCGGCGATGAGGTGCAGGTGCTTGCGGCGGGCTGCAGTTCATACACCACATCCACCGTGTACGCACCGCGGCGGGCGGTGACCGGCTCTGGCTGACCCTGGTCGTACCAGGCAAATGGCTCGCCAGCCGGGTAAGCGACCTGGTAATCGCTCCATGTCTCGCGCACGGTGACAACCACACCACCCACCAATGAGGGGGATTTTTCGACGCTCAGATAATCGGTTTGCAGCCACTGGCGCCCTTCGTACTGGTTCTTTGTCCGCAGCGCCGCCACCACAGCATTGGCTTGTGCCTGAACCGCCGGGCTTACTGCCACATGGAACTGCGGTTTTTTCGGGCAGCCGACGCCGCCGTTGTAGCCAACCGTCCAGTACAGGTACTCAACCCAATCGCGCTGGAAGCGATAAATAGCCGCCTGGATGTCCGGGCTGGCAGACTGCGCCACGCTGAAACCGGTGGTAAAGTCGGGCTGAGGGGGAGCTTCACCGCTCGCCAGCATCTCCCGCCAGGTTTCATCCGTCAGGCGCTTTGGGCTGGCAAATTCGTAATAACTGAACACGCCGCCGCGCGCCACGGTCAATGCCAGCGACCCGTCTGGCTGCGGAATGGGCGCGATTACGTACAGCTCATCCACGTTACCAATCCCCACCTGCAGGACATGGCGCGTGTTCGGGTCGGTGGCAACATCCGCGATGATTGCGACAGGGTCAGGCTGCTGCTGGTCACCGCTGATCCAGAGGACCAATTCTTCCAGGTAATCGCCAAAGCCGCGCAGGGAGGCTTGCTCCTCCGCGCTGAGCGGCAAACCTTGCAGCTCACGCTCCGCCATGGATTTAAACGCCAGCGCGCGCGAGGCAATCGAACTCAAACGGTCGCCAAGGGTGCGCTCAAACTCATACTGGCGGGGTATGCGCTCGATCAGCCCGCGCGATTCCAGCCCCTCGCGGGTCATCTCCGCCAGCGCAGCGATGCGCGCAAAGACCTCTGGCACCGGCTCGACATAAGCCGGGGCAACCAGCGGCGCGGGCGGCATGGGCCAGCCGCAGCCCCCGATCCCGCCGTAGGGCTGCTTGGCATACAGCAGGGTGTCGTGCTTCAATTCCGCCCACGAACCAAGAGCGGCGTTCAACTGCTTATCCTGCCAGGCACTGGACTGCATGAAGACGGGGTAGCCCTCGCCAGGCGGATTGAGCAGCGGACGCAGGCTGTACAGCCAGGCATTGTACGCCGTTTCGACCCACTCCTGCTGGGAAAGCCCAGCCATCCAGGCGTTGAGGCGGGCAAATTGGTCGGCATACTGCGGTGAGCGCGTTGAAGCATCCTGTGACAGCCACTGTGCGGCACGCGGGGAGCCCATTACCGCCATCACGTCCAGCCCGGAGGGCAGGAAACGCTGCGGCACTTTGGGATGGATCAGCTCCTGGAAGATGTAGGCATCCGGCAGGAAGCGCTGCCCCATCAGGCGCAGTCCCTTAACGGCTTCGAGCGGCTTGTAGTCATCGCTCAGCAGACCAAGGATGCGCGGAGCGGGCAGTCGGTTCGCCTCAGCGATGAAGTCCGCCAGGCGGGCATCGTCGGCAACCGCGCTCAAGTCCGCCCCTTCGCCGTAGATGATGTTCATCACTTCCAGGTAATCGCTTACGGTCAAGTCGTCACTGCGCCCAACCAGAAAGGCAGTCGGATCGTACAAATCGCGCCACACATCCAGCGCCGGTCTGCCGCCGGTATTGCCATCACGCAGCGCCAGGGTGAGCAGCAGCGCCATGCGCGTTTCGGCGCGCCCGGCTTCGGCGTCCTCGGGATCACTCAGGCGGAAGGTCATCCGCCCGTACCACATCATCGCTTTGAAGTAGGCTTTGAGCGCATCGCTCTTGGTGTAGTGGCTGCGCGGGATGTATTGCGAGTAATCTTCGCCATACTTGAGGTGGGTAAAAATCGGCGAAGGCGCGGCGCCGCCCGCCGCTTCGATCAGGGCAAGCTCGGCTTGCGCCAGGTCTGCCACCGCTGCGGGCAGGGCGAAATCTGCATCCGCCAGGCGGCTGCCGACCGCCAGGTAGGCATACACCCGCCGCGCAGGGTCTTCCCATGAACTACCTTTCAACTGTTCATAGTTTGCCGCCGCCTGCTGCAACAGTGCCTGGTTGAACTCGCGCAGTTGCGCCAGGAAGACACTCTCCTCGAGCGAACTGAGCAGTTGGTCGAAAACCAGGTGATAGGCATGCAGCAGCGCGTCACTGGTGATAAACACCGGCAGATTGTTGCGCACCGCCTCTTTATACAGCAGGTGGAATTCGGAGTACTCCGCTGGGCTGGCAACCACCCCGGAACCAGCCAACGCCTGCAGCTGCTCCGCGGAAAGCACCAGCGGCACCAGCACGTTGCCCATTTGCGGGTCGATGGGGGGCTGCGCTTTCAGCGCAGGTTTGACGTCGACCGACTGGAGTGGATAGGCGGCAAACAAGTCCGGCGCCCGAACGAATGGCACGGTTGGGGTCGTCTGTGCGGTTGGGGTCCCATCAGGGGTTGCTGATGGGGTTATCCGCGGTGGACCAGGTTCAGCGGTGGGTGGCAGCGGGGTCGTCCGGATTCCGCAGCCAGCCAGGATCGCCAGCGCCAGGACAAGATTCAAGGTAATGGAAAAATGTTTTCGCTTCATGGTTGCTCCCTCCAAAACACATCCCTCCCAGAAGAGCGGCTTGGTCCAATTGAATACAGTGCCGGTTGAATCGGCACGGGAACAAACAACATGTCAGCAAGCTATACTCCGTAGACGATATCCGCTACCGATTGGTTCCGCTTGAGCCTGTAGCCTGGGCACATCGTTCGAATCGAATGATAACCGGATTTCCCCAAATTTCGACAATGCTGATAAAATCGCTCCACAGGAAAAGCAACCTTCATGCGATATGTAAAAATCCTGGTAATCGCTCTGCTCTGGCTGTCCGCTGTGGCAGCCGTCGCAGCCCAAAGCGGATATACCCCCCTCCCGCAAACCAACAGCCTGGCACGCCAGGAAAACGAAGTGGTTTACCGCACTAACCTGGCGCGGGCAGCCGAGGGCATTCCCCCGCTGCGCTGGAACTGGCAATTGACCCAGTCCACCCGATGGTTTGCGGCGGACAAATCCGCAGCACCCAACTGCGAGGATGCCCACCGTGATACGCTGGGCAATTTCCCCAATGTGCGCGCGGACGCTTTTGGCTACCCCGGCAGCGCCGGGGCGGAAAACGTGTGGTGCGTTTACATCGAGCCGCAACCGGCTGTGGATGGCTGGATCGACAGCCCAACCGGGCATGCCCAAAACCTGCTCAGTCCGGATCACCGCGAGGTGGGGGTAGGCTACAGCCAGAACGGCGCAGGCTGGCTTGCGCAGGACTTCGGCAGCGACCCAGCCTATGCCCCGCTGGTGATTGAAAACGAAGCTCTCAACACCATCGCCAGTTCGGTCAACCTCTATATCTATAACCGCCCAGGCGGTGATTTCTTCACCAGCCTGCAACCGGCGCAGACCATGCAGATCAGCGAGGATGCCTGCTTCAACAACGCCGCCGTGCAGCCCTACCAGACCCAGGTCAATGTTCCGCTTTCCGCTGGCGAGGGCTGGAAGCGTCTCTATGTGCGCACCCGTGACGCCTACGGGCACAGCCTGACCGCTGAGGACAGCATCTACCGTGGCGCGCCGCCTGCCGACCTGATGCTGGATGAAAGCCTGTTTTCAACCAGCCGAGCAGAGGTCAACCTGCACCAGCTGGATGCGCAGGGACGCAGCCACATCCAGCTCAGCCTGGGCTGGCTGGGGGATACCTTCAAAACCGGCAAGAACACGCTGCTGCCGCAGGTTCCCGACCCCGGCGCGCTGAACGGCAGGGCAGTCAGCCTGCCGCACAACCGCAACGATGGCAGCGACCCCAACATGACCTGGGTATGGACAACTTCCTTCATTAAAGGCATGCCCATGGTGGCTTACTTCCGCATCAAAGCCAGCATGCTGGACGGCGGTGAAATTGCCCGCCTGAGCGTCACCGCGGGTAAAAACCAGAGCGGTGAGGTCATTCTCCGCGCGGCGGATTTTCCGGCGGCGGGCATTTATATCGAAGTTCCAGTGGCATTCACCTTCCAGCCGGACGACAATAACCCCTTCCTGATCTTTCGCATCCGGCGCAGCGGCAGCGCGCTGGTCAGCGCCGACACGGTGACCATCTTCACTGCGCCGCAGCGTTTTACCGGCAGCCCGTTCACCTGGCAGGTGCCGGGCGGCGCGTACCGTGGTCAGGGGGTGTGGGTGCGCTACTCCTCCGCCGACGGCAACAATTTCACCGCCCTGCGCGAAGCCACAGTGGCACAAAAGGATGCCTGCCTGACGCCGATTAGCCTGACGGTGCTGGCATCCCGGTCGGCACCCGGCGGGCTGCCAGCACCTAGCGCGCAGGTAATCCCCTCCTTCATTAGTGGCGACAACTGGAGCGTATCCGAAAACCTGCCCTGGCTGCAAGCCGCCCGGCGCGGCGAGAAGGTGGAACTAAACATCGACGCAAGCAACCTGGCGTTGGGCGAATACAGCGGTGAGGTACTCATTCATCCCGGCGCGGACGGTTCGCTGCTGCGCCTGAACATCCGCCTGCTGGTGGTAGAACAAATTCACCCCATCTATCTACCGGCGGTTAACCGTTGACACCTGCCCGGCTTAAGAATTTTGCAATTCCGCTGCGCTCGCCAGCGGGTTGAATCTGTGATAAGATGCGCCCTGTATGAGTGAAGATCCGTTTTCAAGTGGGGAACCTTTACCGACTGTAGAAGCCGCCCCGCCAGCAGCCCAATCGGGCAGCACGCTGGTCAGCTTTCTGAGCGAAACCCTCAAGACGCTGGTGTTTGCGCTGGTGCTCTACTTTGCCATCAGCGGGCTGACCGACCGTGTGCGGGTTGAAAACGTCTCCATGCAGCCAACGCTCAACGAAGGGGAACTGCTGGTGGT
This sequence comes from Bellilinea sp., assembly GCA_034411135.1. Lineage (GTDB taxonomy): Bacteria > Chloroflexota > Anaerolineae > Anaerolineales > Anaerolineaceae > Bellilinea. The sequence goes on from DAOUMN010000079.1 coordinate 70,150, forward strand.
GTACAAACTGGCTTACCGCTTTGGCGAGCCGCACCGCGGGGACATCATTGTTTTCCACCACAATCGCCAGCCGCCGGAAGATTACATCAAGCGGGTAATCGGCTTGCCCGGCGACCGGGTGGTGATTCGCGATGGACTGGTTTGGGTCAATGACATCCTGCTCGAAGAACCATACCTTGCCCAGCCGCCCGCTTACAGCGGCGAATGGGAGGTGCCGCCCGATTCGCTCTTCGTGCTAGGCGACAACCGCAACCGTTCATCTGATTCGCGCGTGTGGGGCTTCGTGCCCATGTCCGACGTGGTCGGTAGGGCAGTGCTGATCTACTGGCCGCCGGGCAAGATGCGCCTGCTCAGCCATACCGATCTGCTTGGTCAGGCTTCTGCGCCATAAAGCAGCACCATCCAGACCCTGTATTCTCCTGCCAGTACACAGCCAGACAATACAAGCAGGGCATTTTTCGCCTCAATTGATTAAAATCAAGTTAAAACCAGTCTTTTTTGGTAAAATTTTCCTAAGTAACGCGCAATTGGGTTATCCGGCTATGTGCAAACTCTTTCATGAAAGCTGTGAACGTCTTTGCGCGAAGCAATCCCCATCAAGAAATGACTTTTAGCATTTTATAGTGAACCCCAACGGAGCAGCAAAGGCATGAAAATTCCACTCTTCATTGGGCTGGCGGCGTTGTTGATCGTGCTGGCAGTCGGAATGTACGCAACCGATTTCACCGTATATCTCGGCAACGATCCCACCGCCTGCAACAACTGTCACGTCATGGATGCCGCCTACGAGGGCTGGTACCATGCCGGACACCAGGCATGGGCAACCTGCAACGACTGCCACACGCCGCACGCCCTGATCCCCAAGTATTTTGTCAAGGCAAAATCGGGCATGAATCACGTGTTCCACTTCACGCTGGGCAACATCCCCGAACCGCTGCGCGCCAAGAGCGAATCGAAGGATATTGTCCAGGCAAACTGCATCTACTGCCACCAGGAAACCGTCTCCACCATTGCCGATGGTCAAATGGACGGTGAGCGATACTGTTTCGAATGCCATCGCAGCGTGGCGCATGGCGAGCGAGGCATTTCCATTTTGCCATACCAGGACAAAGGCATTTACGACCCGCAATCTCAATCGCTTCAGGAGAAGTAAGTCATGTTCAAAAATCCCAAAACCATCCCCATCGCCTTGAGTGTCATCATTGTCATCCTTGCCGGAACGATCGTGGCGCTGCTGGTGTTTATGAAAAACCAGCCCCTGCAGTCGCGCGGCGTGCCCAATCTGGTTGAAATTGCCGCCATGGAACCGGACAGCAGCCTATGGGGGTTGAACTTCCCCAACCAGTACAGTACCTTACAGCAGACCGAAAGCAACAACGCGCGCACGCCTTATGGCGGATCGGAACCGGTGCAAAAGCTGGATATCGACCCGCGCCTGCGCACTCTGTTTGCCGGAATGCCGTTCAGCAAGGATTACAAGGAAGACCGCGGGCACATGTGGTCGCTGATCGATGTGCGCGAGACCGAACGGATCAACGAGAAATCGCCGGGCACATGCTATTCGTGCAAGACGGCAAACGCGCCAATGCTGTGGGCAGAGATGGGCGCGGCGGAATTTGCCCGCACCCCCTTCTCCGAATTGGGCAAGCAGATTGACCAGCCGGTCGGCTGCGCTAACTGTCACGAAGCCGGCAGCATGCGCCTGATCGTCACCAACCCGGCGCTGGAAGCCGCGCTCCAGGCGCAAGGCAAGGACTGGCGCACCTTCACTCGCCAGGAAATGCGCTCGGTAGTGTGTGCTAACTGCCACGTAGAATATTACTTTGCCGGTGAAGGCAAGCTGCTGGTCTATCCGTGGGCAAAAGGCACCAGCATCGAAAAGATCGAGGAATTCTACAACGAGATCGCCTTTTCGGACTGGAAACACGCCGAGAGCGGCGCAAGCATGATCAAAATGCAGCACCCCGAATACGAACTGTATGCGGCGGGCAGCACCCACTTCAACGCTGGCGTGTCCTGCGCCGACTGCCACATGCCCTACACCCGCGATGGAGCGGTCAAGTTATCCACGCACAACGTTCACAGCCCGCTGTTCTCCCCGGCAGCATCCTGCGGCACCTGCCACACCAACGTGGATTACGTCGTCGGGCGGGTGACCGCCATCCAGAATCAGGTTTGGGTGACGATGTCGGCAACCGAAGACGCACTGGTGGACGCCATTGCGGCAATCAAGACAGCCGCGGAGACTCCCGGCGCTGATGCGGCGCTGATCGAGGAAGCCCGCGGGCTGCACCGCGCGGCGCAATTGCGCTGGGACTTCATCGCCGCTGAGAATAGCATGGGCTTTCACAACCCCGAAGAATCGCTGCGCATCCTGGCTGCCGCGACCGACATGGCACGCCAGGCACAATTGAAAGCTGTCCAGGCGGTAGCAGCACCTGCCAGCGCCAGCCGTTGAGCGAATCCAATCCAAAACCTTGCCTATCGCCGCCCGCCGCATTCCTATGGCGGGCGGTTTTGTTTGTTTGCTTTTGGTTACAAAATCGTTTGTCTACAAACCAAACAAAGGTTGGAATTTGATTTATATAATTGACTTTCACATTGACATTGGTTATGATAGTTATACTCTTACTGGAAACATGTTTTTATGCTGGGGGAGTTAGTTTATGCCGAATCCGTTCGGGGAACTTATCGAAACCCGCCCCCACCGCCGCTCAAATCAACGCGCGCGGGCTCAATCGTTTCTCGAACTGGCGCTGGTGCTGCCGGTGCTGCTAATCATGCTGCTGGGGCTGGTGGAAGTTGCCATTTTCATCGGGCGCTACCTGGACGTACTCGACCTGACCCGCGAGGTCGCCCGCCAGGCAGCCCGTGAAGAGCGCTTTCTCGACGAGAATGCCTTCTTCAACGATACCTTCTCCTACCTGGCGCCGCCGCCCAACGGGTTGAATTCCTACATCGACATTGACCCGGCAGTGGATGACGTGGTGATTTCCGTCTTCGACCTGCGCGGCAGCGGCGAATGGTTCATGCGCAACCTGACCACCACCAACGAAAATTACAAAAAAGACTGTGACGGCAACACCGTGCGCGCTCAGCCACACTTTTCCCTCAGCAACGTGATCAGCGTCGGCTCACCGCCTTCCAACGAAGGCATGATTGCCGTGGAAGTATTTTACTGCCACGAACTGGCGCTCAACTTGCCGATCTTTTCCTCGTTTATTCCCAATCCGGTGCAAATTCATGCCTTTACCATCTTCCCGTTCCCTGCCATCAAATACCGCTAGCACGCGGCGCGCCGAAAACCGCCTGCCGCGTGGGCAGGTACTGGTCATCTTCGGTGTGGCGCTGTTGGCGCTGCTGGTGTTCATCGGTCTGGCAATCGACGCCGGAGCGCTGTACGTCACCTACAACCAGCTCAAGCGCGCCGTTGACGGGGCAGCTGTGGCGGCTGCCAACCAGTACAAACTCGGCGAGACCAACATCACCGAATTCGAGACCGCTGCCAGCGAGGTACTCCAGCTCAACAACCTGGTCATGTCTCAAGTCAACCTGCAGGTCGCCATCTGCGATGCGGACGGCGACTACATCGTCGACAGCGGGCTGCCACCCGTGCTGGATGCGCGCTGCCGCGAGACGCCCGGGTTCATGCGCAAACTGGTCTGGGTGGAAGCCACCCAGCAGGCACCGTTGTATTTTCTTGGACTGCTCGGTTTTGGTCCAGTTCCCCTGACCACCAACACCATGACCGAAGCCGCCGCGGTGGATATCGTCCTGGTGCTGGACGTGTCCGAGTCGATGGCAAGCGCAACCAGCGGGTACATTCCCGACGATTACGACCCGGATACCACCTGCAACCCGAACACGCGCAGCCCCGGCGGTTCGCCGCCATCTGGCGCCTGCCTGCCGATGTGGTACCTGAAGAACGCCAGCCAGGCGCTGGTCAACACCATTTACGAAGGCTACGACCGCATCGCGATCATCACCTACGATTCGCGCGCGGAATTGAAACTGGATTTCACCAGTTTTCGCGCCACCGCCAACTCCGCCATCTGGAGTTCGATCAACGTTCACGACGACCCCCCCTACGCCCGACTGTGGCAGCCGTGGGGACCGGCGCGTGACCCCGGTGATTACGCCTTCAACCCGGTCAACCCGGAAGACCGTGATGGCGACGGGCGCGATACCGACGATGACCTTGCCCTGTACGGGGTGGACTGCCCCTGGACGACCAACCCCGCCGCCCTGGTGGACCGCTGGTGGGGCGTGGACGAAGGCGCGCCCGACCCGTTCGGCTGGGGCGGGGTACCGTGCGATCACGATGCCTACCTGGACGCTTATGATTGGAACTCGGACGACATCTTCACCATGGACGATCACAACGCCTCACTGGCATACCTTGCCAAGTACCCGGCGTTTGTGGATTTGAAAGGGCACACTATCCGCCCCTCCCTTTCGCCGCTTTCCACCTGCATTGGCTGCGGGTTGCGCCTGGCGAGCGAGCTGCTTGCCGAGCGCGGGCGGCGCGACTCGATCTGGGTGGTGGTGTTATTCACCGATGGGGTAGCCAACCTGAGCGATACGCCGGTCAACGCCTACACCGGCGATGGCGACACTCCCTTCACCGGCGGGCTGGTGCCCGTCAACATGACGACCGGCTTTTGCAACGGTCACTTTGCCGACCGCGACGCCGATTCGTGGTGGCAGAAACTGTGTATCGACCGCGACTTCACCCCGCGTTACTGCGTGGACACCAGCGCGGCGGAGTGCCCCCCCGGCAGCATCCACGTTGTGCCTGCCCGGCGCGCCTACACTTACTCGGTGTTGGACTACGCCCGTGACCGGATCGACGATATAGCGCTGACCTCCTCCGCCAACCCCAGCGAACCACTGGGCACCGATGTGGCCGTCTATTCGGTTGGTTTTGGCGCGGTGGGACTGGGTGAGCCGCTGTTGCGCTACATCGCGGCGGTCGGGGATGACGGTGACCGGCGTACCAATCCCTGTCAAACCGTGCCAAGTTTAACCTCTTGCGGCAACTACTTTTACACCAACGACCCCACTCAGTTGCAAAGCATTTTCGCAGACATTGCCAGCCGCATCTACACCCGCATCAATCAGTAATTGGGCTTGATTCAGGAAGGAATGCCCATGCGACGCTTATCTACCTCCCAATTGACCCGCTGGCAACGCTTCCGCCAGCACCCGGCGCAAGGACTGGTCGAGTTCGCCCTGGCGGTACCGATCTTATTGATGTTGATTTTCGGGATCATCGAATTCGGGCGTTTTCTGCAAGCCTGGCTGGCGCTGCAGAACGGAGCGCGCTTTGGCGTGCGCTACGCCGTCAGCGGCACGTTCAATCCGGATTACTGCGACGAAGCCGCTGCCGCGCTGGGCTTGACCGGTGTGCACTCCGGCAACTGCCAGGTACCCGCCACCGTGCCCAATTGGGATGCGTTGAGCACTGCGCTCAAAGACTGGGCGCGCGTGCCGTCCATCCGTGATGCTGCCATCGCTGGCGCCACCGGCGTCGCCTGGGACCCGGCTCCTGGCGTCTCCGGCTCGTATCTCGATTATCTCAACTACGGCTGGAATCACGCCGATTTCGACACCGTCAACCGCGGCAACCCGGCGTTGAAGGGCTTTCTTAACGTCATGGTCTGCTCCAATCGCGAGGAATCGATCGGCACCAACCAGTCGGTGCGCTTCCAGCGCAATGACATAGACGCGCGGTATTTCACCCCCTTCGACCCGCTTAACCAGCAGGATTACCGCTACCCAATGTTCTGCGAGCAGGCTCGCGGCACCGGCTCCGGCTCTACTTTTTCCCAGACGACCATCGATCACTACGTGGATGACGCCGGTGGACCCGGCGACCGGGTTTTCGTGCGCCTGACCTACCGCCATGAGCTGATCACCCCCCTTCTCAATTCCATCTGGCCCACAGCATTGATTCATGCCCAGCGCGAGGGCTACGTGGAAGCCTTCCGCAAAGCGCGCCCGGGCGGCGCGTTGGGGCTGGCGCCCACCCACACCGCCACCGCCACCGCCACCAGCACCTTCACCGTCACGCCGACCCACACCGCCACCGCCACACCCACCGAAACTGGCACGCCGACCAACACACCCACCATCACGCCGACCGCCTATCCGTGCAACGGCAGCGGTGTGCTGCGCGAAAAATGGGAGGGCATCTTTGGCACGTCGGTCAGCAACCTGACCAGCGACCCGCGCTTCCCCAGCAACCCGAATGAATTCGAAATTATGCCATCCTTTGATGGTCCTCAAAATACCGGCAACAATTACGGCGCGCGTTACCGCGCCGAAGTATGCGCGCCGCAAACCGGTTTTTACCGCTTCTACATCGCCAGCGATGACAACAGCATCCTGTACTTCAACGGCTCGCAGATCGCCTCGGTGCCCGGTTGGACCTACCACAGCCAGTGGAATGTGTACGGCAGCCAGCGCTCCGCGCCGGTCTTCCTGATTGCTGGTCAGTGGAACGACCTGGAAGCGCTGCACAAGGAAGGCAGCGGTCTGGATAATCTTTCGGTTGGCTGGGCAGGTCCAGGTATTACCGTTGACTCAGAAGACCCACCCATGATCATCGACGGCTTTTTCCTGCGCCCGTTGTCCCCGCAGCCGACCTGGACGCCGACCACTACAACCACGGTCACCCCAACCCGCACCATCACCGCTACCCCCACCCACACCATGACGCGCACCATCACCAATACCCCGACTATCACCGATACACCGACCATCACCGCTACCCCCACCCTTACACGCACACCGACAGCAACGCGCACCTTTACCAATACCCCCACCATCACCCCAACACGCACCATCACGCTGACCTTCACCGTAACCCCAACGCCTACCGACACGCCCACCCGCACCATCACCCCGACGCGCACCATCACGCCCACGTTTACCAACACGTTACCCCCCACAAACACGCCGACCATAACCAACACCTTCACCGTAACAGCAACGCGCACCAACACCGCCACGTCCACCGTCACGCCCACCCATACCGCCACCGTGCCATCGCTCACCCCGACCATCACGCGCACCTTCACCTACACCCCCACGTCCAGCCCAACGCTGACGCGCACCATCACGCCAACCGGAACCATCACGCCGACGCGTACCATCACCCTGACCCGCACCGTCACGCGCACGCCCTGCCTGACGCCGGTTGAACTGGGCGGCTGCGGCAACCCCTAAAACATCTCTGCCGTTAAGCGGCAGCTGAACGGTCCGGGCAGCCTTCTGCTAACGCGGAAGGCTGCGCCGTCTTAACCCCGCTGCGGTTGATTCGAGGGCTGCACCGCCCAGACGGACAAGTTTGTGATAGGATTAAGCATCCATCCCATATACACTGGAAGCCGATCATGTCCGAAACCCTGGATGCCCAAACCTTTGCCCATCTGGTTGAGCTGGCTGCCCTGGAACTCGACCCGCAGCAAGCCGAATACCTGCGCCGCGAGCTCAACGCCCAGTTGAGCGCCATTCACGAACTGGAAGCCATCCCGCTGGACGACGAACTGCCGATCACCTCGCATGGCGTGCCGTACACTGCCCAAATCAGCTCCACGCCGCGGGCGGACGAATGGCAGCCGTACCCCCAGCCGCAGGAAATCATTGCCCAGGCGCCGCACAGCCGCGAAGGCTACGTGGTCGTTCCCGACATCCCCCACACCACACTGGAATAAGCCCCATGGAACTGTGCGATCTGCCTGCCTATGAATTGAGCCTGCTGCTGCGCCAGAAACAGGTCTCCGCGCTGGAAATCACCCAGTCCTGCCTGCAGCGCATCGAAAAAGTGGATGGACGTCCAGGTCGGTTGGACGCGGGCGAGCTGACTGCCGACGACGAAAAAACCGTTCACGCTTTCATCACCCTGACCGAAAAACGCGCCCTGGCGCAAGCAAACGCCATCGACCGCAAGCTGGCGCAGGGTGAAGACCCCGGTGCGTTGGCGGGCATCCCCTTCACCGTCAAGGACATCTTCTGCGTGCGCGGCACGCCCTCAACGGCTGCCTCGCGCATCCTGGCTAACTTTACCGCGCCGTACACCGCCACCCCGGTCGAGCGCATGGAAGCCGCCGGTGCGGTGTTGCTCGGTAAGGTAAACCTGGACGAATTTACCTACGGTTCGTCAAACGAATCCTCGGCTTTCCAACCCAGCCCGCGCAATCCGTGGAACCCGGCACACGTGCCGGGCGGTTCATCGGGTGGCAGCGCGGCATCGGTCGCAGCGGGCGAAGCACCGCTTTCGCTCGGCACCGACACCGCCGGTTCGATCCGCCAACCCGCCGCCTTCTGTGGCGTGGTGGGGGTCAAGCCGACCTACGGGCGCGTCTCACGTTATGGGTTGATCGCTTTCGGCTCTTCGCTCGACTGTCCGGGTCCCCTGGCGCGCAACGTGGTGGATGCCGCGCTGATGCTGAACACCATTGCCGGAGCCGACCCGCACGATTCAACCAGCGCCAATCTGCCGGTGCCGGACTACCTGGCAGCCCTGGAAGAAGGCGTGCGCGGGCTGCGCATTGGGCTTTCGCCCGATTATTTCAAGATCACCTTCCCCGACCCGGTCAGCGGCAGTTACGATCAGCAACAACTGCCGGCAGAGATCGAGGCGCGCGTGCGCTATGCCGCGCAGTTGCTTGCCGACCAGGGTGCAGAAATCATCGAAGACGTACCCATGCCAAATACGCGCTACGGCATCCCGGCTTATTTCGTCATTAGCCGGGTCGAGGCTGCCTCTAACCTGCACCGCTACGATGGTGTCAAGTACGGCTACCGCACCTCACAGCCGGTCAGCGACCTGCGCGACCTGTATCGCAAGACGCGCAACGAGGGCTTTGGCTTGCAGCCCAAACTGCGCATCTTGATGGGTATGTACGTCAGCGCCGCCCAGTACTCCGCCCAGTACTACCGCCGCGCGCTGCGCGTGCGCACGCTCATCCGGCGAGATTTTGAGCAAGCGTTCGACCCGCACGGTAAATACCGCCTGCACGCCCTGCTGACCCCCACCACGCCCACCACCGCCTTTCGCATGGGTGCCGTGTATGGTGACTCGGTGCTGATGCAGTACGCCGACCAGCTGACCGTGCCCGCCAATCACGCCGGGGTACCGGGGATTTCGCTGCCGTTCGGCATCGATCAACACGGGCTGCCAATTGGGGTGCAGCTGCTGGGCGCCGATTTCAGCGAGTCGGTTCTGCTGCGGGCAGCGCGGGCGATCGAGCAAGCCAGCGAAAACGAACCGTGGCGCAAGATCAAGCCGGTGGTGTTAAGATGATCCAGCAGTTGATTCATTAACCAATACACTCAATGGGAAAAATCCGCTTAACCGAAACTTTTGAACAAACAGCCGATTTCGTGCTCCACGCCGGTGATACGCTGGAATTACTGCGCGGGCTGCCCGCCGAATTGGTCTCCCTGGTGGTCACCTCGCCACCGTACAACCTTGGCAAGCCCTATGAAACTCGCCTGGATATGTCGGTATACCTGGAACAGCAACAAGCAGTCATCCGAGAATGCGTGCGGGTGCTCAAATCAAATGGCAGCATTTGTTGGCAGGTAGGCAATCACATCAAAAAAGATGGTGAAATCGTTCCACTGGATATTTTGCTCTATCCGATCTTTTCCGCTCTTAACCTGAAACTGCGTAATCGAATTATCTGGCATTTTGGGCACGGGTTACATGCATCGCGGCGATTTTCGGGGCGCTACGAAGTGATCCTCTGGTTTACTAAAGGCAATGACTACACCTTCAACCTGGATGCGGTTCGGGTGCCGCAATTGTACCCGTCTAAGAAACACTTCAAAGGACCGAAAAAAGGGCAACTATCCGGTAATCCATTGGGCAAGAATCCATCAGATGTCTGGGAAATTCCCAATGTCAAAGCCAATCATGTCGAAAAAACAATTCACCCGTGTCAGTTCCCGGTCGAATTGATCGAAAGATTGGTGCTTGCATTGACAGACCCCGGCGATTGGGTGCTCGATCCTTTCATGGGTGTCGGTTCGAGTGCAATTGCAGCCCTAAGGCACCACCGCCGCGCCATTGGAGCAGAGATCATCCCAGAATATGTCCAGATCGCCCGCCAACGCATTGAGATGGCAGAGGAAGGTAAGTTACGGGTGCGTCCGATGGAAAGACCCATATATGAACCCGACGGCAGAAATGGCTCTATCCCTCCCCGGTTTGTTGAAATTGGGAAACCCATCCAGGGCAGGTTACTGGAATCACCAGCCGAATATGATTCGACCACTGCGGGGGACGAATGAGATGAAAATCGTGTATGAGTATTCACATTTAGGTGGAGGGGAAATTCTTCAAGTGCGTTATCCACTGGTTCTCGAAGACATTTATGAAGTGATTCGAGACGTTGAAGCAGTAAAAAGTAAAGTCAGCCTTGAAAAGACCAAAAAAGACCGGCTGCTTTATTCGCCAATTGATATGAATAACCAGTTTAGAAACGGATTCCATCGCAAAGGGTACACTGAGTTAAGGGATACCTATACTATTCGCCTACCTGACAGTCCATTGGAAATTGCTAATGCCTATAAATCGGTCGATTTTTGTAAAGATCAGGTATTGATCGAGGTCCAATTCGGAAAATACCCGTTCATGTTCTACGATTTGGCAAAATTTCAATATTTTTTCAACGAAAACAAGGCTCAGGTTGGCATTGAGATCGTCCCCTGTCATAATTTGCACCGACACATGTCTTCGGGAGTGTCTTACGGCGAGCAATTGGTTTTCGATATCGAACGATTAAAAAGGCATTTCCCAGCCGTACCAGTCAAGGTGATACTCATTGACGCCGACGAGGAGAAGACCTGACCCCATGACCACCCCACCCCCTGCCACATCCAATGAGCGCTGGCTGGCGGCTTTGGCGCACGCTGGCATTCTTATTCCCACCTTCGGGCTGGCAGCGCCGCTGGTAGTCTGGCTGGCGCAACGTCAAAAATCTGCCTTTCTGACTTTCCAGGCACTGCAGGCACTGATGTTCCAGTTACTGCTCTCCGTGGCGGGCGTGATTGGCGGCTTCTTGAGCGCAATCCTGACCCTTGGTGTCAGCCTGCTCGCCATCGCGCTGGGCAGCATCAGCCAGAGTGAAACGCCGTTCCTCATCATGACCGCCGGTATCTGGTTGATACTGGGAGTGCTGCTGTGCGCGCTGGGGCTATTCGTCCTGCTGGGTTTGATTGCCGCGATTGCCAGCGCGGGTGGGGCAAACTTCCGCTACCCGTTGCTGGGCGACTGGCTGGCTGGCTACCTGACCACCACCGCAACGGAGGCGCGCGATGAGTGAAACCCGTCTCGACGCAACCCGTGAAGACCGCCTGGCTGCTGCCATCTGCCACCTGGGCGCGTTTGTGCCCTACGTGGGCATTCTTGTTACCCTGATCATCTGGCTGACTCAAAAGGAACGTTCGGCACTGCTGCGCCGCCAGGCACTGGATGCGCTGCTGTTCCAGGGTGTGGCAACCGTGCTGTACATGCTGGTCGGCGGTGTGCTCAGCGGAATGTATTTCGTGGTCTTCTTACCAACGGTGCTGCTGAGCGAAACCGCTGCCGCGGATATTGTACCAGCGGTCTGGGTCGGCTACACCGTCCTGATGCTGGGCGTTATGTTGCTGTTTTTTGCTGCCGCGCTGGTGTACTATTTCCTGGCGGGTCGGGCTGCCTGGAACAGTCTGCGCAGCGGGCAGGCATCCTATCCGCTGATTGGATCGTTGAGATCGTTGCTGCGCGCCGAGCGCTGAACCCCACCGCGAGGTTTGTTTTATGACCGCTTACGAAGTCATCATCGGGCTGGAGACACACATTCAGCTCAACACCACCACCAAGATCTTCTGCGCCTGCAAGGCGGATTCATGGAACGACCCGCCCAACCACAACATTTGCCCGGTGTGCACTGGCATGCCCGGCGTGCTGCCGGTGCTCAACAAAGCCGCGGTAGAAAAAGGCGTGCTGCTGGCTGCTGCCATGCACGCCGAACTGCGCCCGCTGTCCTATTTCGACCGTAAAAATTATTTTTATCCCGACTTGCCCAAGGGCTACCAGATCTCACAGTACGATCATTCGCTCGCCTTTGGCGGCTGGATCGACCTGCCCATGCCGGCGGTAGGCGGCAAGCCTGCCTATACGCGGCGGGTCAACATTCACAAACTGCACCTGGAAGAGGATGCTGGTAAAACCAAGAACGCCGGCGGGGAGCGTCTGATCGACTTCAACCGCTGCGGCGTGCCGCTGATCGAAATGGTCACCCAACCCGACCTGCGCTCGGCGGACGAAGCCGCCCAGTACCTGATCCGCCTGCGCCAGCTGCTGCGCTGGCTGGGTGTCTCCGAGGCGGACATGGAGAAGGGGCACTTGCGCTGCGATGCTAACGTGTCCATCCGCCCAATGAGCGCCGATTACCTCAACCCCAAGACCGAGATCAAAAACGTCAACTCGATCGAGGCGGTGCGCGACGCCATCGAAAAGGAGGTCGAACGCCAGGTGCGCGAGACGGAAGCCGGGCGGCGCATTGCCGCCTGGACGCTGGAATGGGACGAGGATGCTGGCGTGCTGCGCAAGATGCGCTCCAAGGAAACCGAAGCCGACTACCGCTACTTCCGCGAGCCCGACCTGCTGCCGATCCGCCTCGACGAGGTGTGGAAGCAGAGCATCCTCGAACAGTTGCCAGAACTGCCGCTCGAACGCCGCCAGCGCTTCATGCAGGCTTACAACCTGCCCGAATACGATGCCGACATCCTCACCAGCGAGCGCAGCCTGTCGGACTACTTCGAGGCAGCCGTGCAGGTGTACGGGGGCGACCCCAAGCGCATCTCCAATTACCTGATGAACGACGTACTGCGCATGATCAACGAAATCGGCAAGAGCGCGGCAGAACTGCGCCTGACCCCAGCCTACCTGGCGGAAATCGTTGCCCTGGCGGACAAGGGCACAGTCAATACCACCACCGCCAAGAGCCTGCTGCAAAAAGTGGAAGAATCAGGTCAGTCACCGCAGGTCATCGTCCAGCGCGAAGGGCTGGCAAAGGTCAGCGATGAAGCTGCCATCCGCGCCGTGTGCGAGCAGGTGCTGGCGGAAAACCCCCGGGAAGTGGAAGCCTACCGCGGCGGCAAAACCACCCTGATGGGCTGGTTTGTCGGGCAGGTGATGCGCAAGATGGGCGGCAAAGCCGACCCCAACCTTGCTCGCCAGGCGCTGGAGTCGCTTTTGCAATAAAGCTATTGATCCGCGCACAGGCTCCGGCAAGGCGCACAACCGGCACTTAACGCGCCCCGCCTTATTCTCCGCTGGCACGCTTGCGGGTATGGGTGTGGTGTTTGCCACCCCGCCCCCTGGGCGGACGAGCTTCGCTACCAATCCAGATGCCAAAGGCGGGCAGAATGCGGCGATGCACCAGCAGGATCAACGCGGTCACGCCAAAGGCAACCGCAAAGATGACCAGCGCGCTGCCCAGGTCATCGAGCAGGTTGGGGTTGATCACCATCACCCCCGCCAGGGTCAGCATCAACACCCCACCGATCAGCTTGAGGATGCGCCCGTGCTTCTCTTCCAGTCGGCTGGCTTTGAGGGTAAAGACGGCGACGAAGAAGATCGCCAGTTCGTCGAGCTGGTAGATCAGCATGTAGAGCAGGAGCAGCAGGGCAAATTCGAGCGGCTCGACCGCGTTGGCTGCCAGCAGGTTGCTCCACAGCACCGGGAAGCCCGCCGTGCAGGAAAACTCGACCAGCGAAACCCCGGCTGCCAGCGCAATGGTTGCCCCAATCAGCCCCCACAACGACTGGCTGGAATCCATCACCCGGCGAATGCCGCGCGCAATGCCCGGTTTCTTTTCATCTGCGATGGTAAACGACAGCCCTTCCTTATAAAAGAAGTAATCCTTGATGTTAACAGCTGCAAAGAACAACGCCACCAGCGCCACCAGCACGCGGATCCAGCCCATGAAGCTAATGAAAGTAAACAGGGTGAACAAACCGGCAATGAACAGGGCATACACTGCAGCAGTCACGGTCAGGAAGATCACGCCGATGATAACCACTTTGCGCCGCGAGCCGGTGTGTAGCGTCAGGGCAAGCAGCATGGTCAATACCCAGATCGAGCACGGGTTGAAGCCATCCACAAAGGCGATCAGCGCCGTGCTGACCGCCAGCGACTGGCGGCTGAGGTCGATTGCGCCGACCAGCGGCAGGGTGATGCGGCTGCTTTCCGGCGCGGCGGGGGTTGGCTGCGGCTGCCCCACCTGGGTAGGCGCGGCTGTCGGCGCGGGGAAGAGCACCCCCGCACCGGGGTCAGGGCAGCCCGCTTCCAGGCAGGCTTTGATCACGCCCTCGATCTCCTCATGCAGCGAAGGGTTGTAACCCTCCCAGTGACGATTGCCGATGAAAATGGTGGGCACGTAGCGCGCCTCGAAGCCGGCAGCCGCGGCAAGTTTTTGGAACATCTCCTGGTTTTCGGCGTCGTTCCACACCTCGTAAAAGCGCAGCTCAACGCCCGGATAGCGCTGCGGCAAGCTTTCCAGGTAAGGCTTGGCAGCCGCGCAGTGCGGGCAGCCATCCCCCCAGAACATGTACACTGCCACGGTATTCGCCACCGGCGGCTGATCTTGCGCCTGTACGGTCACACCGGCTAACAGCACCGTCACCAGGCTGATCAAAAGACTGAGCACCAGCCAGCGCAGTCCTGCTAACCCAAATTTACACGCCTCGCCCCCTGGTTGTCGCCAAACAGGCATTCCTAACCTCCTCGGTGTCCGCTAAAACGAACGGTAAACAGGACAGACAAACCAATACTTGTGACGGTTTTCCCAATCTTACCACACCGTGCCAGTCAGTACAATTGACATCTGTAACCTGCCCGGTCACGATTCGGACAGACGCATCTATTGCCCGCCCGGCGCCATTACGGGTACAATCAGGGCAACCCCGCTCTTGGCGGGGCAGACCCTGACGCAAGGAGACCCGCATGTCCCCGATGACCCCGCGCGAACGAGTCCTCGCCGTGCTTGGGCACGAGAAGCCCGACCGGGTGCCGCTGGTGATCGGCGCCGATCTGACCACCGGCATTCAGGAGTTTGCTTACCGCCGCCTGCTCGCCCACCTCGATATTGCCGATGAATACCAGCCTCTGTATGACTGGTACGAACTGGGCGCGCCCAACCCGGCAGAAGCCGTGCTGCGCCGTCTGCACTCCGACGTGCGCGGCATTCACGACCGCTTTCCGGCAGAGACGTATGCGCGCAACCGCAGCCGCCCAGCCGGAAGCCCGTATGTGGACGATTGGGGGGTGGGTCAGCCGGAGATCGAACCGGGCATCTATTTCCCCGCCATCCACCCGCTGCAATCCGCCAACCGGTTAGAGGATATCCTGGCGTATCCCTGGCCCGATATGCACGACCCAGCGCGTTACGCCCACCTGCGCGCCGAGGCAGAACGGCTGGCGGAGGAAAACCGTTATGCCATCGTCGGCGCGCCGTGGCTGATCTCGCCGCTGGAGCGGGCATTTCAACTGCAGGGAATGCAAGCCTTCTTGCTCAACCTGGCGGACGCGCCGGACTTCGCCGCCGCCCTGCTGCGCAAGATCACCGACCTGTGCCTGCAAAACCTGGATCATTTCCTCACCGCGACCGGCGACTGGCTGGACATGATCATTCTGGCGGATGACCTGGGCACGCAGACCAACCTGCTCATATCGCCGCGTACCTACCGCAGCCTGATCAAACCGCTGCACGCCGAGCTGATTGCCCGCGTGCGCGCGCTGAGCAATGCGCGGGCGACCCCGCATTTCTGCGGGGTGATGTTCCACTCGGATGGGGATGTTTTTCCGCTGCTGGACGATTTTGTCGAAATCGGGGTGGATATCCTCAACCCGGTGCAGATCACTGGGCGCATGGCGAACCTGCCAGAACTTAAGCAGCGCTACGGCAAGCGGTTGGTTTTCTGCGGGGCAATCGACACCCAGCACGTGCTGCCGCTGGGCAGCCCGGCGGAGGTGCGCGCCGAAGTCAAACGGGTGATCGAGACGCTCGGCGCGGACGGCGGCTATCTGCTGGCGGCGGTGCACACCATTCCCAACGAGACCCCGCCGGAGAACATCCTGGCAATGGTTGACGCCGCACTGGAGTTTGGCGTTTATTAAAACATTACAATTTTCAATTCTTGATATTTTGACTCCATTAACTCAAAGCGCTGCAGCCTCCGGAAGGCAAGAGCCCGTTCCGCCTGCCAGCCGGGGAACTACTGGAAAGCTGGGCTGCATTGCACCGCCGTTGGCGCGGACCGCGCGGTGGCTCGGCAGATCAATCATTACGCCAGATCGAAGCCCTCTTCCGGCTAGATGCGGCGGCTGACCCGCTGGCGTGGCTGCAAACTCAATCGGAAAACGACAGTGGTTTGATCGTCCTCGCCTGGCTACTGGATGAGGTCAATGCAACGATTCTGACCAGCCTGTACGTCGACGCTCCC
Source organism: Bellilinea sp. (assembly GCA_034411135.1). GTDB lineage: Bacteria > Chloroflexota > Anaerolineae > Anaerolineales > Anaerolineaceae > Bellilinea. The sequence goes on from DAOUMN010000079.1 coordinate 86,653, forward strand.
ATCCGGCGCTTCCACCTGCGCCAGAAGACCAAAGCGGGTGAAATCCACTTCGAGCTGGCGGAACTAAGCCTGGGTGAACGACACTTCAACCTCAACCGGGGCTACCGGTTCCCTGCCGGGTTAACCTCCGCCCTTCCGCATTCAGGTCGAATGGGACGGCATCTGGCAGATCAACGATGGACAAGGGAATTGCTACCCGATCTTGCGGCGCTGGCTGGAGGGCGGGGTACAGTGGGGCAGGTTTCAATACACCTTGCACTTGCGGGCTTTCCCCGCCATCGCTCCTCCTGCACAGCTTTTAACCATCCGCCTGAGCGCGGGCGCACTGGTTGTTCAGTCATACGACGGAGGAACCTGGCATAGCATGCGCGAGCTGTGGCGAGGTGACCTGGTATGGGTTACCCCACCCCTTGCAAGCGGAGACATCACACCAATTTCCGGCGGCAGGAGCGCATTTTAAGAGCCTGCCGCGCTTACAGGCTGGGTGTGCAACCGCTGGACAGCCACAAAACCATCACAACCAGTACCACCCCTATCAGCGTAACGAGTAATTTGCGAGCCATCTTCTCCTCCTGCCTGCGGGCCGGTTCCGCTGTGCTGAGGGCAGCAATGTGGGGCAACTTCTTCTCACCCCCAAGACGCTGTCCGATGCGGAAGAGTTCCAGCCGGGTGTTCCGTCGCGGTCGCGGGCGGGTTATAATTTAAAATAAAGGGTTTCCTTAATGGTTGGAAAGGAGACAAAATCATGGTCATACTGGCAGACCGTCTGGACGAACTGACCCGCAGGGGTGAACTGTATCAGCCCATGGAGAATGGCGCGCTGCGCTGTTATGCCTGCGCCCACCGCTGCCTGATAAAAAATGGGCGGCGCGGCATCTGCCAGGTGCGCTTCAATTCTGGCGGCGAACTGCGCGTGCCGTGGGGCTACGTTGCTGCACTGCAAATCGACCCGATCGAAAAAAAGCCTTTCTCGCACCTGCTGCCCGGCGCCGAAGCGCTCACCTTCGGCATGCTGGGCTGCGATTTTCACTGCAGCTACTGCCAGAACTGGCTGACCTCGCAGGCGCTGCGCGACCCGGATGCGGGCATCCACCCGGATTACGTCCTGCGCACCTCGCCGGAGGAACTGACTGCCTACGCCCTGCGCAACCGGGCACAGGTGGTGGTTTCGTCCTACAATGAACCCCTGATCACCGCCGAGTGGGCAGTGGACGTCTTCCGCGCGGCAAAGGCGCGCGGCTTGCTGTGCGCATTCGTCTCCAATGGCAACGCCACCCCCGAAGCACTGGCATACCTGCGCCCCTACCTGGACGCCTACAAAGTCGATTTGAAAACCATGCAGGACCGCCAGTACCGCCGATTGGGCGGCGTGCTGCAACACGTGTTGGATACCATCCGCACGGCGCGCGAAGCCGGACTGTGGGTCGAGGTGGTCACCCTGGTGGTGCCCGGCTTCAACGACAGCCCAGAGGAACTGTGGGATGCGGCGCGCTTTCTGGTCTCGGTCTCGGCGGACATTCCCTGGCACGTGACCGCCTTCCATCCAGACTACAAAATGACCGAACCGCCGCCGACCTCGGCGCGCGCCCTGCAGCAGGCAGCCGAGATCGGTCAGGAGGCCGGGCTGAACTTCGTTTATGCCGGCAACCTACCCGGGCGGGTTGGGTCATTGGAGGACACCCGCTGCCCCCACTGCGCCGCTGTGCTGGTCGAGCGGCGTGGTTACGTCGTCACCGCCTATCACCTGACCGCGGAGGGCAATTGCCCGCGTTGCGGCAAGCACATCCCCGGCGTGTGGCACCCCGACCCGGCACAGGCTCGGCTGCACGGCTTTGGCGCACCACGCCGGGTGCATTGGTGACCCCGTATGCTTACGGGGTAAGCGCCGGGCGGGGAACCCGCTCCGCGGCTGAAACGTCTTAACCGATATGAACTCTTCGCGCGCTTATTCGGCTTACTCCACCGCCCCGGCAGAGACCGCCCCCCGCCCGCTGATCGCACTGCTGGGCAGCGCGGTACTGGCGCTGCTGGCTGGCTGGCTGCTGATTGCGCTTTACCTGTATTTCCGCTTCAGCGGACCGATTGCGCCAGGCGTGCGGGTGGGCGAGACATTGATCGGCGGGCTGACCATCGAGCAGGCTGCCGCGCGCATTGACAACGACTGGAACCGCGAGCGCATGCTGGTAGTGACCGACGGCATTACCTACTGGCAGGCGCGCCCGCTCGATTTTGGAGTGTGGGTTGACCCGGCTGCCACCGCCCGCCAGGCATACCAGATCGGACGCGGCGAACGGCGCTGGAGCGATTGGGCTGATCTGATCTTTGACCACGGCGGGTTGGAAGCACCCCCTGTGGTGGTGTTCAGCCCAACGGTTGCCGTCCAGCAGGTGCGCCTGTGGCGCGGGCTGGTCGATCGCGCCCCAGCCAACCCCGATCTGCGCTTGGTGAACGGGCAGTGGCAGGTATCGCCCGGCGCGCCCGGCGCGGCGCTGGACGTAGAGCAGACTGTGCGCCTAATGGAAACCAACGCCGCGGTCATCGCGCGCAGCGGCGTTTTGCAGTTGATTACCCAGCCGCTGCCCTCGCCGGTTGCCGAACTGGAAGCACGCCTGCCCGAACTGCAAGCCCTGCTGGCGCGCCCGCTGCGCGTGCAGGGCTACGACCCGATTCACGACCAGAGCGAGACATGGGACGTGCCGCCTGAAAGCCTGGCAGCCTGGCTACGGTTGGCGTGGGTGGAGGGTGAACCGCGTCTGACAATCGACGAGAGCGAATTCCCTGCCTACCTGGACGGGTTGCAAGCCCGCCTGAGTGACGGGCGCACCGTCTGGCTGCCGCCCGAAGCCTACAACCTGACCGAACGCTGGCAGAGCGGCACGCCGTACACCGTCATCCTGCGTCACCCGCCCACCGGCTACACCGTCCAGCCCGGCGACACACTGCTCTCCGTCTCCTACCGTGTGCAGGTGCCGGCATGGATGATCCTGCGCGCCAATCCGGGGCTCAACCCAGACGTGCTGACCGCCGGTAGCACGCTAACCATCCCCTCCAAGAGCGACCTGCTGCCGCTGCCGGTGGTGACAGGCAAGCGCATTATCATCCGCATTGGCGATCAGCGCATGAGCGTGTACGAAAACGGCAGCCTGTTGCGCGAATTCGTCATCAGCACCGGCATCGACCGCTCGCCCACCCAGCCGGGCGTGTTCCAGGTGCAAACGCACGTCGAGGAAGCCTACGCCTCGGTGTGGGACCTGACCATGCCCCACTTTCTCGGCATTTACGAAGCCTGGCCCGGCTTCATGAACGGTATTCACGGCTTGCCCACGCTTTCCAATGGGCGGCGGCTGTGGGCGGGCAACCTCGGACGTCCGGTTTCCTACGGCTGCATCATCCTCGACCTGAACGCCGCTAAATGGCTGTACGACTGGGCAGAAAACGGTGTGGTGGTCGAGATCCGCGAGTAGCGTGTACGGACCAAAGGAGACCCTCCCATGTACGGATTGATCGGAAAGATGCAGGCTGTTCCCGGTCAACGCGATGCGTTGATCGCCATTCTGCTGGAAGGCTTGATGGGCATGCCAGGCTGTTTGAGTTATATCGTCGCCCGCGACCCTGGCGACGCGAACGCCATCTGGATAACCGAAGTGTGGGATAGCCCAGAAAGCCACACGGCTTCGCTGTCCCTGCCCTCGGTGCGGCAAGCTATTGCGCGGGGAAAGCCGCTGATCGCCGGCTTTGGCGAGCGCTTTGAAACCCAACCGGTGGGCGGCCATGGCTTGACCTCGGTGGTTGAGTGCAGTCCGCGCACAGATGCCCTGAGCCCGCTAAAGGACATGAACGGGCAAACGCCAGCTGCCGCTTTGGATTAATCCTCCTTTATTCTTTCCACACTACCGGGGCAGCCAGAATACCTGCCCTGGCACGCCGTTAAAGGGGCAGACAGGCGCAACACTCACTTTTTCTTAATATTTTTCATATCGATTTCTTATACGACTGCGCTAGGATAGCATCCGTCCAAAACACACAACCCATTCGAAATGATTGAGGAGAGAAGAAGCATGAAACGGATGTTTGTCTTTTCCCTGATTGTGTTTGCACTGTTGTTTGCCCAAACCAGCCCCGTGTGGGCGCAGGCTGAAACTCCGCCGCCGGATGGCTTGAGCCTTTCGACCAGTTACCCCAGCCAGATCATTGGCTTTGGCGAGGTGGTCACCCTGTCGCTCAAACTGCGCGCCGACCGCCCGCAACTGGTGCAGTTGAGCATGCGCGACCTACCCGAAGGTTGGAATGCCAGTTTCCGTGGCGGCAGCCGCATCATCGATGCGGTTTACCTGGACGGAGAAACCCCGGTCAACGTGGATGTGCGCATCGAGCCGCCCGCCAGTCTGGACGCGGGTCAATACCGCATGGCAGTGGTGGCGCGCGGCACCAGCCAACAGGTGGAAATGCCGGTCAGTCTGACGATCAAGGAAAAATTGCCGCCGCGGCTTGCCTTCGATATGGACGGTCTGCCCACCCAGCGCGGCACGCCCAGCACCACCTTCCGCTTTACCGTCAACCTGAAAAATGAAGGCGGCGAAGACCTGACGGTCGCCCTGAGCACCGAGCAACCCGCCAACATGCAGGTGCGTTTCGAGTCCGCCGGGCAGACGGTGACCGAAATGCAGTTGGCTGCCAACGAGAGCAAAAGCCTGACCGTGGTGGCGGAACCGCTGATCACCCTGGAAGCCGGGCGCTATCCAATTCGCATTTTTGCCCGTGGCGGGGATGTCGAAACCAGTCTCGACCTGGCGGCTGACGTGGTCGGCGAGGGGCGTCTATCCATTTCCACGCCCGATGGGCGCTTGTCCGGGCAGGCTTCCGCTGGCGCAGAAACCCCACTGAAGATCATCCTGCGCAATACCGGCACGGCGCCGCTGCGCGGAATTGAGTTGACATCGGTTGAGCCAAGCGGCTGGTCGGTAACCTTCGATGAGAGCCAAATCGTCGAAATACCCGCCGGTGAGCAACGCGAAGTCACCGTGCGGATCAAACCGGCGGAGAAAGCCGTTGCCGGCGACTACCTGCTGACCATCAACGCCCGCCCGGTGGATACCCGCCAGCAGTCGGCTGAATTCCGCATCACCGTGGTCACCTCCACGTTGTGGGGTATTGCCGGCATTGCACTGATCGCCGCGGCAGTGATTGCCGTTGGGCTGGCGGTCTCCCGCTTTGGGCGGCGCTGATTTCACCGTGTTTGCCCTGTATTTCAGGAGGTGCGCATGAGTGAAATTGTGCTGGAAACTCACGACCTGACCAAAAAGTACAACGGATTCACCGCGGTCGATCGGCTCAACCTGGCGATTCGCGCTGGCGAGGTGTTCGGTCTGCTGGGACCCAATGGCGCCGGGAAAACCACCACCATCCTGATGCTGCTTGGGTTGACCGAGCCCACCTCCGGCACTGTGCGGGTACTGGGTCTCGACCCTACCCGCCAGCCGTTGAGCGTAAAGTCGCAGGTAGGCTACCTACCCGATCAGGTCGGGTTTTACGACGAACTGAGCGCGCGAGAGAACCTGACCTACATTGCCCGCTTGAATGGCATCCCCTCCAGCCAGCTGCGCACGCGGGTAGAACAGGCGCTGGCGCGGGTTGGATTAATCGACCACGCCGATCAACGCACCGGCACATTCTCGCGCGGCATGCGCCAGCGGTTGGGCGTCGCCGACGTTCTGATCAAAAATCCGCGCCTGATCATCATGGATGAACCAACCTCCGGGCTGGATCCAGAAGCATCGCTCGAATTTCTCGAAATGATCCGCACGCTTAAAAAAGAAGGCATCACCATCCTGCTTTCCTCACACCTGCTCCACCAGGTGCAGGCAGTCTGTGACCGGGTCGGGTTGTTTCACCAGGGCAAAATGGTACTGCAAGGAGCGGTGGAGGAACTGGCGGAACAGGTGCTGGGCGGGGCATACCGCATCCTGCTGGAGGCAGATGGTGAAACCGGCGCCATCCAGCAGGCATTGCAGCAGGTGAACGGGCTGCGCAACATCCAGGTACCCGCGCCGCGCCTATACGCCATGGAAGCGGTTGCTGACTTGCGTCCGGAGGCTGCCCACGCGGTCGTCTCGACCGGCAGCCGCCTGTTCCGGCTTGATCTGCAAACCCAAAGCCTGGAAGACATTTACAGCGCTTATTTCAAGGAGGTGGGGCATGGCTCAAACCAAAACCCTGGCGTCAACTAACCCGGCGGCTCGTCCGCTGCGCGAAGGCTCTCCCTGGAAAGGGCTTTGGGCAGTCGTCGCCAAGGAGATGGCGGATCATCTCTCCAGCGCGCGGATGATTGTGCTCGAAATCCTGATTGTGCTGGCAGCGGTGGGCTCGATTTACGTTGCCACACAGAACATCTCGCAAAGCGTCAGCCAGGACACCTTCCTTTACCTGCGCTTGTTTACCACAGCTCAGGAGCCGCTGCCCGCCTTCGTGGCGCTGCTGGCGTTCTTCATCCCGCTGGTGGCAATTGCGCTGGCGTTCGATTCGATCAACAGCGAGTTTTCGCGGCGCACAATGTCGCGCGTTTTGGCACAGCCAATTTACCGCGATGCGCTGCTGATGGGTAAGTTCCTGGCAGGACTCTTTACCCTGGCGCTGGTTTGCACCGCCCTGTGGTTGTTGATCTTCGGGCTGGGCATCCTGCGTCTGGGTGTAGCCCCCGGCGCGGAGGAGGTTGGGCGCGCGTTGGGCTACCTTGTAGCCACCATCTTCTTTGGCGGCATCTGGCTGGCACTGGCGCTGGTCTTCTCGGTTACCTTCCGCCAACCGGCGACCGCCGCGCTGACCGCCACAGCGGTGTGGCTGTTCTTTACCGTCTTTTGGAACATCATCGCCGGGTTGCTGGCGCAGGCGTTCAGTCCAATCCGCATCGGCACGCTGGGCGAACTGCTGGCGCAGACCAACCTGCAAATGGCGCTTGCGCGCGTCTCGCCGAACACGCTGTACGCCGAGGCAATGATGGCGCTGCTGCGCCCGGAAACGCGCTCGCTGGGCATCCTGCTGCCAACACAGATGGAAGGTGCCATCCTGGGCGCGCCGCTGCCCTTGTCGCAATCGCTGCTGCTCATCTGGCCCCAGTTGACCGGGCTGATAGCCGCGACAATCGTGCTTTTCGCGCTGGCGTACATCCTTTTCCAACGTCAGGAAATCCGCGCCTGAGGCAGCCCGCCTGTCCGCTGGCTCGCACAACCCGCGCCGCGGCGCGGGTTGTGTTTTTGGGGGTTACAACGTTTTAGTCTCTTCAATATTCCGGTTTCAATCCACTCGCCAGAGTTGCCAGGAATTGCGCCGCTTCGTCCTGGATTAACCCGCGTTCAGCAACAGGGATATGCCTCAAGCCAAGCACATTCGCCCCCATGCGCGGATTGAGGCGCAGAGTACGTTCATGCTGGATCAGGAAATTCCAATAGAGCAAATTGAAAGGACAGGCTTGCCCACCGCTGCGAACGGATGGCTGGTAACGGCAGCCAGCGCAGTAATCGCCCATTTTATGAATATATTTACCCGAAGCGATGTAGGGCTTGGTGGCGGTCTTGCCACCGTCGGCGTACAGCCCCATTCCGAGCACATTCGGCAGCATCACCCATTCGTATGCATCCACATAGCAGGTTAAAAACCATTCATTGACCTGTTGGGGTGAAATGCCCGCCAGCAAACAAAAATTGCTCAACACCATCAGCCGCTCGATGTGGTGGCTGTAGCCTTCCCGCACCGCCCGCCGGATCACCTGTTGCAGGCAGTTCATATCGGTTTGTCCATTCCAGAAGAAAGCAGGAAGCGGACGGTTGGCAGACCAGAAATTGACTTTCCGCAGAGCGGGCATCTGCCGCCAGTATTGCCAGTAGATAAATTCCCGCCAGCCAATCACCTGGCGCACGAACCCTTCCGCGGACGGGAGGGGCGCCTGCCCGCTCCGGTAGCGGTTTTCGACTGCCCGGGCAACCTCCAGCGGGTCGAGCAGCCCAAGATTTAGATACGGGGAAAGCAAGGAATGGAAAAGCAACGAGGAATGACGGCTCATCGCATCTTCATACGCGCCGAAATTCTCCAGCCGCCGATCCAAAAAATCCCGCAGGGCTTCGCCCGCCTGGATGCGATCTACCCCCAGGTCAAACCCTTCCGCCGAGCCAATCCCGTAATCGTCCCGCTCGACTTCGTCCATCACCTGGCGGGTGATCTCGTCCGGCTCAAAGTGCAGCCGTTCCGGCACGTCAATACTGGGCGGCAGTCGGCGCCGGTTGAGCGCATCGTAGTTCCAGCGACCGCCTGCCGGGCTTCCATCCGGCTCGAGCAGCAGGTTGAAGTACCGCCGCATTGCCCGATAGAAATTTTCCATCACATAGAACGTCCCCGGTTGCGGATTTGGAATCGGGTCATAGCGTTCAACCAGGAATTGGGTATTGGGCAGGACATGGATCGGTATTCCCAGGGCTTCACCCAGCCGGTTTTGAAAGCGCCGACCGCCGTACTGGCTGGCTGCCATCGTGTAGATGCGCTTGGGTTGCCAATCGGTCACATGTCGGCGCAAAGCGGTCAACATATCTTCGGCGGTGTAGTAATCCACCTGGTAGCCCTTTTCTTTGAGCGCGGCAGCGTAATGACGCATTGCGCTTAAGAGCAGTACCAACTTCTTGCGCTGGTAGGGCAGCCGGTGGGTGAGTGCCCGGCTTTCAACCAGTGCTACACACAGGTTGCTCCGGTCGGTTTCGTCCTCAGCCGCGGCTATAGCCGGATGGTTTTCTACGAGCTGGTCTCCCAAAATCCATGCTGAAACGCGCATTACACTCTCCACCAGCCGTCGAACCCGCGGACGCGAAGCATCCCCCTGTCCCCAGCCTCACCCCATCCAGATCTTCAGCGCCGCCACAACGGTAAACACCAGCAGAACACCCAGCGCTACCAGCGCCACCCGTTGGGTGCTGCGCTGATTGACCAGGCTGACGCCGTTGAAATCGGTCTGGATCGTCCATACCGGTCCAGCCGACCAGGCAAAAGCCAGCCCGCCGATCATCCCGCCCAGGTGCCCCCAGTTGTCGATGCCCGGCGAGGTACCTAGCACCAGGTTGATCGCCGCGATGGTCAACGTGGACATCAGCAGCCCGCGCGCGTTGCGAATCAGGTTACGGTTCTGGTACAGGAAAACCGCCTGGGCAGCCAGCAGCCCGAAGATGGCAGTGGAGGAGCCCAGCGAAGGGCGCGGGGTCATCATGAAGGAAATCACATTACCGGCAAATCCCGAAAGCAGGTAAAGCAGCAAAAAGCGCCCGTGCCCGTAGTAGCGTTCCAAATTGGCGCCAAAGACGAACAGCGCGTACATGTTGAAGGCAATGTGCAGCAGTGAGCCGTGCAGCCACATCGGTGTGACCAGCCGCCAGAACTCGCCAGCGATGATCAACGCATTGACCTTGGCACCGTAGACTGCCAGCAGGTCGTTGCCGAACATCGAGCGAGTCAGCATTTGACCGAGAAATGCCAGCACGCAGGTCGCCATCATAAAGTAGGTGACATAGGGCGGGGTCGAACTGGGGCGCTGGCGGACACGCACCGGGCTGGCGCCCGGTGGCGGGTAATCCCCTTCGTTGGAAGTGTAGTGAGCCGGTTTCATAACGAATAACTCCGCGGGTTTACCCGCAGGTGCTCGGCGGTGAGGATGGCAACGATCTGGTCAATGGTCTGTTCCAGGCAGCCGTCCGGGTTGACCACCGCATACTCAAATTCCGGCAGCCGTTCCAGTTCCTGGCGCGCGGTGGCAATCCGCTTGCGCAGCGATTCGGGGCTTTCGGTGGTGCGGGCGGTCAGGCGGGCTTCCAGCTCGGCGAAACTGGCTGGCAGCAGAAAGATCATCACCGCGGCGGGAAAAATCTGCCGCAGGCGGGCGGCGCCTTGCACGTCCACCCGGAAGATCACATCTTTGCCGCTTTCCAGCGCGCCGGTCACCTCGCGGCGCGGAATACCCTTGTAGTCGTTGTAAACCCGCGCATACTCAATCAACTCATCATTGCGGATCATTTCCTCGAAGCGCTCAGTGGTGACAAAGTGATAATCAACCCCGTCGATTTCGTTCGAACGGGGTTTGCGGTCGGTGGCGGTAACCACCACGTGCAGGTTCAGGTTGCGCTTTTTGAGCGCCTGGATGGCAGTGTCCTTGCCCACCCCGGAAGGTCCAGAGATGACAACAATCAACGGTTGGCTGCCAGGCGGCAGGAGGGTGGTGGATGAGGACATGGTAGTCGGAGGATTTCCTTTGCGGCTAAGTGCACTGTTCTTACGAATTTTTTATACAGGCTTGATTATAATGGATAAATCCAACTCTATGCTCATGGAGCAAAACCATGCCCTCCTATGAATATCGCTGCCTGGACTGCCGCAAACGATTCGAGGTTTTCATGCCCTATTCCGAATACGGCAAACGCCCGGTCACCTGCACACACTGCGGCAGCGCCAACCACCAGCGCCGCATCGGGCGGGTGCGCATTGCCCGCTCGGATGAAAGCCGCCTGGAAAACCTGGCAGACCCCGAAAGCCTGGCTGGGCTGGAGGATGATCCGCGCGCGCTGGGGCGCATGATGCGCGAGATGAAAGGTGAACTGGGCGAGGAAATGGGACCTGAATTCGACGAAGTGGTAGACCGGCTGGAGAAAGGTCAATCGCCGGAGGATATCGAGCGCGATCTACCTGAACTGGCGGGGGATGACGGTGGCATGGGGATGAGTGGGCTGGATGACCTGGACTGAGGCAGCTCAACGCCCCACCAAGCCTTGCAAGGCATCAAACGAAGTGACCCAGGCAATGCGGTTGATGAACGCCGCCAGCGACGCGCTTTGCGCGCGCAGGTCGCGCACCGCCGCCGCCACCGGGTCTTCGCCAGCTGCACCGCCGGGCTGGTCGGCGTACGCCCCGTAAAAAGCAAAATAAGCCTGGTTCAAGCGGCGGATGCGGTAGCCATTGTCCCAGAACACTCGACGGCGCGCTTCCATGTACTCCTCCGCCTCACCGATCCGACCTTCCGCCAGCAGCGCATCCACTGTGACGCGCGTCTCGCGCATTTCAGCGCGGAAGTCGAAGCGCGGCGGATCGGGGGGCGCTCCCGGCGGCGACGGCGCGGCGGGTTCGGAAGGCGGCGGCAGCCGGTCGGGGTAGTAACGCGCCACCAATGCCTGCCCAATCTCCTTTCCGGCAATCGAGGCAGTCGTTTCGTTGATGGTGCGCATTTGCGGGTTAGCATAGTACAGCGCACCCAATGGACGCAGCGTGAGCGTGTTGTGGATCCATTCATGGGCAACTACTTCCGCCAGCCAGTTCAGGTCGGTGGTGCTCATCACCATGGTCGGGTAGATGCCCACCCCGCCCACCGGCACAACCAGCGCCGAGACGTTCAGCCCGCGCTCAACCTGCTCTTCCAGGTGGGTGATCTGATCCAGCGACAGGTCCGGCAGTAGCGAGATATCGGCATCCTGGCGGATCACCTCGCGCGGCGAGACGATCAACGCGCGCGGAAGAGTGGTGACATGGTAAAGCGGCGGCGGGATGGGCTGCCCACCCAAACCCAGCCCCATCTCAGCAATGATGTTGGTCAGTTGAGCCTGCAGCACGGCTTCCGCCAGCGGAGCCAGGCGGCGGATTTCCCCATCCAACCGGCGCTGCTCCGCCAGCCAGCCAGCAGCAGCCTGTTCGGGGTCGGCAACCTGCGGGTCGGCGTAAATGGTATTGATCTGCGCGCGGGCATCGTTATAACGCTGCACCAGATCAAGGTAATCCAGCACTATCTGGCGCTGCTGATCAGCAGCCAGGTAGCGCGGCAAGCCCAATGCGCTGTGCGCCTGTTTCAGCCACAACGCGTCAATCGTCCAGGCAACGTAATCGAATTCCTGCCAGCGGGTATACCGCCGGACGCGCTCAAGCGGGTCGGCTGAGTTGTACTCGCTGCGTACCTGAGTCAGGACAATTAAGAGTCCGATGAGAAGGTTGCGAAAAATGAGGCGATAACGAGGTACAGGCATCGAAACCTGATTATAATGGATACCTTGTGCGCGGATGTCGACATTCCGCGCGGGCGTGGTACACTCGTATAAACTTTGAGACATTCAGGTTGATCCAACCAGGTGTTAACACCTTGGCAGGACCTACCTGTGCCTGGAAATGATTGAACAGAGGGTTACAAAAATGAAAAAGCGAACGGTTGTTTTTCTGGTTGTGGCGGTGGTGATCGCGATCGCCGCTTATTTTATCTACCAGTCCTACCAGCAGGCGCAGGCGGCTTTGAACAATGCCTTTCAAACCGAAACAGTCCAGCGCGGCAACCTGACCGCCCTGGTGGGTGCTACCGGCACGGTGCGCGCCAACCAGACCGCCGTGCTCGCCTGGCAGACCAGCGGACAGGTGGAAACGGTAAAGGTCGAGCCGGGCAGCAAGGTCAATGCCGAGCAGGTGCTGGCGCAGTTGAAACAAAGCTCGTTATCGCAATCGCTTATCCTGGCGGAAGCCGACCTGGTCAATGCCCGCAAAGCGCTGGAAACGCTGCAAGAGTCAGATGTAGCCCGCGCCCAGGCGCAGCTCAACCTGGCGCAAGCCCAGGACGCCTACAAGAAAGCCCAGGACCAGCGCACCAGCAAGAATTACCAGCGCGCCAGCGCGCTGACGCTGGACGAAGCCCGCACCAACCTGGAACTGGCAAAGCTGGAAAAGAAACGTACCGAACAGGTGTATGACATGTTCGACCACCTGGAAATTGACAACCCACAGCGCATGAACGCCTACTCCGCCTACCTGGCTGCCCAGCGTCAATTGCAAAAGGCGGAAGCCAACCTGCGCTACCTGGAAAGCATGCCCAACCAGCTGGAGATCGAAAAAGCCGACGCCAACCTGGCGGTCGCAGAAGCCAATCTCAAGGAAGCGGAACGCGAATGGGAACGCCTGAAAGACGGACCCGATCCAGATGAGATCAAAGCCGCCGAAGCACGCATTGCCGCCATCGAAGCCACCCTTGCCCTGGTGCGCCTGCAGGCACCCTTTGCCGGGACGGTGACCGAGGTCAGCATCAAGCAAGGTGACCAGGTCAACCCGGGTTCGGTCGCTTTCCGCATCGACGATCTCTCTCGCTTGCTGGTGGATGTGCAGGTGCCGGAAGTGGACATCAACCGCATTCAGGTCGGTCAGTCCGCCAAGCTGACCTTCGACGCTATCCTGAACAAAGAATACAACGGCAAGGTCGTTCAGGTAGGGCAGGTCGGCACGGCTGTGGCTGGGGTGGTCAACTTCACCGTGACCATCGAGCTGGAAGACGCCGACCAGGCGGTGCGTCCCGGCATGACCGCTGCGGTCAACATCGTGGTCAATCAGCTGGAAAATGTGCTCATCGTTCCTAACCGCGCCGTGCGCCTGCGCAATGGTCAGCGGGTGGTGTACCTGCTGCAGAACGGTGTTGCCACCCCGGTGCAAATTCAGATCGGCGCTATCTCCGACCTGAACAGCGAAGTGCTGTCCGGCAACATCAACGAAGGCGATCTGGTCATTCTCAACCCGCCCGCCCAGTTGGAAAACAGCGGTCCGCCATTTATGCGGAGGTAGCCATGGAAGACTGGGTCATCGAAGCCAGCGAGCTGACCAAAATTTACAGAATGGGCGAGGTGGAAGTCCATGCCCTGCGCGGTGCCAACGTCAAAATCCGGCGCGGGGAGATGGTATCCATCATGGGACCTTCTGGATCGGGTAAGTCCACGCTGATGAACATTCTCGGCTGTCTCGACCGCCCCAGCGGCGGTCAATACGTGCTGGATGGCGAGAACATCTCCAACCTAAACAGCGACCAGCTGGCGGGCATTCGCAACCGCAAAGTGGGCTTTGTCTTTCAAAGTTTCAATCTGCTGCCACGTGCCTCGGCGCTCTCCAACGTGGAACTGCCGCTGCGCTATGCCGGGGTCACCCGTGGAAGGCGCGAACGCGCCCAAAAGGTGCTGGAAGCTGTCGGTCTCAGCGACCGGGTGCACCACCGCCCAACCGAACTTTCCGGCGGGCAGCAGCAACGCGTAGCAATTGCCCGTGCGTTGATCAACAACCCTGCCATCATCATGGCGGACGAGCCAACCGGCAACCTGGATTCGAAATCGGGCAAGGAGATCATGGACCTGCTGCTGCGCCTCAACCGCGAGGACGCCCGCACGGTGATCATTGTCACCCACGATCCCAAGGTCGCCGAGCAAACCCAGCGCATTATCCGACTGTACGACGGCTTGGTTGTGGAAGGTGACGCATGAACCTGGGACAGGCAATTCTCGAAGCCATGGAGAGCCTGAGCTCAAACAAGTTGCGCTCGGGTTTGACTATTTTGGGAATCGTGATTGGCGTTGCGGCGGTCATTGCCATGCTGGCGGTTGGCACTGGCGCTCAGGAGACGATCACCGGTTCGATCAGCGGGCTGGGCAGCAACCTGCTGTTTGTCTTTCAGGGCAATTTCAGCGAAGATGTGCGTAACCCGCAACCGCTTACCCTCGGCGATGCCGAGGCAATTGGAGACGTTTTTCAAGCCCCATCGGTCGCGGCGGTTGCCCCCGCCATTCAGGGCAACGTGACCATCACCTTCAGCGGCGAGCAAACCCGCACCCAGGTAACCGGCATCACCCCCGAATACGAAGCAGTGCGCAATTACCGCCTGACTGAAGGTGAGTTCATCAACAATGAGCACCTGCTGGGGCGGGCTTCGGTCGTTCTGCTGGGACCCGAAGTGGCGGATAAATTATTTGGGCGCCGCGAGGGCATTACCGGCGAGTCCGTCCGCATCGAGGGGCAGCCATTCCGTGTGCTGGGCGTGCTGGAAGCCAAAGGTGGTTCTTCCTTTGGCAGCGAGGACGACGTGGTGCTGGTGCCATTTACCACCGCCCAAAGCCGGCTTATCCGCCGCTCGCGCGATCGGGTTGATCTGATCCTGGTACAGGCGGTTAGCGCCGACCAGGTCAGCCAGGCAACCGATGAAATCGCACAAATCCTGCGCACCCGTCACCGCACCGAACTGGGTGCCGACGATTTCACCATCTTCTCGCAGCAGGATTTCGTCGCCACCGCGCAGACCATTACCGGCGTGTTGACCATCTTCCTGGGTGGGATTGCCGCCATTTCACTGCTGGTCGGCGGGATTGGCATCATGAACATCATGCTCGTCTCAGTCACCGAGCGCACCCGCGAAATCGGGCTGCGTAAAGCCATTGGGGCACGCAAGCGCGATATTCTGATTCAATTCCTGACCGAATCGTCGCTGCTCTCGTTGTTCGGCGGGCTGATCGGCATTGGCTTCGGCTGGCTGATCGCTTACGTGGTGGGCGTGGTGGCAGCTCGTTCCGGCACCCCGTTCACCCCGGTGGTTGGAATAGACGCCGTGCTACTGGCAACCATATTTTCCACCGCGGTGGGTTTGTTCTTTGGGCTGTACCCAGCAAACCGGGCAGCCAACCTGGAACCCGTTGAAGCGTTGCGTTACGAATAAACAACAGGGCGCGGTTTTTCAACCGCGCCCTGCCTGTTGGATTGATTAGAGGCTGGCTTCCAGCGTCGTTTCCGGTTCGCCCGGCAATTCGCTGTCCTTGCGCAGGGTCAATTCCTGATCTTCGTTGACGTCCACCGTAACGGTGTCGCCTTCGTTGAATTCGCCTGCCAGGAGCGCATCCGAAAGGCGGTCTTCGATCTTGAACTGGATCACCCGGCGCAGCGGGCGGGCGCCCATGTCGGGGTCGTAGCCCTGTTCCGCCAGCAGGTTGATGGCCGCCTCGCTGGCGCGCAAGTGGATGTTGTTCTCCTCCAGCCGCGCCGCAACCTTGTTCAGTTCCAGCGAAACGATCTTGCGAATATCCTCGCGGCTGAGCGCGCGGAAGACGATCACCGAATCGAGCCGGTTGATAAATTCGGGGCGGAAGACGCGCTTGAGCGAGTCGGTCAACTTCTTGCGCATCTCGTCGTAAGCCTGCTTTTCCTCGGTGGCTTCATCACGCTGTAACTGGAAGCCCAGGTTGTTCTGCCGCTTGATCACGTCGGCGCCGATGTTGGAGGTCATCACGATGATCGTGTTGCGGAAGTCAACCTTGTGCCCGCGCGCATCGCTGAGGTGTCCTTCCTCCATGATCTGGAGCAGCATGTTATGCGCTTCAGGGTGGGCTTTTTCGATCTCGTCGAACACTACAATCGAGTACGGGCGGCGGCGGATGGCTTCGGTCAACTGACCAGCTTCATCGTAACCCACATAGCCCGGCGGCGCGCCGACCAGGCGGCTGACATTGTGGCGCTCCATGAATTCCGACATGTCCAGCTGGATGAGAGCTTCCTCGCTGCCAAACAGGAAACGCGCCAGCGCTTTGGTCAGTTCGGTTTTGCCCACCCCGGTGGGTCCGAGGAAGACGAACGAGCCAATCGGGCGGCGAGGGTCTTTCAAACCGGAGCGCGCGCGGCGCACTGCCTTGGAAATGGTCTGGATGGCTTCTTCCTGCCCGATGATCGCGGCGCGCAGTTCATCTTCCATGTGCAGCAGGCGCTCGGATTCGGCTTGTGCCATTTGCATTACCGGCACGCCGGTCCACATCGAAACCACCTCGGCAATGTCGTCGGCGGTAACCACCGGACTGTTGCTGCGATCCCAGCCGGTGCGCAGGTTTTCCAATTCATTCTCCAGCCGGCTTTCCTGTTCCTGGAGTTCCTGAGCGTCATCGTAGCGCCCGTCTTCCAGCGCCAGGTTGTGATTGGCGCGCACCTCGCGCAGTTTTGCCATGATATCCTTGGCGGTGGTGGCTGCCTGACTTTTGTACATGCGCACCCGCGAGGAGGATTCATCGATCAGGTCGATGGCTTTATCCGGCAGGAAGCGCTCAGTTACATAGCGGGAGGAAAGCCGCGCTGCGGCTTCGATTGCCTCGTCCGAAATTTGCAGGCGGTGGTGTTCTTCATAGGCACTGCGAATACCGTGCAAAATCTGGATGGTTTCGTCCACCGTCGGCTCGTTGACCATGATAGGCTGGAAGCGCCGTTCGAGCGCGGCATCGCTTTCGATGTGCTTGCGGTATTCATCCAGGGTGGTTGCGCCGATCACTTGCAATTCGCCGCGCGAAAGCGCCGGTTTGAGAATGTTGGCGGCGTCCACCGAGGAGCCCGCCGAACCAGCCCCGACCAGCATGTGCACTTCATCTATAAACAGGATTGCCCCGGAGGCTTTCAATTCATCAATAACCCGCTTGAGGCGCTCCTCGAACTGCCCGCGGTACATGGTACCAGCAACCAGCGATCCAACATCCAGCTGCAAAACGCGCTTGCCGAGCAGCGGCGCGGGGACGTCGCCCTCGACGATACGCTGCGCCAGCCCTTCGACGATAGCGGTCTTGCCGACCCCCGGTTCACCGATCAGGGCGGGGTTGTTCTTGGTACGCCGCGCCAAAATCTGGATGACCCGTTCGATTTCCATCTGGCGTCCAATAACCGGGTCGAGTTTGGCTTCTTCTGCCAGTGAGGTAAGGTCGGTCGCCAATTGGTCGACTAGCGCGGTCTTTTGACTCTTTTGTTCCTGGCGCTGCTGGCTCTGTTGGGAGGAGCTGCTGCTGCGGGATGAACTTTGCTGCGGGCTGCCGCTGCTTTCCTGCAGCACGCGGCGAGTCTGGCGGCGGATTTGTTCCGGGGTTATGCCCAGTTTACGCAGGACATCCATGGCTTTGCCTTCGGTCGAGCGCACCAGCCCGAGCAGAAGGTGTTCGGTGCCAATGTAATGATGCCCCATGCGCCGGGCTTCCTCGATGGCAAATTCCAGCACCTGCTGGACACCCGCCGAGAGGTCGATCTTGCCGCTGCGGTACTGACCAATGCCGCTCAGGCGCTCTGCCATTTCCTGGACTCGCTCAGGTTCGAGTCCCAGATCACGCAGCACGCGCCCGGCAATCCCGCCTTCCTCCTGAATCAGACCCAACAGCAAATGCTCGGTGCTGATCTGCGGCTGACGCATCCGTTCCGCTTCCTGGTGCGCCAGGCTGAGCACCCGTCGAGCTCGTTGGGTAAAACGCTCCATACTGGACAAGGTAAAATCCTCCTTAACCTGTCAAACCATTCCTGTGTTCGAATGGACCTGTAACGATGGGGATAACTCCCCAAAATATGCTGCCCAACCTGCGTCAGCAACGGATCTCTCTTTACAAAAATCATCTTCCAGCGTGATCTTGTCTATGACGCTGATCTTGATACGATTCTACCAGAGTTTAAAGGCTTGTCGAGTCACCTGTTTGGGGGATTGTATAAGGATGATTTCAAATCGCCGCCAGGATGACCACCGCGGCTGGTGGGTGAATCGGCACGCCTCAGGTACAATTAAGGAGATGCGCCCTTCAAACTTATCGCCCAGTGGCTATCTGCTGCCGCGCCTGGCGGATATGCTCTTCGCCGCGCTGCTGGCAGGCTGTTTTGTGATTGCTCCGCGCCTGCTGAACCAGGATGGCGATACCGGGCGGCACATCGCCGTTGGGCGCACCATACTGGCGGAAATGCGTATTCCACGCGTGGACATCTTCTCCCACACCCTGGCAGGCGCACCGCTCACCCCGCACGAATGGCTGGCGCAGGTGATCTTTGCCGCCGCAGACTCCGCCCTTGGGTTGTCGGGTGTGGTGCTGGTTAGCGCATTGGCGCTGGCTGCCGCTTTCACCATAACCTTCCGGCGCGCGTGCCAGATCAGCGGCATGGCGCTGATCTCGCTTGCCCTGACCTTGTTGGGCGTGGCTGCCGCCAGCCTGCACTTCCTTGCCCGCCCCCATCTCTTTACCCTGCTGTTTGCCAGTCTGTGGTTAGGGCTGATGGAGCAACTGCGCGCCGCCCGACCTGCCAGGTTGTGGCAGGTTGGGTTGTTGATGCTGGTGTGGGCAAACACGCACGGGGCATTTCTGGTAGGGTTCGTCATTTGGGCGGCGTATACCGCCGATGCCCTTTGGCAGGACCTGCGTTCCCATCCGCTGCGCCTGAGCCCGCTCAGCCGGTGGTTGTTCGCTGCGGGCATCATTGCGCTGGTTGCTTCACTGCTCAATCCTGCCGGATTGCACCTGTGGCAGACCGCCTTCGACTTCCTCGGCAGCCGCTACCTGGTGGGTCATACCCAGGAATATCTGCCGCCCAATTTCCAGCAGGCTGCTGCCGTGCCGTTTTTGGTGATGATTGGGTTGTCACTGCTCGTCGTCAGCCAGTCATCCGCCCGCCTGACGCTGGCACACAGACTGCTGCTGGCTGGCTGGACAGTGATGGGGCTGTACAGCGCGCGCAACATCCCCATCTACACCCTGGTGGCTGTGCCGGTTTTAGCGCAGGCGGCAGCCGCCGGTTTGGCAGGCTCTGCCTGGGCGCGGCTGGAGGAGCGTATCGCCGCGGTCGAAAAACGGCTGCGCGGTGGGTTGTGGAGTGGGGTGAGCGCTGCCGCGCTGGTCATCACGCTGCTGGTATCGCCCGGGTTGAGCGCCTACAGCCGCTTCGACGAACGCATCTTCCCGGTGCAGGCAGCCGGTTGGATCGAAGCCAATCCGCAGGCAGGCAACATGTTCAATTATTTTCCCTGGGGCGGCTACCTGCTCTACCGCCTGTACCCGGATTACCGCGTCTTCATCGACGGACAGACTGATTTCTACGGTGAGGAATTTACCCGCCAGTACGAAGCCGTGCTGACCCTCTCACCCGGCTGGGAAGATATTCTGGCACGCTACAGCGTGGACTGGGCAATCCTCCCGGCGGGCGAACCGTTGGCAGGCGCGCTGCGCAATGCTGGCTGGCAGCCGGTTTACAACGACCCGGCTGCCGTAATCCTACAGCGCTAAAGCAGCGGACTATTCCGCCAGCAAGTAAGCCAGCAGCCAGCGGGTGGTCGCCAGCAGTGCATCCAGGTGGGTGCGCTCGTAGTGGTGCGAGGAATCTACGCCGGGACCGATCAAAGCCACGCGCAGATCGGCACCGGTGCGCAACAGCGCGCTGCCGTCCGAACCGTAATAGGGGTAAATATCCACCTTGTAGGGAATACCGTGCTGCTCCGCTAGGCGGCGCAGGTGCGTGCTCAGGTTGTGATCGTAGGGTCCCGATGAATCCTTGACACACACGGTGGCATTGAATTCGTCCGAAGTCTGCCCCTCGCCGATTGCCGCCATGTCCACCACCACCAGTTCACCCACCTCCGGCGGAAAGCCAGTGGACGCACCGTGCCCGACCTCCTCGTAATTGCTGATCAGTGCGTAGGTCGTCTGGCGCGGACGAAGCCCGGCGCGCTGCAGCGCACTGAAAGCCGCCACAATGCACGCTACGCAGGCTTTGTCATCCAGAAAACGCGAACGGATGAAGCCATTGGTGACCTCCACGCGTGGATCGAAGGCGACAAAATCACCCGCCTGAATACCCAGGGCGCGCGTCTCGTCGGCGCTGGAGGTGCGTTCGTCCAGGCGCACTTCCATGCTGGTTTCATCGCGCGGGGTGGAACTCGCCTTATCGCCATACACATGCACCGAGGCTTTTTCGGGCAGCACGCTGCCACGGTAGTGTTTGCCATCCACGGTAAATACCGTGCACCCTTCGGCTTCGATGGCATTCCACGGGATACCACCAATCCGTGCCAGGCGCAGCCGTCCATTGGGTTTGATCTCCTTGACCATACCACCCAGCGTGTCCACGTGAGCGGTCAGCGCACGCGGCTGGGTGGCTTGCTGCCCGGGGAAAACCGCCAGCAGCGCGCCCTTGCGGGTGCGTACCAGGCTGACACTGCTGAGAGTTTGCAACGCAGCGGCAGTATAGACTATGGCGGAGTCGGTGTAACCAGACGGGCTGGGCACGTTCAACAACCCAGTCAGAAACGATACCAGTTCTTGTTCGTTGATCTCAGGCAGAGATGTCATCGACTCTCATCCTTTCGCGCCAGCCTGGGCGGAATTTGGACCAGCGGGGATACCCTCGAAGGCGGCGATCTTTTCGCGCCACTCCTGCCAAATCGGCACACTGCGGTCGGCGCGGTAGTCAAAGGTCACCATGGTTACTTCCGCTGTGGCTTTGACTTCGCCGTTGTCTTCGTTCTCAATGACATATTCGGTCTGAAAGCTTTTATTGCCCAACCGGCTGATGCGCATACCGACCCGGATCTTTTCGTTGAGTTTGATCGGCGCGCGGTAGGCAATATGAACATCCGCGACGATGATGCCCAGGCTGAAGAAATCTTCACCGTCGAACAGACCCAGGTTCTGAATATAGCCCATGCGGGTCTGCTCCAGAAAGGTGAGAAAGCGGGCATTGTTGACATGCCATTGCGGATCGAGATCGCCGTAGCGAATGGATATGGGGTAGTAAAAGCGGAAGGGTGTCATGGGGGTATTTTACCGGAACTGGACGAACTTTGTCCAGCGCAAGCCAAATGTCAACCAGAATTGTGACCTCTGTCACTTGCACAATGATACCGCATCCCATACACTCAATTATAACCAGAGTATTCCTACCCGAATTGCATATTGAGGATTGAAAGCCATGCAAATCACTCGTCAGGCTGATTACGCCCTTCGGGCAATGCATTATTTATCTAAATTGGAACCCAACCAGCGCGCAGCAACCAGCCAGATCGCGGAAGAACAGCGCATCCCGCCCTCCTTCCTGGCAAAAATCATCTCGCAGTTATCCATTGCCGGCTTAATTCACACCTCGCGCGGCGCGCACGGCGGCGTCACCCTGGCACGCGACGCGGATGAAATCACCATCCTTGAAGTGGTCGAGGCAATCGACGGACCGATTGCCCTGAACGAATGCACCCATTCCAAGGACGGCTGTCCGTTTGGTGAAGACTGCCCCATTCGCTCACTGTGGTGCGAAGCCCAGGACGAACTGGTTGCCAAACTCCGCGCAACCACCTTTGGATCGCTGGTCAAAGCCGCCGCCTGAACCTGCACACGGAAAGATAAAGAAGGGGTGCTTGGGTGCCGGGCGGGGTCGCCATTAACCGGGTTTGGATGCTGGTCTTGCACAATGGTTGCGTGATCATTGATTGGGGAGACGGGGTTTTTCAAGACCTGCTCAGCGGCGCATTTATCGAAAGCATCGACTTATGTGGCAGCCACCCGGTTTCGGACAACGAACTGGCGTGGCTGAAACGTTCCAGCCAAATTGAAGATTACGACGACCAGCAGGTGTACCTGAACGCGCTGCCGGAGCGTCGCCGCAAAACCATCGAATAGAAGTTGAAATCAGCCGCGCAATGCCTGCTCAAACGAATCCAGCGGCAGGCGCGAGGTCATATCCAGACTGATGGGAGTGACCGCAACCTGGTGCTGGTAGCGCATCACGTACACGTCGCCGTCCGGTTCCAGCTGGCTTGGGTTCAGATCAATGACAAAATCCAGTTCCGCCGGGCTTTCCAGCCCGTTTTTGCGCCGTGTGACTGGGTTGAAGTAGCGGTGACGGCTGAGACGGGCAACCCGCCAGGGCGTCTGCGGCGTGGCGGCGGCAGGCACTTCCACCTTAAGCAAATCCACATCCGCCAGACGCGGTAGGTTGAGCAGTTTTTCGGCAAACAGAGCGGTAAAGTAAGCGGCGGTCGAAAAATCCACCGCGCGGGAATGCGAATAGTAGCCGCCTTCGGGCAGTTCCAGTGAGACAGCCAGCGCCGGAATGCCAAAACTGGCAGCTTCCATCGCCGCTCCAAGCGTGCCGGAGACGGTAATGCCGCTGCCGACGTTCTCGCCATAGTTGATCCCCGAAACGACCAGGTCGGGCTTGCGCGGCAGCAGGTCGAGCAGCGCAAACATAACCGTTTGGGCAGGCGAACCGCCAATGGCGTAAGCCGTCCAAATTTGGTTGCCAATTTGCAACGAGCGCGGACGGATGATGCCATCGGCTTGCAGCGGGTGGCTGCGCCCGGCGCCGCTGTACTGGTCGCGCGGGGCGGCTACGGTGACAAAACCCAGCCGCGAGAGCGCCTCGGCGGCAGCCCACAAGCCAGGTGAATCGATTCCGTCATCATTGGTGAGTAAAATTTGAGTGCGTTCGGATTTCATGGCACGCATTGTACTATATCCCTGGGATAAAAAACAGAGAACCGCCCTCGCGGGCGGCTCCTGTCAATCTTGGGCTGCGGCACCCTTTATCGGATCCCGAGGAGGGATGCCGCAGCCATACGCAAACTACTATCTGCCATTGTTAGCATCACCTCCTCTTCGTAAGGATGGCAACTATGAGGTGGTGCAATCCACCGTTAATCTAGTAACATTGTGTCATAAAGCCGGGCAAAAGTCAAGGAATATCAGTTTGCAAAGCCTTGACAATTACCAATCACTGACAAAACGGAAACGCCACACCGCACCTTCCTGGGTATTGGTTGTATTGAGGCTCATCACCTCGAACCAGGTTTTCCCCGGCTTGAATGCCACCGGCTTGCCGTCCGCGTCCACCAGGCTGAGCACGTCATTCTCAGTCAGGCGCTGCCATTTGACCTCTTGCCCGACCCCATCGCGGAACAGGTATGCCTGCCCGCTGCCCAGTATGGACATATCCAGCACTTCCACGTTCGGGCGCGGGTCAACTTCGGTGTGGCGCACCTGGATAATGACCAGGTTGTCGGCGGCGATCTGCTGTTTGGTCAGCG
>DAOUMN010000080.1:0-28053 GCA_034411135.1 Bellilinea sp.
CATTATCCAATGTTTCGTAATTATCCAGCGCTCGCGCAAAACCACGCCATAACTGAGAAAGGATAACGCCAGAATTGCCTCGCGCGCCCATCAAGGCACCCTGTGCAATGGCATGAGCAACCTTGCCTATATTTTTCTCGTCTGAACGAGCAATTTCGTTATAGGCTGCTTGCATAGTGAGCAGCATGTTCGTGCCGGTGTCGCCATCGGGAACCGGAAATACATTCAGCGAATTGACCAATTGTTGGTTGGCTTTTAGCCACAGCATACCGGCTTCCAATAAACGTTTCAATCCCTGTCCGTCTAAATATCCTTCCAGAGAGAGGGCTTTGTCCTCTGGTGAAGAGGATGGATGTGAATCAATCGTCATGATACTCCCAATTAATTAAGAATAATTTCAATCCAGGTCGCTGATGCGCAAACCGCGAACATGCACATTGACTTCTTTAACCGATAAACCAAGCCACTTCTCGATCTGGTAGCGGACATTTTCAGCGACACTTGAAGTTACCATTTTAATACGGGTTCCATATTCGACAATGATATACAGGTCAATTGTGACGCCTTCGTTTGAAAAGTCCACTTCAACACCAAGCGAAGGATCCTTGACAAGTTTGCTGGCAATACCTTCGGCGAGGTTTTTGGCTGCCAATCCAACCACGCCATACGACTCAATTGCAGCCTGGTGGGCAAGAGAGGCTATCGCGCGGTGGGAGATGAAGATGTTACCAAGGGGGTTTGGTTCATTCATGGTCGAAAATCCTCTTGAATAAAACAGTTGAGGTTGAAAAAAGATACGCCTTGTGGTACAATTCGATCTTGTGTCCGATCATTAACGGGTCGGGAAAGAGTAATGTTGCGGGAAAGGAATTAATCATCATGGCAAAGTGCGATCAGTGCGGTAAAACAACCACCTTCGGTCATAATCGCAGTTTCTCTATGCGGGCAACCAACCGATCTTTCAAGCCAAATTTACAGCGGGTATTGGTCATGGAGAACGGGCGAAAGGTTCGTAAGGTTTTGTGCGCCAAGTGCATCCGAACGATGGTCAAGACCAAGTAACTCTGAATCCTTTCTAAGAACTGCGGCGCAAGCCGCATTTTTATTTCTGCGGCGTACGCCGCAGTTTTGTTTCCAGTGCGCTGCGCAGCGCATGAACACCGGCATTAATCCCTTCAGGATGTTTGAAGATTGCTGTTGCAGCCACAAAACAACCGGCACCTGCTTTCGCCATGGTCGAAATATTCTCGGCTGAAATTCCGCCATCAACTTGGATAATGGCGCTGGGGTTGTATTGATCGAGCATTTTACGCAACGATGTAATTTTCTGTGCCATTTCTGGGAGGTGTGCCTGACCGGAAAAGCCTGGATTGACAGTCATGACCAACACCAGATCTACCAGGGTAAGCACTTCTTCTACCAGGATTGCCGGACTTCCGGGGTTGAGTACAATCCCTGGAGAAGCGCCCAGGCTGCGGATCGATTGTAGAGTACGATGGACGTTTGGATTTCCTTCGATGTGTATGCTGATTCGGTTTGCCCCCGCCATGGCAAAGGCTTCGATGTGATCCTCCGGGTGTTTGATCATTAAGTGAACGTCCAAGGGGAGTGAAGATAAGCGCCGACAGGTTTCAACAATGAAGGGTCCCATGGTTATGTTGGGGACGAAATGACCATCCATCACGTCGATGTGAATCCAATCCACCCCCGCAGACACAGCCTGACGTAACTGATCCGACAGATTGGCGAAGTCGGCGGAGAGGATGGACGCAGATAACAGATAGCGGTTCATGGATGATTGGTTCAAACAGGCGGATTGAAGGAAAACCAGATGTATAACCAGAAAGGAATTAAGCCGCCAACCGCAAGAATTGCCAGCAGCGCAAGTACAATAGTAACCCAATCAATATCCAAAACAGCATCTTTACTTTGTGTGCTGGCGGGGGGTAAACCTTGTGTGGCGGCAGTCTGTACTGCGATTTGAGTGGTGGCAGCCTGCTCGATGGGTGGTGGAGCTGATACCACTGGTGTTTCTTTGGTCTGTAAAAAATTCGATAAAACCCGCGCAAACTGATCTGCGGTACGGTAACGCGCAGAGGGCTCTTTGGCGAGCACTTTGAGGATGATCTGTTCCAGGGCCTGCGGAATCTCCGGATTAAAACGGCGTGGTGCCGGAGGAAGCACTTCGCGATGCATTCGTGCCAGTTCGGTGGGATCGTTGTGGTTAAAAGGTAATCGTCCACAAACCATCTCATATAAAACAACACCCAGAGAATACACGTCCGAAGCCGGTGATGGCGCTTCGCCAGCAGCCTGTTCAGGAGAAAAATAGAGCGGCGATCCCCAAACAACATCTGCCTTCTCATCTGGATGGATGCTTGCCATAGCGCGGGCGATGCCGAAATCGGTAACCTTGATCCGCTGTTCCGGGGTGACTAAAATATTGTGAGGCTTGATGTCACAATGGATTAATCCGGCACGATGCGCATAGCCAATACCTGAGGCGGCTTGAACAATGATATTTACCGCTTCTTCTACAAGGATTCGGGTGCGTTCACGCAGGATGGTTTTTAAATCAGTCCCTGGCAAGTACTCCATAACCAGGTATAAGCGGTCGGAATCGAATCCAAAATCGTGAACGGTAATGATATTAGGATGGGACAGATTTGCCGCGGCTTTGGCTTCCAGCCGAAAGCGTTCACGGAAAGCTTCGTTTCTGGAATAATCTTCGCGCAGGATTTTTATCGCCACGGGTCTTTCCAGCATGGTATCCCGCGCCAGATATACAACTGCCATGCCACCGGTTCCAATGGTCTGGAGCAGTTGATAACGATTACCAAGAATGGGCGTGACGGTTTTTGATTCGTTCATAAGCGATACGATTAGTGAGGATTATATCACACAGTGTTTTTATGAAATACCGGTGCAGCGTAGATTGAAATATATCTTTGTGAGATAATGAAAGTAAGAATCTATCCTTTTGTGGAGCATGCGCATGAACACCTATCCGCTGCCGTTGGTTCCCGGACCCGTAATGGTACCGCAAGAAATCTTGAATGCAATGAGTATGGATTATCCTTCTGCGGATATGGAGTATGAATTTTTGGAATTGTACAACGAGACCGAATCCATATTGCAGAAAATTTACGCCACCAAAAACCGGATTGCCATCCAAACTGGTGAGGGCATGCTGGCTTTGTGGGGCGCGCTGAAAAGCACATTGATTAAGGGAGATCGCGTGCTGGCACTGGCAACGGGTGTATTCGGGTATGGTATTGGTGAAATGGCAAAATCGCTTGGCGCCGAAGTTGAGATTTATGGTACAGGTTACGATGAAACCCTTGCAGATTGGAAAACCATTGAGGAGCGGATAGCTCGTTTCAAGCCGAAAATGATCACGGTGGTGCATTGCGAGACACCGTCAGGCACATTGAATCCACTCGAAGAACTTGGCAGGCTAAAAGTACAATACGGTGTACCACTCTTGTATGTCGATGCAGTTGCCAGTGCAGGGGGGGTCCCTGTGTTGACGGATGATTGGTCGATTGACCTGTGTTTGGGGGGGTCTCAAAAGGTGCTTTCCGCGCCTCCTTTGGCGGCATTCGTAACGATTAGCGATACTGCCTGGAAAATTATTGATCAAGTGGGTTACGCGGGGTATGATGCGTTGAAACCATTTGCGTCTGCCCAAGATCAATTCTACTTTCCGTATACGCCGAATTGGCATGGCGTAGCGGCATTGAATGTGGCTGCACGTATGATTTTAGATGAAGGATTAGAAAATGGTTTTGCTCGTCATGAGGCAGTTGCCAATTATTGTTGCCAACGACTAATGCGGATGGGGTTGCATTTGTT
This sequence comes from Bellilinea sp., assembly GCA_034411135.1. Lineage (GTDB taxonomy): Bacteria > Chloroflexota > Anaerolineae > Anaerolineales > Anaerolineaceae > Bellilinea. The sequence goes on from DAOUMN010000080.1 coordinate 3,856, forward strand.
CCCGGCACGAGGAGCAATCCATTCCCCAACCGTGACAGCGGTTTATGTTCCCAATAAAATTACCTGGCAGGAATTGGATGATCGTTTTCGCTCGCATGGGCTTGTGGTGGGTGGATCCTACGGACCTTTGTACGGCAAAATTTTTCGCCTGGGGCACATGGGTAGCCAGGCAAATCTTTCCCTGGTGGAGCGTGCCCTGGATGTGATTGAGTTGTGCGTAAAAGATCTAGTCTAATTGCTTATCTGTTGTATGAACGGAGTAAAAAATGACGGAGGAGGATCGTAATAAGCTAAGAATTAGCCAGCGCCCGCTACCAGCCGTATTATCTGAAGCCGGGTTGGTGGCAAACCAAGCCGCGGCGCGCCACCGCTTTATAGATTATCGCAGCCGGCGTTCCGAGCAAACACTGAGACGACAGGATGCTGATCTGAATTTGTTTGCTGAATTTTTATCCATTGTCGGGATACGAGTGAGCATGCTCAACCAGGATCCGGAGTCGTGGCGAGGGGTGAGCTGGGGTCTGGTTGAAGGCTTTGTCAAATGGCAATTAAGGGAAGGATACGCCGTTCCATCGGTTAATGTGCGGTTGTCCACAATAAAAACTTATGCTCGCCTTGCTTTTCAGGCAGGGACGGTCAGCGCAGAAGAGTATGCCTTAATTCGGGCTGTACAGGGTTACAGCCAGCGTGAAAAACGACGTATCGACAGCCAACGGCCGGTACAGCGGGTGGGTTTGAAAAAAGCCAGCCCGGTGAAGTTGAGTTTAGAGCAAATCGAGCAATTGAAATCCCAACCGTTGGATAACCCCCAGGGTTGCCGGGACAGTCTGATGTTTTGCTTGCTGTTGGATCATGGTCTGCGGGTTGGGGAAGTAGCCCAATTGAAACAGCAGGCATTAGACCTGGAAAATGGAGTCATCCGATTTTACCGGTCGAAAGTAGGCAAAGATCAGGTGCATCGCCTGAGTGTTGACACACTTCGCGTAGCCAAAGAATATATGCGTAATATTACTCACTATTCTGCGGAGAGTGCACTTTTATTGCGTATGGAGCGAAACGGACAATTGGGGAAACGCGGCATTAGCACACGTGGAATTGCGCAACGGGTGAGTGAGTTAGGCGAAAAAATTGGGATTTCAGGGTTATCACCGCATGATTGCCGGCATGCCTGGGCAAGCCGTGCTGCAAAGGCGGGTACGGATCCATTCCGTCTTCAGGAAGCTGGGGGATGGTCTTCCTTGGCAATGCCGCGCCGGTACATCGAGTCCCAACAGGTTGCCAATGAAGGGGTTAAATTAGAAAATTCAACTGAAGAGGCTCCGTATTATTCGTCGGAAGAATAAACACCAACTTCTACGTAATACCACTGGTGATCTCGAACAGCAAAGAAGGCAACCATGTCTGGGTAAGCAGCCGGATTTAACACGGCTGCACTGCAACAGCCATAATGGGGAATGTGATCATACCCTAACCCGATTTGTTCACCATCATAAGATAAATATAGGTCGCCAGTTTTTTTAAAGAAATAGAAAGGTTTATTGTTAAGCCATTGGAATCCGAAAGCATCTTCGAGCTGCATCTCCTCGTTGAGTGATATACCGTCCTGAACTAATTGGCCCGTTAATTGGTATTCGCGTCTTTGGTCAATTGTTGAAATCTCTTTCACAAACACAGTTTCCAAAACCCAATGATTCGAATTTGCCCACAACCCTTGAATCGGGTTTATTGGGCTGCCCTGGCCGCATCCCACTTCAAAGATCTGAATTCCATCCAAAAATACGCTGGTTAGAATATTTGGAATTTCACCTGGTTGCACAGGATCCGATTTTGGACTAAAAACTGCCGTCAAGGTGTGATCCTGGAATTTGGTTGTACGGCCAAAGCCTAATTCTTGTGAGTAAAATTCCTCAACGGGATATGGGTTTCGCCTCCACTCCCGCCGAATATCCCTCACTTCTTTCATGGATGAAAAATGAAGTGGCTGAAAAAACAAGGGATCTAAGTCGGGGATGCTTGCTAAAGCATACTCTTCAAGTGTTAATCCTGAGGAGAATATAATTTTTCTATCCATTGGCAAACTTGTTGGGCTTGCTGATTGCCCTGGCCAAGTCAAACTACATCCTTCCAGGACAATAAGTGCGAGGATAGACACAGCTATTTTTTGTCTCATGATCAAGCCATTTATCCCTGCGTTTTAAGCCCAATGGTGTTGGCTATGATCATTTTTTGCATTTCAGTTGTGCCTGAATAAATGCGTGTTCCAATTGCGTCGCGAAGATGGCGTTCGATCTCAAAGTCAGTGGTGTATCCATAACCGCCAAACACTTGAATAGCGTCCAAAAATGTTTGCACGGCGGCATCACTGGTGACCAATTTGGCAATGGATGCTGGCATGGTAGCGTCTCCGTGCTCGAGGTCCCAGGCTGCCTTGTACAGTAACAACCGCGCCGATTCAAGCCGAACTTGCATATCCACAATTTTTCCGGAAATTGCCTGGTACGCGGACAACCGTTTTCCGAATTGCACTCGATCGTTGGCGTATTTGACACATTCCTCGATCTGACGCTGCATTGCGCCGAGGAAGGGAGCCAGAATTAATGCTCGCTCCCAAAACATGATGCGCGAGAAGATACGTGAACCACCACTGGGCGCACCGATGACATTGCGGGCCGGAATGCGCGCGTCGCGGAATACGACATCCGACATAGGGGATGTGCGCGACCCCATTTTTTCCATCTTGGATTCGACTGATACTCCGGGCGTGTCACGTTCAAATGCAAAACAGGTCACCCCGGCAAAACCGTATTTTTTATTGATGGTGGCGAAGGCAACGAACAAATCGGCAACTGGGGCATTGGTGACGAAGGTTTTGCTGCCATTGAGGATGTAAAAATCACCATCTTTGACCGCTGTGGTGTTCATCGACATGGCATCGGAGCCCGCTGAAGGTTCTGAAATGGCGTGTGCCCCGACCCATTCACCAGAAACCAGTTTAGGCAAATATTTTTGTTTAATTTCTTCACTGCCAAATAGTAAAATGGGCATTTGTACAGCCCAAATGTGCGCACCGATGGATAGAAAGATACTCGTATCCCTGCATCCGTAACCGAAGCCATCCATCACGCGGGCAACAGTCAGTGCGTCCAGCCCCAAGCCCCCGTACTGCTCAGGGACGATCATGCCCATCAAACCAAGATCAGCGCAAGCCCGCCATTTTTCGCGTGAGAAAACCTCATGCCTGTCTTCTTCGATGAGGTTTTTATTCATCTTCTTCTGGGCAAACTCGATTGCTTGATGATACAGTTCGTTTTGTTCCTGCGACCATTCGAAGTTCATCTCGATCCTCGTTGTATTGAATAAATTGACAGATATACTGATTTTACAACAGGATAGGCTTGAAAACCTTGATTAATCCAGTTAAAGATTGGGCAATTTGCTCCCAAAATTTTTGTGTTACAATTTTTTATATCATTTTGATTTAGCCATCTCAGGCATATTATTTCTTTCTATTGTAAGACCAAGATAGTAGTTGTGAGGAGTATTTATGAAAATTGGGTTGTTGCATTACACGGCTCCGCCGGTTGTGGGTGGCGTGGAGCATGTGATGGCAAATCAGGCAAACGTCCTTTCCCGCTATGGTCACGAGGTGCATATCTTTACCGGACGTGGACAAGTATGGGATGAAACGATTCGGGTCGTTCGATTTGATTTATTGGACTCCCTTAATCCAGAAATATTGAAAATCAAAGCCAATTTGGATATGGGTATTGTCTCGCCGATGTTTGACACTGTTATGGATCGCATTTATCGATGGCTTCTCGATCAGGTTCGGAATCTGGATGTGTTGATAGTGCATAATGTTGCCACAATGCATAAAAATCTTTCATTAACTGCCGCATTGCACCGATTGACGGAAGAGCAAGCCAATGGACTTCGAATCGTACTCTGGCACCATGATTTCGCCTGGACAGCCGCACAATATCGGGATGAAATATATACTGCCTATCCCTGGAATCTAACCAAAAAAGCATGGAATGGGGTAATTCACGTTGCTATTTCGGACATGCGAAAAACCGAGATGATTAGGTTGACCGGTGTCGATCCGGAACAGGTTCGGGTTGTTCCGAATGGTATTGATCAATTTCAAATACTTGGTTTATCGAAGGAAACCATTCAACTTGTACATCGGTTTAAATTGCAATTATCTGAGCCGCTATTCCTATCACCCGTGCGCATTACCCGCCGGAAGAATCTGGAACTGGCGATGCGTGTCATTGCCCAATTGCACAACGAATTCCCAAAAATATTACTTGTAATTACAGGACCAACCGGGGCGCATAATCCAGCCAATGAAGCCTACTTGACCGAATTGACCGGTTTGAGAAAGTCCCTGGGGCTGGATGAACATATACTACTACTGGCAGAAAATTACCCAGACGGATTGTCTTCAACACAGATTGCTGATTTATACCGACTGTCTGATGCTTTGCTGATTACCAGCATAGAAGAAGGTTTTGGACTACCCTTGTTGGAAGCTGGATTGGGCAAGCAAATTATTTTTTGCAGTGATATTCCCGCGCTGCGAGATTTATCAAATGGAGCAGCCACACTCTTTTCAATAGACGAGCCTGCACCCCAAATTGCACACCGAATTGTTGAGCGCCTTCGCTCGGATGCAGCTTACCGGCTGCGGGCAAAGGTGAAACGAGAATATTCTTGGGATTCGATTTACCTAAATCATATTGAAGCATTACTTAACCGAACAATCGATGTCCCGCCAGGGGTGTTAAGATGAAACCTGCCAAGGCATATAAACCGTTTCCTCGTGTATTAATTCCGGTTTTCAGTGGTGAGCCGGATGAAAATTTGATCAATTTCTGTCAGCGACTGCGCGGAAGCCGGTTGATCCTGTTGGGGTTGATACAGGTCGAGACCGGTAAATCACTTTCGGCGGGTAATATGAAAGCCAGGCAATTACGGAAAAAATTGGCTGATGCCGAGCGCAACTATGGACTGGAAGCAGATATACACATTTCGGTCTCCTATGACCGTTGGGAAGATCTGAACAGTTATCTGAACAGTCGCAGGATTGACCTGGTATTACTTGACTGGTTGTCCCTGGTAAAACCCGGTGTTCAACATCAATTCGTGAAGCGTATCAATGCAAACGTGGCTATCATTCGGGGTAGCGTGAATACCGAACCGCTAAAGATCACGGTGCCTCTGCGCGGCGGTCCGCATGCCCAGCTAGCACTACGCGTGGGGTTGGCTTTGCCGCATGAACGGTTAAATGCCCTTCACCTTTACCACACAGACGGTGAAACCGATGTGAATGAAGCGCCATTGCGTGGTATTTCGAAAATTTTACCGAATTTACCTGAAGTCCATTATTTACAAAAATTTGCTCTCGTCCCTTCGGAGGAAATTCTCCGGCAGGCAAAACGATCCGATGTAGTGATTCTTGGGATCAGTGAGGGCATTGGTGAGCCTTTGCAAGAAGGGGCTGCTGGATTGGGCGATGTCGCTGACAATCTGATTTCTGAAACAAATTGCACGGTGGTGGTTGTGAAATCTCAACAGCCTGCGCCCCGACAAATAGATGAATGGAAAACTGAGATGATTGGGGCAAAAGCCATCTCGATTCTGGTGGACAAGTGGTTTGCCGAGAACACATTTCATGCCAGCGAATTCGACGACATTGAAAACCTTGTACGCCACAAAGAAAGTCAAAATCTGACAATCAGCCTTGCACTGCCCGCATTGAATGAAGAGGAAACAGTTGGAAAAGTCATCAGCATCATTCATAAGACTCTGGTTGAGAAGTATCCATTACTGGATGAAATTATCTTGATGGATTCAGACTCAACCGATCGGACACGCGAAATTGCTCAATCGCTTGGTATCCCAGTTTATATCCATCAGCAAGTCCTTCCACGATACGGCGCGCGAATCGGCAAGGGGGAAGCACTGTGGAAGAGCTTATATGTTACTCGCGGGGATCTGGTAGTGTGGATTGATTCAGATATTGTTAATATTCACCCGCGCTTTGTCTACGGCGTTGTTGGACCAATGCTGGTCAACCGGCAGATTCAGTTTGTGAAAGGATTTTATCAGCGCCCACTGCGCACTGGTCGGCGAGTGCAGTCGTCCGGTGGGGGAAGGGTTACTGAATTGACTGCCAGACCGCTTCTCAATCTGTTTTATCCAGAACTTTCCGGCGTTATTCAGCCCCTGTCGGGTGAATATGGCGGTAGACGAAAAGCACTTGAAAAACTGATCTTTTTTACCGGTTATGGTGTTGAAACTGGTTTATTGATAGATGCCCTTGAAAAATTTGGTTTGGCGGCTATTGCACAGGTTGATTTATTGGAACGCATCCATCATAATCAAACCCTTACCGCGCTGAGTAAAATGTCATTTGCCATTATCCAGACGGTGTTGAAAAAATTGGAACACAGGCTGCATACTCCGTTGTTTGACGATATAAACCGTACAATGAAATTGGTACAGTACGAAGCGGGTAATTATTATCTGGACATCAAGGAGATTGTTGAATTGGATCGCCCGGCGATGATTGATTTGCCGGAATATCGGGAAAAGTTCTACGCCGAGGCAAATCGTGAACAAGCGCAATTCCAGGTGAATTCAACTTCAACTCAGTGACGAAATGAAATCGAATAATCATAGAACCGAATTTTGGTTGGTGCGTCACGGGCAAACCGATTGGAACGTTGAGGGCAGGTACCAGGGTCAGGCGGATTTGCCATTAAACGAAATTGGCATTCAGCAGGCACGAGAACTGGCGGAAAAAATCTGTGAGGTGGATTTTGATAAGATTTTTGCCAGTGATTTGGAGCGTGCCAGAGAAACGGCAAAAATCCTGGCGGGAGACAGGCCGGTTTGGCTTGATCCGCGCTTGAGAGAGATCAACCAGGGGGAATGGGAAGGGATGCTGTTTGCCGACATTCGCCGCCGGTTTGCCAATTTTTTCGCTGATCATCGGGAAGATCCTCTCAACAGCCGGCCGCCTGGTGGAGAGAGCTTGCAGGAGGTGTCTGATCGGGTTTTGTCGTGTGTCGAGGAGATTGCAGCGGAAAATAAAGGCAAACGCATTCTGCTGGTTGCTCATGGGCTTTCGCTTGCAACGATAATAGCGCGAGCCAGAAATATACCGCTTGAAAATTCATTCGAATTGATCCCACCAAATGCTGAAGCGCAGATTGTGTTTTGGCCACCTGAGGAAACAGAGGTGAAATGAATGTAGCAAATTTAGCTCGCATGGAATCGTTGTTGGTTGAGTTGTACGGTGCGGCAGCCGCTGAAATGGTAATGGAAAAAATTCAACCAGCGATCGAGACCGTTCGAGAGCGGATAAGGGGAAAATTTAATCCGGAAGCCTTGGATTCGAAAGATATTGTGTTGATTACCTATGCAGATCAATTCCGACAGGGCAATGAACCACCTCTTGGTGTTCTTGGAGAATTTTGTGAATATGTGTTTGGCGATTTTGTCTCCACGATTCACGTCCTCCCATTTTTCCCGTACACATCAGATGATGGTTTTTCAGTCGCCGATTATTGCTCGGTTAATCCAGATTTTGGGAATTGGGAACATATCGAGCACCTGGGTCAGCGCTACCGATTGATGTTCGACGCTGTGGTTAACCACACTTCGGTAAAACATGAATGGTTCGAGCGGTTTTTACAGGACGATCTGGATTATTTGGATTTTTATGTTACTGCCAGTCCGGATGATGATCTTCGAAATGTGGTTCGGCCGAGAGCATTGCCGTTGTTGACTCCTTTCCACACCTCAAAGGGCGAACGTTTTGTGTGGACGACCTTCAGTGTGGATCAGGTCGATTTGAATTTTTCCAATCCAAAAGTCTTACTAGAGGTAAGCAAGGTTTTGTTGGAGTATGCCGAACGAGGAGCGCAGTTCATTCGACTGGATGCGATTGCGTATTTGTGGAAAGAAATCGGGACAAGCTGTATTCACCTGCCGCAAACACATAAGATCATCCAGTTTTGGCGCGCGATGTTTGAAGAAGCCGTACCATATATTCGTATAATCACCGAGACCAATGTTCCGCATGTTGACAATCTATCCTATTTTGGGGATGGCTTCAATGAAGCTCATCTGGTATACAACTTTGCCCTTCCACCTCTTGTGCTGCATGCTATGCAGAGGCAAAACGCTGAACACCTGACCCGTTGGGCGGCTGGCTTGCGTTTACCCAGTCGTGAAGCCATGTTGCTCAACTTCCTTGCTTCACACGATGGGATCGGTCTCAACCCAGCACGCGATATTCTCCCGGAAAGTGAAATCGATTGGCTGGTTGAGGTAGTTATTCGACTGAATGGCTTGATCGGGTACAAAAACAATCCCGATGGCAGCAGGACGCCTTACGAATTAAACATCAATTACCTGGATGCGCTGGCAGACAGTGAAGGGCATCGGAATGAGGATGTCCTTGTGAACCGGTTCTTGACAGCCCATGCAACCATGTTGAGTCTGGCTGGAATACCAGCTGTTTATGTGCATTCTTTGCTCGGGTCGCGCGGCTGGCTGGATGGGGTTGCCCAAACAGGTATCAATCGAAGCATTAACCGCCAGAAGTTCGATGCACAGGCGGTGCTGGCAGAGCTGGCTAAAGCTAATTCGGTGCGCCACAAGATATGGGAGGGATTAAAAAGTTTATTGGAAGCCCGCCGTAAAGAATCCGCATTTCACCCGCAAAATGGGCAAATCATCATCCCAATAGACAAGCGCCTGTTCATCATATTACGTAAGGGCATTAACGAGGATCATGATATGCTCTGCTGTCACAATTTTAGCCGTGATCGGGTGGAAATTGAAACAGGCAACTTTAGCCAATTTTGGCTGGATGTATTATCAGGTGAGACTGGATCATCTGCTCAGCGGTTAGTGATTGAACCCTACGGTAGGAGATGGCTGGCATTGATGGGGTGATTGAATGAATGACAAGGAGTAAACGATGATTATTGACAAGCATCCTGCCCGATTAAACATTGGTTTTGTCTCCACTCGCTTTGCCAGTACTGACGGCGTTTCCCTGGAGACAGAAAAATGGGCGGCTGTTCTTGAAAAACTGGGTCATACCTGTTTTTATTTCGCTGGATTGTGTGATCGCCCGGTGGAACGAAGTTACGTGGTCGAAAATATCTTTTTTCACCACCCAGAAATGGAAGCGATACACGAAGAAGCCTTCAATCAATCTATTCGCTCATCGCAATTAACCCAAAAAATCGAAGAATATAAAAAGTGCTTTAAACAGCATCTATTGAATTTCGTGGGGCAATTTCAAATCGATTTGCTGATTATCGAAAACGCGCTGTCCATTCCGGTCAATATTCCACTCGGCATGGCATTATCGGAATTGATAGCCGAAACCGGTTTTCCAGTTATTGCTCATCATCATGATATGTATTGGGAGCGTAAGCGATTCGCGGTCAACTGTGTATGGGATTATTTGACCATGGCATTTCCCCCGGCGTTTCCCAGTATCCGGCATGTTGTGATCAATTCAGTCGCTGGGCAGCAGTTGGCGCTGCGGGCTGGAGTTTCCAGCCGGCTGATTCCGAATGTGATGGATTTTGAAACGCCACCACCTCTGCTGGACGATTATGCTCGTTCACTCAGGGATGATCTGGGGCTACGGGCAAACGAAAAATTCATCCTGCAACCCACCCGGGTGGTACAGCGCAAGGGCATTGAGCATGCCATCGAACTGGTTTCACGTCTAGAAATGCCTGCCAGGCTGGTGATTTCCCATGCGGCGGGTGATGAAGGGCGTGAATACGAACACCGGGTGCGTGATTATGCCCGCTGGATGGGCGTGGACACCCTTTTCGTGTCTGATATCATTCAGGACCGGCGCGGTATTCTAGCGGATGGACGCAAGGTTTACACCCTGCATGATGTGTATCCCCTTGCTGATCTGGTTACCTACCCGTCCGAAATTGAAGGCTTTGGCAATGCCTTTCTGGAAGCCATCTACTTCCGCCGCCCGATTGTGGTCAATCGATACTCAATCTATGAGATTGACATTAAGCCAAAAGGATTCAATGTGATCGAATTCGATGGATTTGTCAACGAGAGGGCAGTCAATGAAGCCAAAGAAGCACTGTCTAACGGCAAATGGGCACAAGAGCCGGCTGAATTGAATTACCACGTGGCGTTGAACCACTATTCCTTTGCAGTGCTCGAGATGCACCTCAAAGCATTATTGACTGAGATTTTTGGTTCAGCGGAATAAAGAGAGAGTCACAAATTTGCGCGACTGGTAAAGACAGCTTTCTGTAGCGAATTTTCATATGGCGGTCGGCAAATGCCATTTTCGGTAATAATTGCGGTGATCCATTTTGCTGGGGTGACATCGAACGCAGGATTATACACCTGCGCGTTTTGTGGACAAATAAGCCGATCCTCAATGTGGGTGATTTCTTCAGCCGGACGCTCTTCGATGGGGATTGCGCTTCCGTCAGGGGCATTTAGATCGATGGTTGATGTTGGGCAGGCGACATAGAACGGGACATTATGAACAGCTGCAGTAAGGGCAAGGTTGTAGGTGCCGATTTTGTTCGCGGTGTCACCGTTGGCAGCTACCCGGTCACAGCCCACGACAACCGCGTCAATGTGGAAGGTTTTCATCACATGACCGGATGCGCCATCAGCAATGATCTTATAGGCAATGCCCAGTTGTTCGAGCTCCCAAGCCGTCAACCGAGCACCTTGTAGGCGGGGGCGTGTTTCGTCGACGTAGACCATCACCTGCCTCCCGTTCTCATGGGCTGTGCGGATAATGCCCAGGGCAGTTCCGTAATCGACGGTTGCGAGTGCGCCGGTGTTGCAATGATGGATAAAGGTGATTTTATGTGGCGGTAGAATTTCAAGGGCATGGTAACCAATGGCTTTATTGGTTTGGATGTCTTCGTTGGCGATCGCTTGAGCCTCTGCAAGGATGATCTCACGAAGGGCTTGAACTTCGGTATTGCCTTGTGAAATCCGCTGAAATACGCGTTGGATGGCCCACTTGAGATTAACCGCTGTGGGACGCGCGCTTTCCAGCAATATTGCAGACTCTTTAAGGACAGCCCGGAGATTCTCTGGCTCATCGGATGGGTGATGCCAGGCAGTGAGCGCAAGACCGTATGCTGCAGCAGCACCAATGGCAGGAGCGCCGCGAACAGTCATATTGGCGATTGCCTCGGCAGTTTGCAACACGGTTTGACAATGCACAAAGCGTATCTCGTGCGGTAGAACACGCTGATCCAGTAACACTAAAATGCCTTCATCCAGCCATTGCATGGTCGGTACTTTTGCCATTGCATGTTTCCCTTTTGTAATAAAACGATTTGGTTTTCCGTTTCGTTGTAAAAAGATTTTTATCACACTCTTCTAACCTGCGATTATAATTTTTAAATCATCAATTAGGAGGATTTTATGAATATCCCTTTTCCGTCGGACCAATGGATCAAGGCGATGATGGTTGATTTAAACCAGAGCAGCTCGTACAAGGAATCGGCAAAAAATTGGGAGGGCGATTTTTTCTTTATCATTGAGCCAGCGGGAAACCTTTCGCGAGCGGTAACGTTGTACATGGATTTGTGGCATGGAGATTGCCGGAATGCCTTCGAGGTGGTCGATGGGGTGGATATTAAACCGGCTTTTCGCTTGAGCGGTCCGGTCACGACGTGGAAAAAAGTGATGACCAAACAGCTCGACCCGATGCAGGCGATGATGACCGGACAACTGAAACTGGTGGGCAATATGACCATGATTATGAAGAATGTGCGTGCCGCCAAAGAGCTGGTTGAATCCTGCACGCGTATTCCAACCGAATTTCCCGTCTGAAATAAAAAAAGCCAGGGACCCTCCAGAGAGAGACCCTGGCATTAATTCGAAGCGATTGATCAGAAGTCGCAGTGTGCAGGACCAACCAACCCGTTGTTGTAATTATCGAGCAATTCGGCATTGGCAATTGCCTGATTGCGAACTGTCCGACTAAGGGTTGAAGTTGGCGTGTACATGTTGAAGAAAGATTGGGCGTACGTCATGGCAGCTTCCACTGCCGGGGTGGTGGCAGCGCCATTAAGCACATTAAGTTTAGCAGCCAGGTAAGCATGTGCCAGGATGTAATAAGCATTCCCACCCGATGGCGGAGTCCACAGGACCTGGTAGTTGGTTTTACCACTCAAGAAGAAAGCGGCATCTTCGCCCAACAGCGCCCATGTAGCGTCGTATGGCGCGGGGCCATATTTGGAATGTGTCTTCCAGTAACCCGGTGTAAGCGTACAACCACCGGCGCAAGGCACGTTGACGGATACCGTGTGGGATGAGGTGCCGCTGGATAGCGTGTCATTGGTAGTGAAGGAAGCTGTATTGGTGAAGCGATAATCGCCGCATTCCTCGTACCCACCCACGTTCATGCTGTAGGCGAAGGTTTTCGGTGATTCACTTGCGCACACACTGCCAAGCGAGCCGAACTGATCATCGACCACATCGACGCATCTATCCACTTCCTTGGTGGGGGTTACAAAAGAGAATGACACATTATCGGAACCGCCGGGCACTACCCCATCGGTAACCACGGTTGCGGTGTTGGTGCGCGTGCTGCCATCTGGCAAGTCTGCCGAATAGGTACATTGCGTGGTAAAACCAGCCTGCAAGACAAACGGAAAGTTAAAACCACAATTCACGGTTGCAACAATTCCACCACTGATTACATCGTTAACAGCGACTATTGTGGCGGGAACGCTTGATCGGTTTTGAAAAGCGATGACACCGGTCACTTTCCAATTGCTATCCACCGGCACAGCCTGGACGTTGACCGTATAATTAACGGAAAACAATTGGCCAGGCGAGAGGGTCAGGGAAGACTGGTCTCCCACCTTTCCAATTGACCATTTCCAGGTGCGATCGAAACTGGTTACGGCAGTTTTCTTGACCAAAATAATCCCTTCGGGCGGCGCGCCGGTTTCGGCTTGCGCCGGTGTGACTTTCTTTACGCTAAAGCCTAAACCGGCGACAAGGACTAATGCCATGAGAACAAGCGCAATCTTTTTCATGAAACTCTCCTTGGAAAAATAAAGTTTGGAGGGAGTGACCGAACGTGATTTCCCCGCTAATTCAGGCTGTTGCCTGTTAACCACAGAAATAATATAGCAATTGCGATCCAAAAAATCAATTATTTAATTTTATAGATTTCTTATAATTTTGATGGTGCGGAGCAAGGGTGATGGGGGTATGATTAAATCACCCCAAGGTCTGTTCGAGAAAATAGATAAAAAAGGAAATGCGATGTGGTACTTCAGCTCACCTCAAATCGTATATGGTGAAGATGCCTTGAGGCATCTCACAACTTTGAAAGGAACCCTCGCTGCGCTGATAACCGATGCCAATTTGACTTCGTTAGGTCTTGCAACTCAGGTTCAGCAGATACTTGAAATGGCGGGTTTGCGCGTTGTGTTGTTCGATCAAATCCAACCGGAACCAGACCTGGATACGGTTCGCCAGGGAGCAGCCTTCTTGCTCGATCATCAGCCGGATTGGATTGTTGCGTTAGGCGGGGGATCCGTGATCGATGCTGCCAAGGGTATGTGGGTCTTGTACGCCCGCCCGGATACAGACCCCGAAGCAATCAACCCGATTGAGGAGTTTGGTTTGAGAGAGAAAGCGCGCTTTGTTGCTATTCCGACCACATCCGGCACCGGATCGGAAGCAACCTGGGCTATTGTTTTGACCAATCCAGGTGAGCGGCGCAAACTTGGGTTAGGCAGCCGCGAAGCGGTGGCAGATATCGCCATTCTGGACCCGGTCTTGGTTGCCCGCCTGCCGCAGCAATTGACTGCCGATACTGGGCTAGACGCGCTGACCCATGCCATCGAGGGTTTTACCTCGACCTATCACAACGACTTCAGCGATGGGTTGTGTTTAAAGGCTGCCGAATTGGTCTTCCGCTACCTGCCGCGGGCATATCAGAACGGTGCGGATATGGAAGCGCGAGAAAAGATGCACAACGCGGCAACTATTGCGGGTTTGGGGTTTGGCAATTCCATGGCTGCCCTTGCGCATGGTTTAGGTCATTCGCTGGGGGCAGTTTTTCACATTCCACATGGTCGAGCGGTGGCTTTGTTCCTGCCATATTCGATTGAATATTGCGTCAATGCACCAGATGGTGAGACACGCTACCGCGAATTAGCGCGCTTTTTAGGTTTGCCAGCAGAAGACGAGAAACAAGCAGCGCAATCGTTGGTTAACGCTGTGAGATTGCTGGAAAGCCAGGTTGATCAACCGTTGCGTGTAGCCAATTTAGATATCAAAAAATCACAATTCATCAGTGAATTAGAAATATTGATAGACAACGCACTCAACGACACCCAAACGATAATGTCTTCACGCGTTCCTGACGATGCCGATTTGAGAAAAATTTTCCTGTGTGCGTACAACGGTGAAAAGATCGATTTTTAGTGCACAAGCCAATGGAGTCATCATGTTTGGAAAACTGGTTAAGATCAACCTCGATTTTGGAGAAATCTCGCATCTTCAAATTCCGGAAGAATTGGTGAGGGGATATATCGGTGCTTCCGGGCTGGCTGTTCGCCTGTTGTGGGATGAGTTGGAACCCGGTAGAGATGCGCTGGATGCGCGAAACCCGATCCTGTTTGCCACAGGTCCCATGACGGGTACAGGTGGTCCAACCACCGGCCGTTTTACGATTTGCGGGCGCTCGCCTCAAACTGGCTGGTGGGGTGAAGCGAACATTGGTGGTTTTGTTGGACCGGAATTGCGTTACGCAGGCATTGATATACTGTGGATCGAAGGAAAAGCGGTACAACCGGTTTACTTGTGGATTACAAATGAAACCATTGAAATTCGAGACGCGCGTCATTTATGGGGTTATGCCGATACTTATCAGACTCAAGAAGCCATTCGGAGGGAGACCGGTAATCCACAGGCAAAAGTTGCCTGCATTGGTATTGCCGGTGAGAACCAAGTGCGTTACGCTGGCATTATGTCCGATCATGGCAGAATGGCTGCACGTACGGGCATGGGAGCATTGATGGGTTCGAAGAATCTCAAGGCTGTAGCGGTGAGGGGGACTCAGCGCGTCGTGCTGGAGCGGGATGATGTTTACAAAAAACTTCGTGTCGCTGCGAATAAAACGCTGATTGATCAAAATATGACTGCGGTATTACGCGCGACCGGCACCTCCGGTGGAGCAGAATATTTACAGTTTCTTGGCGATATGCCGCAAAAGTATTGGACAGCGCCGCGCTTCGAAGGTGCAGCAAAAATTAGCGGGGCAGAGATGGCAGAGACCATCCTGACCGGGGTGACCGCCTGTCAGGGGTGTGTCATTTCCTGTGGGCGCGAGGTGGAGGTAAAAGAGGGTCCCTATGCAACCACCGGAAAAGTGAAAGGACCCGAATATGAAACAATCTGTTCTTTTGGTTCGCAGTTGCTGGTAGATGACCTGACGGCAATCACTGCGCTGGGTGATTGTTGTGACCGGTTGGGGCTGGATACAATCACGGCTGGGAATACGCTTGCCTTGGCTTATCTGCTCTACGAGCAGGGGAAATTAACCCTGCAGGATACTGGTGGTCTCGAATTACGTTGGGGAGACCCTCAGCCTTGTTTTCAGTTACTCGAATTAACTGCCAGGAAGGAAGGATTTGGAAGTCTGTTGGCTCAGGGCAGCAAAGCCCTGGCACGATACTGTGGCGAACCCGATCTGGCTGTAGAGATCAACGGATTGGACGTTGCCATGCATGACCCACGCGCATTTAGCGGTCAGGCTCTATCTTATGTGCTTTCACCGCGCGGTGCTTGTCACAACCAGAGTGATTACTTCAATGTTGGCTTGGGTGGAACCATTGATGAAATTGGGATTGTGTATCAAGACCGGTTCGAATCGCAGGGAAAGGGTGAACAGGTTGCACGCCACCAGCACTGGCGTTCGATCACCAACAGTCTCACGTATTGTCTCTTTGCAGTGGTATCACCGGGCGAGATCCTGGACTTGTTGAATGCTGCACTCGGCACAGATTGGGATATGGAAACCCTCTTAAAAACCGGGGAGCGCATTTGGAATCTGAAGCGGTTGTACAACTTACGACTTGGCTGGTTACCGAAGAACGAAAAGCTACCCAAATTATTACAGCAACCGCTCCTCGAAGGAGGTCAGGAAGGTAATCTCCCAGACATGGGAATAATGCTGGCGGAATATTACTTCCACAGTGGATGGGATCCTGTCAGCGGATATCCGAGGGAAGAAAAATTGCGCGAGCTCGGTCTGGATGGGTTGGTGGCTGGTTTACCTCGCACTTGACCGGTCAAGGATTAACCAAAAGGCTTCCGGTGCGCTGGTAGTTCCCGCGCCCGGTAGCCCACAAGATTCGCGCATTGGCACTGCCCGGAAGATCGTACACTACCACCCCTGAATAGGCTGTATTGACGATCAACTCAAGGTCGGGATCAGTGTCGACGTTTGCCAGGGTTGGAGCCGGTAATCCACCATTCCAGTTGCCATTGCGTGCGGGTGGCAGGTCGATCTCGAATATTGGGAAGCCGTAAGCATTCAAAATGTGCAATTTTCCACTGCGGTTGCTGCCTTTTTGAGTCCAGGATGTGAAAATCACCTCTGCCAGACCGTCATTCTCCAGGTCAGCGACAACCGGTTCGGAGGCAAAGCGGAAAAAGCTTTCCGCGGGATTGTAAACCGAGTATGGCCAATTGCCTCTTTCTGACTTGTCCAGCCAAAAGGCGTGCATGCGCCCATCATACGCTGGAAAAAGGATCTCCATGTATCCATCGCCATCCAGATCAGCAACCACCGGGTTTGGCTGAACATTTTCAATCAGGTTGTAATCTTCACTCAGTGGAGCACCGGTGTCAACCGGGGTGGAACGCCAATCGAAGCCGCTGCTTTGGAAGCGTGTTCGGTCGGCGTTGAAAATAAACAAGCCGGTATAGCGCGATTGATAAGGGTCTTTTGAACAATCATACACATTTCCAGTGACCACAATTTCTCGATTGCCATCTCCATCTAGATCGGCAATGGTTGCGGGGCTGTGGGCAAAATTTGGGCGGTACTTTTCGCTGCGTGGGTCTCTTTCCAAACAGCTACCCCAGCCACGAATTTCAACCCCCAGATCTTCCCACACACCGACCCGTCCCCACACGACCCGATTGATGCCCGGATAAACCGAATTGTTGGAAGCAAGCGGAGTGCCATTCGGGTATAAGCCGAGAATGTAATGTACATCGGTGGGCACAATAATTTCAAGCGCGGAACTTCCGCCTAAATCCGCAACGGATGCATTGGCGTTGAAAACACCGTACGCATACCCAGAAGTATCGCTGGTTATTTGGGGCCAGTTGGCACGGGTAATACCGTTCGATTCCAGCACCCAGCTGCTGGTACAGCTATCAATCGCAGCAGTTACCAACAACTCCCGGCTGCCCGTGTTGTTTTCCAGATCTGCAACCACTAAACCACGCAACTCGCTCGTTGAGGGGCGTTGCTGCCATTTCAGCGTCCCGTTGAGATGGATCGCGCTGACCCAACCACCGCCCTGGGCAACAACAATTTCGGTTAATCCATCCCGTTCCAGGTCAGCCAGAACAATCCCGGGCCATGTTCGGCTGCCGGCAGGATCGAATCGCCATTCTAGCGAACCGCTGATTCCGTCCAGTGCCCATACCGAGTAAGCAGAAGCGATGACTTCCAGTTGCGGGTCGCTGTCGATATTGATAGCTGCCGGAGAGGAGTACCAACCAGTTTCGCACCAGGAGGAATAACACCCACCGTAAGCCCATTTGAGGGTTGGTTGAACCAAGCCTTTGGACAGCCAGGGTAAATATTGGATCGAGCCTCCATCTTGTTGCACCTGCCCGTGTACGGGAGCAAAAGAAAATGGCAAGATCAGAACAAATAGGATGGTGAAGACGATCACTCCTATCCTCATTTCTGTCATTCCTTGCGGGTATTCTCTTCAATGTCCATGAGGATGTAGATGCTTTCTGCAATGGCTTGAAGGCAAACAAATAAAAACAAGCCGGGCACCAAGATCAGGAAAGCCTGGATAAGGGTGGGAATCAGGTCGATAACCCCGCGGCTGGCTGAGGATGACAATGTAACCGTTATGGCGCTGACAAAGAACACCAGAAATAAACCGGCAATTACCAGCACTACCCAGGAGAGAATATTTGCCCAGGTGGCTACCCGCATCAGGCGGTGCGGACGATGGTAAAGGTCCGGAATTTCTTCAGGTTTGTTGGAGGGGACGCTGTCCATAGTATTGATTTCCTTTCGAGAGGAAGAAAGAGTCCTGCTGGTTGGATGTTATCGCCAATCTAAAAAGATTATAGATATCCAAAAGCATGGTTTTATTGTAAAACATTCCCAAACAATTAATCTTATACGTTTTGTTAGGAAAAAGAAAACAGCCGCCGTGCGGCGGCTACAAAGAAGATTGAATCGAACGTTCAAACTTGAAAACGAGAAACGATAGTTTGTAAATCCACCGACATTTGCGCCAGAGACTGACTTAATTGGTGGACTGCCGCAGTCTGTTGATTGACTTCATCAGCTGCCGCACTGACCTCTTCGGCTGCTGCGCTGTTTTCTTCGGATATAGCAGCGATTTCTTCGATCGAGCGAGCAACATGCTCCGATGCGGCGGCTATTTGTTGAGTAGAGGCAGCGTTTTTCTCCAAAATTTGATTGAAATCAGAGACAATGTAATTTAATTCCGCGGAAAGGTGCTCCATTTGATTGGTAAGATCAATTGCTTGCTGAACTTGCTGATAAACACCTTGTACAGCTGTAACAATCTGGTCTAGTTTCGAGCCGGTCTGATCCGTTCGAGATATGCTCGTGTTGACCTCGTGAGCGCTGGTGGTCATGGTTTTGACCGTCTCTGTAACTGCTGCCTGAATGGCGTGAATCAAATGGCGAATTTCTCGAGTGGCTTCGCGCGCTCGTTCGGCAAGCTGGTATATCTCATCGGCAACCACAGCAAAACCAGAAATTCGCAATTCAAAGGTTTTCAGGCTGGAAACATTCAGACCAACCTGAACAATGCCGGGCTGGTCGGCGCGTGAAACGCCCACGAACTTGAAGATCAGGTTGTCAAAGGACCGTTTTTGAGATTCCTGGCAATGGATGCCGTCCTTTTGATGGATCAATGCGCGGAACGGGTACGCCTGTGCGTTTGGATCATCCGGGAACCGCCAGCCAAGCAAAGTCGAATCGTTACTATACACGACCACGCCATCAGCATCGGTTGCCAGGATCATGTCCAGACCGGTTTTGGCGGCGATAACCTGCCACTGGGTGGGATGCTCACCCCAACCGGTACTGAGCAATGCATTAAACAAATGACACTGGGCGGTCATCATGCGATCAAGAATGGTTTCGCTGAGTTTGAGCGATTGGGTTTGGGCATGAGCCGCCTCAATGGCGGCGTTGATTGCGAGAATGTTTGTTTTTGTGGCAATATCATCAATGGTTTCGATAATAGAACTGATTTCTCCTGATTGCGTGCCGACGTTCTTAACTTTATGTTCAAGATCATTGACGTGTTTTTGAATGGCGTGCAAGTTGCTTACGGCTTCTCGGATTGCATTGGCACCTTCATGAGCAGATTGATTCGCCAGACTGGAATGTTTATTCACATTTTCAATCGTATCGACCAGTTTTGTTACCGACTCCTTGAGTTGAGCCGCTGCTTGAGAAGTCTTCAGAATGGCGTGTTGTTGTTGCTCAGACTGCAGAGCAATTTGTTGAGCTGCCCGCGAAGATTGATCGACTGCCTGGGATGTATGGTTCAAGCTGGTAGTTTGCTGAATGATACTTTCGGCAACTTTTTGAATTGTGCCGACGACCTGATGGGTGGCATCCTGGCTGATTTGCGTGGATTGAGAGAGCTGCCCAGAAGTGTATTGCACCTGCCGGGAACTGGCAGCAATTTGATGGATCATTTCGCGTATTTGTAAAGCCATTTTTCCAAATGAGTGACCAAACTCATCCTGGTCTGATTTGGGTTTAAATTGGATGGTTAAGTCGCCATTGGCTATGTGACGCGAAACAGTTGCCATCGATTGAAGGTATTGTTCGGTTTCATACAGGGCTCGGCCTACGATACCGACTTCGTCTCCCCGGTTGAGGATGCTGATTTTTTCAGTTTCGCTCAGTTCCCAATGCAGAATGCCGTTTTGGAGGTTTTGCATCCCGGTGGCAATTTTTTTTAAGGGGCTGTTTAGATGTTGAGTGAGTAAAAAGCCTAACGCAAGACATAACATCAAACCAATCAGTCCGGCGACCCAAAGAAATATACCTAAAATTGTGTAAGTCTTCTGGCTGGCGTTATCGATTTGATTGGCTCGTTTTGACATTTGCTGCACCAGCAGGTCGAGTTCCTCAACCAGGTTCTGGTATCGCGTTTGCAGTTCCAGGTTGAATAATTCTTGAGCTGCACTGGTGTTTCCCTGCCAGAGGGTGTTCATCACTTTTGCTGCGGTTGAGCTATAAAGGTTCCAATTTTGCTTGAATGATATCAATGAATCACCGAGATGAGTTTCATCTGCCATCTCTCGACTCGCGTCAGCGACAAAACCAGAAAGAGACGAATCAATTGCAGAGATACTCGCCGCAACCTGGATTTTATAGTCTGATAGCCTTTCCGGCGCGAGGATCAATCGATGCAATATCCCATGCAAACGGAGAATATCATTTTGGATGCTGCTGAGCTGGGTGGATGGTTCGATAAAACCGGTGTAAATCGCTTTGATTTCGCCACGAAAGTATCGCGCCGAGAGGAAACCGGTGGTTGTACCGACGAGAATGATGATACCAACCAGGATAAATGCCCCAAAAAACTTCGTACCTGTTCGTAAATTGGCGACTCGCGACTGGATTTTGTTCATTTGCCATCCAACCAGATAAATATGTTTGTCCGTATCTATGATAAAAAAGATAATTGGGGTGAGCAGTAAAATCTATGTAAAAAAACTTTCAGTTTAGGAAGATTCCTTGTTCATTTACTCATGTTAGAATTGGTGCAACTCCCGAGGATGGTAGTATGAAAAAAATTCGAGCTATTTTAATCGGCGCCGGGCAGCGCGGGGCGGAAGCGTATGCGCCATATGCCCTTACGCACCCAGATGAAATTGAGTTTGTGGCTGTGGCAGAGCCCGATGATTTCCGGCGAGAAAAATTTGCTCGAATGCACACCATTCCTCCAGAACGTCAGTTTCGGTCGTGGGAAGCCTTGTTGCAACAACCTCAATTGGGTGAAGCCGCTATCATCACCACCCAAGACTGGTTGCATGCCAAGCCGGCTGTGGCAGCCATGCGCGGAGGCTATCATATTTTGCTCGAAAAACCAATGGCAACCACGCCGGAAGAATGCCGCTTGCTGGTTGAGGTCAGCCAACAAACGGACCGGCAGATGCATGTCTGCCATGTTTTGCGCTATACGCGGCATATCCGTTTGCTGAAAGAGATCGTCCAGTCCGGGCAAATCGGAGAGGTGATTGATGTTGATCATCGCGAGAATGTATCCTTTTGGCACATGGCGCATTCTTATGTGCGCGGGAACTGGCGTAACAGCAAGGATGCCAGTCCGATGATTCTGGCAAAGTGCTGCCATGATTTGGATATGTTACCCTGGGTTCTGGAGGACTATCCGGTCACCTTGAGCAGCACAGGCAGTCTAAAGCATTTTCGGATCGAGAATGCTCCGGCAGGTTCGCCGGAACGCTGCCTGGATGGATGCCCGATCGAGAGTGAGTGTCCCTATTCTGCCTGGCATATCTATATCGATATGGCTCCTTTTTGGCATTCATATAGCCAAACATGCACAAAAATCTCCGAACGTTGGATCACCCAACAATATATACACCATCCCAACCTGATTCGATGGGCGGCCCGAATATTTCCTGTTTTGCGCCGAGTAACCGAGTACCAGGGTTGGCCATTGACTGTGCTGACAAGCGACCCAAACCGCGAAAGTATCTTGCATGCCTTACGCGAGGGACCGTATGGTCGGTGTGTTTACCGCTGCGACAATGATGTTGTCGATCACCAGGTGGTTAACATGGAATTTAACAGCGGTACTACAGTAACCTTGACCATGCATGGACATTCTCATATAGAACACCGCTCAACCCGGATTGAGGCAAGCCGCGGACGAATTCAGGCACTACTCGGTAATGGGGGAGGGTGGATCCAGCTGGAAAACCATCGCAGTCGGTCAAAAAAAGTATACGATACCAGTCCGCCCACGGGGGAAGGTCATGGCGGCGGCGACACTCAATTGATGGCGGATTTCGTGCGCAGTGTGCAACAGGATGGGAATTCACCACACGTGCTGAAGACGGCTCAGGAGGCGTTGGCAAGTCATCTGCTGGGATTTGCTGCAGAAACCGCACGCCTGGAACATTGCACGCAACGCGTGGGTCAATTCTGGACACCAAGAAAAACATCCTGAAATTGGGTTGGAATTATTAAGTTGACAGGACTTGAAGTCTTTGAGTTTTATTGTAAAATAAATCTGGAATGTAAACGTAGTATAACCAAATAAATACCCGAAAGGGCAAACCCATCGCGAGGTGGGGGCGCAAAGTTATGGGTCTGAGTGATCAGATTGCCAGACTGCCGAAGGTTATTCCATTGCCTTCCGCAGTTTTTGTTTTTTTCAGGAAGTGCAGAAAGGGAGGTGGCAATTATTCAAAAATCAGGCAAATTTGCAACTTTTGTGGTGTTCAAATCAAACCAATCAACAATTTTGCTGGAGGAGGATTATGTTTAAACGGTTTGTTTTCTCAAGCCTGTTGATTCTGGCATTGTTTGCGACCATGATTCAACCGGCAACCGCAAACGACGGGGGACCAATTGAACCCCTTTATCCGGTTTATTCAACCGATACCGGGGAAATGATCAACGAGACCCCGCAGTTGTGGTTTGTTGAATTCAATGGCTCTCCAACGGCAGATGGCGGCAGATTGGCAACCATCCGCGCGGAAAAACAAAATTTCCGCACAAATGCCAGCCGGGCAGGGGTCGAATATATCGAGCGTTACTCTTTTGAGCGGTTGTGGAACGGAATTTCGATCCAAATCAGCCCCACCGAGCTACCCAAATTATTCCGCATTCCGGGGGTTAAAGCCATTTATCCGGTGGAAACCATCCGGTTACCCGAACCTGTGGACAACCCCAGCCCCGAACTGGTCAGCGCCCTGGCGATGACGGGAGCTGATATTGTTCAAAATGAAATGGGCTTTACCGGCAAGGGTATCAAGGTCGCCGTAATGGACACCGGCATCGACTATGATCACCCTGATCTGGGTGGATGTTTCGGTCCAGGCTGCCGGGTGTTCACGGGTTGGGACTTTGTCGGCGATGCGTTCAATGCGGACCCATCAAGCTCGACGTACAATCCAGTTCCTGTACCGGATCCAGACCCAGATGATTGTGGCGGGCATGGTACCCATGTCGCCGGTATTGTTGGTGCAAATGGCCAAATCAAAGGAGTTGCACCCGAAGTCTCGTTCGGTGCTTACCGCGTGTTTGGTTGTGAAGGATCGACCACGGCTGATATTATGGTTGCAGCAATGGAACGCGCCCTCGATGACGGAATGCAAGTTCTCAATATGAGCATCGGTTCCGCCTTCCAGTGGCCGCAGTATCCTACCGCTCAGGCAGCTGATCGGCTGGTTAAGCGCGGTATGGTGGTTGTGGCGTCGATTGGCAATAGCGGCGCCAATGGTGTGTACTCGGCGGGCGCACCTGGTCTGGGTAATCAGGTGATTGGGGTTGCTTCCTTCGACAACACCGACATCTTCCTAAGTCTATTTACAATCAGCCCGGATGGGTTTGCTATTGGATACGGTCCCGCCAGTGCATCACCACTTCCACCGACATCGGGGACCTACCCCATGGCACGCACCGGCACGGTTGCCAGCACAGCTGATGCTTGTAATCCATTACCTGCTGGCAGTTTGGATGGTAAGATTGCCCTCGTCCGCCGCGGCGGATGTACTTTCCATCAGAAGTCGTTTAATGCTCAGACAGCCGGTGCCATTGGAGTTGTCCTTTACAACAACGTTGCTGGACGATTTAGCGCAACGGTTGCCGGGACACCGGCAATTACCATTCCGGTGGTG
>DAOUMN010000081.1:0-8744 GCA_034411135.1 Bellilinea sp.
ATTTACTTTAGACATTCAAATTTCGTTCCTTTGAAGTTGAGATAACTCTGATGAAATTGTAAAAGTGGGGGAGACAAATCACAATAGGCCATTCTGCCTGTTCAAGTAACAGCATTTTGACGCATGTTCGATAGATTTGGATTGCGTATGATAAGAATATTATTGAAAGGGCCAGTTTATGCCAACTCCCATTTTTCTAAAAAATACAAAGCAACACCTAACTCGACATGAAGTTTTCGATAAGATCTGGACCATCCTGGTGATTTTAGGTCTGGCGTCTGCGATCGTATACAGTCTTTTGATCCAAATTTTGCATCACCCCTAGGATTCAATTTGGAAACGACCCAGACAACCCATAGTCAAAAAGCTAATGGCATGCGTCTTCGCTTGAATACTTTCTTCCACGCAGTGCTGTTTGTGCTCGGTTTTTCAGTGATATTTATTATTGGTTGGGGCGGCGCGGCCACCGCTCTCGGCCAGGTGTTTGGTATCTATAAGTCCATTTTGGGGCGAATCGGCGGGGCGATCGTGATCTTGTTAGGCCTATTCACGCTCAAACTCATCAACCTTCCCTGGTTAAACTATGAAACGCGTTCTTACTGGACCCCTGGCAAGGGCGGTCCAATCCTATCTTCAGTGATGATGGGTGTTTTCTTCGCCGCTGGTTGGACGCCTTGCATCGGGACAACGCTTGGAGCCATACTCACCCTTGGAATGAGCCAGCAATCCGCGACCCAGGCCATGGTGCTGTCCAGCGGTTATGCCATCGGCCTGGGACTTCCCTTCCTGGCGATTGGATTTGGGATGGAAAAAGCCATCCGGTTCATGGCCCGTTTTAGAAGGTACGTGCGGTGGATCGAGATCGTCAGCGGTTCGCTATTGATCATCGTCGGACTGCTGATGGTGTTCGACCGGATGACTCTCATCGCCATTTGGGCGCTGCAGCGGGGTTATTTTATCGACTTGCCCCTGGGAGGCGCGGTTACGCCGACTTACATCATTGCTGTTTTTGCAGGTCTTCTGTCGTTTCTTTCCCCCTGCGTTTTACCATTGGTGCCAGCCTACGTGGGATATTTGAGCGGACGGGCAGTCAAAGACCTGCCTTCGCCGGTGAAAGAATCTATGATTTAGGGAGGATTTCCAGGAGGAATCCTTCAATTTTTTCGGGCAGCATAGCCCCGACTTGAATTCGCCGGAGTATGCCTTGTGTATCAATAAAATAGCTGGTCGGCAGTCCGCGCATACCGTATAACCCAGCACTGACATCACCGCTCTCATCCAGCAGAATGGGAAAAGTAAGTTTTAGTTCTGTCACGAAATCTCGAACATCCTGCAAATTATCCTGTGCCGTGAAATTTATTCCTAATACAACCAATCCTTTGCTCTTGAATTTCTCATAAGCCGCCTGAATTCCTGGCATTTCATAACGGCAAGGTGGGCACCAACTGGCCCACAGATTGATCAACACAGTCTTTCCCCGGAGATCCGACAGTTTTATTTCGTTACCATCCAATGTTTTCAATCGAAAATCCGGTGCGGGTTTTCCCGTTTGGGCGACGGCAGAAGTTGTGATTGCAGGAGTAATGTTGATAACCCTGGGAGTGTCTGTCGTTGAAGGTACGATCGCTGCCGGGTAACTTTCTGTGGGAGTAGGAGATGGGAGAGTTGCGGTAGGGACGGGTGCAAGAGCTAAATTGCTGGCCAAAGCAATTCCCAGGATGATCCCTGCCAGCACAATATACGGTAGCGGGTTAAAAGGTTGTCTTCTTTTGAGAGAGTATTCGGGCATAAGCCACCATGGTCAATCCGGCTTTAATATACCTCCTGAATAATCCAAGAATCAACGGTGCGACATAAGCAATATTGCCCTACCCCTGAGGGGCAATAGAACCTATTCATAAAAATGATCCTTAACGATAGACTGGTTAGAAGGAAATTCACCCATATTTATGAGTGTCTAGGAGAAACCAGCCTCGTGGAGAGAGCTAGCGATACTGAACCCCAATTCGCAAATCCGGCCCGATCCGGGTCCAGAATACTTATTTTCCTTTCCCAACTTAATCGACCTTTGACCATAACGCTGGAACAAGGAATAGCACTCACGCTCGCATGCGCCGTGATCCTTACCCGTTTGATTGGCCTGGGGGAGCGCGTCATGAGCCACGATGAAAGTTTGCACGTCTATTATTCGTGGCTATTGGCAACTGGCAAAGGGTTTATCCATACCCCCATGATGCATGGGCCCTTCTTGTTTGAGTCGACTGCGTTGATCAACATTCTTTTGGGGGCGAACGATTTCACTTCGCGGTTGATCCCGTTGATTCTTGGTTCATTCATCGCGATTGTTATTCCTCAACTGCTCAAACCCTGGCTTGGAAGATCAGGAACGCTGATCGCCTCCTTGCTATTTTTGATCTCTCCTTACGTGTTGTACTACTCGCGTTATATCCGGCACGATATTCTGGTGATTGCTTGGATGCTGCTGGCGGTGTACTCAATTTTTGGATATCTCTTCCAGCGGAAAGAACGATACCTGGTCATATTTGTGGCAGCATTGGCGCTGATGTTCTCCACAATGGAGATTACCTTCATTTACCTTGCGATCTTTGCCAGTTATCTTCTTGTCCGCATTGGGTGGAAATATGGTGTACGGTGGAAAGTGATAACAACATCGCCGGAATTTGATCTACTTGTACTGATGGTCACTTTAGGGGCCTTCTTTTCATCTACGATTGCGCTGCCAGTCCTCAATCCCATTTTCGCCCGATTGACTGGCGCTGCATTTGTAGATCTATCTGTCCTGGGGAGTCAAGGCACCGAATGGATATCCAATCCATCTGGTGTCCGATTGTGGGTATTGTTCGGTGTTTTCTCGGTAGTCTCTACCGGATTGGGCATAGTCTGGGGAAGGCAACGTTGGTTAAAACTGGCAGGCCTTTTCCTGGGGATCGACCTGCTTTTGTTTACCACCTTTTTTACCAACCCGGCTGGAATTGCCAGTGGGTTTATCGGTTCTTTGGGGTATTGGTTGTCTCAGCAAGGGGTGGCGCGAGGCGGCCAACCCTGGTACTACTTCCTGATCGTCTTTCCGATTTACGAATATCTTCCTTTGATCGGTGGGTTTGGTGCGGCTGTTTTATTTTTTATCCGCCGGAAACAATTGCCGGAATTGGCACGCAATTTCATTCCCTTCGCTTTATGGTGGGCCGGGGGAATTTTCCTCGCCCTCTCTCTGGCTGGAGAGAAAATGCCCTGGCTTTCCACGCATATCATCGTGCCTTTCCTATTGTTGGCGGCGTGGTGGATTGGTCAGATGGTGGAAGGGATTTGGGTAGATGACGTCACCCATTCGAAACCAAGAGTCTTTTTCAAACGGATGGGGTTAGTTGCCATCGGGATACTTACTTTATTGACCATACGTACTTCCTTCTTCGTGAATTACGTCAACTATGATTATTCCACCGAGTACATCGATTATGCTCATGGCGCGCCGGGAGTTAAATGGGTACTGGATGATATCCAATCTATAGCCACCCATACGGGTGCCGGCAAAGATTTGAAAATTGCCTACGATTCGGACGTGTCATGGCCGATGAGTTGGTATCTCAAGGATTACCCCAACAGCTCGTTCTACGGCTCGCAACCAAGCCGGGAGGCCCTGGATGCGCCGGTGGTATTGGCAGGCCCGTCCAACTGGAACAAGGTCGAACTGCTACTTGGTTCCAGGTATCATCGTTTTGAAGTAATTCGCATGTGGTGGCCTATTGAGGATTATAAAAACCTGACCTGGGGCCGAATCCGCGAGGCGTTCGCGAATCCCGATCTACGCGCTGCCCTTTGGGATATCCTGTGGAAACGGGATTACACCCGTTATAGCTCACAGACTGGAACCTCGCTCAAGCCGCCCACCGACTGGCCATTGGCTGAGAAAATGCGGGTCTATATTCGCAAGGATATTGCTTTACAAACGCTTTCTCTCAGCCTGGGGTCTAGTATCCTTGCAGATATCCCCCAGCAAGCGGATGCCTATGCAAATATCCAAAAAACGATAAAACCGGAAATTGTTATCACCACCGGCGAATTAAATGCACCCCGCAATATTGCGATCGGAAGAGACGGCAGCATTTTCGTCGTGGATAGCGGCAATTCAAGGATCGCGAAATATAACTCGCAGGGTGAGTTGCTGTTATCCTGGGGCAACCGGACTCCAGATGGACAATCACCGCCTGCACCAGGAACGTTAAACGAACCCTGGGGAATTGCCTTGGACGGCGCTGGCAACGTATTGGTTGCGGACACCTGGAATCATCGCATTCAGAAATTCGACCCACAAGGAAAGTTTTTACTTGAATGGGGATCCTCTGGTCTTGCAAGTGATGGATTGGATCGACTGTGGGGACCACGTGGTATCGCGGTTGCCAGTGATGGTCGCATCTATGTCACAGACGCCGGCAATAAGCGTGTGGTGGTTTTTTCCTCGGTAGGTACAGCCTTATTTGAGTTCGCCACTGGGGGCGATGGTCAGCTAGATGAGCCCGTGGGCATCGCAGTCGGCCCGGAAGGAAATATCTACGTAGCCGACACCTGGAACCTGCGCGTGGTAGTATTTTCTCCGGAGGGTAAATATATTTCCAGTTTCAACGTTCAGGGCTGGGGGAGTAGCTCGGTAGATAACAAACCTTACCTGTCGGTTGGACCCGATAATCGTATCTATCTGACCGATCCGGAAGGATACCGGGTGATCGTGTTCTCAGCTGCGGGCGAACCTCTGGCTGCGTTTGGCCAGTACGGACCCGAAGATGGATCTTTTGGTTTACCGAATGGATTGGCTTTACGTCCAGATGGCAGCTTGTGGATTGTCGATGCCGGCAATAACCGGGTCGTAAAGTACCCGCCGATCCAGCCTTAGGCCTATGACATCGAGTAGGCTTGTCAATTTCCTCTCCTGGGTGGTTGTTTCTTTCGTTTTGATGACCGGCGCTTGGGTTGTTTACAGGTTCACAGCACCAGTCCAGGCGAAAGCTGATCTCGAGAAGAGTATCCCACCTACACCGAATACCATTGTGTATGCCAGGCGTATTGATTTACCCACGTTTTCTCCATCTACAAAATTGAACTCGATAAGTCGTTTGGTGGACCTGCATACTTACCGGCCAACCCAGCCAAGGTTTGCCGTAACTCAACATACTGTAGAAAAAGGAGATACAGCCTGGACGATTGCGAAGAAACATAATATCCAGCCTGAAACGATTCTATGGAGCAATGAGGGAATAAGTACCAATGCTGGTTCTTTGCGTATTGGGATGATGCTTAATATTCTTCCGGTCGATGGAGTCTTGCATACTGTTCGGGAAGGAGACACCTTGGAACGAATTCAGGCGTTGTATGGTGTTTCGATCGATGAGATTGTCAATTTTATTGGAAACGATTTTGGGGGAGCGATGCCTGCCAAATTGCTTGCAGGGGGTCAGATCATTGTTCCTGGAGGAAAAAAAGAAATCGTGTGGCAGGAGCCAGGTCCCACGGTACTCCCAGGTAAAGGTAGGAAATCTCCGGGTTATTATTCGGGGCCTCTGGTTTATATTGGTAGTGGCTATTTTTCCTGGCCGATCTCCCCAATCGTAATTACCCAACCTTATTGGAGCGGCCATCTTGGGATTGATGTAGGCACTTATGAGCGCCAGCCCATTTTTGCGTCCGATAGTGGAACCGTGATTTTCTCTGGCTGGGATACAACTGGTTTTGGGAACCTGGTAATCATTGACCATGGAAATGGATACTGGAGCTATTATGGGCATAATTACGCCAATCTTGTTCGCGAAGGTCAAGGCGTAGTACAGGGCCAGCAAATTGCAGAATCGGGTAGCACTGGTAATTCCACTGGAAATCATATTGATTTCCGCATACGCTTAGATGCCGGTGGATTCCTAAATCCCGTGGATTTCTTACCATAGTTATCGTTAGTGTAGGAGGATAGATGGAAGACCAAGGTAATCAACAAGAAGGAATAAAAACTGCGTGTGGCGGTGTCATCCGTAATCCGGAGCGTTTCCCATCGGCAATTTATCAAAGTGTCCGCGTGTATTTTTGCAACATGGCATGCCTGAGAGTTTACGAGCAAGCACCGGATGCTTTCATGCGAGGGGAAGTAGAGCACCCAACCGAAGAGGATTGAGGCTGTGGAATCGAGTGAACCATAAGCAGAGTAAAAAAAATCGCAGCCTCAGTTGTAATCGAGAGGCTGCGACGATTTGTTCGCGGCACCGTTCTATTGAATGTCTTTCTGCATTTGTAGGAATTGTTCCTGCGTGATCTCACCTCTGGCGTATCGCTGTTCAATAATTTCCAAGGCTGAAAGAGGAGCATTCGCATGGTTGTTGCCAACGGATTGCTTCGATTGGAACAGTCCCCGTACCACTAACACGGCCAGAACGATCAGAACGACCCAGAATAAGAACATGCCACCCAGCATTCCAAATCCCATCATGACACACCTACCTTAGCGGCCCAGATCCGATAAAATCTGCTGGTATTCTTCCCGGTTAATTTCGCCCTTGGCGTAACGAGCCTGGGCAATATCACGGGCCGATTGCCCGGTCAAATTTTGGGAATCGGGCTGAGCATTATTCCCACTCATCCGGCGAACCGCCCACACAACCAGTAATACCAGGCCAATGATCACGCCCAGCGTGATTACCAGATTCAAGATCATCCCGATCCATCCAAAACCACCATATCCCATCATCATATTGTCCTTCCTTTTTTCTTGACGATTTTTCGTCACAAAGATTGTTGTTTGATGCTTACAATATGATGATAACTCGGGGGGATAAAGCTTCTTTGAAGCGATTGTAAAGTTTTGATAAAGATGTTAATTGGCCCAGATCGGCAAGGTGAAACTGAAAGTGCTTCCTTTCCCTTCGCCACTGCTCTCCGCCCAGATGCGCCCATGGTGCGCTTTTACCAAAGCCTGAGCGATTGTCAGGCCTATCCCACTTCCTCCGCTGGCGCGCGTCCTGGATTTATCCGTGCGGTAAAAGCGGTTGAATATCAGGGGTAAATGGTCTGGCGCTATGCCGATCCCCGTGTCTGATACGGATATAACGATCTCGGATTTTTCGCGAGCTACCCGGATCGACACCCTTCCACCGCCCGGCGTATATTGCAACGCATTTCCGACCAGGTTCGTCAGCACCTGCAGAATACGATCCCTGTCAACCAGGATATTGGGAAGATCCGGTTCTATATTCGTTTCTAGCTGGATACCTTTATCCTCGAACTGGCGTCCAAGGTTGCCCCGGACGGTTTCGATCAGGCTGGACGGCGAGAGGGATACCGACTTTAACTGAAAGGCCCCAGCTTCCACCCGGCTAAGCTCCTGTAAATCGTTTACCAGACGCTGCAGGCGGTCGATTTCCGCATGGACCTGTTGGTATGTTTCCGGCTCTGCCGGTAAAATCCCGTCGATTAACCCTTCCATATAACCCTTGATCGCCGCAAGGGGCGTGCGCAGCTCGTGGGTCACATCCCCAATCAACTGCCGGCGCATGGTTTCCGTCTTTTCAAGCTTATCCGCCATTTGGTTGAAGCTGAGCGCCAATTGGTCAAGCTCATCCAACTGGTTGGAGCGCACGCCTCCGGAAATCGTAAGCCTTTCCTCGTATTCTCCTTCCGCGATGCGATGGCTAAGTATCATCATGCGTTGTACAGGGTTGACCACCTGGCGGCTGATCAGAAAACTGGCAAGCACCGCCGCGATTAGGGCCGCGATCGCAGCCAGGGAAAGCGCCTCGTTGACTGATGCCGTATAGTTGGCGAATAATTCCATTTCCATTGGCTGGGCATTTCCCATCATATCCCCGCCGGACATCATTGCACTCATTCCTGCCATATGCCGGTCGAAGGCTGCTGGAACGGATAAACTGGTGGCGGTGGCCAGAACCACGACGCCGACCAGAACGACCAGCACATAAGAGAGGAATACTTTCCAGGCGAGATGTGTGCGCAAATATCTCAACATAAGATCACCTTACTTGTCTTCGAAGCGATAGCCTACCCCGCGGATGGTTTCAATCATGTGGTCATCGCCCAATTTCTGGCGGATGTGGCCGATATGAACATCAACCACTCGGGTATCGCCGAAATAATCATATCCCCAGGCTTTTTCTAACAATTGTTCCCGGCTCAACACCATGCTGTGATGCTGGGCAAGCACAATCAACAGATCAAACTCTACCGCTGTCAGTTCAATCAGACGCTCCCCCACCCATACTCGTCGCGCGGAGAGGTCAATTCGCAAGTGGGCGAATTTGAGTATGGCAGGTTCGCTTACCGTGGCAGAGGGGCTTTGCATGCGCCGCAAGGCCGCCTTGATTCGGGCGATTAACTCGCGAGGGCTGAAAGGTTTGGTCAGGTAATCATCCGCGCCGACAGAAAGGCCGACGATTTTGTCAGTTTCCTCTGAGCGGGCCGTCAGCATGATTACATAGATATTCGACTCGCGGCGCAGGTTGGCCAGAAGCTCGATCCCATCCATGCCGGGAAGCATCACGTCCAGTACGATGATGTCCGGCTTGAAAGAGCGAGCGGCGGTCAGCCCAGCCGGCCCATCCATAGCCGACTGGAATTCATAGCCCTCTGCTTTCAAATACGCAGTTACGACATTGTGGATCGAGGGTTCATCATCAATCACGAGTATCTTTGCTGCTGGCACTTTCGATTCCTTCCGAATAGGTTTGCTTATC
>DAOUMN010000082.1:0-15968 GCA_034411135.1 Bellilinea sp.
ATATTTCAGGAACAACTTAACCTTGAGATAGTTCTGACGATCCAGCATTCCAGATCCCGCGATTGACAATCCCGCCGCAGATGGGACATTTGCCTTTCAGATGGCTCAGGTGGCCTTTGACAGGGCGAATTTCCGAATTTTGGATTTTAACGATGGCATTGCAACGCATACAAAAGCCCTCCCCCGCTTGAAGCGGATGAGTTGGTTTCTTTTTAGCGTTCCGTTGACTTTCAACCCAGGCGGCAAATTGCTTGCCGTCGATCCAGATATGATTGGATTCGTCCCGGCTATGTGGCGCGCCATGATTGAGCCAATCTCGCAAGGTAGTTTCAGGAACATCCAGGTCTTCAGCGATTTCGCGCGGTGTGTAGAGCATGGGCAGCAAACCAGGTGCTTTGATCAAGACATTCCTGGAAATCCGGCAATTTGAAGTGTTTTGGTTTTCTGACATTCTTCTCCTTTGTTATTTTTTAGGCTATGCATGAAACAAACATACGCCAGCCATGCCAACCCCTTAAGGGAATGGCGTGGCTGGCGTATCCTCTTCCCACTGATAGGTGTTGAAAGATCCTCGTTTTGTAATTCTGATACGCGGATCATTATTGAGTTTTGAAAATGCCCGGTCGATCGTTCTCGAGCTGCTGGTGATTTGGAGTGCTGAGATGAGCTCATTCTTCTTGAATTCCTGCGCCGGTAAACTCTGCAGATAGTCCAGAATATCTGCAAAGATCAATTCTGCCTGACCAGGCATACGCACCAGTTCGGAAGCATTCGCTTCAGAAAATCGAAGAGCGATGCTATCTTCGGCCGATTCAATTTGGAACTGCAACTGCGCGGGTGGCAGGGATTCACGCACCTTTTGTGGAATGATCGTTCGCATTGAACGTGCTGAATGCTGGTTTTCGTGGGTAACCACAATAGCGGTATCGACAGACCCTAAAATATCAGAGGAGCCCCGAACGCGATAGGAAAGATCGGAGTTTCCACCCTTATTGAGATGATGAATCAGAATGAATGTCGTACCGGTCTGGTTGGCGATTTCACGCAGGGTGTTCATCATCGGGGAAATTTCTGCAACTGAATTTTCATCAGCGCC
Organism: Bellilinea sp.; assembly: GCA_034411135.1. Taxonomy (GTDB): domain Bacteria; phylum Chloroflexota; class Anaerolineae; order Anaerolineales; family Anaerolineaceae; genus Bellilinea. Next base: position 1,097 of record DAOUMN010000082.1, read on the forward strand.
AGGCATAAACTTGGCCATGACATCAAAAATGACCACAGAAGCATCCAACCGATGAATGCGCTGACGCAATGCCAGCACTTCGGAAGAGACTTTCAGGTTAAGTGGAGAAAAGTCGAAAATCAGGTTCGCAGGCGGTTGAATTCCTCGCGCCTGGCACAGTTTGAGAACACGCGCGCGCATACCCCGGTAGCTGCCATCCAGGAAGTGATACAGCACTTTGCCCTGGGTTACCGGTTGGTTATCCCATGCCAGTCCCGACGAAGCCATGCCAATTGCCAGGTCCAGAGCAAGAAAGCTCTTTCCCGCTGCCGGCATTCCGGCGATCAAGTTGATTCCCCCGGCCATGATCCAGTCTTTGAGAATCCAGGTCAGTTCACCCATCTCCGACAAACACAATTTCTCTGCGGTCATCACCATGCGCTCCGTGACTCCCGACAGGGCGGATGAGCTGACAAAGAATTCTTCCATTTGTTGCAGAGCTTCAGAAAGCGGTTTATCTTGAATGGCATTTTGCGCAATGTTGGTAGCAACCTGCAACGCTTTACGCTTGAATGCTTTTTCACGCACAATCTTCGCGTAAGACTCGGCGTGCATGGAAGTCGGAGTTGCATTGATCAGCCCTGTGATGTACGCCGGCCCGCCAATTTCCTTTAGTTTTCCGCTGGTATTCAAAGCATTACATAAGGTGACTTGATCGATCTGCTGCTCAGATACCAACAGGTGATTCATCGCTTCCCAAATCCAGCGGTGTGAGTTGCGATAAAAATATTCCGCTCTCACGATGGTGACCAAATCCTCAAATAAATAGGGTGCAATCATGATCGAACCGAGCAAGGCCTGTTCGGCATCAATATCTCTGGGCGGAATGGGATCTGGCATCAAAGTCTCCAATTGGTTTAATAATTTCTCCATACAACAACACAAAGGTCATCTGAGAAAACGAAAAGCGACCGGCATAACAATTAACTTTGTTATGCGGCCGCTCCTACGATTTGATGGATGTCCAAGGAGATCAGCGACCCGAAACGATTACATTTTTATTCTACAAATAAATCAGGCATGATCCAAGGTGGTCAGGTCAATTCTTGTGTTCAGCGAGTTGGACAGGTCGGAACTGACAACCATACGCAGCTGGTTTACCCAGCATCGTCCAGGATAATCGCTCAACCGTTTTCCACCAGATATCCGGGATTTGATACCAGGCTGCGCTGGCAACATCCCGATCAATATCCGGGTCCGGAGCGGTTCCCTTGGCCAATGCACTATCTGGATTGACCGCAACCGTTGTGTACACTACTGAATAGATTGGCCCGAGGGCAGCCAGTGACAGCATCATTCCCCATCCGCATTGAGATGGTTTGACCGTTTTCGCAGCATCGATCCGATCTGCCATGAATTCAAAATAGGTCATACCTTGTGGCGCCTGGGGAACGCTCATCGGCTGATTGCCCCGGTAAGCAATAAACAGAATGGTTGCTATCACCAACAGAAGCAAAGCGTTTTTGAAAATTTTGAAGACCAAATGAAATCCCTTCAGCAGAAACATATTTTCCTCCAGAAAATTGATTAGCCAAAAACCAGACCCTGAATGGTCAGATCAAGATCATCCGTGATTGGAACGGATCCGGCTTTAAGTGAAATACCCCCCGCTCGTAAAGCGGCTTTCAAGGCTGCAGCTCGCCTCCGTTCAGGAATATCGGAAAAGAAGAAGAGCAGATCATCATCTTCACCTTCTCGCAGGCTCAGTGTGAAGCGGATCTGATGAACCACGCAATTCAGCTTTGGGCGACCGCGCTTTGAACCCACGTTTAGTTTTTTCGATTGTGGTTCTGAAATAAGGATAGTTTCCATAAACCCCTCGCAATCGATTGAACGGGATCATCTGCCAGGATGCCTTTACCATTGAAAAAATACGGCAATGAGTTCTTGAGTAGGATCGCCCCACCGCCTACCAGGATGACGACTGTGAAACGCCGCCAGGCTTTGCCCCACCGCTTCTCAACCTCTCCAGTGACCTCGCGCTCCCAGATTGGTAGTGCCTGCGAAATGTCGAGCTTATTGGCACGCAGGAGCGTGTCCAATTCGCCCAGAGAGTAAAGCTGCTGACCGTTGACCAGCTCCAAAAGCCGGCGCACACCAGTGGTTGAAGCACCCGTAAAGCGTTGAACCGGAACTTTTTCGCGCACAACCAGCAATTCGGTGGTGTTCATGCCGATGGATACAACCCCGACCTCCTGCGTGTAAGCGCTGCGCCGTTCAGGAATGATCTTGCCTTCGTCGTCCAGAACGTAATCGAACAAAGCCCCTGCCGGCTGAGATGTAACCCGAACCTCGGTCACATTCAGGTGATGTTCCTGATCATTGGCTTTCCACATGTGATCTGCCTTCATCCAACGCTGAATGCTCTCCACCGTGGTTCGTGCTTCCTCTCCGGAGAGGGTATCCAATGGCAAACCACAGGTGATGCTGACAGGCTGAGAAATATTCCCCGATCGCAAGATCAAGCGGGTGAATGCCCCATAGAAAAGCGCCAGCATTTCCGGTGAACCGGTAAAACGATCCATGCTCAGGTTTTCTACTGGCCGTCCGCTGTCGTGTGCGCCGCTATCAACAAAGAACGTGCTTCCCGACGGCAAAGTGATCCGCAGCGGCAGGCGGGAACTGCCCAAACCCAGCATGCGCCCCACCAGAGGACCATTATTGACCGCGACCTGAGAGATCAATTGAATGCTCTGCTGATTCCCGTGCAGCTTGAGCGCCCCCATTCCCAGATCAAGTCCAAAATTCATTGTTTCTGTCATGCATTCTCCTTTATTCTACAAGATATCATATAACTTGGAGTAAATTGAGGTAAAAAAATCAACCTAATCGGTTGAATTTATTGTAGCATATTACTCCATGTTAATCAATGTCTTGTAGTATTTATTTGGGAGATTACTTTTTATATGGACGACCCGAATCATCAAATGCCCATTTACCTTGACCACTGTTTTGGCGATAAACTCTGGCACAGTATGCCACGTCCGCTTCATCCAGCAGAGTCTTTCGACCTTCTTTGCCCAATTGGTGGATCAGCCCTCGCTGCATCCAGCGCGTGAGGGTGGAAGTGTTGAGTTTGTATTTCCGGCCGGCTTCATTGATGCTGATTGGAACGCCTTTCAGGCTTGCGTTGAGCTGATACTCAGGTAAGGCTTCCTTGGGTAGCAGATTGTTGACGCTGATTTGGCTGATGCCAATACTTCCGTCCGTCATCACGGCTGCGTGAAGTTTTCCCTCATCTGCCAACTGATAAATGGAATCCAAATCCAACCCAAGCTGTTTGGCGGCCTGTTCGGGAGTGATGTAATATTCCAAACGGATTTGATCGAGTTTCACGGACTGCTCACAAAATTCGAATTACTACAAGTTAATCATACAGTGAAAGTGAAGGATCGTCTAGCAATTGAGATTTATTGCAACTCCCCTGATATTTAGGTTAACTGACCTGAAGGTTAAATGACCTAAAATTCCTGAAGACGTATCCTATTGTTTGGTTGATGGTTTCAAAGTCTAGAAAAGACTGAATAAAATATTCAACAATAAATATGGGTCTGCGTCCTCGCTGACGTGCCGCAGACGCCTTGTTGACACGCCGCAGACGTTGACGCAGACCTTACCGCAGACGTTGATTGACCAGGAAGAGCTCTGAAGCGCCTTTTACCGTAAAGGGGGGAATACCATTCGACCGAGAATTACCTCTCTATCCCGAAAACTTGACTCTAAATGGGCATAAATTGCACCACCATCATAGGTCAAATGGAGAGTCTAGCAGATGAGAGACTGGAAATATTTGCACAATTAAATCGGCATATTTTTTTGTGCAAGGAAAAACCTTCTTGATCCATGGGAACAGTGTGCACTTTGTTCCATCCACTTCGATCCCCTAGAGTCTTAAGGGGGAACGGGTCAACGAAGTGACACATCGTTCTCTGTTGGATGGTCTTTGATGGTTTTGAGAATATCACCCAACCGCCAGGGACGATACTCCCTGACCTCAATACTCATATTGATATGGTTCGGTCCCCAATTGGAACCTTCAGGCGGCGGTGGAGCATTATGGATATGACCATGTAGATTGATCCAACCATCTTCAAGAGGAACGATCGGGCGATGTGAAAAGATCAATTTCATTTGATCGGTTATCTCGACGGTCAAGGAATTTTTTATCAAAGTTACGCCACGGGTTTCACAATAAGATTTACTGATCCGGTCATGGTTGCCTTCGATCAAAAATAGTCTGCCTTTTAACATGCCAGCCAGGAGATCAAAATTGGTTTTGTTGCCTAACGCAAAGTCACCCAGATGCAGAATGGTTTCGCCTGGAGAAACAAGATCATTCCAATTCTTGATAATCAACTCCTGCCAGTTTTCAGGCCGGCTGCAATACCTTCCGATATTCTCATGGAAGAAATGCGTGTCGGAAATAATCCAGGTATCGAGAGTGATTTCAAGCGTGTTGTCGGTGGGCATCCTTTAATTATATTTGGAGATCTTCTTTTTTCTCTATTGGATATTAACAGGGGAACAACCTGGCAGGGTGTTCTTGGCAGGTCGTTCCCGTAGAGTCTTAAGGGGGAACGGAGTAAATGCTTAAGAATTCGTAATCTTCAAATAAATTGATGCATTCATTTTGAGGTAACCATGCCTGCCATAAACCATTATTTGATGACCGTCACATAAATCACAATAAATACCACGATAAAGAATAATAAAAAGGCCCTTTGCATCCAAGTCATGTAACGCCAATCATAACGTGTTTCATTCAGCCATTTAGCGATCATCCCAATAGAAGCGCCAAATAATACGCTGATCACAGTAAGGATCACTAATACTAAGTTTTCTTGTGCCTGAGATTCAATGGCTCGAATCGTTGCCTGGCTGCTAATAAAACCAATGATTCCTCCGACAATCGCGCCGATCCAAATCGATGGAGGATTGGTGATCTCCTGGCGGTATAAATGCTTTAACTGCTGAATCGTAATTCCATCTCTTACACTGGCTGGAAATACATGCTCATCATGGCGCATCAGAACCGTGTGTTCTCGGTATGTCCCCTTAGGCGTATTTAGCTCACGAGTTGTCTCGTGCAGATCAAAGGTGGGCGGAATTGTGATTACAAACAAGGAATCGCCCTTATATGTTACCATTTCACATTCCAGGCCAACTACCGCTGGAGAACATGCTTTGCTCAACCATTTTGCTATATCGCTTTGTGTCGGAGCCTGGTAATTTACACAGTATCGAACTCGCTCTCCATTCTCATCGAATTGTTTGTTGTCGGCGCCAATAATTATGTATTTAGTTTTACGGATGGTGTGACTGTTCCCGTTAGCCAAGGCAAGAATATCTTTGATGAATTCATCACGAGCTTTTTCTACAACTTTACCTTCAGAAAACAACTTGAGTTCTCTTTTATACTCAAGCCAATCTTGTTCATCAGCCATTTGAAGCATTCTTTTCAGCTTCTTCTCGTCCAATTGTTTACTGCTTGACAATTTCACAGCTGATTACCTCGCCAAAAAAATATCAACTATTTAAAACTATAGAATGCAAATCCATTCCTACAGTCATTGAATGATGTCAGGCTAAGGGATCTTACCCGATCCGACGATACGAGTAAGTATTCTTTATGTTTTGGTGGAAATATATACCATGTGACGCTGCACTCATAAGCCCTTGATATACACCAACAGGTACATTGAAATATTGATAAACCCCTCCTGAATTAAATTCAATTTCTAGTGTTTGGGTTTGAGGATCATAGCCGACTGATCGCAGGTCACTTGATGAAACAGGTGTTCGTAACATTTTTTCTCCTCTAGCCAACGCGGGCTATCTCTCTTGCTCTGTTGAAAAGGTGAATAACTCGTTCTGGTATCATCTCGAGCGGACAAATACTGGCTAATTTTTGTCCGTAGACAGGCTTCGTATTGGGAACATCACTTTCACTATTCTGATAAATTAATCCCATTAATCGTTCGGAGAATTTCTTATTCGGTTCATTTCTTATGCCTGACAAGTGTTCAGGTGCCCAAGGTGCGTTATCATTTCGAGGCCATACCAAGTTAAGGCAAGAACAGATAGATTCATCTGAGAATGCATCTTCGAATTCTTTATGCCCAATCAATATTAAATAATCATCAACCTGGTCTCTTGTGAAACCTGCACTAATAAAATCCTGGTTGGTTTGTGTATCACTATCCAAAAATGCAATCGTGAGCTGTTGTCGGTTTTTTCCAAGTAGTTTTAGAAGGCCCTTTTTGCCTCCGTTACCTTCTATGTTGATCAAGCGGATGCCATCCTCAATCATGCTATGACCATACAAACGATGGTAAAAGATAGGTAAAGCATTTTCTTCGGTTGGCCCTTCAATAATAATGTAGCAACGTTCATAGAAGAGAATAGAGTTGGTGATACCTAATTCCGCGGCAAGATTTACAAGAAAATCCTCAACATCCTGATCTTCTAAAGTATCGAGATAATTCACACCGGTCATGCCACATTCACATAAACGCAATAGATTAATACTTGTAGCAGGAGCATGGTCAATCATTGTCAGGCTATGAGTACAAACGATCGCTTGTATTCTAGAATTTTCCTGGTAAACGATATCTCGGATCGTTCGATACATATGTCGTTGGGCTTCGTAGTGAAGATTGACGTCCGGTTCGTCATAACCACGTAATAGTGGACGAGTTTGTTGTTGGCCTAAAATTTCTCTCTCCCAATCAAAAAAAGCCATTAATAACCGTCTTTTTGTTCCATCACCACATTTATTTAACCAATGAAATCCCCGCCCATCATCGATCGAAAATTGACCACTTTTCAACCCTCCAGAGAAATCTATTGTGGGATTGAATTCCACTCGTTGAACACGTTGGTTGTACCGTTGAACATATCCTAATAACTCCGACACCTTTCTATTTAGCTCAGTTTCAATGTCAGATTTTAGATCTCTTAGAGATGCAATTGGTTGACGCGTACCGTTTTCATCGGTTTCAAATATTTTCGATTCATACACGGTTCGAAGAGTTTTCATCACAACATTTGTCGGATCTTGATAGTCAAGCGAACGGTAACGTTCGAAACGGGGAAGAAATTCCCGTAAAGCAGCCGGGGTAGTAGTTACCCAAGCGTCATGAAACGGAGCGTGTTGTTTATAATCTTCAATTCTTTGAATTTTTTCTTCTTTATTCAACCTTCCCCCAACGACGATCCCGATTTCCTGGATGATTGCATCAAGGTCAGCTACTCTCAATGATGTCAAATCTTGATTGAGGACTTCCTGTTCATAACAGCGCCCGTTATACCAGGTCTCTCCACTGAGTCTTGTGAACCGTTTCTTCAAACGGAAAAATCCATCAGAAGATAGGAACTCTTGTGATATTGTTTGGCCATTATACGGATGAAAGGTTAGAACTGCCTCAATTTCATCTGCTCGGCTTTCTGGATTTCCAATACCATCATCGAAATAGTAATAATCGCTATCTTCAGGTTGGTGTTCGTTCAAAATCAAGTCTAATAAATCCAGTACAGTGCTCTTTCCGGCATCATTTTCGCCAATTAAGACAGTTAATTCGCGAAAAGGTATCTTTACGTCTTTCAAACAACGAAAATTTTTGATTTCAATTGTGATGAGTTGCATGCCCCCTCCGGGTAATTTGACTAGTTTTTGGTTTATATGATTAAATTTTTCATTCCTAATTGGTTATTTTATCCAAATCTCTACAGATTTTTAATTAATGCGCATTTTCCCTGGAAATTAAGAGATTAAATTTGATTTTTCTCGCATTACTCTACGACTTTGTTGAATCCTAGAAGGCGACTCACTATCGCTACTGGTTATACACATTCTCCACTGCATCGGGATACTGCACATACACATGCTTGAACAATTCTTCTGCCAGGGTATTTACATCTTCGGGTGAGTACACATCCACCGGCAGGCCCGTTTGCTCATCGTACAGGTAATTGAAGATCAGGCTGCGGATCTGCGCCTTAGTCGTATCTTTGGCGCGCCAATTATCCACCTTGCCAATTTCCGCCTTGATTTTCTCAATCAGCTCTTGAGCAATTTTCTTAACGCGATTTCGGGTTCGGGGATTGAGTTCGTTTTTCCTTTCACATAACAGGTCAAAGATGGCCAGGCTTTCTTCGTCTAATCCTTCCCGAACAGAGCGTTGTTCTTCGTCAGATAACGCTTCGACCAGATTCAACAGTGCCTCAAACGTCTTTTCGATGGTCGCACGGTCGGTTTCCTGGTTGTATTCATCGACAATCTTTTGGAAGCGTTCTGAGAAATCCACGCGCCGCGGATTACGGCGCAGCATAATCTCCAATCGTTTTTCCACCCGCTCCTTGAGGGTTTGAACCGCCAGGTTTTGGCGCGGGGAGTGCTCGAATTCCTGGCGCAGTTTTTGGATATCAATCTGGCTGATGTCAAACAACTTGCCAGAATCCCCTCCAGGCTGCTGCCCGGTGGAATAAACGCCAACCGATTGTCCAATCACTTTGTACGCATCGTTCAAAATGTCCGAAATGTCTTCCGGTTGGCGGTGATCCTCGACTTGTTCAAATAATGCTTCCAGGGCGTCCTGCCGCTGTTTATAGACTGGCCAATACAGGCGGTTCTCGCTAAGCAGGGTTTGAGAGAGTTCAAGAACTTCATGAACAGATGCACGGAAACGCGCACGTGTTTCGTCGTTCAAACAGACAGCTTCTACTCCCTTTTGGATCAATTCCAGTTTGTCAAACCCCTCAGCCTCGATCAAATCACTCAGCTCAAAACCAAGTTCGGACAAGTAGGCTGAACAATTCTGCAGCGCTTCGTCGTATCGTTTGAATAATTGATCCACCGGCGGCAGTGGGTCGGGAGCTGTTTCTCCGCCGGCTCCCGCGGCGTACACCGCCAGGGCCTGACGCAGGCTCTTGACCAGGCCGTTGTAATCCACAATCAGCCCGTTGGGTTTGCCCTCTTTCACCCGGTTGGCACGCGCAATGGTCTGCATGAGGGTATGCATTTTCATCGGCTTATCGATGTAGAGTGTAGAAAGCGCTTCCACGTCAAAACCGGTCAGCCACATGGCGCACACCACCGCCACCCGGAATGGATGGTCTTCTTTCTTGAATTCCTCTTCCAGGTCACGGTTGGGATCCTTCATGATCTTGCGGTGGGGGGTGATATCCAGCCCAAATTTCTGGAATGTTTTGACCTCGTTTTGCTCTTCACTGACGATGACCAGCCGCTCGGTGCTTTGCAGCCATTCCAGATAGGTTTCCAGTTCGGCTTGCTGCTGGTCGTCGGTGGCCTGCTGGATTTGTTTCTTGCAGACGGCAATTTCCTGCTGCCAGTATTTTTCAATCAGGGCGTGCATGCGGACGGTGGTCAATTTGTCCACACACACGATCATGGCTTTACCGGTCTGCCAGCGTTTGGTGTAGTGGGCCACAAAATCCTGGGCGATGCGCTCCAGGCGCTCCGGCGCGGTGATGACAGCGTATTCCTGGGAGAGTGCCCGGCGCACGCGTTCTTCTTTCTCTTCCTCCAAATCGTAGCTGTCCAGCACGTCGGCGATCTTGTCATTCAGGCTCTCGGTAGTGATGCCCAGTTTCTCGCCGCGATTGTCGTAATACAGTGGAACGGTTGAGCCATCTTCCACGGCGCGGTAGAAATCGTACACCGAAACGTAATCGCCGAAGATCTGACGGGTGAGCTGGTCTTCCGGGCCGCCCAGCAGCGGGGTGCCGGTGAAGCCCATATAGGCAGCTTTTGGCAGCGCAAAACGCATGCGGCGGGCAAACAGGCCGTACTGCGTGCGGTGGGCTTCATCCGAGAACACAATCAGGTTGCTGCGCTGCGAGTAGGGCTCCTGGTTGTCCAGGTTGAATTTGTGGATCAGGCTGAACACATAGCGATGGTTCTGCCCGAGCAGCGTTTGAAGGTGCGGTCCGCTGGTGGCGCGGCATTCTTCGCCTTCGGCGACCTCGCCGATGCCCACAAAGGTCTTGTAAAGCTGTTTGTCCAGCTCCAGCCGGTCGGTGAGCATCAGGAAGGTGTAATCGCCGGGCAGCTTGCGGTGAACTTTGCGCGCCAGAAACGCCATGGAGTAGGATTTTCCCGCGCCCTGGGTATGCCAGAATACACCCAGCTTGCCGGCGCGCACTTCACGCTCCTGGACGGCGGCAAAGGATTGGTTGACCCCCAGATACTGGTGGTTGCGGGCGATAATCTTGCGCGGCTCGGCTTTGCTGCGGTCGAAGAGGATGAAATTCTCAAATAAATCCATGAAGCTGGCCTTGCGGCACACCCCCAGCAGCAAGGTCTGAAAATCCACCTTGCCCGGTTCGTTTTCTGCCAGGCGTTTCCATTCACCAAAATGTTCGTATTTGCTGGTCAGCGAGCCAATGCGCCCGCGCAGGCCGTTGGCCAGGACAATAAAGGCGTTGTGATAGAAGAGGTGCGGGATGGTGTCGCGGTAATCCGAAAGGTTTTCGTCATAGGCCACACGCAGGTCTTTGTGGTGTTTTTTGAGTTCAATAAACAGCAGCGGCAGCCCGTTGACAAAACCGATGATATCCGGGCGGCGGCGGTAAATGGGCCCGCGCACCCACAGTTCACGCACCGCCAGAAATTCGTTGTTCTCCGGATATTCAAAATCAAACACGCGCAGACGTTCACTGCGTTCCTTACCCTGCGGCGTGCGGTACGTGACCGGCACGCCCTCGCGCTGCAGGGTGTACATCTCTGCGTTGATGTGCAGCAGGGTCTTGGCGGCATCATAGCTGGTGAGCGCATCCACAGCCTGGTGGTAGGCGTCTTCCGGACGGCCGGGGTTTAACCGTCGCAGCGCGGCCAGCAGCGAGCGGGTGAGGACGACTTCCGTGTCATCTTTTCGCCCCAGCAGGCCGCCCAGGCCGAAGGTTTCATCGTTGTAGGCGTACACCGGCTGCCAGCCGAGCGGATCGGCCAGGAAGGCTGCGGTGGTTTGTTGAACCAGTTTATCTTCGGAGTAGTCATGACTCATGGCAAGACGCCCCCTCAGGAAACATCGATCTCCCCGCTCATCAGGCGCGGCAGGAGCAGATCGCGGGCTTCGGATAATCGCTTATTCTGACGTTGTAAATTTAATACACATTCTGCCATAGGTTTTACTGTTTCTTCGTATTTCAGCATAGTATCCTGATCTGGCAGAATAATGGGCAACTGGCGGAAAACGCCTTTTGTAATTTCTTTGAAGGTAGCTCCAGTTGCGTGACTGATAAATTCCTCCACATGATCTTTCAACCAATGAAACAGGAAATACAAAGGAACGCGTTCATTGGGGAGACAGGCAATGAAGCCTTGGTTTGTGCAAGCTTCTGTAGTATTAATCGCAATTGCTCCAATGGTTGCCCGGCTGGTCATCATAATTGAATATGGCGGAAATAGCTTAGCAGAGCTATTGGCCAAGCCATCGGCAGTGATTTTGCTAATTGACTCTTCAGCAAACATGGCCTGTGCTTTGGTCAAATCGGTTGGTGTGAACCAGTTAATCTCCCCATCCTGCCAATACGCTTGCACCCCTTTTGATGGTGTTCCTCCGCCTAAAATAGAAAAGGCCTGATCTATGGTAGTTCTCTCCCACCTCTCCGGCAGGCCGTCGATCACACGGACATGCTCGTGCCCGGGGAAACGCAGGCGCACAAACCACTCGCGGTACAGCAGCCGCATCGATTCTTCCAGCAGGGCAATGCGCCGGTTGTTGTTCTCGATCAGGTCGTCATAGGCGGAGAGAATTGAGGTTATTTTGTTTTGAATTCCAAAATCAGGCACATCAATCTGTAGTTCGTTTAAAATTGGTAATGTAAGATATTTTGTCGCTGTTCCAGCTGAATGTCCTTGTAGTAATCTTAATTTTAATTGAAGTGCGTAATATAAAAAATTTGTACTTAATTCTTCTCGGTTTTTTGGTTCAATTATGTATGTTCTTTGGTAAGCGTTAAATTTACCTGAATAGTACTTAATCGAAAAAACCCCATTTGCATTGTTCCCCGCTAGTAAAACACATTCCGTATCAAAGGCGAATTTATCAATTTGATATGTCTCTTTAGCACAAGTAAAAAAGGGATATTCACCTCCTGGAACAGCGGCGTTTGAGTCCAATTTTCCTGTTTTAAACGTAACCAAATTCCCTAATTGCATCTTAATCGATTCCCAAATTCTCAAAGTTATCAAGGATATTTTTACTTAGAATTACGGCTTCATCATTAAGCGCCTGTAATTCATCATGAATTTCAAGAAGCTTTTGAGAAAAATCATCCTCGTTCTCGATTTGTGGGGCAACCCCTACATATCGTCCCGGCGTCAGACTGGCGTCTTTGGCTTCAATCTCTTCCAGCGTCACCACCTTGCACAACCCGGGCACGTCGGCGTACTGCGCCTCGGGGAAGCGTTCCTGCAGCAAGGTTGCCTGGTGGGCAAAGTACAACGCTGCGCGCAGGGTCTCCACGGCTTCTTCACGGGCGGTGTTCCAGGCTTCCATGGCTTTACGTAAAGCAGGTCCATCCCAGCCGGCGCTGCGCCGCGCCGCCAGGCCTTTTTCGGCCGCTTCCTGGGCGCGCTGCACCTGTTTGTAGCTTTCGTTCAACAATCGCTGGGCGTCTTTGAAGCGCGGCTCAAACTCCGCCAGCTGCTGCCGGCAGGCGTGCTGGTCGGCGTTGCTCTCCAGCGCCTGCGCCCGGGTGGAAGCGCGGTATTCCTGCCAATCCTTCAAAAGATTGGCGCATATTTCCTTGCAATTATTCCAAGATGTGCGGGCTTCCTCCACCCGTGTCTGGAAAGCCTGGATATCCTCGGCGCTCAATTCGCCGTTGGTGTGCAGCGAAGCCGCAAAGGGCTGCAGCACGTTGAGCGCATTGGCCGCCGGCGCTTCCAGCGCGGCCAGGCTATCGGGCAGCCGGTCGGCGGCGGCCTGCGCTTTCTCCAGGTAGTCGCGTACCAGCTTGAGGAAACGCTCCCCCTCGCCGCGGTACAACCAGACGATGGCGGTCAGGTTGGCGAGCTGCTCGTCGGTGAAATCGCGCAGCTTGCGCGTCACCACATGGTATACGCTGCGCGCGTCCAGCATCAGCACCTTGTCGCGCCGTTCCGCCGGCTTGCGCTTATCGAAAAACCACAGCGTGCAGGGCAAGGTGAGGGTGTAAAAGAAGTTGGTTCCGATGGCGATGATCACATCCACGTGCCCGGTTTGCAGCAATTTCTGGCGCAGGGTCTTCTCGCTGTGGCCGGCGTCGGTGGCGGAGGAAGCCATGACAAATCCCGCCCGCCCGCGCTCGTTGAGGTAGGAGTAGAAATACTGGATCCACAGATAATTGGCGTTGCTGATCGCACCGGTTTTTTGAGCCAGCCCCGGCAGGCCAAATGGCAGACGCGGGTCATTCTTCAGGCGCGCAGGGTCCACACCGTCTACATTGAAGGGCGGATTGGCCATGACATAATCACACTTACCCACCAGCTCCGGGCGGCGGTCGTAGAAGGTATTGCCTTCCACAATCTGCCCCTCCAGGCCGTGCACCGCCAGGTTCATCCGGCTGAGGCGCGTGTTGGTTTCGGCTTTTTCCTGCCCGTAAATCGTCACGGCTTTCGAAGGTTCTGTGCCCTGCTCGTTGAGGAAATAACCGGTCCACACAAACATACCGCCCGAACCGCAGGCCGGGTCGAAGACAATGCCGTGATCGGGTTCGATCACATTGACAATCAGGCGCACCAGCGAGGGTGGGGTGAGGAACTCGCCGCCTTCCTGCGCGCCGCTCATGGCAAACTTATTGAGGAAATATTCGTAAATGCGCCCAAACACATCGCCATTGGCATTTTGCAGCGCGTCGCGGTTGAAGATGCGCAGCAAGTCACGCAGCAGTTTGGGCTCAAAGCGCGTATACTCTTTGGGCAGTGCACCCGAAAGCATGGGCACCTGGGCTTCGATCAATTCCATCGCTTCCACCAGCGCCTTACCGATATCCTGGTCTTCGGGCAAGTTCACCAGGTAGCTGTACTGGGCTTTCTCCGGAAGAAAAATGGCTGCCTTGCCCTGAAAATGAGAAGCCTGCAAGGGCGCACGCACGCCTCCGCGCAGGGGAAGGGTCGGTTCGATCTCGGCCTTGATCATCAAGAAACGGTTGTAGGCATGGCGCAAAAAGATCAGACCCAATACAGGCTGGCTGTATTCGTTGGCGGTGAGTTTTGAATTGGCACGTAACTGATCCGCGGCTTCCCAGAGATCGGATTCAAGATTTGTCAGTGTTAGTTTGGTCATAAGAAATTATTCGATATCCTTGGTGTCTTCGATAAAAGGTACAGGGCTTTCCTCTTGCGTCTTGATCCATTCAAGAATTGTTTCCCGGCGAAAGCGCCAGTGCTTTCCCACCTTGAATCCGGGTAACACTTTATCCTGGGCGAGCTTGTAAATGGTCGATTGCGGAATGCGCAGGTAATTTGAGACTTCTTCTGCCGTCCAGAACTCATCCGTGTCGGCCATTACTCACCTCGCTGTTAAAATTGAGATTATCACAGTTGCTCCAATGATTATAGCATCGGGGAAGGAAAAGCAAAATCAAATAGGAGGGCAGTTTCTATTTTCCATTTTTTGACAGATAGCGGTTTACAATTTATATAATTTGTGATATTATGTAAACTGAAAGAGAAAAGGAGATGACCATGACCATCGGAGGGCGTATCAAACAGGCTCGGAAAGCGGGCAATTTTTCTTTGCGAAAACTGGCGGATGAAATTGGGGTCAGCGCCATGGCGATCTCAAAATATGAACGAGACCAGGACGTGCCCAGCTCAGGCGTTTTG
>DAOUMN010000083.1:0-55441 GCA_034411135.1 Bellilinea sp.
CGCCATCACCCGGTCAACCACCCCAGAATGACGCAAGGCAAACAATAAGCCCACCAACGCCCCCAACCCATGTCCAACCACAGCTACCCGCCCGATACCCAATTTGTCCAAAAAACCAGCCACCAACCCCACCTGCGCTTCGAGCGAGTAGCGGTTGTTTTTGGCACTGTCGCCAAACCCAAACAGATCAAGCGCATAGGCGCGGTAGCCCACCGAAGCGGCTTGCATCATCGGGATCCAGTAACGCCACGATCCCACCCACGAATGCAGGAAAAGGATCGGACGCCCGCGCCCAAGCACCTCGTAATGAATGATATCTTGATCGACCAGGATCGCGCTCATCGTGGTTTACCTGGTAAAGCGTTCGAGTAATTCACTCACTTTGCGAGACAATTCATCCGGCGCAAATGGCTTGAGCAGATATTCGGCGGCACCAGCTTGTAAACCAGCCTGGATCTCCGCCTCCTGCCCCTTGGCAGACAGAAAGACAACCGGAATGTGATTGAGCTGTGGATCGGCTTTGATGCGCTCGCAAGCTTCATAACCGGTCATGCGTGGCATGCGTACATCCATCAAGATCAAATCCGGCATCACTTGCGGTGCTGCCAGCCATGCTTCTTCGCCGTTGGAAACAGTGACAACCTGATGCCCGGCAAACTGGAGGGTGAATGCCAACAGGTCACGGATATCGCGTTCGTCTTCAGCCACAAGGATCTTCGCCATGTTCGATCAACCTTCCAGGGGGTGGAGCGGGAGTGTAAAGGAGAAGATGCTGCCCTCGCCGGGCACACCAGTGGATGCAAACCAGATGCGTCCTTCCTGCATTTCCACCAGAATTTTCGACAACGCCAGCCCCAGTCCGGTGCCGGGGGTCGCCATTACCAGCGGGCTCTCGCCGCGGTAGAAACGGTCGAAGATGCGCCCCTGATCCTTGAGCGGAATACCAATGCCGTTATCGATCACGTCCACCTGAACGTGCTGTCCGGACGTGGAAAGGCGGATGACCACTTTACCATTCTCTGGCGTGTAGTTAAAACCGTTGGTCACCAGACTGCGCAACACCTGCATACTGCGCTCACGGTCGCCGCGAGCGGCGGGCAAGTCATCGGGGGCTTCCAAAATGAAGGTGATTGGCTTTTGGCTGTCCATCGAACGACGGCGCATTTCCTCGATCACTTCACGTGCCATTTCGACCATATCGAGCCGCTGGGCTTCGAGCATCACCTTGCCAGATTGCATCCGCGAGACATCCAGCAGGTCATTGACCAGCACCGTCAAACGTTCGGCATTTTCGCGCAGAATATTGATGAAATGGATTTGCTTGTCGGTTAGTTCGCCGCCTGCGCCCATCAAAAGAATATCGGTGTAGCCTTTAATGGAGGTCAATGGGGTACGCAGTTCATGGGATACATTGGCAATAAATTCCGACTTAAGCCGGTCAACCTGCACCAGATGCGTGATGTCGCGCAAGATCGAGACCGTGCCGAGAAATTCCGAACGCCATACTACCGGCGCGAGATGTATTGCCAACACCCGCCCATTTTGCAACGTAATCTGTTCAGCATAACTCTCTCCACCGGCTGGGGGCACGCCGCGCGACGACCAGCGCTGGATGGTATGCATCCAGCCGCTGCCGGTGCCCTCGAAGGCATCCGCCAGCTTGTCTAGCGGCTGTCCAACCACCTGACCGGTATGTATCTTGAGCAGCGATTCGGCTGACTGGTTGTACAGGGTAATACGCTGATCCGGCGCAGTGACAATGACCCCATCCGCCACAGCTTCCAGGATGCCGCGCGAACGGGATGCCTCGATTTGTTGATCGCGCAGCATACCACCCAGGTTTTCCGCCTGATCGCGGATCAGGTTGAACAGTTCGGCGTTGTTGAGCGTGATGGCAATCTGGCGCGCCACGCCCTCAAGAATAATGAGTTGCTCTTCTTTGAAGTGATTGCTTTGGCGGTTCAACAACAACAGGCTGCCGAGCGATTCTTCACCCAGGATCAGCGGAACAGCCGCTACACTGTGATACGCGGGCGGGGGATTCTTTTCGACCTGCCAGCGCGAATCAACCTGCACGTCGGCAATCAGGGCAGGTTTCTTCACCCGCATCAACCAGCGGTGGATTTGCCGTTCAAGCGAATTCTCGGCATCCAGTGGTATGCTTTCCAGGTGTTCACCAGTGTGCACCACCAACCGCCCGGCATCGCGCAGGATCAGGCTTTCCTCGACCTCTAACACCTCGTTCAGCACGCTTAACGAGCGGGATAATACTTGCTGAATATCCAGGCTGGCAGAAAGCTCGGTGGTCACCTTGAGCATGGTTTGAGAATTGCGATGCTCGCGGCTGAGCGCAGCAGTGCGCTCCTCCACCCGCCGCTCAAGATCTTCCTTTAACTGGCGCACCTCGTCAAAACGGCGCGCATTTTGCAAGGCAATGGCTGCCTGGTTGCTGATTGTTCGCGCCAGTTCAATTTCCTGCGCGGAGAAACGACGCACCTGCTCCGATTGCAGCAAAAGCCAGCCTTGCAGGTCCTGACCGGTAACCATTGGAATAATCACCAACGCGCGCACACCGCGCGGGGTCAGGTAGGGCTGCGCCCAGGCTTGCAAACCACTTTCTGCTTCAACATTTTCGGTATTGAAAACACCCTGCGTCTCGCGCACCTGTTCGATGATCGGCGTTACCGGTAAACTCAACGGTAAAGCGGATTCCGCTGGCGGGTTTTCGCTCACCACAGTAATTTCATTATTCTCGTGTAGCAGCACGGCTGCCACGCGAGAAACATCCAGCGCGCGGGACAGGCGCTCACAGGTCAGATTAAGAATATAGGGCACATCCAGGGATACGCCCAGGTCGCTGGAAAAACGGTTCAGCAGCGCCAAGCGACTGGAGCGCTGGTCAAGCTCACCCGCTCGACGCTGGCTTTCCTCGAAAAGGCGTGCATTTTCGAGCGCAACCGCTGCCTGACCGGCAAAGGTCATCGCAACCTGAATATAATCGGCACTGTAAAAGTCTGCGTCGCGTTTTTCCAGCGCAATCACACCGATCAGTTCCGATTTTGCCACCAGCGGAATACCCAGCCAGGAAAGGTATTCCGGCACCAGCAATTTGGTAAAACGATCATCACCGCGCACGTCCGGCACTGAAATTGCCGTCGCTGTACGGCTCATCTCCTGGAACAGTGCACTGTCTTCCACTCGTGCTGAGAGCCCGATGCGCGATTCTTCGTCTTCGAAGCCGCGCGCAGCAGCCACACGAATATGATCCCCGCTGCGCAGCCACAACGTGGCGGTATCGAACGGCACTATCGGCTGCAACTGATCCAACAGGCTAGCAATCAACGCCTCGCTTTGCAGGCTGGAGGTGATCGTGGCAGAAACCTGGGTCAGCGCCTGCAACTGGGACGTGCGCTGTTCGATTGAGCGGAACAGACGCGCGTTTTCAAGCGCGAGTGCAGTCTGCTGCGTCAGCGAAAGCGCCAGGTTTTCATGATCAACCGAAAATGCCTCCGCCAGGTCAAAGTTTTCCAACACCAGCACGCCCATGCTGCGCTCCGCCAGTCGGATCGGCACAACCAGCACCGAAACCGGCAGGCGACCGCGGGTGGCTTCACGGTAACGGATCAAATCCTCTGCTGAAAGGTTGTAGTCTTGGGCAAATTGGATTTCGTTGACGCGTAATGGCTGCCCATCCTGTATAGCGCGCACCGGCAGCGGTGGAGGAGTGCGATCCAGAGTGTACCGCATGGCAAGCAGGTTGTGCGGATCGGTATAACCCAGGGCTGCCAATGGCTGCATCTCGCGGCTACTCTCATCAAGAAGACCCACCCAGCCAGCGTCAGCGGATGGCATGGCTTGCAGGGCACTGACCAGTAAGGCATTGAGAATACTGACCGGGTCAAGCGTGCCCAGTTTACGGCTGAAATCGAGCAGCAGGTCCACCTCACCCAACCGGCGACGTGTTTCCGCCAGCAGTTCCAAGTTTTGCAGGCTCACGCTGACTTGCCGGCATAATTGGTCATAGATCTGGTAATCCTCCTCCTCAAAGGGCGGCATGACCTGGTTGCCGCATACCAACACCGCCCCGCGTCGCTCGGCAGATATCTCGAACGGGAAGACGGCAAAACTTTGCGCTGCCAGCCCATTCAACAGAGGGGTACCGTGCCAATCTGCAAACTGGTCAACCTGGTGCGCCAGAATTAACTTTCCATCTGCCAGCGCCTGGCGAAGCGGGTTGCGTTGCCCAAACAGCGCTTCCGGGTTGGCACCGGCAGGCATACTGCCGATTACCTCGATCAGGCGTGCCGCCTGGGCACCGCCCTCCGCCACCAACGCAATTTGCAGTCCAAAATGCTCAACCAGTGCCCGCCCCATGCTGACCAGCGCAGCGCGGGTGTCTTTTTGGCGGCTGGCATGTGCGGCAATGTCCAAGCCCGCCCGCACCCGCTCAACCTGACGGAAGAGGCGGCGAATTTCAACGGTTTGTTCCACCTGGCGATGCAGCAGCATGGGAACCTGCTCGCGGGCAGCCTGGGCAGCTTCGTTGAGTTGCTGGCTGTCCTCCTGCAAGGCAGCCAGTTCGGTCTTTATTGCGGCAATATAGCGATGATTTTCAAGCAGCAGTGCCGCCTGTACTGCAAATATTTCCAGCGCATCCAGCGTGGGACGGTCGGGGCGGCGGGCGTCGCGTGGGTCATCCACACTAATCAAGCCAAGCGGCTCGCCATGCGGATCGTATAACGGTGCCAGCAGAAAATCATCAGCGTTCCACAGGTTTTCGGTTTCCTGCTCGGCAGTCGGCAGTATTGCCAGGGTATGCACATCTTCGGGCACCAAGGGTTGTTTGTCCGCTGGGATGAAGTACAGTTCGCCAATGCGGTACTCTTCCTGGAATAGCTGTTGAATACCACGCCACGGTTGCACGCGAGAACTAAGCTCTGCCCACATTTCGGGAGAGAGCCCTTTATACGCAATGCGGCGCAAGCCCTGCGCCTCAGCATCATACACGCTAATCAGCACCGCCCGGAACGGGGTGGCATCCACAATTGCTTGGGCGATCGCATCCAACGCCCTTTCCAGCGGCTGGTCGGGGCGTAAAAAACTGGAAACCTGGAAGAGTTCGCCCAGTGTGTCCAGCTGTCGTTTGAGCAGGGTGCCGCGCCGGGTCTGTTCTTCATAGTTAACCGCATTAGACAGTGCAATCGTCGCCTGGGCAGCCAGGGATTGGGCAATGTCCACCGCTGGTTCGTCAAAACGATCCGCTTCCAGCGCGTGCAGACAGATCAAACCACCGGGTCGGTCCTGATAATAGATCGGTACCATCAAGGCTGCCTGCACACCTTCGTGAGGCAGCTGGTAGTCCGGGTTCTCCATGTCGCGCAGCAAGTACGCCATCCGGCTGGCAATCACCTGCTGTTCCAAGGGAGAGAGCTCCGCAGGCGGCGGATCTCCCACCGAGAAGCGAATGCGCGGCGTATCGCCATAGGATTGGTCGAGTTCAAAGAACAAAATCGAACCGCAGTCGGCGCGGGTAGTGCGCAAGGCTTCATCGTAAACCAGTTGAAGCAGGTACTTCAAGTCAAGCGATGTGCTCAATTCGCGCGTTATCCGGGTCAGGGAGGTCATTTGCTCCACCCGGCGGCGCAGCGATTCGTCCGTCTGCATCAACAGGAAACTGCGCTCCACCACACCCGCCAGTTGACCAGCAGCTGTCGCCATCAATTGCACATCGCCGGGATCGAAGAAACTCGGCTGGCGGCTGGCAATCCACACCTCGCCGATACCCTCATCGCGCACCACCAACGGTACAATGATCAGAGATTCAATGTTCCAGGTCTGGATCAATTGCTGGTAGAAGGGAACCACCGGCTTATCTTCGACAGAATGGTTGAGCCGGAAGGTATGCTGACTCCCCGCAGCCGTAAAGGGGAACTGAGCGTCCTCCGCCAGCAGGCGGGTGGCCCGTTCGGGAAGTTCGCTGTTGTCACCGTACCGCGATGGGCGATGCAATTGCAGTGCCACCCGGTTCTGATCGAGCAAAAAAGTGGCTGCCAGGTCTGCCTGCAGCAGGCGAGCCAGTTCCTGTAATGAGAACTTTAACATTTCATCCAGCGTGGCAGCGGAGCTGGCAAGGCTGGCGATGCGGCGCAAGCCCTCCGCCCGTTGCGCGCGCTGGCGGGACTGCTGCAACAGTGCCGCATTGTCAATGATCGGGGCAACCTGATTGGCAACGATCATCAGCAAGTGCAGTTCGTCCTGGTTGAAAGATATGCCTTCTTCAATATGATTGGCAGCTTGCAGATAGCCCAACACCCGACCGCTGACCGCAAGCGGCATCATCACCGTGTCCTTCAAACCGGCAGCCAGGGCGGTCTGCTGCAAGCCCAGTTCCAGCCAGTGGTCATCCCCGGCGGCATTGTCGCTGATCAGCACATCCTGGTCGAGCAACGTGTTTTCCAAAAGGCTGCCCGGCGGCACCGGAATACGGTACATTTCCATGAATTGCTCCGGAATGCCAATGAAAGGCACCTGTCCTTCCAGGGTATGCGTGGTCTCGTTGAAAAGCAGGAAACCCAGCACGCGCACCCGAACCAGCGGCTGAATGGCATTGACCAGCCGCTCGAACAAGCCTTTGGTATCGCGCACCGAGCTGAATGCCTGCGCCAGCTGCGCCAGTCCGTTCAATTCGGTCGAACGACGCTGCTCCTGGCGGTACAGCATGGCATTATGGATCGCCACCGCTGCCTGCCCAGAGATGAGTGCCAGCAAATCGCGATCCTGCGGATGAAAGGCATCCGGAGTAAAGGATGCCAGTTCAAGCGTGCCGATCAACTCCTGGCTCATGATCAGTGGGACACCGAGGAATGAACGCACCGGATATTTACGCCGGTCAATGACGGGGTTCAGTTCGGAGGCTTCATCCAAATCGGTTATCAGCAATGGCTGGCGCTCTCGCGCCAGCACGCCGGTCAACCCCTCTTCTAGCGGGTAACGTTCACTGGCAATGACCAGCTGCCGTTCACCTTCTGCCGTCACCATCATCCGGTACGGGGTGAATGCCCGGCTTTCGTCATCATAGACATTGATTTCGCGAAAATCCGCCGGAAGGATGCGCTCAAGGTTTTCGAGGATCGAATAGAGGGTGTCTTCCAGGTCAAGGCTGGAAGCCATTGCCTCGGTTAATTCGATAAATACCTGAAAGGTCGGCGCTGGCAGCAACCCGCCCGGGCTGATCGCGATGCCGCTGGAGGCTTCGGGTGAACGCAGGCTGACCACACGTAGTCCGGCAGGCGCTGCCGGGATGAGAAAAGAAACTCCATCCAGCGGCTTGCCTTCGACGATCACGCGCGCCTGTCCATCCTGAACACACAGGTTGAACAGCGCCTGCGCCGGACGGGTCAGGCGTCCCAACCGTTCCAGGTCAGGGTTTTCGCCAGCCTGTAACCCAAACAACTCGCGCGCCGCGGGGTTGATCCACAGCAGTTTACCGCCCGGTTGAACGACCAACAGCGCTTGTCCGCTGGCATTTTCTGAAATTGGTATATCCAGGGTTGGTTGAACAGATGCCAGGTAGGGGCGAGAAAGCCAACGAATCAGGAGCGCAGCGGCAATCCAGAACAACAAGCCACCGCCTGCCAGAACCAAGCCCAGCACCCACGGGTCATTCAGCGTCATGCCGGTCTAACGCTCCCAAACTCAAACCGCATCGCGGCGGCGTTCTTCGGCGGCAATCTCGGTGATTTCACGGATATCGGCAAATGGATGGGTTTGCGGTGAAACGCTACCGATCGCCAGGGTCATAAATGGAGTTTGCAACATCTCGTTGCCTTTACCCGGAGCCAGTATGAAGCCTTGCTGGCGGTCCATGAAATTGTAGTGCGAGAGCACCTCAGTTTTAAAGCGTTCTTTCAAACGTGTTTTGATCATCGCTGCCGCCTGGGTCGAGGTGGAAATCACGAAATTGTCTCCGCCTACGTGACCGATAAAATCGGTGGCAGTACCGACTTCATCCACCACCTCACCGAGCAGCATGGCAGTAAAACGCAACACATCGTTACCGGCAATAAAACCATAGACATCCTTGAATGGTTCAAAGTTGTTGATGCGAATATCGAGAAAAGCCCAATCGGTCTGGCGGATTAGTTTGCGCAGTTGATCTTCAATCAACCGCCCAGAGGGTAAACCAGTTTGCGGGTCGGTTAGGCTTTCCCGCTCGGCGCGCGCCAGCGCATTTTGCACGCGTAATTTCAGTTCCTCGATGTCGAACGGTTTGGTGATGTAATCGTCCGCCCCCAGTTCCAGCCCTTTCAGCTTGTCGCTGCGCTCATCCCGCTGGGTCAGGAAGAGCACCGGAATATGACTGGTACGCGTATTAGTGCGCAACACCCGGCACACTTCGTAGCCGTCAATATCCGGCAGCATGATGTCTAGAATCAATAGGTGCGGCATGACCTGACGGGTTTTTTCCAGCGCATCCGAACCGCGCGGGGCAATATCCACATCGTAGCCCTGGGATGAAAAATAAATGCGTAACATATTGGAGATATCAATATCATCTTCCACAATCAACAGGCGGGCTTTACTCATGAGTGCCTCCCTCAATTGTCAGCATGGGCTTTCCCCCGGAAGATGTCAGACACAGACGACCCGCCCAGCCGGGGAACCGGACGGTGAGGTCAGGTTACAACACTTAATCTTACGCAAAACGCTGGTTTCTGGCAATAAAAATAGCCCCTCAAAGGGCAGATGGTTAGGAAGCTGTAAGGAATGCGGTAGCCTCTACCAGGATTCGCTAACTGATTCGCCGGGACGCGGGTACAGGCGTGGGTGCAGTCGCCCGGCTTTCAACTGGTGATGGTCGCTGTCCTCGTAACGGATGTCGTGGTCGATCACCCGCCGCTCTTTGGAAGCAAACAACAGCACATCCGACTCAATCGTCCGCGCCGGGTAGAGGATCATTCCCGCTCCAATACGGCAATTATGCCCCACGCAGCCGCCCAGCACCGGACGGTTTGAAGGCTGCAATTTACCGAAAGCATCCCGCGCGCGGATTGGAGAAGGCACCAAGTTGTAGTCGGTGAAAGTCGAACCGGCACCGATAAAAGTATTGCGCCCCACGACACACATTTGCAGGCAGGTGTTTTGCGCCACCATGCTGTTATCCATAATGGTGGTCATAAACAAGGCGGCACGAAACGGTAAAAACGTGCCATCGCCAACCACCGAAAGCATCAGCTGGCAGCCCTGAGACACATTGACATTGTCACCAACGATGCAATTCTCGATCACTGCACCGGCACCCACGGTTACGTTATCCCCAATAGTGGTTGGCCCATGAATCACGGCGGTCGGATCAATGGAGCAGTTGCGCCCAATCTGAACCAGCCGCGAGCATTCCAGTACCTGACGTCCTTCGAACAAAGCCGCCGCCAGGATGCTCAATTTGAAAAACGGGTCGGCATTCAGACGGTTTTCAAAACGCGCGCCGCGCCCAAACAAGCCGAACACCGTGTCCGCAATGAAGACATGCACCCATGAATCGATCGCAATCAGGCTGCGCAAAGGCACCTGGTAAACCAAGTCGCCCGATTCACTCGCCATGTAGGTTGGTACGTGGTAATAGCCGATCTCGCGCGCCTGCATATCGATTACCAGCGGTTCAGCGCTGGCTTCCGGTCCGCGTGGGTAGTACCAAAGATCCGCCAGGTAAACATCTCCTGCCGGGGTATACGACGTGGAAAGCGGCAGACAGTGCTCGCGGAAAGCCGGGTCCTGCAAGGTAAACGCCGCGCGGGACGCATGCGGGCGACTCATGGCGGCTTGCATGAACGCCTGCATGTAGCCACTGTCAAAGTACAGATTGTCGCGATAGACAATGCAGGCTTCGCGAGTTTGCGGTAGTCGTGCTTCCTGCGGCAGTTCTATCTCACGAGTAGTGTATGGTGCCAGCACATCGCGCTGCTGCAACCAAAGCGGTTTATTGAGTATACGCAGATCGCGCGCTCGCTCATTGAACGGGTCGAGATAACGCGGGCATTGCAGGATGATTTTCAACATGTCTGGCTCTCAGTCCAGCGCGTACTGTTCAATCTCGATGATGCACGCCTTGCCGCCATTGGCGCGGCACTCACATTCACGCAGCGGATGGATACGCCCACTGCTCACCCACAACATGAATTCCTGGAGCATGCCCAGGGTAAAGTAACATGCCGGTTTCTCTTGGCTCAGTCCAGCGCATTCCAGACACGTTTCAGCGCTCCAGCGCCAGAATCCCTCGTGACTGGAAACCTGGATTGTGCTACCGCATTCGGCAACCAGAAAGCCTGCCAGTTGCTGCAAACCCTGCAAAATCCGTTTGCGCGGCGCCAGCAGCCGATATTCTATCTCTTCGAATCCCAACTCGACAGCATAGGAACGGAGCAAACCGACGAACACAGCCCGCCCGGTGCGCAACAGCACCCCATTGGCAGCTTCCACGCTGTAGCGTTGCTCCAAACCCGCGCGCAGATGCGCAAATGTACTTGCACCCTCTCCATTGCAGCGCGCCTGCGCCAGCACTTCCTCCAGCGCAGCAGCACCGAGAATTTCCTCCAGCCCATCCATTACAAGGCGGGTCATGCGCGGCGAACAGACGGAAAAGGCATCTCTGCTCATGCAGCATCCTCGTTCGGACCATCAAGGAAATCTTTGAGGGTCAACATGAACGGGCGCGGTTCATCCAGCATGATGAAATGACCGGCATTCGGGTAGCGTTCAATCCGTGCCTGCGGCAATCCGTTGCGCAGTGCTTTCCACTGGTTGGGATGAACGATGTTATCGCGGTCGCCGAACATACCCATAACTGGCGCCTGGATATTCTGGATCTGATCGCGCAGGTCGGTGCGATGGAGCGACGCAATGCTGTTGAGAAACGATTCCAGCGTGGTTCGTGACAGGTCGCGGTCCATCATGTCAGGAAAGCGCGGGTCGCGGCAGATGGTCGGTGAAGCAACCCGCATCGCTGCCCGGAAGACCGGGAACAGGCTGAACAGGAAGAATGCCACCAGACGCTTGCCAGCCAGTTTGAGTGGCAGCGCCAGCGAAGTGCCCACAACCGGCGATCCGATGATAACCACCTTTTCCGCTCGCTGCGGGTAACGCAGCGCAACCGACAGGCTGACTGTTCCGCCCATACTATGCCCCACCAGCGGAGCACTGAGGATACCCAATTTTTCCATAAACTGGTCAACCAGCGCAACGAAATCGGTCACCTGGTAGGTGTTCAGTTTTTTACCCGATTCGCCGAATCCCCAGAAATCCAGAGCATATGTTCGGTAATACTGCCCCAGGTAGGTCATTGTCTCCTGCCAAAGTCCCCATGAGCCTAGCCAGCCATGCAGTAAAATGACCGGTTTACCCCGGCCATACACTTCATAATGGAGAATTCCCTGATCGGTGGTAATGGACGACACGCTAACCTAACCCCCTGGGCTGCTCACTTGCCGCCCTCCCCCATCTCTTCCAGAATGCCGTACAGCAATTCCAGTAGCACTTTTTTGACGTTTTCTTTATCCTTTGCCACACAGGACAACAGCTTGACCTTCGGATCAAGGCGCAGCGCCAGGCGCATATCTTCAATTTCCCATGCATCGCTGCGATCCTGCTTGTTGGCAGCCACTACATACGGTGTTGGCGCATAGGCGCGAAAGGTTTCCAGAATGGTGCGCGCCTCGCGGAAGGTCTCCGGTCGGGTACTGTCCACCATGACGACGAAACCGAGCATGCCCTCGGACAGAATTTCCCACATGAAATCGAAGCGTTTTTGCCCCGGTGTTCCAAATAGATACAACACCAGGTCATCATCCACCGTGATCCGTCCGAAATCGAGAGCCACCGTGGTATTTTCCTTTACTTTTTCAGCCTGTGCCGAAATCTTCCGCTCAGTCGAAACCACATCGATTTCACTGACCGACTGGATAAATTCCGTCTTGCCTGCATTGAATGGACCGGTGACTACGATTTTGACTGTCTGCATCGGGCTACCTGATTTCACGGATTAAATCGAGCGGATTTTGTTAATCAGACGGTTGAGCAGTGAGACCTGCTCCTCCTTATTTGCCGTCTGGAAGGGACGCACCACACCACCGACCGGTGCACCGCCCGGACGGACGATTTCCACCAGCCCGGCTTGCAACAGCGCAAACACCACCCGGCGGATTTCCAGATCGTTCATCCGCGCCGCATGGGCGATCTGGCGCATGGTATTCTTTGGATTAACATAGCGCACCACCCGCCACTCCTCCAGGCTGAGGTTCAGATTACGAATATTGGTGCCCGGACGGTCGGAAAATTTCAACGCCATATCCAGGCTGGGGATTTCCTCCTGTAACTGCTCCCATTCGCGCAGTTGGCGTGAACCTTCGATGATCAGGTTCTCCAGGTCGAGCCGCACTGGAATTTTGCCATCCGGTGGTGGTTGGTCAGGTGAAAAGTGAAACGATCCCTCGACCCAGGTAAACAGACGGCGAACCACATCCAGGCAGTAAAGCTGCAAACTTTCCAGAATGTCCTTTTGGGTCAGGTAACCGGCGTTGATCAGCAGCAAACCCACCTCTTTGTCGCTCATTTTGCGGGTGCGTTCGCGAATCACCCGCGCCTGGTTGGGGGTAATCTTGCGGCTGCGCTGCAGGATTGCCGCCAGGTCGTTTTCCTCGCTGCCAATCTGGGCAAATGCCAGTTTACCTTCGCGAAAGGTGACCTGCGCCATTTCACTGGCGCCCTCCACTACCAGGGTACCGGTTTTGCGAGCCAGGTTGATCAGATTAAGCAATTGGGTAATGGAGAAGTCGCGCAGATTGCCCCGAAGTGCCATGTAAACCTCGAATAACGAGTCGGTCTGAGAGAATTATAACAAATGTCGGCTTAATCACAACGACCAAGAAGCACCCAGAACGCACTTGCACCTTACAATATCGTTGGGCGATTTAGGTATAATCATACCCATCCCGCCAACCCCGCCGATTGGAAGGAACATGCCTGCCGAGATAGTCATTGTGTGCAACCCGCTTGCCAATCGTCATAAAGCTGCCCGTATTGCCAAACGCTGCCAGCAACTGACCAGCGGGCATGCCACTGTGAGCTGGCAGTTCAGCGCCTACCACCGCCACGCTGTCGTTCTGGCACAGCAAGCCGCCGAACAAGGGGCGCGCAAGGTCATTGCCATGGGTGGCGACGGCACCGTGCACGAAGTTGTCAACGGTTTAATGCAGCAACCCGCCGAACGCCGCCCTGTGCTAGGAATCATACCGGTTGGCTCGGGCAACGATTTTGCCCGCACGCTGGGCATCCCCGCCGATCCGGTCGAAGCGCTACACCTTGCACTGGATGGCTCGCTCAACCCGGTGGACATCGCATCCATCCACGATCAAACGGGACGGCGTGAATATTGGACCAACACTTTGGGCATCGGCTTCGACGCAGTCGTCAACATCCGCTCGCGGCGTATTCCCTGGGTGCGCGGATTTCTGATCTATTTCCTTTCCGCCTTGCAGACCATCCTGTTCAACCACACACCGCTGGGCATCCGCGCATGCCAGGATGAGCGGGCATGGGAACAGCATCTTCTGATGCTGGTATTGTGCAATGGCAGGCGGGAAGGCGGCGCGTTTTGGGTAGCCCCAGACGCCAGCCAAAATGACGGAAAGCTGAATTACCTGGGTATTCAAAAAATTTCCCGCCTGACCATGCTGTACACCATCCCGTTTGTCATGCGCGGGCAGCAAGCCCGCCTGCCCTATGTTTGCCAGGGCACCTTCCGCCGCCTGGCACTGACCTGCGACCAACCGTTGTTCATCCACACTGACGGGGAAATATACGCCGGGCTGGATTCAACCCTGCGCGAAATTCAGGTCGAAGTCATCCCCGCTGCCATCCAGGCGACCATTCCATCCATCTCAGATCAAGGCTGATGCCATGCCTGACCTGTTTAACACGCTGCAAGGACACGACCTCGGTTTCTTGAAAATCGTTGCGTTGCTGTGGGGCGTGGAGGTGACTGACCGCGATGTGCACAGCATGCTGCCCGCATTGACGCGTGAAATGCTCAACGCCGATCTGGTGATGGAAATTGTGGACAGCCTGCCCGCCAGTGCTCGCAGCGCGCTTCAAGCGCTGACCAAAAACCAGGGACGCCTGCCGTGGTCGCTTTTTACCCGCCGCTTTGGCGATGTGCGCCCAATGGGCGCCGCCCGCCGCGACCGCGAACGACCGCACCTCAACCCGGAATCCCCTACGGAAACATTATGGTACCGCGGACTGATCGGCAAAGCCTTTCTCAACCTGCCGCCCGAACCACAGGAATACGCCTACATCCCGGATGACCTGGCAACGCTGCTTGATCTGCCCAGCCAGCCCCAACCCCTTGTGCTTGGTCGGGCTGCGCTCGCCGCCGAGTGTGCTTATCCGCTGCCCGCCAGCGACGACGTGCTCGACGATGCCTGCACACTACTGGCAGCGCTGCGCATAGGGCTGGACGAATCCCGCGCTGCTGCCTATCTGCACGTCCCAGCAAACGTATTGGAAGCATTGCTGCACGCTGCTGGTCTGCTTGATGATGAGCGCACGCCCAATCCGCAGGCAGTGCGCGAATTTCTCGAAACGCCGCGCTCTGCTGCGCTCACTCGCCTGGTACAGGTCTGGCGGACTTCCACCGCGTTCAACGAACTGCGCCTGCTGCCGGGCTTGATTTGCGAAGGGGAATGGCACAACGATCCCCTGGTAGCGCGGACAGCGCTGCTGGAAATGCTGGGGCGCATCCCCACGGGTGTGTGGTGGAATCTGCCGGAGTTTATCGCTGCTGTCAAGGAAAACGATCCCGACTTCCAACGCCCTGCCGGGGACTACGATTCGTGGTTCATTCGCCGCGCCGTAGATGGTGAATACCTGCGTGGATTCAACTCATGGGACGAAGTCGATGGCGCCTTGCTGGTGTACCAAATCCGCGGCACACTGCACTGGCTGGGATTGCTTGACCTGGCAGCTCCGCAATCCGGCGCAGAGACTGTCGCTTTTCGCTTCTCCGAGCAGGCTGATAAATTGCTCGCCGGACAGACACCGCCCGAAACAGTCAGTGAGGATGGGTTGATTCACGTGTCGAGTGAGGGCGTGGTGCGTGCCGGGCGCCGTGCGCCGCGCTGGCTGCGCTACCAACTGGCGCGATTCGGCAAATGGCTGCCTCTCGCCGATGACGAATACCGCTACCAAATCACCCCTCTAACGCTTGCCGCTGCCCAAAAACAAGGGCTGCGCGGCACACACCTGATCAATCTGCTGCGCAAGCACGCCGCCCCACCGCTCCCCTCTGCGCTGCTAACAGCCATCGAGCGTTGGGAGCAAAACGGCGTCCAGGCACGCCTGGAAAATGCCACCCTGCTACGTGTGATATCCCCCGACCTGCTGACCGCGCTGCGCAAAACCCCGGCTGGTCGGTACATCCTGGAGGAGTTAAGCCCCACCTGTGCACTGGTGCGCGCCAACGGCAAACGCCAACTGCTGCGCGAACTTGCCCGCCTGGGTGTACTTGGAGAGGACGATACAGAAGCGGTATAATCAGGTTGGTGGTGAATCCCGCCGATTCCCAATATTCAACCAATCCCTATCATAAAAAATGAGGTGGCAATGACCGACCGATTGACCTGGATCCAGCAAGAGATTGACGGGCTGAAAGAAAACGGGCTGTACAACCGCATCCGCACCCTGAGTTCACCGCAGGGTGCCTGGTTGATCGTAGATGGCAGGCAAGTGCTCAACTTCTGCTCCAACAACTACCTGGGTTTAGCCAATCATCCACGGATCGTCGAAGCGGCGCGGAAGATCCTCGACCGCTACGGCGTGGGTCCCGGCGCGGTGCGCAGCATTGCCGGCACAATGGACATTCACCTGGAACTGGAACGACGACTCGCCGCGTTCAAAGGTGTTGCGGCTGCCATCACCTTCCAATCTGGTTTTACTGCCAACCTGGCAGCCATTCCAGCACTGGTGGGCAAGGAAGACATGGTCTTTTCGGACGAATTAAATCACGCCAGCATCATCGACGGCAGCCGCCTGTCAGGCGCACCAATCGTCCGCTATGCGCACGCCAACGCGGCGGATCTGGAACGGGTAATTCGTGAAAACCAGGGCAAGTACCGCCGCGCGCTGGCAATTACCGACGGTGTATTTAGTATGGACGGCGACATCGCCCCGCTCGACCAGATTTATGAAGTAACCAGCAAGCATGGGGTGATGCTGATGGTCGATGACGCCCACGGCGAAGGCGTGATGGGCAGCGGCGGGCGCGGGATTGTGGATCATTTTCACCTGCACGGCAAGGTGGATATTGAGGTCGGCACTCTCTCCAAGGCTTTTGGCGTGGTGGGCGGATTAGTCGCCGGTGACGCGATCATCGTCGAGTGGCTGCGTCAACGCGGCCGCCCCTTCCTGTTCTCCTCGGCGGTAACCCCGCCGGATGTTGCCGCTGCGATTGCCGCTGTCGATCTGCTCGAAGAATCCACCGAACTTGTCGACCGCCTGTGGGACAATGCGCGCTATTTCAAAGGTGAAATGAAACGCCTTGGCTTCGATACTGGCCAGAGCGTGACCCCGATCACACCGGTCATGCTAGGCGAAGCACCGCTGGCGCAGCAGTTCAGCCGCGAGCTGTTCGAGGAGGGCGTGTTTGCCATGGCACTGGGTTTCCCCACCGTGCCGCGCGGCAAAGCCCGCATCCGGGTAATGATCTCGGCTGCCCACAGCCGTTCCGACCTGGACCAGGGACTGGAGGCGTTTGCCCGCGTGGGCAAAAAACTGGCGGTGATTTAAGCCAGCTTACCTGGCTTGTTGCAACACCTCGGCAGCACGTCGCTTGACATGCGCCAGAATCGCCGCCATGCCGTTCAGCCGCTGGGCGGTCAATACTTCCTGTAAACCCATGCGCAGGTAAAACTCCGCCGGAATGGCGAGCACTTCTTCGGGTGTCGAGCCGTTAATGCCCTGCATGATAATGGCAGCGTAGCCGCGCACCGTTGGCGATTCAGCCGGGACATCGAAATAAAAATTCAATCGCCCATGGGTATACGTGGCTGCCATGTGCACTGGTGTCATGCACTCGGGCACCTCTTCGGCTGACTGAGTAATGCGCACATCGGCGGGAACGGACGAGAATCGCCGCGCGTAATCGAGCAGCAGTTCCAGTTTTTCCCGCCCTTCACACTCTTCAAAATCCGCCACAATCTCTGCCAGGCGCGGCGGCAACGGTAATGTCACCGGCTGCCTCCTTCACCCTTCTCGATCGGCGCACCGACCAGGTTACCCCATTCGGTCCACGACCCATCGTAGTTGCGAACCCGTGGGTATCCCAGCAGGTATTTAAGCACGAACCAAGTGTGTGAACTGCGCTCGCCGATGCGGCAGTAGGCAATCACCTCCTTGTCAGGGGTTATTCCTCGGCTCTGGTACAGTTCACGCAGGGATTCTGGAGCTTTGAAACGCCCATCCTCGTCCACTGCCTGCGCCCAGGGAATGTTGACTGCCCCAGGAATATGACCGCCGCGCTGCGCGCCTTCCTGCGGATAGCCGGGCATGTGCAGCAGTTCGCCGGTAAATTCTTTGGGTGAACGCACATCCACCAGCGGCAAGCCCTGCTGCATGTGATCGATAACTTCATCGCGGAAGGCGCGAATGCTGGCATCCGGTTCCTTGGCATGGTATGAGGTTGGCGGATAGACAGGCACTTCGGTACTCAACGGGCGGTTTTCCGCCACCCAGCGGGCGCGCCCGCCGTTCATCACCTTGCGTTTCTGATGCCCGTAGTACTCGAAGATCCAGAACGCGTACACCGCAAACCAATTGCTTTTATCGCCGTAAAAGACCACGGTAGTATCGTTGGCAATCCCCAGACTGGAACACAACGCTTCGAATTCCTGTTTGGTGAGGAAATCTCGTCGAACCGGATGCTGCAAGGTGGTAAACCAGTCCACCCGTACAGCACCGGGGATGTGGCCGGTGTCATAGAGTAATGCATCTTCATTCGACTCAACGATCCGCACGCCGGGATCGTTGAGATGCTGAACCACCCAGTCGGTTTCGACCAGATAATCCGGGAAGGCATATTGAGTCATGCTATTCCTCCAATTTAGATGATAATTATCATATATTTTACAACAATCGCAGATGAATAGGCAATAGATTCGACATGACTATCGAGGCATAAAAAAGGTCTATTGCTGCGACCCATCGAGCGATAGACCTTTTTCTCAACCGCCAATGACGAAAAAATTGGCTTAGCCTTCTTCCTCATCTTCGCGCGCGCCGAGCAATGCATTGACCTGGAATAGTGCATTAACCGAATCGCCTGCCAGTTTCAACCAGTCAAGCACCATGTTGGCATTCTTTTCTTCCTCGACCTGTTCCTTGACAAACCAATTGAGAAATTCCTGGCTGGCGTAGTCCTTGTCTTCCACCGCAATGCTGTAGAGCAGGTTGATGCGCGCCGTGACCGATTGCTCATGCTTGAGCACCTCTTCGAAAATTTCCACAGGCGTCCCAAAATGGCTGGGCGGCGCTTCGATGGTTTGCAAGGTCACTTTAGCGTTGCGGTCGTGGATATATTCATAGAATTTCAGCGCGTGTTCCTGTTCTTCCTCCGCCTGCATCATCAGCCATTTGGCAAAACCCGCCCAGTTGGCTTCATCGAAGTGCGCTGACATCGCCAGGTACAGATAAGCGGAATATAATTCCAGCTTGATCTGGGTATTCATTTCCTCCAGAAGTCGTTTGCTGAGCATGTTTATCTCCTTATATAATTGGATAGTAGTTAGACGTTTTTATTATAAACCAAACAACTCGCTTGCCAATCCTTCCCTTGATTGAACTTTGTACCATTTTACCGTGCACAGGGAGAGCAGGACGGTATGCCCCAGAAAACCATTCCCCACAGGTTGCGCTGGCTGTTAATCACGGCTGCCGGTCTGGCAGCGCTGCCCCTGCTTGCAATTCTTTTCTTCTCGACCCATGACGCCATCATCGGTATCACTCACCCCTATCAGACGCGCAGTACACCCAACTTGCGCTACCCAGATCTGGGTATCGAATGGCAGATGCACCCGGTGGACAACCCCGGCGATTGGCTGCCCAACGGGCTGGATGCAACCGACATCAACGCTGATGGTTTCGAGGATTATGTGACCAATTATGAATTCCGCGGGAGGATCCGGGTCGCTTTTCATCCCGGCACAGCCCTGACCTCCAGCCCGTGGCAAGCAGTTACGGTCGTAGAAGCCGGACGGATTCCCAATGCCGAAAGCGCAGCGGCTGGCGATCTGGACGAGGATGGGCATCCCGACTTGCTGGTTGCCCACGGGGTGGAACATACCGACCTGCCGCCCGGCATTCGCATTCTGTGGGGTTTACCCCCGGATGGCGATCCGGCACAGCCAGATTCTTACCGCTGGCAGGACGGCGGCGACCTGCCCGCCAGCGCAGGTGGCTGGCAGTTCCTCTACTTAAAGAGCCTCGATCTGGACAACGACGGCGACATGGATATACTCGCCGGTGGTCGGGCAACCCGTATCGCCAACAGCGGCAAACAATCTGGCAACGCGGAGGATCTGGTCTGGGCAGGGCTGCGCTGGTTCGTCAATCCCGCCGCGCAAGGCGGCAGCCCGCGCAGCCTGGATACCTGGCATATGCGCATCATCGATGCCAAGATCAAAAGCGGGCATGGTTTCGTCAGTGGCGACCTGGACGGGGACGGGTTTCTCGACCTAGTGATCAACAACGCCGACTGGGACACCCCCGAAGAGGAGGAAAGTATCGCCTGGTACCGGAACCCAGGAGGGGAAAATTCACTCACCTGGCAGCGTTATGAATTGCTGCGTAGCACAGAATTCTATGGCAAGGAACAGGTAGTCATCGCCGACCTGGATACAGATGGAATGCCGGATATTCTTGGGCAATCCGAACAGGTTATCCACTGGCTGCGCAACCGAGGATTAGTGAATGGACTTCCGGTCTTCGAGGCGCTTAGCATTCCCAAACACCGTGCTGCTCAGTGGCGCTCACGCCCTTTGTTGGTGGCAGATTTAAATCAAGATGGGCGCGCCGATATTATCGGGGCTTCCATCCACCGGGATGGGCAGCTGCCACCAAATGTTGCTGCGGTTTATTGGATGGAACAGACCGAGGACGGCTGGCAGACGCACATAATCAAGTGGGGAGATGGCTTCTGGGGACTGGGTACTTTCAACGGCGAGAAATGGGACCAGATGCTTGCCTGTGATGTGGACGGGGACGGCGACCTGGATCTGGTTGCCAACGTGGAAGAATACAACCGCCTGCGCTCGATTCTTTCGGTAGTGTGGTTCGAAAACCCACTCAACTAACCCGGCAACGATTAAAATGGATTCAAAAATTCCCTCAATGGAGAAAAAACCACCCATGTCGATCGAACCCGGTTTATCCGCCGAAATGACCCTCACCGTTCAGGAAAACGATACTGCCCGCCACTCCGGCGGTGAGGCTTACCCACCGGTATTAAGCACACCGCGCATGATTGGCTATCTCGAACGCACAGCTCATCAGGCAATCCAGGCGCATCTGGCAGTCGGGCAGGGCAGCGTGGGGACAGCGGTCAATATCCGCCATCTGGCAGCCACACCGGTTGGGATGCAGGTGCGCTTTTGCGCCACGCTGCTGGAAGTGGACGGACGCCGCCTGCGTTTCAAAGTGGAAGCCTGGGATGAGGTTGAAAAAATTGCCGAAGGTGAGCACGAGCGGTTTGTCATTGACCAGGCGCGCTTCAACGAACGGCTGGCAGACAAAGAACGCGGAATGGGCAAATAAATTCCCGGGCTGATCAAAATCAACGCAACGGCAGGCGGAGAATGCCCTGTCCGTCTGTGCCGACATACAACCCATCTGCCTGGAAAGATAGCATGCGGATGCCGTTCCCTATGGGATCGCTGGTTTGCCGCTGCCAGTTCCATCCGCCATCCAGTGAAAGCCACACCCCTGCACTGCCACCCGCCGCGATTCGTGTGGGATTGATTTCATCCACCGTCAGCGCGGTCAGCGGTTGACCGGCAAGACCTGACGGCTGCCAGCTGCCATCGGGCAATCGACGGAAAATGCCCTGGTCAGTGGCGGCAAGGAGCGTGTCCGAGCCGGGCAGTGCAGCCAGCGCTGCCACCCGCCATCCGGCAGGCGCCGCAGCTTCCCAGGTAACACCGCCATCCTGGCTGACCCAAAGGGTGGGCGGGGAATCGGTTGCGGCAAAGATCCGGTATGGATTGTTCCAATCCACACTAAGCACGCGCACCGGTTGACCTACCAGACCGGCTCGCTGCCACTGTAAACCGCCATCGCGGGTTATATAAACACCCTGCGCACTGCCCAGGTAGCCAATCTGGGGCTGACTGGGGCTGAATGCCAGGGCATAGAGCGGTGGTTGACTGTTGGTAGAAACCACAGCCTGTGGTCGACTGCTGCCCGGCTCGATCGCCTCCCAGAAGTCCGGGCTGTCCGGCAACGTCCTGGGCGTGTTCGGCTGTGCCATTGTAACACTCGGATCAACGGGCAATTCAACCGACTTCCAAGTCTGGGTGATTTCCCCATCGAATTGGTATAAACCATCGGTTGCGGTCAGGGCAAACAGGCTTTTCCCATCGTCTGCCAGAACCAGCCGTTTAACCTGCAGCGTGGGTAGGGCGGCGTTCATCTCCTGCCAGGTTACGCCGCCATCCGTCGAGCGCAGTACACCGCGCCCGGAAACAGCGCTGTACAGCACTCCTGTTTGCCCCGCGGGAGCAGCAAGGTCGTTCACTACCGTGTTGACCAGTCCCTGGTTGCGGGCAATCCAGGTTTGCCCGCCATCGGTTGAGCGGAATATCCCCGCCGCAACCGAACCCGCCAAAACCTCATTCCCATTGAATGGGTTAACCGCCACCGAGTACAAATACAGGTTTTGCAGACCGGAACGCGCCCAAGTCTGCCCTCCATCCGTGGTGCGCGCCATCCCGCGAATGCTGTCGCTCCAATCCATCATAAAGGTTGCTGCATAGACCACCTGCGGGTTAGCAGGATTGAGCGCCATATCGTAAATCTTGGCACCCTGAATGCCGTTGGTCTTCAACACCCACGAATCGCCACCGTTATTGGTTTTATACACGCCGCTACGATGCCACACCCCCAGGTAGGCAACATCCTGCTGCGGGGCAAAGACAACCGCCCGTCCCGAACCGTCCTGCACCCCAGCGGCAGTCTGCCAGCTTGTGCCATAATCCAGACTGCGGTAGGGACCGTGCTCGTGGGTGGCTGCCAGTACCAGGTTGGGGTGCTGCGGGTCGACCGCCAGGGAATAGACCCAATCCTGCTGGCTGCTGCCGCCAATGTTTTGCAGCACTGCGCTCCAGCTGGTGCCGCCGTCCTGGCTGCGGTAAACCACCCCTCCCCACGGTGGCTGGCTGGTATTGTTGGGAGCACGCACCCCACAGTAAATCCGCCCACTATTCTGCGGATCAACTGCCAGTGCATACACCATTGCCCCTGCCAGAATGCCCTGATTGACCGGAAACCAGCTCGCCCCGCCATCAACGGTTTTATAGACACCACTGCCATACGTACCGGCATAGACCACACCCGCCTGCTGTGGATCAACCACCAGCCGCTGCACATAAAGGTTGCCCAGTCCGTTACTCATGCGCTGCCACGAGATTCCTCCGTTGTCGCTGCGGTAAACCCCCGCTCCCCACGTGCCGATGTAAACCCGGTCCTCGCGGTTGCGGTCGTAGGCAATCGTGACCACATAACCGCTCTCCGGTCCCAGCCAGACCGGCGATTCGATTGTCTGACTGATCAAGGGCAGAAAAAGCAGCGCCGGATCATTCGACGACGTTTGGGCAGAGGAAGGCTTGACCCATAACAAACCCGCACCTGTGATCAATATCAGCAGCCCAATACACAGTTTTTTCATTGCTTTTCCCACAACATGATCCTATGGATGTACGGATGGTTCAATGATCAGGTTGCATGAGCCCTGGTTGCAATTTTCGCACCGGGAAGCCCATACCAGTGATTTCCAGAAATGTTACCACCTCGCATGAATACAATTGGCTGAAGAGGTGCTGCGCCAATTTATCGGTTATACTAAATTTACAAACATTCCCTTTCAGGCAGCAAACCTGTTGAACCGCACTCTTGCCCAGTTGATCGATTCTGCTATCGAACTGACCCTCGGTTCGCTGCGTTTGCTGGTCGCCAGCCCGCAGTTCCACCGCCCAGCCAAAGCAGCCGATGCCCCGCACGAGCAAACGGTCGAGGAATTTTACCGAATTCCGTCGAGTGTTCCAGAAATCCACTTCGATAACGCCCACCGCTGGCTCGATGGCCGCACCTATGCCCGTTTCCACTTTGACAGTTTCTACACCTCTCCTCATCCCGAAAATAATATCGTGCACGGAATGGCGGATTTACAAAGCGAAGGCGAATCAAGCGCGGCGCTGCTTTTGCTGCACGGCTACCAGATGAACACATTCGCGCCGTTGAAATGGTTTGCCGAACCGGCTGCCCGAGCCGGATTGGATATTTATTATCTTGCCCTGCCCTACCACATGCAGCGCGCTCCGCGCGGCAGCTGGAGCGGTCAGTACGGTTTGAGCGCGGATGTCGAGCGCACGGTGGAATCCTTCCGCCAGGGCGTTATGGATCTGCGCGCCATGGTTTCCTGGGTCAGCCAGACGTATGGCAAGCCGGTGGCGATTGGCGGGATAAGCCTGGGCGCGTTCACCTCCGCCATGACTGCCGTGGTAGATGAACGCCCTTTTGCATTGGTCTCATTGCTGGGGGGAGCATCGCTGGCAAATATCATCTTCGCCGGTTTTTCGTTCCGCCTGATTCGTAAGGAATGGCAGGAGCTGGGCATCTACCCATCGGATATCGAAAAATGGTGGTATATGCTTTCGCCGGGCAACTTCCAGCCCCGCCTGCCCCGCGAGCGCATCCTGCTGGTGGCGGGCGAGCATGACCCGATCATCACTCCGCGCAATGCCCGCAGTTTATGGCAGGCATGGGGAAAACCGCGCATGCTCTGGTTCCCCTGTGGACACGCCAGCGTGGCATTCTACGCCCGCCCAATCGGTGAGCGGGTAGCAGACTTTCTGTTAAACCGCCTGGATGCCGATAAAGCCGCCCAACCTGCGCTTCAGCACGCGCAGGAACGCCGGGAGTGATTCCCGGCGTTCGCTCATTCACGGGGACTGAACGTTAAGCGGTAAAAGGGCTTATGTCTCCCGGCGCAGTAGGCGAAGCCAGAATTGCTTCCATGACAACCGCTTCAAACGCCAGGTACCTATTACTCCATACGGCAGGAAGATAACCAGCGCAATGAAAATCAAGCCAAACACCAGCGGCCAGCGCGGTCCAAACCACTGGTAGAAAAACTGCCCGACGATCTGCATCAGCCCTGCTCCGAGCATTGGTCCAATCAGCGTGCCTACCCCGCCCAGAATGGTCATGATCAGCGCGTTTATAGTCATAATCGCCCCGGTCATGGTCGGTGTGGCAGACATATTCCAAAGTGAGAACAACGCCCCCGCCAAACCAGCTATGATCGCCGCAATGACAAAAGCGATTGACCGAAAGACGACCGGGTTGTAACCGATCATGCGCACCCGCGACTCGTTATCGCGGATAGCAACGAACACCCGCCCGGCAGGTGAATCGACAATCCGCCGCAGGAGCAGATACATGAGCAGCGCAAAACCCAGGGCAACAAAATAAAACAGCAGGCGGTTCTGGGTGGGGTTGATCCAGGCAGGCACCGGCATGCCATGCAAGCCTTCGTCCGCGCCAGTCCAGCGGACAAAGTCGGTCGCTTTGGAAAGAATATGCAGCGACTCCGCCATAGCCAGCGAGATCATGGCAAAGTACACACCGCGCACGCGCGCCGATGCCGCGCTGAACAGCAGCCCGAGCAGGGCTGCCATCAGAATCACCAATAAAATACCGGCAATGAACAGGATTACCTCGGTGATGTTCTGTCCACCCGGCAGGGTGATGCGATAGCGGGCAGCCACTGCGGGCGCAGCGTGAGTCAGCCACAGCCCCATGGTGTACGCTCCCCCGCCAAAAAACGCGGCATGACCGAACGAGAGGATGCCGGTATAGCCGATCAACAGATCATAACTCATCGCATAAACCGCCATGATGAAAAATGAGATCATCAATCCCTGCCAGAAACGGCTGGGACCGGCGGTGACTGACGTACCGCTCAGCAAGGCAAAAAGGAAGGGGAACGCCGCCAGCAGCAGCAAGACGAGCAGCCCAATCCAATCCTGGCGCAAACGGGTGACCAGCGGCTGGTGCGCTGCCGGAGTGGTATTTACAGGGGTTTTGGCAGTTTCCATTGGCTACTACTCCTTTTTCCCAAACAGACCCGCAGGGCGCACCAGCAACACAATTGCCATGATGATCACCGTGGATGCCTCGGCAATGGCAGGTGAGAGACTGTATTTCAGTGCCAGGTAGTCGCCAAAGGCACGCGCCAATCCGAGCAGCAGCGCGCCCATCGCAGCACCGCTGTAACTCCCCATTCCTCCAATGACCACCACGATGAAGGCTTGCAGTTGGAAGGCATCGCCCATGTTGGGCTGCACCGGGATGAAAGGCGCCGCGCCGATACCGCCCAGGGCTGCCAGCCCTGCCCCCAGCATGAACACCAGCGTAAACACCCGCTGGACGTTGATTCCCAGTGCTTCGACCATCTGACGGTCCTGCACTCCGGCACGGATGATCATTCCCAGGCGGGTGTAATTCATCAACAGCGCCAGGGCAATTAGCATCAACACACCAAGCAGAATAATGAACAGGCGGTAACTTGGGAAGGTCACACCAAGAACATCCACAGTCACATTATTGGTTTGAAACCAGGCAAGAATATTCTCCGCTTTTCCGGGCTGCGAGAACATGGGCGGGCGGCTCATCTGGTATGCCAGCGGCTGCCAGAGCAGTTGGATCACTTCGCGCAGCACGTATGCCAGCCCCAGGGTTACAATCACCTGATATATCGGGCGCACGTATAACGGGCGGATGAGTGTGATTTCGATAGCACCGCCAATACCCGCGCCCAGCAGAGCCCCTACCAGCAGCGCGACGAAGAAGCGCAGGTTGGCATCCCACAATAACACCGCCAGCGGCGCGGATTCGCGCACAAGGGTAGTTATCAGCGTCAGCACAGCCAGCACCACGACCAATATACCCGCCCGCCGTACTTGGGACGGATGAATCGTCTGGGTTTTATCCCCTGGTCGGGCAGCCGCCGCAGCCAGCAGCAGCCCAGCCGCAAACATCAGCACTGGACGCAGCCAAAAGATGGACAACGCTTCCTGTGGCGTGGCTTCCGCCAGCGGATCGGCTGCGACCATCGTTGCGACCATGGCTGTCTTTGCCAGGTCGAGAATATCCAGACCACGCACTGCCAGGAAGACCATCAGCGCCCCGACCAAGCCGAACAGCGTCGGAGCAGACTTTTGGACAAAATCCGGAAAATCCCGGGGCGAAAATATCCAGCGGAACAAGGGAGCCGCCATCAATCCTGCCAGCAGCGCCACCACCAGTGGCGCAATGCCGAACAGGAATGTCGGATTGGTA
Source organism: Bellilinea sp. (assembly GCA_034411135.1). Taxonomy (GTDB): domain Bacteria; phylum Chloroflexota; class Anaerolineae; order Anaerolineales; family Anaerolineaceae; genus Bellilinea. The sequence goes on from DAOUMN010000083.1 coordinate 26,659, forward strand.
AAAAATTGCCAGCCGAGGTAAGCCCCCAGCATGAACATCGCGCCATGTGCAAAGTTGAGCACATCCATCAAGCCGAAGATCAGCGTCAGACCAGCTGCCACCATAAAATACAGCGCGCCAATCGTCAAGCCCGACAGGGTGGTACGCACAAAAGCGGTTTGCCCCATCGAGCTATACCCAAACACACCCAGCACCAGCAGCAGCCCCAACACGCTCAGGAAGGCAGAATTTTCCCGCCAGAAATTACCCTGTTTCATCCTCCGCCTCCTGTCTTGACCGCCGTGCCGAGCATCTGGTGAATCAATTCCTTGTCCTGCACCAGATCCACCATATTGCCCTGGTGAACAGTGCGTCCGTCATCGAGAATGTAGTACGCTTGCGCTAGTTGGCTTGCCATGATGAAATTCTGCTCGACCAGCAGCACCGTGGTGGTTTCGCTCAAGTTACGAATGGCTTCCATCATTTGCTCGATCAAAATCGGAGCCAGCCCTTCGCTCGGCTCATCGATCAGCAGTAGCTTATTATCTGCCACCAGCGCACGGGCAACGGCGAGCATTTGTTGTTGACCGCCGGAGAGATGATTGCCCGGCAGTCGGTAGAGCCGTTTGAGATCAGGGAATAGATCAAAAATGAAATCCGCTTTACGATCAAGATCGCCGCGCTTACGTTCGGCGATTTTCAGATTCTCAGCCACACTGAGGTTTCGGAAGATAGCTCGGTGTTCGGGAACATAGCCGATACCCATCGCGGCAATGTCATAGGCATGTTTACCCTGGATTTCCTCACCGTCAAAGCGGACCACGCCGTGGCGTGGAGGGGTCAAGCCGAGGATCGATTTGAGTGTGGTAGTCTTGCCCGCGCCATTGCGCCCCAACAGCACAGTGATGCTACCCCGCGGCACGACCAGCGATACCCCTTCCAGAATGTGGAACTGACCAATGAAGGTATGGATGGATTCGACTTCCAGGATGGGTTGATTATCCATCTTTTCCCTCCAATTCGGCGGCAAAATCGCCGTAAAGAGCCCCCAGGTAAGCACTCTGCACACTCTGGTCGCGGGCGATTTCCTGCGGCGTTCCTTCGGCAAGCAATTGTCCCTGGTGCATCACCGTAATGCGCTGTGAGATGCTCATCACCATGTCCATGCGATGCTCGACCAGGACGATGGTCTTGTCGCCGTCCGCCAGAATGGCGTTAATAATCTCCAGCAGTGCCGGTACCTGTTCCGAGGACATGCCTGCAGTCGGCTCGTCCAGTAAAAGCAGATGTGGGTCACCCGCCAGCATAATGCCCAGTTCCAGTTTGCGTTTATCGCCGTGCGGCAGGTGCAGGGCAAAATCGCTTTCTCTGCCTTGCAACCCAACCCGTTCGACCACCTGGCGGGCTTTTTCCTCATACACGCGGAAACTGCTCGCCGTACGAAGCAGGCGGAAGGTATCCTTGCCCAGCGCCTGGGCAGCCAGGCGGATGTTTTCCAGAACGGTCAGGTTGGGAAAGATGTTGGTGATCTGGAACGAGCGTCCAATTCCCAGGTGGGCAATGCGATGTGGCGGCAAGTTGGTGATATCTCGTCCTTTGTAAAACACCTGACCGCTGGTCGGGCGCATCATACCGCTCAACAGGTTGAAGAGCGTGGTTTTACCCGCTCCGTTGGGTCCGATGATCGAGTGCAGGATGCCTTCGCGGACCTGCAGGCTGACATTGTCCACTGCGACCAGACCACCGAATTCTTTGCGCAGGTTTCTGGCTTCGAGGAGGATCTCCCCATTTGAATCCATGGAAGGTCCCTTTCGTAAGAGGATACAGAATGATTGCATTCGCCGGGTGGGCAACTTCCGCGTCCTTGCCGGTTGTCACCCACCCGGTGATGATAAACCTCGCACCGATTCTATCTCAATCGGGTCGAGGAAAAGTCAATCAAGGTTTGGGTAAATCGCCGCAGCGCGAGGCGTAATCGCCTTTCAGCGTGCAAGGCACAGCCAGTTCGTCATACTTGGTGACGTAGACGGTTTCGAAGAATTTGTACGTCGGGCGACCCTGATCATCCTTGCCAGGATCAATGGTTACCAGTTTGAGGATGTTCATCGGCTGCAGGCAGACATGGTCTTCTGGTCGGATATAATAGGTGCCTTTGGGTCCTTCGAATTTAAGCCCCTCAAGAGCTGGGATCATCACATCGCCCGTGGCATCCCCGCCGGTCTTCTCCAGCGCGGCAGCCAGCGCCAGGGCTGAAGCCATACCGCCAGCCGTGAACAAATCGGGTGGTTCACCGAACTTTTCGAGGTGCTTCTCGGTCAGCCACTTGTTGATCTCCGTGTTAGCGGCAGTATAGTGGTAAACGTTCAAACCGATTTGACCTACTGCCGAACCATACACAGCAGCGAAGGAGGCATTATCGCCAAAACCGGTCGCCACACGCAGTTGATCCAGGGCACCCAGGTCGCCTAGTTGCTGGAAGAGAGTCACGTAACCGGTGCCCGCCCAGGTCAGGAAGAGGCAGTCTGCACCGGAATCGAGCGCCTGCTGAATGTAGGGAGTAAAGTCGGTGGTATCAAAGGGGGCATAGATGTCCGCCACCACTTCGCCGCCATACTGCCCGACCGAATACGCGAGGGCAGCACCCGAACCACGCCCAAAGGCATTATCGATGCCGATGTGAGCGAACTTTTTGCCAACATTTTCGACCAGGTACTTGGCGATCACCAGGGTATCGTCATAGTTAGTGCGCGAGGTGCGGAATACATACGGGTTGAAGTACTCGCCGGTGATGAACGCCGATGCCGCCGGATCGACCATCAGGATGATCTTGTTTTCCAGCGCCACAGTGGTCAGGGCAGCAGCCGCAGCCGAGCTAGAAGGTCCCTGCAGGATTTCCACGCCGTCTTTTTCGATCAATTCACGAGCCAACTGGACGGATTTTTCGGGGTTGCCTTCGTCATCACGAATAAGCACTTCCACCGGGCGGTTGGCGATAATGTAGCGGCCGGTTTCATCTTTCTTGCCGCCTGAGGCATATTCCAGCCCCAGCTCAAATCCGCGCGTTTGTTGCAGACCGTACAGCGCCAGCGCACCCGATAACTGACCGATTTGACCGATTTTCAGCAAAGGTCCCAATTCAACTGTGGGTTCTTCAGTCTCGACTGGCTCCGGCGCTTTGGTTGGCTCGGAAGCTTTGGTCGGTTCCGGGGCTTTGGTCGGCTGCTCTGCCTGGGTCGGTTCCGGCATTGGGGTAACCTGCTGGACACACGCACCCAGCACCAGAGAAGCCAGAATCACCACCGTCAACAGGGTTAACAACTTTTTCATTTTTCTTCTCCTTCGGATGGATTGGGTTTGGAAGACCTGTGCCGCCGCGAGGGCGGCAAACAACTGCCAATACGTACATGCATCGCTGCCTAAGTCACCTCCTTGAGGATCATCACCACCACCTGCCCGGTGACCACCGGTCGGTCAGCCTGGTTGTGGCAGGCGGTCTTCAACTGAATCAAGTGGTTTTCCGCCTGAATGCGGGTCACTTCCACGCGGGCGGTGACCGTATCACCTACAAACACCGGGGCAAGAAATTCCAGGTAATGGTTGAGGCATACTGCCCCCGGCAAATGGTTATTGATCACCGCGTTGATCATTCCACCCAACAGCATGGGATGCACCACCGGCTGCCCATAACGCGTCTGGCGGGCAAAGTCAGCATCCATGTGCAGGGCGCCAAAATCACCGGTCAGGTTGGCGTAAGCCATCACATCACTCTGATCGAGAGTCCGCACCAGGCTTGCCTGGTCACCCACCTGCCAGTCACCCGCCCCACGCTGCGGCTGAATATGGTTCACGCCGGTTGACTTCACGGGCGGTACTCCGAGTGCTGGCGTAAAAAGCCCAGCACCAGCGCATTGAACACGACCGGCTTTTCCAGGCACAGGGCATGCCCCGCGCCGGTCACCACCACAAGTTCGGCTTGCGGGATTTGCTCAGCAATGATTTGACTGTACTTACGCGGTTTCAGGATGTCCTCCTCGCCGACCATCACCAACGTTGGCGCCGAAATGTGTGGCAGTTGCGCGGTGATGTTCAGGCGTTTGAAACTCCACAACAATTCCAATGCGCTTTGCAGATCCAGGGCTGTGTAACGCGCCGCCGCCGAGAACACCGCTTCGCGGTTTTTCTGAATGTAAGCAGCCGAAAAATTGAGCATATAACTGACTTCGAACAGCTGCTGCGGGTCACTTGCCTGCGCCGCCGCGATCCAGGTATCGATCAGACCACTCAAAACCGAATCCGACTCACTCACCGCCGATGAAACGATCAGCGAGCGGGTTCGCTGCGGGTAACGCAAAGCAAACACCAGGCTCAATTCCGCACCATAGGATATCCCGCCAATGTGGGCACGTTCGATGTTCAACCCATCCAACAGTCCCGCCAGGTCATCTGCATGCTGCTCCATCGAATAGGGTCCTGGTGGGTGCTCCGACTTCCACATCCCGCGGCAATCGTACAACAACAGGCGGTAATCGCGGGAAAGCACCGGCGTCTGCAAACCCCAGCTGGCGGTGCTCATCAACACGCCATTGGAAAGCACCAGCACTTCACCATCATCTGGTCCGTGCAGTTCGTAATACAGATCAATTCCGTTGACTCGCAGAGTAGCCATGTGAGATCATGCCTGAAAACCAAGCACGTAGTGGGTATGTTCACCCTCGCTGCGCTCCAGGAATACGGCCTGCAGCGGTAGTCCAATGCGGATCGACTCAGGGTGGCAAACATCCACGCCGATAATTTGGGCAGGAATGCGCACACCCTCATCCAGTTCGACGATGCCGGCGCAATACGGATTTTTTCGGTCATAACCAGCCGCGATCATGGCAGTTGGGGCAATAAAGATCACCGTGTATGCTGCCAGTTTGCCCTTGCCGGAAAAGGGGTACGCTTCCAGGTCTGCCTGCTGACAGTCTGGGCACCAGGTGCGCGGAGGAAGAAACAATCTGCCGCAGTGTTTGCAACGAGAACCAATCAAACGGTGTTCCGCAAGGTGCGCCGGGAACGCGCTGGTGCTGAAATCCATATCGCTCATTGCTTCACCTCCGCTCAAAGATATTGACCACGCAGGTCTGTCCGGTGCCGCCGACATTGTGGGTCATGCCAATTGCCGGACTGCCCGGCAGTTGACGCTCGCCGGCTTCTCCGCGCAGTTGGTACCAGATTTCCACCACCTGCCCCACCCCAGACGCCCCAACCGGATGACCCTTGGACTTGAGCCCGCCAGAGGAATTGATCGGGCGCGCGCCGCGCAAGGAGGTCACGCCGTCTTCCGCCGCTTTCCAGCCCTCGCCGGGCGCAAAAAAGCCCAGGTCTTCACTGGCAATGATCTCGGCAATGGTGAAGCAATCGTGCACTTCCACCGCGTGAATGTCGCGGGGGGACAATCTCGCCATCTGGTAAGCCTGACGGGCGGCTTCACGCGCAGAGGGCAATGAGGTAAGGGTGGATCGGTCATGGGTGGCGGCGTCGCTTGCCTGCCCGCTACCGATCAGGTGCAGAGGGGCATCGCTGAAGCGGCGCGCGATCTCCTCGCTTACCAACAGCAGCACCGCTGCGCCATCCGAGATCGGTGAGCAGTCGTACAGGCGCAGCGGCCAGGCGATATAGGGATTGGCGCGAGGGTCGCGTAAAAATTCGAAACCATCTTTCCACTCTGGTACCGGCTGCCCCTTTTTGATCGCGCTGGCTTTGCGGGCTGCCATGATTTCCTCGATGCGCTGTCCAAACTGCGCTTTGGGATTCAACGAACCGTTATCATGGTTCTTGCTACCCACCTGTAAAAAGACCTCCGGGGTTGCACCGTATTCGTGCATGTACGCCGTTGCCATGGCAGCGTACAAACCAGGAAAGGTAAAGCCAACCGCGGCTTCATACAACACATCCGAAGCAGTCGCCAAAGTGTCGGTTACTCGTTCGGTCGGCAGATCGGTCATTTTTTCGATGCCACCCACCAAAACCACATCATACAACCCGGATGCCACCGCCAGCATACCCTGGCGTAAAGCCGTCGAGCCGCTGGCACAGGCGTTCTCCACCCGGGTGGCTGGGCGGGGCGCAAGCCCAACCCAATCGGTCATCAGCGGCGCCAGGTGCGCCTGACCTTCGAACAAATCCCCGGAGTAATTGCCCAGATACACCGCCTCAATCTCGCGCGGGTCGAAACCACGGTCAACCGACGCCAGCATCTCGCGATAGGCATCCACAAACAAGTCCCGCGTGGCTTTGCCATTAAAACAACCGAATTTACTCATTCCTGCGCCAACAATCGCCACCCCACGCCCCAGTTTTCTCGAACTCATTGGTTTACTCCTCTAAAACTGGCTCAGAAATTCATGAAACAGGGCATTGAATTCGTCCGGCTTTTCGATATGCGGACTGTGAGCCGTGTTTTCAATGACGTATTCAGTGAATGACCCGCCTTCAGCCGCATAGGCTTCGAATACAGCGCGGGTCTGCTGGATCATTGGCTGGGGCGGGGCAACTTCATCACCGGGCCAGCCGGGCACATAGCCTAATTTACCCAGGTTGGCAATATCGAAGAAGGAATTGTCGCCAACAATCAGGTCGTGGCTGCCACGCAGCCAGAGCACGGGCGGCTTGTGTTCAACGGCGAGCAGGTCGGGCACATCCTGTTGGAGGTACTTGAGCGACCAGCAATTAACCGGACCATGAACGCCCGGTGCAACGTTTGGCCAGTTGGGCGAAGGGACAAAATCGCCCGGATAGCGGTCAGCGCCGATCTTTTCCATCAGCGCCGCGGTGAGGAAATCTTCCTCGCGGGCAGCCCGGAAAGGTGCGACATAATAAAATGCATTGATGATGTTGCGCGGTGAATTAGCGTCATCGGTGCTGCGATCCTGGATCTGGATGCGGCGCACGAATTCGGGATTGACCACCCCGCCGCCGGAGCCAGCGTGATCGTCGAACAGCGGCTGACCATCCACGCCTTTGCTGCCGCCAAAACCGTACGGCGAGACCGGGCAGATCAAGGTTGCGCTCAATACACGCGCGGCATGATCGCCGATGAAACGGTAAATGATCCCTGCGCCCATTGACCAGCCCACCAGGTGAGCTTTGTCCACCTTCAGCGCATCCATCAAGGCTACCAGGTCATCCGACCAATCACGGTATCCGCGGGTCGAATCGATGAGCACATCGTCCGTCCAGCCGTAGCCGCGCAAATCCGGCGCAATGGCGTAATAATCCGCCGGTAACGCCAACATGGTTTCTTCCCAGAAGAGTGCCGCGGAAAAATTGCCATGCAGAAAGATGACCGCCGTGCCGCCCGCTTTACCGCTGGTCAGCACATGCATGTTCAGGCGCGGTGTTGCCAGCATATGGGAGGTCACACCAGGCAGAGGTTGCGGTTTGTCCATTTTTCCTCCAAATTCGATCAATCCGAACCGGTTGCTCCCTGTTGTATGGGTAGGTCAGGAACCGGCTTTTACCCCCGGCACGACCAGTCGGGGAACAATGCCCATGCGATGGGCTTCTTCGCGCAGCATTTCTCGAAAATCCGGGTGGGCAATGCGGATCAAGGCTTCCATTCGGTCACGCACGCAGCGTCCACGCAGTTCTGCCACCCCATATTCGGTTACGATGGTATCAACATCCTGGCTGGGTACGGTCACTTCCGCGCCTTCCGATAGCACCGGCACAATGGTCGAGATCAACCCATCTCTGGCAGTAGAGCGCAGCGCGATGATCCCGCGTCCGCCGGGGGATAGCTGCGCCCCGCGGTGGGTATCCAATTGTCCACCAGTACCGCTAAAGTGTCGGTAACCGATGCTCTGCGAGCAAACCTGCCCGAAGATGTCCACCTGCAGGGCAGTGTTGACGCTGATCATGCGAAAATTCTGCCCGATCACGTACGGATCGTTGGTCACTTTGCCCTGCTGGAATTCCACCCCCAGGTTGCGGTCAACAAATTCATACAGCTTGCGCGTTCCCAGCGCGAACGCACCCACCATTTTACCTTTCCACAGGGTTTTCTTTTTGTTCGTCACCACCCCCGCTTCGTACAGATCGACCATGCCGTCGGTGAACATCTCGGTATGAATCCCCAGGTCGCGGCGGTTTAACAAGAACGGCGTGATTGCATTGGGGATGCCGCCAATACCCAACTGGAGTGTCGAACCATCCGCAATCAAGTCGGCAATGTACCCGCCAATGGCTTGCTCTGCCTCGCTGGGTGGGGCTGGAGGCAGCTCAAACAGCGGAATGTGATTTTCGACCACATAATCCACATCGGAAATGTGAACCTGCGTATCCCCCAGCGTGTAGGGCAAATTTTCGTTGATCTCCAACACCACCAGGTCGGCGGCTTCGATGAGTTGTTTTTCGATCACCAAACCCAGGGAGAGGGAAAGGAAACCACGCGAGTCGGGCGGCGTGGCAGTGCCCCAGAAGATATTGACCTTACCGCTGCTTGCCAGCAGTTTATCGGTCGAAGCGCGATGCAGATTATTGGGGATGTAGGACATGCGTCCCTGCGAGTGCGCCTTGCGATCCGGAGCGCCGTAAAACCAATTTTCAACGAAAAAGTGCCCAGCCATGTCCGGGTTACTGGCATATTCGTAGGCACGCATCGGCAGGCAGACCCAGGTGGTCACATTTTCCAGGCGGTCCTTGTGATTGCTCAGCTCATTCAACAAGCCGGATGGCTCGGAGGCAGCAATTGCCACGCCAATCGTCTGGTGCGACTGCACCAACCCAACCGCCTCGGGTATGGAAATCAATTTGCTCCGGTAGAGTTCTTCTGGATTCATCTCTCCGCCTGTTCTCAGGGCATGATAAACGCCGACCCAGCCTGGTTGTAGCCCACCCCCGAACCAACAAAGGTGACCAGATCGCCGGACTTGATCTTGCCTTGCTTGCGGGCATCATCGAGCACCATCGGGATGCAGGCAGAACCGGTGTAACCCCATTTGTCCATGATCCAATGCGCTTTTTCCAGCGGCAGTCCCAGGGTTTCCTGCACCAGCTTGATGCTATTCAGACGCACCTGGGTGTACAACGCCATGTCCACGTCCTGCAGATCGAATGCGCCATTTTGCGCCAGTTCACGCATCCGTTTTGGCCAGCCTTCATTGTTCACCTCCGGCGGGAAGGGCGTGATGAAACGTACCTGGGTGCGCCCGGCTTTCACACTCTCCACCGTGGCAGGCTCGTAGGTGCCACCGGAGTAGATACCCCAATGCTTGTGATAGGAACCATCCGCAAAGAAGGTCGAACTGACAAAGCCAGGCTTGTCCGCAACAGTCAGGATGGCAGCGCCAGCCCCATCGCCATAGAAAAAGGACATTACATCGTTTTGCCAGTCAGCCAATTTATGCATTAAATAGGACCCCATCACCAGCACGTATTTTATGTAAGGAGCGGTGCTTAACAGTCCAGCAGCAATGTTCAATCCGGTTGGAAAGGAAGCGCAGGCACAGCCAATATCGAAGGTGCCAGCGTTGATCGCCCCCAGTTTGTGCTGCACTACCACCGAGGTAGCCGGGGTGATGTAATCCGGGCTGTCGGTACCCAAAATGATCATATCCAGGTCTTCGGGCTTCAAACCGGCATCTTTCAGGGCTGCCTGGGCAGCCTCTACCGCCAGGTCGGAAGTGACCCAGTCATCGGGGGCATACCAGCGCGTGGTAATACCTGAAGAGGCTTCAAACTTATCGATCACCTCGCCAAATTTTTCGCGCAGTTCACGGTTGGGGCGTTCGATGGGCGGCAGGTAATGCCCTGTGCCGATAATGGTTGCATAGCGAGTCATTCCATTCACCTCCGTTAGGGTAGATTGGATCAGGTGCCAATGACGATGCCACCATCCACACTGATGGTAGCACCGTGCACAAAGCGCGCTTCATCGCTTGCCAGCCACAGGTAGGCATCGGCAATGTCGCGCGGGTCACCCAGCCTGCCGAGCGGAGTTTTGGCTTTCATGCCGGCGAGAATCTCTTCTGGCATGGCTTTGACCATTTCAGTGGCAATAAAGCCAGGAGCCACCGCATTAACTCGGATGTTGAAGCGCCCCAATTCACGCGCCCAGACCTGAGTCATGCCAATGACACCGGCTTTGGTGGCAACGTAATTGGTCTGCCCAACGTTGCCGTACAAACCGACTACCGAGGAGGCATTGAGGATCACCCCCCCACCCTGTCGAATCATGAAGGGGGTCACGGCTTGCGCGCAATTGAACACGCCTTTCAGGTTGATGGCAACCACCTGGTCGAAGGCGGCTTCTTCCATTTGCTTGACCAGCTGCCCATCCTTCACCTTGACGAAGAGCGCATCGCGGGTGATTCCGGCGTTGTTGACCAGAACATCCACGCGTCCAAAGCGGGCAACCACATCCTCCACCCAGGCTTGCACTTCACCGCGGCCGGCAACATTGACCGCGTAAAAACAGGCTGGCTCACCCACTTCCTGCGCCAGCGCTTCGCCTGCCTCGCGGTTCAGGTCGCAAATAACTACCACTGCGCCCTCCTCCGCAAATCGCTGCGCGGTTGCCTTGCCAATACCTGCCGCGCCGCCGGTAATCAAACAGACTTTATCTTTCAGCCGCATCTTACCTTGCCTCCTGATGAAGTTGAAATCCTGCCGTGCAGGCAGGCAGACTGATCACCCCCTGAAATGAGGATACATCACCACGGTTACAATTGAGTTACAAATCAAGCCATCAGGCGGCGCAGCAGACTGCGGGTTTCTGCGCTGGGTTCCACCCCCAGCTCCTCACGCAGAATATTTTCACAGCGCTGGTAGGCATTCAGCACCTGAGGCAGGTTACCTTTGTCTGCGTAGGCTTCCATGATCAGCCGGTATCCTGGCTCCCAGGTGTTGTCGCGCATCAAGACTGTGTTGCTCAAGGCAATCACCTCGTCCCAACGGCGTTCCTCGCGCAATAGAGATGCCAGGCGGCTGACTGTGGCAAGGTACAAATGACGCAGCCGTTCACGCTCGGCGCTGCTCCAGTCTGCATAGCAGGTATCCGGCAGGTAATCCGCTTCATACACCCCAAGCGCGCGGCGCAGCGTATGCTCACTAACATCTTCTGCCGAGACCAATGACTCGAACTCGTCGGCATCCACCACCACCCGTGCCAGTGGATTGATGCCGTAGGAATTATCCAATCGCTGAATAAAAAACGGCGCAGCCGCGCGCGGGCGATCCGGTTCGAGCGCGCGGTTGAGCGCATTGAGCGCTACCTTGAAATCCCTCACCGCCGCTTCTGCATCCAGATCGGGCCACAACTGGTCGATGATCTGGTCACGCAGTAACCATTGACGGCGGTGTGTAACCAGCAACTGGAACAACTGGCGCGCCTTTTCACGCTGCCAGTCACCGGAAGAGACAGGCGTTACACCACGCCATACGCCGAATGCGCCCAACGTGCGTACGTAAAGCGTATATCCGGGATGGTACTCCCCCTCCACCCGCAATTGGCGCAGCAGGCGTTCAACAACCGGCGGGCAAATACCCTGCTGACGGGCAGCCAACAGCAGCGGCACAACAGCCTGTTCATCCACCAGACCTAGAAGGGTCGGGCGGGTGAGCAGCGAGTCGTACTCATGCTGCGCGACCATCTCGAGCACAGCGGAAAAACCGATCAGCGCAGCGGTTGCATCTCCCGACTGCCAATCATTCAACGCCAGCCACAACTGGGAAGCTGTCCAACTATAGTAATCGCCAACCGACTCAAAACCTTGCGCTGCCCGTTTCAGCCAGGCAGCTGCTGCCTCACGCTGGTTGGCACGCACCAGGACAGCGCCCATGCTGGTGCGCACCAGGTTGCCGATCCATTCATCACCGGCTTTCTCTGAAATCTCCAGTGCATTGGTGGCACAGCGCTCGGCGGCGACAAGGTCACCGTCAAGTCCAAATGCGCGGCACAATCCCCACAGGGGTTCCACCCCAACCCGGGCAACCTTGAAGGGGTGCATTTGCTCGATGGCGCGCTGGCACAGCCGGATCGCTTCCTGGCGTTGAGCTGCCGCCCACGGTTGTGGATTGTTGATTTGCAAAGCATGCCCCAAGCGGATGAAGCCCACCGCCTCGACAAACACCGATTGCAGCCGCCGTCCGATCTCTACCCCTTCGCGGGCGAAGCGTTCGGCTTCCTCGCCGTTGCCCAGCATGGAACAGATCAGAGACAACAACAGCAAGGTTTCACGGTGGAAGCGCTGCGCGCGCTGGGCTTCGCTGCGCCGCTCCTCCTCCGCTTGCGCCAGCAGCAACTGGCGGGCTTCGTTCAGGCGTCCGGTGCGCAGCAGCGAACGCCCTTCCAGGTAAACATCGTTCGGATGAATTTCCGCACGCAACAGGCGGGCTTCGCGATGAAGCACCTGCGCCTGGTCGGGATGCCCCAGGTTGAGCTTGTTCTCTGCTAACTGGTCAAGTAGCGCCGCCACTTCCTGACGGTATTCCTGTGGTTCGAGCAACCGCAGGGCTTCTTCCAGCAAGGCATCTGCCTGCAGCGGACGGATGGTATCCAGGTAAACCTGCGCCTGACCACGCAACGCGCGGCTGCGCCCCCAGCGGTCGCCGGATGCAAGGTACAGGCGCTCAGCGCGACTGAATTGCTCCAACGCGGCGTCGAAATCCGCCCGCAGGCGCAGAATGTCTCCCAACAATAACTGCAATAAGGGGCGGCTGGTGCGCATTGCTTCCGGCAGGCGATTCAGCCAGCGCTGCAGACTTTCCAACCGCCCGCTGCGGATCATGTCCATACCAATCTGTTCGAGGATATCGGCGGCGTAATCAAATTCTTCCGCCTCCAGCAGGTGAAAGATGGCTTCTTCCGAGCGCCCTTGTTGGACAAACACCTGCGCCGCACGGCGGTGCAGCGCATGCGGATTGCCACCCTGCTGGATCAATTGTGCTTGCAGGAATTCCTGAAACAAACGCTGGTAACGGTAAACCTGATCGCCAGCCGCCTCAATGAACATACCCCCATCGTAGAGGCGGCGCAAAATGGCTGCGCTGCTGCTTGCGCCGACCAGCACATTGCACACATCGGCTTCCAATTGGCGTAAAATCGAAGTCCGCAGCAGAAAGCGCTGCATTTCCTGCGGCTGACGGGCAAGCACTTCCGGCGCCAGGTAGTCGAACAGCCCTTCCAGATTGACTGGCAATTTTTCCAGCACTTCGTCGAGCGAATGGGTCATTCCGCGTTGCAGACTTTGCCAGATCATCTGCAGCGCCAGCGCCCAGCCTTCAGTTTCTTCTGCCATGCGCTGTGCCTGCTTGCGCGTAATGGAAAAACCGTAACCTTCATTAAACAGTTGCTCGATCTCCTCGGCATTAAACGCCAGCTCGGTATGCGTTAAAACAGTCATCTCCCCCTTGATCCGCCAGCGGTTAAGGTCGAGATTATCCGGCATGCTGCGCGTGGAGAGCACGATGTGCAGCCGTGGCGGACAATACTGAATCAACTGGCGCAGCAAGGCGGCAATTTCCGGCACATCGTGTACCCAGTGATAATCATCGATCACCAGCAGCGCGTCGGCAAGCATGTGACTGGTCAGGGTATTGATCAACGGGGTCAGCGCAGCGGGCACAGCCCGCCCGTTGTTTTCTTCCAAAAAGCGCAGCGCATCACGCCCGTAATCTTCTTCATGGCGAGCAAACGCCGCAATCAGGTGCACCAGAAAGAGCAGCGGATCGCGGTCGGGCTCATTGACCGAATACCAAAACAGTGGATACGAACCGCTGCGCAACTCACTCAGCGCGGTTGATTTCCCGTATCCCGTTCCTGCCAGCAGCAACGTCAATGGGGAGCGCAGCGCCTGTTGCAGCAACAGACGGATGCGCGGTCGGGCAATGACGGCTTTACGGGGATATGGCGGGATTAACTGGCTGTGGATGACCAGATCACGAAATGCCATGGTAATAAAATTGTAGTGCAAATCGCCGAGCCTGACAATTGGATTAAAATGAACCGTAGTATAATCGGTTGGCATTTATACAATTCCCATCCGGAGTGCGCATGGTTCAACCACTCGACTTCCAGACGATTATCATGAATTTACAGCGTTTCTGGGCGGAACAAGGTTGCCTGATCTGGCAGCCGTATTATACCCAGGTTGGCGCTGGCACCTACAACCCAGCCACCTACCTGCGCGTGCTGGGACCGGAGCCGTGGAATGTAGCATATGTCGAGCCTTCGGTGCGCCCGGACGATGGTCGCTACGGGGAAAACCCCAACCGCCTGCAGCAGCATTACCAGTTTCAGGTGATACTCAAGCCCGATCCGGGAAACCCGCAAGAAATTTACCTGAAATCTCTCGAAGCACTGGGCATCGACCCGCGCCAGCATGATATTCGCTTCGTGGAAGATAACTGGGAGTCGCCTGCGCTGGGAGCATGGGGGCTGGGCTGGGAAGTGTGGCTGGATGGGCAGGAAATTACCCAGTTCACCTATTTCCAGCAAGCCGGTGGGATCGTCCTTGAACCGGTTTCGGTCGAGATCACCTATGGGCTGGAACGGATTGCGATTGCCTTGCAGCGGGTGCGCAACTTCCGCGACATCCGCTGGAATGCGGATATCACCTATGGACAAGTCAACCTGCAGGGTGAGCAGGAACACAGCAAGTACTATTTCGAAATCGCCGATATCGACCGCGCCCGCCAAATGATGGATCTGTTCCAGGCAGAGGCGCTCAATGCTCTGGAGCATGGGCTGGTGCTGCCCGCGCACGATTATGTGCTTAAATGTTCGCACACTTTCAACATCCTCGATACCCGCGGCGCGATCGGCGTGACCGAACGAGCTGCGATGTTCTCGCGCATGCGCGAACTTTCCGCCAAAGTTGCCCGTGCTTACCTCGATCAGCGCCAGCAGTTGGAGTATCCTCTGTTGACGGACAAAGGCAGCGCTGCAGATGGCGGGGCAGTAAAAGCCCACACAACCTTCACGCCCGCTGCGGAAACCAGCCCGGCATCCGCCGATTTGTTGCTTGAAATTGGCACCGAAGAGCTGCCTGCAGGCGATCTGTACGACGCCCTCCAGCAGCTACGCCAACGTGTCCCCCAATCCCTGGCAGATTTACGCCTCAGCCACGGCGAGATCAAGGTGCTCGGCACACCCCGCCGCCTGACTGTGATCATTGAAAACCTTGCCGGTCGGCAGCCCGACCGGGAAACGCTGGTCAAGGGTCCCCCTGCTCAGCGCGCTTTTGATGCATTCGGCGCGCCAACCCCGGCAGCGGTTGGTTTTGCGCGCAGCCGCGGCATCGAGGTCGGTGACCTGCAGGTGATTGAAATGGACGGTGGGCAGTACGCTGCTGCCCGCATCTTCGAGGCAGGCAAACCTACTGCGCAGTTGCTGGCTGCTGTGCTGCCCGAATGGATTGGCGGATTGAGCTTTACCAAATCGATGCGTTGGAATGATTCGGGAGTTGCTTTCTCGCGTCCAGTGCGCTGGCTGCTGGCATTGTACGGGCAGCAGATCGTTCCTTTCACCTTTGCAGGACTGCAATCCAGCGCGCAAACCCGCGGTTTGCGCTTCCGCCAGCCGGAAAACACCACAATCAACAGCATTCCTGAATACCATGCCGTTCTAAAAGCCCAAGGGATATTGCTCGATCCAGCCGAACGGCGCGCAGCCATTCTTGCCCAAACGCAACAATTGATCACGGCATGCGGCGGTGACCCCGCCCAGGTTGATGAAGGATTGCTCGATGAAGTAACCGGTCTGGTCGAAGCCCCAACTGCGCTGCGCGGCTCTTTCGATCCTTCACACCTCAGCCTGCCCGCCGAAGTGCTAACCGCTGTGATGAAGAAATACCAACGCTACTTTCCAGTGTACCAATCCGACGGCAGCCTGATGCCGTTCTTTATCGTCGTTCGCAACGGCGATGATCGGCACCTGGATATTGTGGCGGACGGAAACGAACAGGTCATCCGTGCCCGCTTTGCCGACGCGGCTTTCTTTATCCAGGAAGACCGCAAGCACCGCCTGGAGGACTTTCTGCCCCGCCTGGCAACGCTCACCTTCCAGGTGCGGCTCGGCTCAATGCTGGATAAGTCCAGGCGCATCGAACGCCTGGTGGATCAATTGATCCCAATGGTCGGGCTGGATAAAGACGAAGCTCCAGCTGCCCGGCGGGCTGCTCACCTGTGCAAAGCGGATCTGGTCACCAACATGGTGGTCGAAATGACCAGTCTGCAGGGCTTGATGGGACGCTATTACGCACTGCAATCCGGCGAACAACCTGCCGTTGCTCAGGCAATCTTCGAATCCTATCTTCCGCGCTTTGCGGGTGACACCACCCCGCAGACCGCTGCCGGTTTGATCGTCGGCATGGCGGACCGGCTGGACACCCTGGCAGGATTGTTCGCCGCCGGGCTGGCGCCCACCGGCGCCAAGGATCCGTTTGCCCAACGCCGTGCCGCGCTCGGGCTGGTGCAGAACCTGATCACCTGGGAATTGGACTTTGACCTGAAACGCGGTTTACAAGCCGCCGCCGAAGGTCTGCCCATTCCCGTCAGTGAAGAAAGCCAGCAAGCCTGCCTGGAATTTATCGCTGGACGGTTGCAGAGTTACCTGCTGGAAGAAGGCTGGCGCTACGACATTGTCGCTGCGGTGCTGACTGAACAAGCCGCCAATCCCGCCTCGGCGTACCGGGCGGTCAGGCAGCTGCGCGAGTGGGTCAATCATCCGGAATGGAACCAGATTCTACCCGCTTACGCCCGCTGTGTGCGCATCACCCGCGACCAGCCGCAAACCTACCCTATTGTGAGCGATGCGCTGGTGGAAGCCGAGGAAAAAGCGCTGCTCAATGCATTGCTGCAAGCGGAAACAACGCCGCGCCGCGCCGGATCGGTCGAAGATTTCTTCAGCGCCTTCCAGCCAATGATCCCGGTGATCAACCGCTTTTTCGATACCGTGCTGGTCATGGCAGAAGACGCCACCCAGCGCGCCAACCGGCTGGGTATGCTGCAACGCATCGCCGCGCTTGCGCGGGGGGTAGCAGATTTTTCCCGGTTAGAAGGCTTTTAATCCCGTCCATTACCATTCGATGCGCCCACTGCCCCGTTGAACTGGGTACGTGATTCGATCAAATTGCGCGGCGCCGGGCAGTCAGATGAGTGGCATAATGTTGCTGTACAGGCTGCCAATTGTCGGTCCCAACAGCGCCAGAACGACGATGACTGCCAGCGCGACCAGCACCATAATCAGGGCATATTCGAGCAATCCCTGACCTCGTTCTAATGGATGGATGCGCATGATATTCCCCTCCTGTAAATAAAGCCAGAAAAAAACAAATGAATTGACTTCATTATAGTGAAAAACGATTTGAATTGGCTTAACAATTGCCTCCAATCCAGCTTACAATTTTTCTCTACGTGTATCCGCCAGGCTTGACTCCTGCGCTCTGCTTTTTTCCAATACAAGGTAGAATCACAATATGACCGCAATTGACGAGATCAAAGCGCGACTGGATATTGTCGAACTGGTGTCCGAGACGGTTAAGCTGCGCCGGACAGGCAAGAATTTCACCGGTTTTTGCCCATTCCACACCAACACACGCACCCCGGCATTCGTCGTTTTTCCCGATTCCGGCACCTGGCGCTGTTTCGGTCAGTGCAACGAGGGCGGCGACATCTTCCGCTACGTGATGAAGAAGGAAGGCTGGGATTTTTCCGAGACGCTGCGCTACCTGGCGCAAAAAGCCGGCGTCACCCTGGAAGCCCCCACCCCGCAGCGCCAGGCAGAAGTGGAGGAACATGAACGGCTGCGCACCCTGCTGGAAGAAGCCGTCACTTTTTACCGCCACCAATTGACCCAAACCCCGCCGGGCAGGGAAGCCCTGCAATACCTGGAAAGGCGGGGACTGCTGGCAGATACGATTGAGAAATTCGAACTGGGTTACGCGCCCGATTCGTGGGACACGGCACTGCAATACTTCACCCAAAAGGGCTATTCCTTCGAGGAGATCCGCGACGCGGGCTTGTTGAGCGAACGGCAGGAAGGCGGCGGCTACGACCGCTTCCGTCACCGGGTCATGTTTCCCATTCGCGATATGACCGGCAAGATGACAGGCTTTGGTGCGCGCATCCTGCGCGCTGACGACCTGCCCAAATTCCTCAATTCACCCCAAACACCGCTGTTCGATAAGGGACGCTTGCTCTATGGGCTGCACCTGGCGCGTAAAACGGTGCGCAGCCAGGATCAGGCGGTCATTGTCGAGGGCTATCTGGACGTGATTGCCCTGCACCAAGCGGGTTTTACCAATGCCGTCTCACCAATGGGCACCGCCCTGAGCGAGGATCAGCTGCGCCTGCTCAAACGCTTCACCCGCCGCATCATTCTGGCGCTGGATGCGGATGCTGCCGGTGAAAAAGCCACCCTGCGCGGACTAGAAGTTGCCCGCCAGGCATTTGACCACAGCCCGGAACTGATCTTCGACGCGCGCGGTTTGCTGCGTCACGAAGCCCGTCTGCAAGCCGATTTGCGCGTTACCACCCTTCCGGCTGGCAAAGATCCCGATGACGTCGTGCTGAACGACCCGCAGGAATGGGAGCGCATCGTTGCCAACGCCAAGCCGGTCGTCATTCATGTGATGGATTCACTGGCTGCCAGCCGCAACGTGGATGATCCCAAAGTCAAAGGGGACATCGCCCGCCAGGTATTAAGCCTGATCCATGACATCCCTGATCCCATCGAGCGTGATGCGTACCGCCAGCGCCTGGCGCGCCTGCTTAAGGTGGATGAACGTGCCCTGCAAAGCATCAGTCCGGCGGGCAGCGAGGTGCGGCGCAAGCCAGCCCTGCGCCAACGAGAACGGAGGGAAACCCCGCCCGCCACCCGTGAAGTTCAACCTGTCCGTCATACACAGGCGCTGGAAAAACATTGCCTGCGGCTGCTGGTGCGCAACCCAGAAGCCATTTACACCCTCGACCGCAACCTGCAAGCCAACGGTTTGAGCCGGATTGCCATGCAGGATTTCGAACACGGTGACTACCAGAGCCTGGCGCGCCTGATTTTACAATCCCTGGCACAGGATGAAGAAGAGCCCTCCACATTCATTCAACACACCTGCCCGGCTGAACTGGTAGGCTTACTTGAAGAATTATCCGCACCCCTGCCCCACGGCGAGCCGAATGCCAACCGCCGGATGGAGGACTTGCTGCGCACCTTTCTCACTTTGCGCCTTACCCGCGTCAATGAAAGCATCGAACAAATCCGCTTCATGCAGCAGGAGCTTCAGGAGCAAAGCAGCGCCAGTGTGTCACCCTACCAGGATCTGATTCCTTCTTATATTCAGGCGCGCAATCGTCTCGAAACCGCGTTGTCCAAGGTGGCGGCTTTCGAATAAAAAAGAGTTTTTTTCTTTTTATGGTATAGTATTAACCATGACTCGACCACAGAAACCGTCCAACCCCGTTGCGGGGAAAAAACGCTCATTAAATTCATCCGCTCAAACACCCCCTGCCAAACGGCGGATGGATCGAAAAATTGAAATACCGGTACCTCCTTCATCTGCTGACCTGGACGACAAGGACATTAACACGGTTTTAACGGATGATATAGAGGAAGTGCTGCCCATCGTCCCGGTGGACGAGTGGGTCGAAACCGAAATCCCACTGGAGGACCCGCTGGAAATTCTGGAAGATCCCGCTCTGGCGGTCGAACTTTCTGAAGACCCAGTGCGCCTGTATCTTAAGGAAATCGGGCAGATCAACCTGCTGGACGCCGACAGCGAGTTTCGTCTGGCAGCCCGCATTGAAGCTCGCCAGTACATCGAAACCCTGCGCAAGCACCTGGACGGCAAGAATCCAGCCATCGAACCTGATTTACAACTCTACCTTGCCATCGTCGAAGACCTGTACACGTCGTGGGAACGCTTCAAGCAGGACGTTAACCGATTAAGTGTTGAGGCGGTGCCCGACCTGGACTTGATCTTGCTCGAAGCCCAGGCGCTGCGCCAGTCCTGGCAATCGGATACGCCCTCCTATCTGCGTTCCTTCCTTGATAACGGCTTATGGGGCAAAGACTCGTTGTGGGACGGTCTGGTACGCAATGCCTTTACGCTCTACCTGTGCCTGTACCTGCTGCCAGCAGATCTGGCTATGGGGTTGTTCGAATTCCTGCAAAAAGGTGAAGACCTGCCAGGAGTTGATTATTTCGAAGTGCGCCTGCTGCGCAGCGACCTCAAAGAAGAATTGCGCCTGGTCAATTTACGCGCAGAGGAAGCCAATCAAACGCTTATCCGCGCCAACCTGCGCCTGGTGGTCAGCATTGCCAAACGTTACTTGGGGCGCGGGATCACCTTTCTGGACTTGATTCAGGAAGGCAATTTGGGCTTGCTGCGCGCGGTCAACAAGTTCGACCCGACTCGCGGTTTTAAATTCAGCACCTATGCCACCTGGTGGATTCGCCAGTCGATCAGCCGCTATATTGCCGAGCAAGCGCGCACCATCCGCATCCCGGTCCATTTGTTCGAAGCCATCACCCGCCTGCTGCGCGTTCAACGTACCCTGGTGCAGCAGTTGGGACGTGAACCCACCAATGAGGAACTGGCGCTGGAAGCCGATTTTCTCAGCGAAGAGGACGTTAAGCACATTCGCACCACACGCGATACAAATTTACCGCTTGACCCAGAAGTTCAGCGGCGCTGGAACTGGGCGGCTGCCAAAGTGCAGCGCATCCTCCAATCCGCCGAGGAACCCGTCTCGTTGGAACGTCCGGTCGGGGATGAGGATAGCAGCCAGTTAGGCGATTTCATCGAGGACGACGAAGCCATGGAACCCATGGATGCTGCTGCGCGTGAAATGTTGCGCGAGCAGGTGCAAAACGCGCTGGGCGCGCTCTCCGAACGCGAGCGGCAGGTGCTCGAGTTACGTTTCGGGCTAATCGACGGTAAGGATCATACCCTGGAAGAAGTCAGCCGCTATTTCAACGTCACCCGCGAGCGCATTCGCCAGATCGAAGCCAAAGCACTGCGCAAACTGCGCCACCCAACTCGCAGCCGGCATCTGCGCGAATATTTGTCCTGAGCTTACACCGGGGATCCATGGCAGCCATGCGCGTCCTCATTGTCCAACAGCAAGCCCAGCCCGCCCAGGCATTAACGCGCTATTTTCGTGACCGCGGCGACCAGGTTTGGGAAGCCTGGGAACTGGGGCAGGCAGATGCGCTGCTCAAACAAATCAGACCGCAATTACTATTGCTGGATTTGCACTTCCCCGGCGATGGCTGGTTGACCTTTTTGCGTCGGGCGCAATCCAGCGACTCACGTCTGAAGATCATCCTGACCAATCACGTTCCCGATGTGCAGCGGGAGATGCAGGCAAAATCCAACGGGGTGAATGTGTTTTTGCGCCACCCGTTTCACACCCGCTGGATCGAACTGGCGCTGCGTCGGCTAGAATCGATTGACGCACCCACTCAGCCACGTCCCCAGCCGTCTGCTGGAGCACAAGCCGCGCCGGTATCACCTCCTAACGTCAAAATTCCGGTACGGTTGAAGATCACCCTGCCTTATTTACTGCTGGCGCTGCTGTTTGCACTCGCCTCCGCTTACATCATTACCCAAGTGGTAATCGAATCCGTGCAGGACCGCTTCTTCAACCAGCTGGTTGCCACCGGGCGGCAGACCAGCGACTGGATGGTGCGGGAGGAAGACCGTCTGCTCTCTACCCTGCGCCTGTTAGCAAACACCCAGGGCATGGCAGATGCGATACAAAATGGGGACGCCGAACAGGTACGTCTGCTGGCATTGCCGCTGGCGGTCAACAGCAACGAGGAAGCCATCGAAATCCTCGACCCACAGGGGGTGACCGTCTTCTCCGCCCGCCGCGCTCCGGGCGCATCGCGCGGCGAGTACACTTACACCCGCGGTGACCCGTTTTTCATCCAGCAGACATTCGTTCAACGGGTATTGCGCGGCGAGCAGGATGCGCGCGGAGATAAATTTGCTGCCTTCGTGCCCGCTCCGTGGGGCAATCTCTTTTACGTTAGCGGACCGGTGTTCGACTCACAGGGACAACTGCGCGGCGTGGTGCTGGTGGGAAAATCGGCAGATACCCTGGTGCGCGAGATGAAATCCGAAACTCTCGGCGACACCACCCTCTACACCCTGCAGGGTGAACGAATCGCCTCCACTTTTCCTTCCGGCGCTCAGCCCGCACTGGATGCCGCTGGTGCCCAGGAAGTTATCGCCAGCCAACACCAGGCAAGCAAGTCCCGCCCGCTCAATCTGAACGGCAGCGACTACACCGAACTGCTCGGCGCGTGGGAAGCGCGCAGCGGAGAGGACCTGGGCGTGTTGGGGGTTTCACTTACCCAGGCTTTTCTGGTACGCACCAGCCAGATCACCCGCCTGCAAGTGTTTGCATTGATCACCATCGCCATCTTGCTGGTAATCCTGATCGGCGTTTACCTTGCCAACCTGATCACCCGCCCGCTGCTGCGGCTGGTGCGTGCCTCTTCGCAGGTGGCACAGGGCAACCTGGGCGTCAAGGTCAATGTAGAGGGCAACGACGAACTGTCGGTGCTGGCGCACGCCTTCAATGCCATGGTAGCGGGCTTGCAGGAAGGCTTCATCTACCGCGACCTGCTTGGGCGCACTGTCTCGCCAGAGGTACGCGAGCAGTTGCGCCAGACCTTTGGCTCGGGCAACCTGCGCCTGGAAGGCCAACAGGCAGTCGCCACGGTATTGATGAGCGACATCCGCGGCTTCACTACGCTGAGCGAGCAGTCCGACCCGGCCACAGTGATGAACTGGTTAAACGAATATTTTGACCGGCTGGTGCCAATCATTGTCAAACACGGTGGAGTGGTCAACAAATTCGACGGCGACGCGATGCTGGCATTCTTTGGCATTCTGCCGCGCATGCTCAGCCCCAAGAAGAGTGCCCTGGCAGCCTGCCAGGCGGCTATTGAGATGACCGCAGCGATTAACGAGCTCAACCGGGTGCGCGAAACGCGCGGTGATCCGCCGCTGGTGACCGGCATCGGTATCAATACCGGCGTGGTCATCGCTGGTGGTCTGGGCGCGCGCGACCGGCTGCATTACACCATTATCGGCGATACAGTCAACACAGCCCAACGCCTGGAAGCCCTCACCCGCCAGCTGCTCAAAGGCAGCGGGGCGCTAATCGGGCATTCAACCTACACTGCGTTGGAAGAAAACCAGCAGAAATTCACCCTGGAACCGCTCGGCTTGTACTCGGTCAAAGGCAAGATGGAACGAGTGATGGTTTACCGCCTGTCCCCGGTGAGCGAACTGCCCAAGGTGGAAGTGACCTTGTAGGAGGCGCGCATGTTTAAGACACCCCGCATAACGATGCTAACTATTCAGGTGATTCTGTTGTTATTCATCGCCGCGGTATTGACCACCACACTGTTCACGCTGCTATTTTCGCCGCCCTACCCGGCATCTGCCGCCAACTTGCCCGTCATCCATTCGAGCCTACAAGCCAGCTACCACGCCGATGCGCTATCCGCGCAAATTGCGCCCCTGGAACTTCGCCTGGTGGAGCAAGTGGACGATTAATTAACCACCCCAACAGCCAGGTGCGCATCCTCCTTTCAACCCGGCGAATCACCGTCAAATAACTCATGCCGGGCAGGCTGTCTTCGGCTAAACTGGGCTTGAAAAAAATAACGGTTAGCCAATTCCTGACCTATGCGCAATCCGCCTTGACTGAGATCTACCACCTTCACCCGCCTGGCAGGCGCGGCGCTGTTGACCCGCTTCGGGGGTCAATCTTTCCAGTCCGAATACACCCGCGGCGCGCCTTCCGCGCAAAGTTTGAACCCTGCACGCTGAAAACCTGCCGCTCTCAACGCGAGACCAGCGGCATATACACCCGCTGGACGGGTAGATCATCATTGAGCGGGTGGGGATAAATGTATGGCATATAGCCGGGTCTGGCGATCAAAAAGTAATCCCGGTTTGGCTGAATGACTTCGTGCTGAACCGAGACCTGTTCGCCGGGGTTGTTGGGTACCTCGCTCCAGGTATTGCCCCAGATGTACAACGGCTCCGAAACCTGATTGGGCCAGCCAACCGGATTGGGAGTGTAACCCGAAATCAAGCTGCTTTGCCCTCTGCCGACCTGATCCAGGCAGGGGTAGCCGGATTGAGGTCCGATATTGCCATCCCATGGGTTGGAACCGTTACATTGCCCCCACGGTTGATAGGACTGGCTGCTGCGATAGTTTGCCAGCCTGACCGCACTCTGGTAGCCAGTTTCGCCGCCCGCGCCCAGAAAGGTGTTGCCCCACACCACGCCCGTGCCGCCGCGCAGGTATATGCCAGTGAAAAGGAGCGAATTAGCACTGAAGGTGTTGTTGTAGATTTCATAACTACGCACGCCGCGATAACGTCCGCTGGATTCGGTGCCATGGGTGGCAAGAACATCATTTTGCACACTGTTATAGCGAAAGACGAAACGTCCCCCGCCCAGGGCATCCAGCGGTCCGGCACCAGCAACCCCAGGACCGACGAAAATATTATCTTCGATGTAGATGGCTTGCGAACCTCCCAAACCCAGCGGCGCGGCAAAACTACCGTCTCCAAATTGGTGCCCGCTCCAGCTATCGTGGAAGACGATCACGCCTTGCTTGAAATTGGTCAGGTTGAAATAACAGTGATCGATCAACCCAAAAACCGCACCGCTGAAACGAATGGCAGATGTGCCCGGCTGGTCGAACTTCAGGTGATCGAGACGGACTTCATTGCCCGTTCCGTAAATCGATATCGTGCCATGATTGTAAACCTCGGTATCCTGCGCCATACCACGAAAGGTAATACCGGTCAGGCGGAAGCGCTTGCCAGCCTGGGTGTTGAATGATAACACCTGACCGCCACCACCAGCCTTGTTGATATTGTCAATGATCACGGTCTGGTCGATGCCTGCCCCGCGGATGGTAATGGCTTTGGCAACACTCAGCTCAACGCCCTCCGTCCAGGTGCAAGTTCCCATCGGAATCAGCACCGTGCCGCCGTCGGCGGCGGCATTGAATGCAGCCAGCACGTCCGCCCGCGAACAGGACACAGCCTGGATTTGGGCAGTCACTGCGGGCAGTGAAACCGCCAGCGCATCTGTTGGGTGTACTGGCGCGAACAACGCGCACAACAACAGGGCTAATCCCAAAAATAAAATGCCTCGCTGCACGGTTCTCATCGCATCCCTGTGGGTAATCATCGTTTGACCAGCGGCAGATAGACAGAATGGACAGCAGGCGGGATGAGCACCTGGTACACATGAACAATCGGATCATCCCCAAAATTCTCGGTGATATATACCCGGTTACCAGCCGGGTCAAACACCGCGCCGCTGATACCGGCACTGCCATCATTGTTCATTTCGGTCAACGCCCATACTGCGTAAGGCTGAATTGACCACGGCTGGGCTTGTCCGCTCTTTACCCGCAGCAGGTCGTTGGCATCGTATGCCCAAACCTGATGCCGGTATGGGTAGGCATGGGTTCCCTTGCTGCCATCCACTGGGTCGTTGCAGTCCTCGCCAGTTCCGTAGCAGTAAGGTCCACTGCCCTGCCGCCCAAAAAACAGTATACTGCGCGTTCCGGCGGGGAAGGCGATCCCGCCCATCTGGGTTGCCAGGTTGAAGAGCGTGTTCTGGCTGTCCACAGCCGCCAGCGGGTGTTGCAGCGGGTAGTACAACAGCGTTTTACCGGCTAAAGGAGTGCTCATTCCAACCTGGTCCGGATCGAACACCGTTGCCGCCGGTCCGGCAGAACTGTTCGAGATGATTGGCAGGCAACAATTGCCGGTCAATGCCGTGCCTCCAAACAGTGCCTGCCATTCCGCCGGGATGGGAGTCATGTAGCCACCGATTGAACGCGGGTTGGCAGCCACCGATGGGGCAAAACGGTACCAGCCCTGAAAATCATCTTTTACAGAAAAATCGAAGCCGGATACACCGTGGGTGTTGATCTGTGTACCGTCAGCATCGTAATATGTGCTGCCGGAGATGATCAGACGGTCGTTATATACCAACCCGGCGGCGGGTCCCTGCCCGTTGGCTTCGCCAGGATCCACCGCTACACCGTCCGCCAGATCGGCGATGTCCTGCAACACCAGCGCGGTAACGCTCCGGTCGAGTCTGTCCGGAATGCTGACCTCGCCCACCCCGCCCACCCAGGCATGCCCGGACATGAACAGGGAATGGCGGCGCGGATTGTAACCAAACACGCCGCCGTAGGTGAAACAATGCTCACCGCTCGACCACCGGCAGCCCTGGCCGTCCCCAGACGGCACGCGGAAGGCACCCCGATAGAGCAGCGCGGTTTGGTCGAGCAGTGGCAAGTCGGTGGGGGCAAGCGTCGTGGCAGGCGGCGCGCCCGCAGCCAGGCTCAATACCCAAACCAGCGTGCAGGCTGCAGCAATCCATGCTGTCGGAATGCGGTTTTGGAACATGCGACCGTCCTTTTTTCTGGGAGATTTACAGGCAAGAAATGTATAAACTGGAGGCAGGATAATTGGATTGACGGACATTCAACCTGCCATCAATGTAGCAAATCTCTGCCAGAGATGCAACCATTTACCAGCCGATTGCGTGTTCATCTTTCAGCAATGCAATGTAAGGCTGGAAAAAATATGCGGGTTGCAAATAGATGGATTTTGATATAATCTGTTCAAGTATTTGGGATTATTTTCCTGATTATTATCCTATTGGTGACGGAGCATATCGTGGTAGAAATCTGGCTTGCCTTTCTGACCGGTTTGACCACTGGCGGCTTGAGCTGTCTGGCGGTACAGGGGGGACTGCTGGCAAGTTCACTTGCCAACCAAATCGAAAGCGATCTGCACCAAACCACTCGTGCTAGCAGCGGAAAACGCAAATCCAGATCCAAATTGCCTGCCGGGCAGCCGCGCATGGCGGCACCAATTACGGTTTTCCTGGTTGCCAAGCTGCTGGCATACACCGCCCTAGGCTTTCTGCTCGGGCTTGCCGGGCAGACCTTCCAGCTTTCGCCGCTGGCGCGGGCGGTCTTCCAGGTGCTGATTGGCGTTTTTATGATCGGCTCGGCACTGCGCATGTTAAATGTGCATCCCATCTTCCGCATCTTTGCCTTCGAGCCGCCTGCTTTCATCCGCCGTCGCATTCGCCGCGTGGCGGCCACCAGCGGTGCTTCTCTGGCAACTCCCGCCTTTCTCGGCGTGCTCACCGTGCTCATCCCATGCGGCGTCACCCAGGCGATGATGGCTGCCGCGCTGGCAACCGGGAATCCGCTCACCGGCGCAGTGCTGATGTTTGCGTTTACCTTGGGCACCAGTCCGGTCTTCTTCGCCGTGGCATACTTTGCTACCCGTCTGGGTGCGCGGTTGGAAAAACATTTCATGCGCTTCGCAGCATTGGTTGTCCTGTTGCTGGGTTTGTTTGCCGTGGATACCGGCATCACCCTGGCTGGTTCGCCAGTCTCGCTGACCCGCCTGGTCAATAACGCTTTCCCGCAAACAGCTGCTGCCAATGACCCGGCGGCACTTGAATTGCAGACCTATCAGCCGTTCTCCCAACAAGGCAGCAGTGCGGAGGAAGATACCGCCGCCAATGAGGATACCATCACTATCCAGGTGCTCAACAATGGCTACAAACCAAACATTGTCCACGCCAAAGCGGAGATACCACTCAAGATGCGCCTGGTCAGCAAGGGCGTATACTCGTGCGCACTGGCATTTGTCATTCCTTCGCTGGGCGTGCAGCAAATGCTCGAACCTACCGGCGAATTATGGATCGACATACCCGCCCAGAAAAAAGGTACCCGCATGCCCTTCTCCTGCTCGATGGGCATGTACACCGGCGTGGTCGTATTCGATTCATGAGAATAACCATGACACGTAACATTACCTTGCAAATCGGTGACATGCACTGTCCTAATTGCGCCATAACACTCGAGCAGATCGAGGATACTCTGGAGGGTGTACGGCAAGCCGAAGCCAGCTACCAGAAGGGGCACATGCGCGTGGTATTTGACGATTCCCTGCTCAGTGAAGCAGATATCCGCCGCGCTGTCGAGCAGTTGGGCTACACCATCACCGCCATACTCCCTGGCTGATCCACTACAGTCCTCAGTTGCTCAACCTGCCACGGCAAGCGTCTGCCAGCACCGCCTGGGCGGCATGATAGCCGCACATACCGTGCACCCCGCCACCCGGCGGGGTGGCTGATGAACACAGATACAGACCACGCACCGGCAAGCGATACGGCGAGCGGCTGAGCACCGGGCGGGTGAAGAACTGACGCCAGTCTTGTGCACCGGTGTTGATGTCCCCACCGACATAGTTGGAATTATAGGCTTGCATTTCCTGCGCCGTGTGAATGCGCCGGGCAAGAATCCGCTGGCGAAAGCCGGGCGCAAAACGCTCCACCTGGGATTCGATCGAGGCGGTTAAATCGGCATCCGAAGCGTGCGGGACGTGGCAGTATGCCCAGGCGGTGTGTCTGCCGAGCGGGGCACGGCTGATATCGAACAAAGACGGTTGGCTGAGCAGGACAAAAGGTCTGGCAGGATGTTCACCTCGCCAGACCGCCCGCTCAGCAGCGGCGATTTCCGCCAGGCTGCCGCCCAGGTGCAGCGTGGCTGCCTGGCGGCAAGCCTCGTCCCGCCAGGGGATGGGCGCGTCCAACGCCCAGTCGATCTTGAACACACCAGGACCATAGCGGTAACGCTGTAAACGGCTTGCATAACCCCGCGGCAAGGCATTCCCGGCAATCTCCAGCACGGCACGCGGAGAGAGATCGAAAAGCACAGCCCGCGCTGGCGGCAGTTCTTCCA
>DAOUMN010000084.1:0-16515 GCA_034411135.1 Bellilinea sp.
GTGGTTGTGCCGCCAGTCGGTACACAGCCGCCAACCAGGCGCCCATCCCCGCCATTGCGGTCGCCAATTTCCGCTGAAAGGTCAAAAGTCAGTATGGTAATGCCCGAATTGGGCGGTGAACCGCTGTCAATGGTGCATTCGGGGTCAACACCGCCGGAGTAGTCGCATTCCACACTGTAATTGCTCGACGCAAAAGGTGCCGTACTCAGGTTAAACTGGTTGCCATTCACCTGCAAGGTTGGGGGCGGGGAAAGCTTCAGGCGTTGACCGTCCGAAATGACATCCGTGATGACCAGATTATCGAAAACGAAAAAGTCGGAGACCTGGATCGAAAGGGTATAGCGCAGGCGCGCCCCTGGGGCAGGTTCTCCTCCACCCACCACGCTGACACCCTTTTGAATGGCAATGGACTTGTCCTCCAGCCGGTGCTCACAACCCGACGGATCCACATTGAAGGTTTCGGGCAGATCTCGGTCATCAATCGGATCCCAGGTTGCGCTGGCGCGTGCCTGGTTGCAAGATTCCTCGTCATCCCCGCTGACTGGATCAATAACCTTACTGCCGTTTAAGTGGTTGAGCGGGATGTAGAATTCAAAGGTCAGGCTGACCGTTCCGGAAACGCTGCCAAAATTGCACGACAGCACACCGCCAGGCTGGGTGGTGGAAGGCTGCAGGCAGGTCGCCGCCGGACTGGTACTCACGACACGCACAAACTGCATGTTGTCCGGGATGACATCTTCAAAGAGGAAATTATCCAGTGTTTGTCCCGGTGCAATTTGCGCGCTCAAAGTGTATTGGCGAGGAAAGTTGGGTCCCGTCGCCGTTTCGTTTTCCGGACCGTTGTAGGTCTTGGCAACCGTAAACAGACTTGGATTGACAAGAGCGTTGGTAGGTGTCCCCTGGCGCAGCGGAGGATCGACTGCCGGGTTGTCCAGCGCATCTCGCCCGAACATGAATCCGCCAAAAGCCACCAGCGGTAAACTCGCATTCAAATCCGCCAACTGGCTTAAACGAGCCTGGACGGTGATCGGCGCTGGCGGTTAAGTGGGAACAAAGGAACCAAACGGCAGAGTGATGACCACCATTTGCCAGGTAAAGGGGGCATACAGACCGGCGGGTTGGGAGGGGCAATTAACAACCAGACGGGTGAGCGGGTGAGTAGCGCTGCCGCCTGCCGGACAGTCGAGCACCTGGGTGGTCACGTTGGCGCCAAGATAATTGGCACTTATGAAGGATACACCATCCACCGTACCGGGGTTCATCCCCACCGGGGTAAGTCCGTCCGCGCCGCTGTAGGGTAAAAACAGGTCCAGGTAGGGACCAAAACCGACCTCGTCCCCGGTATTGTCGAACGTGACCGTCAGGCTGAAATCGGTGCCCAGGAAAACATTGGCAGGCACACTCAGACTGGCGAATGGAGTGGCAACAGCCAATGGCGCAGACGCAACCTGTTGAGGTTGTAGCACAGACACAATCAACACCAGAATTAAACCCACAGTTAACTGCGTGATTCGGTGATTCGGCATGAATAACTCCCCTCCCTAAAATAAATATAACCCACTTATTTTAGCAGTTTTCTCCCAAATTAAATCATTTTAATGATGGCAAAATTTCACTTATCAAAACCGAAAACCACATCTCGATTGACGATCTATGTTAAAACCAGATCGATAGCGGGTCAAAACGAGGCACATCCAGGGTATGTGGTAAACTCGAACCATACCAAAACCATTTTTTCTGCTGGAAATTGCTGTTGACCCTCAAATCCTGGCTTAAATTCATCTACCTCGGGGTAGTGTGGGGCGCTACCTTTCTTTGGATCAAGATCGGGCTGGAGGAACTTGGCCCGATGACCTTCACTGCCCTGCGGCTGAGCGTTGCCCTGACTGGCTTGATCATTCTCTTCCTGATCACTCGCCCGCGCTTTGCATTTCGTTCCAACTGGCTGGATTTTCTCGTCCTGGGGGTGTTCAACATCGCCCTGCCCTTCCTGCTGATCACCTGGAGCGAACAGCATGTTTCCTCCGGGTTAGCAGCAGTGCTCAACTCGACCGCTCCGCTGTTCACCATGCTGTTAGCGCAGGTATTTGTGCGCGACGACCGTATTACGCTGCCCAAGGCACTGGGCATGCTGGCGGGTTTCGCCGGTGTGGTTGTGCTGGTCTCCGATCAGCTAGGCGGTGCAATGAGCCAATCTGCCTGGGGACAAATCGGTGTTCTGGCAGCCTCGTTGTCCTATGCAATCGCAATCATCTTTGCCCGCCGGCGCACCTTCCGCCTTGCCCCGGTCATGCAAGCCCTGGGACAAAACTTCTTTGCCAACCTGACCGTCTGGCCACTTGCCCTGGCACTCGAAACCCCGTTTCAAATCCCGCGCCTGCCGGCAACCTGGCTGGCAATCCTCTGGCTGGGCATCATGGCAACCTGCATCGGCACGGTTCTATACTACGGCTTATTGAAAGAGGTCGGACCCACCCGCACCACACTGGTCACATATGTTTTTCCTTTGGTTGGTGTACTGCTGGGAGTGATCTTTCTCCAAGAATCGCTCGACTGGCGCATTCTCCTCGGTGGCATTTTGATCATCAGCGGGGTGGCGCTGGTTAATTCGCGCCTTTCGCTGCGCAAATCAAGGCTACAAGAGGTGGAACCGTGATTAAGCACCCACAGCCAAATCACCGTTCCGGTTATATTGCCCTGGTTGGGCGTCCCAACGTGGGTAAATCTACCTTGATGAATGTCCTGCTGGGGCAAAAGATTGCTGCTGTCTCTCCGCGCCCACAAACCACCCGCCGCCGCCAGCTGGGCATTCTCAGCCTGCCGCATGCGCAACTTGTCTTCATGGACACGCCCGGTATGCACAAGCCGGTGCATAAACTGGGGGAATACATGAATCAGACCGCCGAGGATGCGCTCAAAAACGCAGATGTGATCCTCTGGCTGGTGGATGGTTCGGTTGCTCCAACGGAAGAAGATCAACGCATCGCCTCACGCCTGAAATCCTTTGGAAAACTGCCGCCGGTGCTGCTGGGATTGAATAAAACCGACCTGCTCGACACCGCGCTGCTGGCAGAGCGGCTGGCGGCTTACCGAGAACTGTACCCTTTCGAGCAAAACACTGCCTTTTCTGCCGTCTATGGCAGCGGTCGGGACGAGCTGCTCACCTTGCTGATTACTTTCCTACCGCCAGGCGAACCGCTGTTCGACCCCGATCAGATAACCGATTTATATGAACGGGAAATTGCCGCCGAGTTGATTCGCGAAGCCGCACTGCTGCATCTGCGTGATGAAATTCCTCACGCACTGGCAGTGCGCATGGACGAGTTCACCGAACGGGACGAAGCCGGAGCGTATATCCATGCCACGCTGTTCGTCGAGCGCGAGAATCATAAAGCCATCGTGATTGGTAAAGGGGGTGACATGCTGAAAAAAATCGGTTCGACCGCCCGGCAGGAAATCGAAGCCATGTCCGGGCGCAGGATATACCTGGAATTACGAGTCAAGGTCAATCCCAACTGGCGCAACAAGCCCGACGCACTGCGCTGGCTGGGATACGTACGCACCAAGGATTGAGCATGGCAGCTGGCTGGTATCTGGCGGCGCTCGTTTTTGCGCTGCTTGACTGGTGCGCGCTAGCCTTCCAACGCCTGCGTTGGCGTTGGATTGCCAAACCAGCGGTGATGGTTGTGCTGATTACCGGCTATATCCAGGCAGGTGGCTGGCAAACCGCCAGTCACTGGTTTGCAGCCGGTCTGGTTTTGTCGCTCCTCGGTGATATCCTGCTGCTCTTCCCGCCTGCCATTTTTGCCGGCGGATTGGCTGCTTTCCTGGCAGCCCATCTTGCGTATATCCTTGCCTTTACCCATCCGCCCGCCCCATCAAACGCCATCCTTGTACCGGTTGTCCTGGCATTTAGTGTACTGGTATGGGCAGGCTACCGCCGACTGGCAACCACACCAGGGATTCAGCGTGCCAGGCGGGCGCTGCGCCTGGCTGTGTTGGTTTACATGCTGGTCATCAGCGCAATGGTTATTTCTGCCCTGACCAGCTTGTGGAATCCCGCATGGAACACACCCGCTGCGCTGCTTGCCAGCGTCGGTGCGCTGTTGTTCTTCTATTCCGATTGGGTGCTGGCAAATCAACGTTTCCGCCGACCCACACGCCGCGGGCGGGTGACGGTGATGGTTGCCTACCACCTGGCACAGATCGTCCTTACCAGCGCCTTCCTGCTGCGCGCTGCCTGACGATTACTTGACCAAGGGTCTAAAGCCTTCACCCAACGCTTCGTGTGCCTGTCCGATCACCATGAAGGCGCGCGGATCGACCTCGCGTACCAGTTCTTTCAACGGGTTCACTTCTGAGCGGGTGATAACGCAATACAACACGGGGCGCTCCGCGCCGGTATAGGCACCGGTGCCGGGCAGAATGGTCACACCGCGCTCCAGCGTAGTCATGATCGACTGGGTTACTCTTTCAGGCTCACTGGTGATGATCATCACCGTACGGAAAATACCCGACCCTTCCGAAACCGCCTCGGCTGCCAATCCGGAAATGTAGATTACCAAAAGACCATACAACGCGCGCTCCCACGAGAAGGCAAATCCGCCCGCCAGCACCACCAGCGTATCGGTAATCAGATAGGCTTGTGATATCGAAATCCCCAGGCGGTGGTTGAGAATGCGTCCGAGAATGTCGCTGCCGCCACTGGTGCCCTGACCACGGTAAACCAATCCCAATCCCACGCCCAGCAGAATACCACCGTACAGGCAGTCCAACACCAGATCGGAAGTCACTCCTTCGGCGGGAATGAACCAGACCAGGGCATCGGTAAATAGTGAGAACAAGGCGATTGCCAGCGCAGTACGTTTGGCAAACCGCGCCCCACCCAAATATTGCCAACCAAGAAAGAAAAGCGGCACATTGCCGACAAATACCATCAAGCCAATGGGCCAGCCGGTGAAAAAATTGATGATTTGCGATGCGCCACTGATGCCGCCGCTGACCAGCTGGGCTGGCACCAGAAATAGTCGCATTGCCAGCGCCTGCACCAGCGCGCCGACAATTACGAACAGATATTCCTGCACGGTTTTTCGGGAAAAGTCTGCCGGAGCAAATAGCGCCCGAAGGATTTGTCCAACAGAATGCGGTCGATTGGAAGAATATTGCATAACCACCTCAAGTAAAGAAAGCACAATCACCCCTGTCTGGAGCCCGCCAATTATATTTAAAATTCTTCAGCGTGGGAAGCGTCATTGTTCCTGATGCCTGCAACCATTCGTCCTTTTTTTGGACAACCTCGGCGAGAAGTGGTGACAAAATTCACTAAAAAACCTGGTTGGCTTGATCTACAATAAAAAACAGGCAACCCTTGCGAATCCGCTCATTCATGCGGGCGGTATGGGGACGCATCCAGCGGGTAAGCCAAATCAACCCGATACTCAGGAGGAAACCATGGGAACCAAAGGACGTGAAATCGTCGGCATGAACGTGGACGAACTGCTGACCATGCTCAACAAAGCCTTTGCCGACGAATGGCTGGCATACTACCAATATTGGCTCGGCGCGAAAATCGTCAAGGGCCCTATGAAAGACGCTATCGCCGCCGAATTGCTACTCCACGCTGGCGAGGAACTGGCGCACGCCGATATGCTCGCGCTGCGCATCATCCAACTGGGCGGCACACCGTTAATCAGCCCGGAGGAATGGCTCAAAACCACCCACTGTGGTTACGAAGCGCCCACCAATCCGTTCGTGAAAGAAATCCTGGCGCAGAACATCCACGGCGAGCAATGCGCCATCGATGTATACACTAAACTATTGGCGATTGTAAAAGACAAAGACCCGGTGACCTATAACATGGTATTGACCATTCTATCGCAGGAGGTCGAACACGAAGAAGACCTGCAAGCCCTGGATGAAGATCTCGAAGCGCTGATGATCCGCCACCAGTAACCCGGCACTTCGATCCTTACTAACCTTTACAATCATTCAAAAGTCCTCACCGCGGTGAGGACTTTTGAATTATACTTGATCAAATTTATCCAGTTTGCGAGGTTTTTTCCGTATGAACCAGCAGCCAATCGACCCTGTACAGGAAACCTTTTCCATACACCCGCAAGCTCATATCGGGCAAGTTTCATTTACGGTTGCCAGCCTCGATACCCAAATCCACTTCTACCAGCAAGCACTCGGGTTCCACCTGCACTGGCGGGATGGCAACCAGGCTGGGCTTGGCGCCGGGGGCAGGGATCTGCTTCACCTGGTCGAGCAGCCATCTGCACGCCGCTACCGCCGGGTAACCGGCTTGTACCACTTCGCCGTGTTGTTCCCCAACCAGCGTGAACTTGCCCGCGCCATTGCCCGCCTGATGAATCTACACATTCCCAATTACCCCACCGACCACATCATGACCAAAACCACCTACCTTCAAGACCTGGAAGGTAATGGGATCGAGCTGTACGCCGAATCACCGGAAGACGGGCAATGGAGCCTGGCAGGTGGTCAGTACATAACCCGCCGCGCAGACGGCAGCTTGAGCGATGGACGCGAGCCGCTTGATCTGCACGCCTTGTTTGCCCATCTCCAACCCGGTGACGCGCTGAACGCCCCGCTCCCGCCGCAAACCCGCATTGGACACGTTCACCTGCACGTCCGCGATCTGGATGAAGCCATGCGGTTTTATCACGGCATGCTGGGGTTCGATAACATGGGAGTAGATGCCGCTATCCGCATGGGATTTGTCTCCGCAGGAGGGTATCACCATCACATCGGACTGAATACCTGGCAGGGAGACGGTGCTTCGCCGCCCCCGCCAGAGGCACTCGGCATGCGTTTTTTCTCCATTGTACTGCCTGCTCCAGCAGACCTGGAAAAGATGCGTGACCGCCTGGAGCGGTTACGCATCCCTTGCCAAACTGCAGGGAATGGCTTGCTGCTGCGCGACCCATCGCAAAATGGTGTGCTGCTCACCACCGGCTGAAACGCCGTTGGCTCATTAGCCTGCCAGCGCGGGCTCGGCTTCGATCTTCTCGAACTGGCTGTTGTACAGTTCGGCATAGAAACCGCCCTGTTCGAGCAATTCCTCGTGCCTGCCCTGCTCGACGATGTTGCCATCGCGCATCACCAGGATCAGATCGGCATGGCGGATGGTCGACAGACGATGCGCAATGATGAAACTGGTGCGTCCCTGCATCAGCGAGTCCATCGCCCGCTGAATGAGTAGCTCGGTGTGGGTATCCACAGAACTGGTCGCTTCATCGAGAATGAGCATGGCTGGGTCCGCCAGAATTGCGCGTGCGATGGTCAACAACTGCTTTTGCCCCTGGGAGATATTGGTCACTTCCTCGTTCAGCACCATGTTATAACCGTCCGGCAAAGTGCGGATGAAGTGATCCACATGCGCGGCGCGAGCAGCGCGGATAACATCGTCCTCGCTGGCATCCTCCCGCCCGTAGCGGATGTTATCTGCCAGCGTACCGTTGAACAGCCAGGTATCCTGCAGTACCATCCCGAACATGCAACGCAAATCCTCACGGCTTAAAGCCTTGATGTTGACTCCGTCAATGAGGATTTCGCCCTGCTGCACATCGTAAAAGCGCATCAGCAACTTGACGATAGTGGTCTTCCCCGCGCCGGTGGGTCCAACAATGGCAACTTTTTGACCCGGTTGAATATGCGTAGAGAAACCATGGATCACCGGCTTGTCCGGCAGGTAACCAAAGTGGACGTCGTGAAATTCAACTTCGCCACGCACCTTTTCCAGGTGCACCGGCTGACCGGCTTCTGCCATCTCTTCCTCGACAGCGAGGAATTCGAACACCCGCTCAGCCGCCGCGACGGTTTGTTGTAGAACATTGGAAATGTTTGCCAACTGGGTGATTGGCTGGGTGAATGAGCGCACATACTGGATGAAAGCCTGGATATCGCCCAGTGTGATCGCCCCGCGAATCGCTAGCCATCCGCCCAGAATGGTCACTCCCACGTAGCCCAGGTTGCCGATGAATGCCATGATCGGCATCATGATCCCAGAGAAAAACTGTGCCTTCCAGGCAGAGCTGTATAACGCAGTATTGTACTGGTCAAAGCGCTCGATGCTCTTCTTTTCACCATTGAAGGCTTTGACAATGGTGTGTCCACCGAACATTTCTTCCACATGTCCGTTAACATTGCCCAGGTATTCCTGCTGCTGGGAGAAAAAGCGCTGCGAATTTCGAACAATCTGCATCACCACCACCAGCGATAGCGGCACGATCAAAAGCGCTACCAACGTCATCTGCCAAGAGATGGTCAACATCATCACCAGCACGCCCACTACCGTGGCAAGCGAGGTGATGATCTGGGTCAGACTCTGGTTGAGCGTCTGGTTGACCGTATCCACATCGTTGGTCAGGCGCGAGAGCACTTCACCGTGGGTAGTGTTGTCAAAGTAACCGAAGGGTGTCCGGTTGATCTTCGCCATGATCTCCTTGCGCAACTGGTAAGTAACCGTAATGGCAACATCGGTCATCAACCAGCCTTGCAGGTAACTCAGCGCAGCCGAGAACAGGTACAATCCCAGCACAGTGAGCAGAATTTGACCAATCCCGGCAAAATCGATGCTTCCACTGCCGCTTAATTGCGCCATCAGCCCTTCGAAAAGTTTGGTGGTGGCATTGCCGAGAATTTTCGGTCCCAAAATGGCAAACACCGTCGAGCCTAGCGCCAGCACAATCACAATGGCAATGGTGACTTTGAATGGATCAAGGTAAGCGACCAGTTTGCGCAGCGTGCCTTTAAAATCGCGCGCTTTTTCCACTTTGCCCATCATCATGTGACCGCCAAAGGGTCCGCGCCCCCCCATTGGACCACGGGCGGGCATACCTGCTCTTCCTGCGCCAGCAACGGGTTGTTGATCTTTTGAATACTCTGGACGGGTGTTGTTGCTCATGCCATCACCTCCTCTCGCTTTAGTTGGGAGAGGGCAATTTCCCGATACACCTCGCAGGATTCCATCAACTCGGCGTGAGTGCCCTTGGCAATGATCCGTCCTTCATCCAGCACCAGGATCTGGTCGGCGTTTTTGATGGTTGCCACGCGCTGGGAAACGATGATTACCGCACTGTCGGCAAGTTTTTGTTTCAAGACGCGCCGCAGGCGGGCATCGGTGCGGTAATCCAGCGCTGAGAAACTATCATCGAAGATATAGATCGGTGGCTGCTTGACCAGTGCCCGGGCAATACTCAGGCGCTGTTTCTGCCCGCCGGAGTAGTTGACACCGCCTTGTGATACAGACGTTTTCAAACCATCTGGGCTGCTAAAAACGAACTCATCGGCCTGTGCCATTTCCAACGCCCGGCGCATGACATCTTCACTGGCGTTTTCGTCCGCATAGCGTAGATTGCTCTCAATCGTCCCACTGAACAGATTGCTGCGCTGCGGGATATAGCCAATCTTGTCGCGCAGTTCACTCAGGCTGACTTCGCGAATGTCCACTCCGTCAATCAGAATTGCGCCTTCGCTGACATCATAGAAACGCGGTATCAGATTGACGATGGTCGATTTACCCGAACCGGTGGTGCCGATAATGGCTGTGGTTTGACCACACTGCATGGTGAAGTTGAGGTTATGAAGAACGTACTCCTC
Organism: Bellilinea sp.; assembly: GCA_034411135.1. Classification (GTDB taxonomy): domain Bacteria; phylum Chloroflexota; class Anaerolineae; order Anaerolineales; family Anaerolineaceae; genus Bellilinea. Next base: position 9,622 of record DAOUMN010000084.1, read on the forward strand.
GGCGTCCGGGTAGCGAAACGACACGTTGCGAAACTCGATTCGCCCGCAAAACGGCTGCGGGAAGGATTTCGGTTGCGGGATATCTTGAATGGTCAAATTCGTTTCAAGCACATCCGCCACCCGGTTTGCGGACACATCTGCTCGTGGCAGCAAAATGAAGAGAAAGGACAGCATCATAAAGGCAAACACGATTTGCATAGCATACTGCATGAACGCCATCATATCGCCCACCTGCATGGTCGCCTGCGCAACCTGGTGCGCCCCAACCCAGATAATCAACGCCGAAATTCCGTTGAGGATGACCATCATGAAGGGCATAACGATCACAAAGACACGGTTGACGAACAAGCTGGTCTGGGTTAAGTCGCGATTCGCCTGTTCGAAGCGCGCCTCCTCATACTTTTGACGGTTGAAAGCGCGAATCACCATCATGCCGGTCAGGTTTTCACGCCCAATCAGGTTCAAGCGGTCAACCAGGGATTGGATGATCTTGAATTTGGGAACTGCGATGACAAAGACAACCGCGATCAACCCGATCAGACTGATCACAGCCAGCGCAATGATCCACCACATCGAAGCGCTCTTGCTCACTGCGCGAATGATCCCGCCGATGCCGATGATGGGTGCATAGAAAACCATGCGGATCAGGATCATCATGACCATCTGAATTTGGGTTATGTCATTGGTCGAACGAGTAATCAGCGATGCGGTCGAAAATTTTTCGATTTCGGCGCTGGAAAAGCGCATTACCCGCTCGAACAACAGGTGGCGTAAATTGCGCGCCAAACCGGCTGCCACGCGGGCAGCCAGGAAACCGACCAGAATGATTGCCGCGGCTGAAAGCAGGGCGATCAGCAGCATTTGCCCGCCAACCCGAAATATATACTGATTCTGAATTTGAGCAGTATCCACTCCCAGCGCTTCATATTCTGCTTTTACCAGCCGGGCAGCCGCCTGTTGAATGGCGGCTTCGCCGCCCATTGCCGCAAAACGCTGCTCAATGGCGGCGCGCATTTGATCGCGCTGAGCCTGAGGCAGGTTGTTCAGCAAAGTGAATAAATCCACACCAGCGGGCAATTTTGAGAGATCAAATCCCGTTCCGGGAAGCAGGGTCTGCGCCTGATCCGGGTTAGCAATCATCTGCTCAATTCCGGCAACGATCAGCAAACCCTTTGCCATCACCGGTTTTAACGAATCAAGCAGCGCGGGTTCCGTGCTGTTCAACACGTAAACCGCGCCATTCGCTAATGCCGGATAGTTCTTAACCTGTTCGGAATAATCCGGGCTGGAGGAATCCACCAACCGGTAAGCCTGGTAGGCTTGCGCCTGTTCCTGCGGGGTTAGGAAAATTAACACATGCTCCAGCATCTGTGGACGGATTGCCTGTGGAATACTACTTTCGACACCCCCCTGCTGAATGCCCACATTGACGATCCGCGACATATAATCGGGAAGTGCCAGGTCTGCATTCGCCTGTACGAAGAGCAATAAAATAGACAAAACGACTGGCAGCGTAAACGGCTTTAAATACTTAAGAATACGTAACATACGCCGGACTCCTTTTACCCTTAATACGCTAACCGATCAAGTCGGTTCGATTTGTTCGAGCTTTTCGATCAGCAGGTTGAACGATTGAATAACCTGATCCATTTCGCGCGGCGAGAGATGATCTACCAGGTGGCGCAGCCAATGCTGGCGAGCCACTACACTCTCGTGGATGATCTGCTGCCCGCGCTCGGTCAGGACGATTTTTTTGTTGCGTCGATCGAGCGGATTTTCATGACGGGCAATCAAACCCTGCTGCACCAGGCGGTCAAGCAGCTGACTGGAAGCGGCGTTGGTAACCCCCAATTCCTCGCTGATCTCGGAAATATTGCATTCCTTTTTGTAGTGAATGTGACGCAGTGCGACCATCTGGGTCATGGTCAAGCCCTGCTCTTTGGCATATTGCCAGAAGGAGCGCATTGAGCGCGCCATGAACTGCCCCATCGTTTTTTCGCATACAACTAAAAAATGATCTTTAAGTTCAGTCATGCAGTTAACGCCTTTAAGATATTTAATATGAATTGAATATTAATCCCTTTTTATTATTTGTCAAGGGAAGGTTATAATGCAAATTTTATATACAAGCGCACAAAATCCAACGCCTTTGTAAGATTTCGTGCCATCCAGGCTTGACTTGCGAAATTTCAACTGACGAGAAGGAATACCCGCTGCACAGCTAATAATACAAGAGCAACCGCAAACAACCTCGTCAGTGTAATTGATTTAACTCGTTTAGACATAAAAGAAGCGCCCATTTGAGCTCCTATCACGGATGTAATGGATGTCAGGATCAACATTAACCAATCAAACTGTGCGCTTGGCAAATGGGTAATAAAAGCGGAAAACGAAGGTAAAGTAACGATTACGCTGTTTGAGGCTGCTGCCAACCGGGCAGGATAACCAAGTAGCACCAACGTAGGCATCATGAGAAAACCGGGACCAACGCCTAATAAACCTGCAAATACAGCAATTAGGACACCAATCAAGCCACCCTTTATCCGGGTACGGTCAGTGATGTTGGGTATTTGCAGATCATTTTGCTTGGGCGGGAAAGCCATCCGGTATGCCAAAAAAAACAATACGACAACATAAATCCACCATAAGGTTGTGGTTGTGAAAAATTGTAATAGCCATACACCTACCGGGGCAAAAACAGTTGTAATGACAAGGATAGGAAGTGCTGTTCGCCAATCCACCATTTTTGCCCTGGCAAATGCAATCGCACTTGATATCGCGGTTAGACCATTCAACCATAACGACCAGGGCATAATTACGTGTTTCAAATCGAAATTAAATAATCCAAGCACTGGTGTGGCAATAAATGCCACACCCAAACCCATTAAGCCTGCCACAAACGAAAGCAGAAATATTAGAAAAGAAATGATGAAATATAACATCTGAGCCTCCAGAGAAATCAGACCGCGATTTCAGAAACTGCTCGGATCAACAACTCTAGATGAACTCATAGAAGAATCTGGGGAATCGTCTTACCGTATACCAGTATCGATAAAATCCTTCAAAGGATTGTTCGGATCAGCGTATTCCGCTAAAACCTCATCGTAGGTTTTCCAGCCAATGGGGCGGCGTTCGGGCATGGAATTCGATCCACTGCGCAAACCCAGCAGCTGATCAATCTCATCTCGCAGCAGACTTGTCTCTCGAACGGGCTCATCAAATGGGGTGCGTTTCAAGCGGTGGGGCAATGCCAGTTCTGCAGCAATGGCAATATCCTCATCATTGATCTGACCGCGCCCTTCGAAGGCTGCCTGAGCCCGGGCGGTTTTTAAGATCACTAAATCAGGCCGGTGACCATCGACCCCAAAATGGGTGGTTAACCGGGCAATCGCTTCCAGGTCAGCAGGACGATAATCCACCTGGTGCAACGAGCGGCGGGCTTGCTGAATCTTAAATCCAAGGGCATGTTCACGTTCCTGCCATTCGGCAAAAAACCGGCGCGGATCTTGTTCGTATGCTAGGCGACGTTTGAGAATTGCCACCCGTTCCAGCGCATTCTTCAAACCACGCACCTGAACCGATAATGCAAATCGGTCAAGCAGTTGCGGGCGCAGGTCGCCCTCTTCCGGATTCATGGTTCCCACCAACATAAAACGCGCTGGATGTCGGAAGGAAACACCTTCACGCTCGATGATGTTGACCCCCATTGCAGCGGCATCCAAGAGGACATCGACCACATGATCGTCCAGAAGATTGACTTCGTCAATGTACAATAGCCCGCGATTGGCTGCTGCCAATACACCAGGCTCAAAAGCCCGTTCGCCTTTTTGGATGGCTTTCTCAATGTCCAAAGTTCCGACCACCCGATCTTCGGTCGCTGAAATGGGCAGGTTGATGAACGGCGTTGCGCGCATAACGCTGGGCGGTATTTTTCCATCGACAAAGCGTTGACTGCACTCCGTGCACCAATCCTGCGGACTATGAGGATCGCAGCCGAAACGACAACCGGCAACAACTGCCAGTTCGGGTAGCAATGCCGCCAGGGAACAAGCAGCAGTTGATTTTGCGGTACCGCGCTCACCACGGATCAATACCCCACCAATGCGCGGGTTAATCGCGTTCAGGATCAAGGCGCGCTGCATTCGCTCCTGACCGACAATAGCGGTAAACGGGTACTGATCGAAAACAGATATCATGTGGACAAGAAATCCTTTTTCAGGCGGGGTCCAAACGGCGCAAGCGAATTGCCTTCCCGGCTGTTTTTTGGTGCCGGCAGGCGATCACCTCGGCAAGAATGGCAACCGCAATTTCCTGAGGACTGCTACCGCCCAAATCCAACCCAATGGGCGCATACACTCGTTCCAGGTCGTTCAATTCAAAGCCATCTGTGAGCAAATGCTCACGAATGGTGCGGCACTTTGCCAGACTGCCGATCATGCCAATGTACGGCGCAGGTGACTTAAGCGCCAAACGCAGCGCAGCTTCATCGGACACATGGTCGGTTGTAATCAGGACAACGTACGAATCGGCATCCAATGCGGTCTGTTCCAGCTCCGGTACGGTTGCCCGTCCAGGCTGAATATCGACCACATGAACTTCGAATCCTGCTGCCTCACCCATTACTTTCAACGGGCGTCCAATGTGCCCCCCGCCCACCAGGATCAATTTTGGAGCAGGTAAGTAAGGTTGCATAAAAACGGTAACCTCTCCACCGCACAGCGTGCCAATCGCGTCTGATCCTTCCTCTGCCAGTGCATAATGATGCAAGCCAGCCTGTTGAAACTCAAGTGCCTGGCGGGCATCAGCAAGCACCGCAGCCTCCAGTTTGCCCCCGCCGATCGTACCCGCAGTTGTTCCATCTGCGAGCAAAACAATTTGCGCACCAACTTTCGCCGGTGACGCGCCCTTTGCACTGATTAATGTCGCAACAACCACCGGTTGGCGCTCTTCGATGGCTTTTGCAAGAAACGGGATCGGATTCACAGTAGCCATTCAACCCGATTGCTGCAACCAGCCCTCAATCTCCACCTTTGAGGGAATCCGTCCCGATGAGACGACCTTGCCTTCGATCACCAATCCCGGTGTGGACAGAATGGGATACTGCATGATTTCGTTATGGTCAGTGACTTTTTCGAATTCTGCTTGCAAACCCATCGCCTCCACAACTTCACGCGTGACAGCTTCTAGGCGTTTGCAATTGGCGCAGCCGCCGCCGAGGATTTTGATATTCAACATGATCTTTACCTTTCGGAACCAGGATATTCATTTTATTGAATATAATCGTAGTCCCAGAAGCGTAATGGCTCAAGTGACAGTTGCACGCTCCTGGTATGACAATCCTCATGAATTTTTGCCAATCATTTGTTTGCTCAATCTTGACGCGAACTGCTTTATCCGGGATAATGAAGATGTTCTTTTTTCGCTCCTTTTTGCCCCAATCCGATTTTCATCATTAACTCCCCTGTCATTGGCGGAACCGCAAGCATAGTCTCAATCGTTAATATTCAGGATGAGTGAATTGAGTTCTCTTCCCGATTCTGAAATTCAAGCAATCGTCCGGCGGGTGGTTGAAAACACTCTTGGCGGCCACGCCAACGCGTTGCCTGCGCCCGCTGAACCAGCTCATACACCGCAGAGTGAACAGAGACAAACCGTAGCCATCGGCGCAGATCATGGCGGCTTCGAGTTGAAAGAAACCTTGAAAAACGACCTGGCAGAGTGGGGTTTTACCATCATAGATGCTGGCACGCACAGCAAGGATGCGGTCGATTATCCCGATTACGCCCATGCAGTAGCCGAATTGGTCGCCAACGGAAAAGCCTGGCGGGGAGTGGTCATTGATGGCGCCGGGATCGGTTCCTGCATGGTTGCCAATAAAGTCCCTGGCGTGCGGGCTGCCCTGGCTTACGATCATGCCTCTGCTATCAACAGCCGTGAACACAACGATGCCAACGTCCTGACCCTCGGTGCAGGCTTGATCGGCGTAAATCTCGCCCGTCAGATTCTCAAAACCTGGCTGTTGACCGAATTCGGCGGTGGACGCCATACCCGCCGGGTGGAAAAAATTATTGCGGTTGAAAAACAATACCTCAAGGGAGCGTGAACGCATGAGTCCGGACCAAAAGACGGTTGAAACGCTGGTAGAAATCATCACCCGCGAAGTGCTCGTGGCAATGATGGAGCACGAGCAAAACAAAACATCCTCTCTGGAGGGCAAATGTAAATTTGCCTGTGCAGAAGGCTTATGCGTGCGCACTTGTTTCGACCGTACCGGACAGGTGATCAGTGCTGGTGCTGACCGGCTCACCTCCAGCCTGGGCGGCATTCCGCAGGACATGAAAATCGCCGCGATGATCGATCACACCCTGCTCAAACCCGATGCCACCCCCGACCAGATCGCCCAGTTGTGCTTCGAAGCACGCAAATATGGTTTTGCCTCGGTTTGTGTCAACCCCGCCTGGGTGGAATTATGCGCCAAACTACTGGAAGGTTCCACGGTTAAAGTGTGCACAGTGATTGGTTTCCCGCTGGGTGCTTCCGCCCCGGAAGTTAAAGTATTCGAGACAAGGCACGCCATAGACCAGGGTGCAACCGAGATCGACATGGTGATCAACATCGGCGCGCTCAAAGCCCGCGACCTGCAATTGGTGGCGCGTGATGTGCGCGGCGTTGTCCAGGCGGCGCATGCCCGCGGCGTGATCGTCAAGGTCATCATCGAAACTGCTCTGCTGACCGACGAGGAAAAGGTGATCGCCTGCCTGATTTCCAAAGAAGCCGGAGCAGACTACGTCAAGACCTCAACTGGTTTTTCCGGCGGCGGAGCAACAGCCCACGACGTTGCTCTGATGCGGCGGGTGGTCGGTCCAGAGATGGGTGTCAAGGCTTCTGGCGGGG
>DAOUMN010000085.1:0-24395 GCA_034411135.1 Bellilinea sp.
GATTAGCGCGGCGGGCTGCGCGCCGAAGGCGTTGTTGATGGTCAGGATCAGCAGCCCGACCAACAGCGAGAGCAGCACGCCGGTCAGGGCTTTGGCAGCCAGCACGTCCGCCAGCGTGGCGGGGGTGGTCAGCAGGGCGCGGTAGGTGCGGCGCATCTTTTCCTCCACCAGTGAGGTGGCGGGCACCATTGTGCCGCCCAGCAGGATGGTGATAAGCACGACGAACGGAAACAGGCGCACATCCCAGGGAATGTTGGCTGATTCGCCCAGCGTCACCAGGCGGGTGTTGACCGGTATCTCACGCCCGGCAACGGTCAGAATCTGGCGCACCAGTGAGACCGCCAGCACGCTGCGGTGTTTGAGCAGGCTTTCTCCCCATACAAACAGGTCGATGCTTGTGCTTCCGGCAGCTTGCAACCCGGCGTCGAAACCGGCGGGCAGCACCACGCCCATGTCCAGCGCGCCGCGTTCCACATCGCTGCGCAGCGCATCCACCGCCGGGTAAACCCGTGTGGTCAGGTAGTCCAGCTGGCTCAACCGGTTGGTCAGTTGCGATGCGCCCAGGTCAACAATCCCCAGGCGCGGCTTGCCGGAAAACAGCGTCCCGACCAGCAGCGAAATGGTCAGGCTGAGCACCACCGGCATGATCACTGCCATGACGAAGATGAAATTCTTCGAGCCGTAAGCAAATTCTTTGCGCAGCAGGGTGAACACGCGCTTGGGGTTCATGTGAACTTCCTTTTCAAGACCAGAACGCCCGCCAGCAGCAGGGCGGCATCCCAAGCGGTCAGCCATGCCAGGTTGGCGGCAACCTGTGACCAGCCCGCGCCGAAGTTGACCACCTGGTGAACGGTATCCGCCAGGTAGTAAGAGGGGATCAGTTTTGCCCAGCCGGTCAGCGTGCCGGGGAAGAGCACGCCAAACGAGGGGATACCCAGCAGGATCATGATCAGCACGCCCCACGCCATGACCGAAAGCATGTCCTTACCGGCGGCGCCCATCAAAAAGCCGATGCCGGTCACCAGCAGCGCACCGAGCAGCAAGGTGATCAACATCAGCAGCGGAGCGGCGCTCATTGCGCCGGTGAGGGTCATCAGCAGTACCACTTGTGCCAGCACGATCCCCATGCTGACCACGCCCTTGGCAATGAACAGTTCCGCCGCGCTCAACGGGCTGACCAGCAAGGCGCGGATGGTGCCGGTGTGGATCTCTTCCGCCAGCAGGCTTGCCAGCCCCAGCGTTTCGAACATCAGCAGCACCACCGCGAATAGCGGCAGGATGCGGTTGCGCGGCGGGATCTGTATGCCCGCCATGTCGCGCCCCAGGATGACCTCATTCGACTCGATGTTCAACGGCTGACCGGTGATGACCAGCGAAATCGCCTCGACGGCCACCTGCATTGCCTCGCGCGTATCGCGGTCGACGTCGGAGGGAACGTAGATGTCAATCGTCGGACGGGCACCGGCTAGCAGGTCGGCGAGCAGGTTTTCCGGGAAAGCGAACCCCGCAACGACCGTCTTGTCCTCCACGGCGCGCTGCATTTCCGCCAGGCTGGCAAAGCGGGTGAAGTTGAGCCCGTCCTCGCCCAGCCGGTTGACCGCCTCGGCAGCGCTGGCGGGCGCGTACAACCCGATTTGGATCACCTCGTTCACCTGTTTGGGCATCAGGTAATACATGCCGGTGTAGGCTGCCAGCGCCAGCACGGTGATGAACGCGTAAAAGCGGTTGCGGAAGAAGAGAGTCAGGTCCTTGCGGATCAGCGGGGGAATGGTTTGCCAGTTCATTTAAACTAACCCTCGCCCGGTAATTTTAATAAAGATATCCTCCAGGCTGGCTTCCTCGCTGTGAAGAGTGACCACTTTTTCGGCGTTGAACAATTGCTGCAGGTCAGCGGCGGTTTGATCTGTGTCGAGCATGATCTCGCGGTTTTCCAGCCGCCCGTCTGCGCCGATCACCTGGGCTTTGACCATGCGCTTGCCGTACTGCTGCTTGAGGTTGTGCGGCGTATCCAGCGCGGCGATTTTGCCCTGGTTGATGAACGCCACCCGGTGGCAAAGTTTGTCGGCTTCGAGCATGTCGTGCGTGGTCAGAAAGACGGTCACACCTTTTTCGGCTTCCGCCAGGATCAGGTTACGGATCGATTCCGCCGAGACTGGATCGAGCCCTTCGGTCGGCTCGTCGAGGAAGAGGATGCGCGGCTGGTTGACCAGCGCACGGGCGACCATCAGGCGCTGCTTCATGCCTTTGGAATAGCCCTCCACGCGGTCTTTGCCGCGCTCACCCAGCCCAACCCGTTCGAGCAGTGCGCGCGGGTCGAACTTCTTGACCCCGAACAGATCGGCAAACAATTTCAAATTCTCCACCCCGGTCATCGCCTCGTAGAGGTTGGCGATCTCGAAACATACCCCGATCTGCGCCTGGATTTTCTCGGTCTCACGGGTGATGTCCATGCCCAGCAGGCTGGCTTTGCCCTCCTTGGGGCGCATTTGCCCGGTCAGCATCTTGACCGTGGTGGTCTTGCCGGCGCCGTTAGGACCCAGAAAGCCGAGGATTTCCCCTTCGCTAACCTCGAAGTTGATGTGATCGACGGCGAGCAGGTTGCCGTAGCGGTAGGTCAGGTTTTCGGCGCGAATGGCGGCTTCGGGCATGGGAGTACCTCTGTTGTCGGTCGGATTGAGAAAGCAGATTCATTATAGCCCGATTGTGCCCAGCGAGAAGGGGATTCGGTTTTGGAGGGAATGCTATTCCCTTTCCAGAATAGCCGCCAGTGCGTGCAGACCCAGCCAATACGAGCGCCAGCCGAACCCGGCGATGCTCCCGCGACAGACCGGCGCCATCAGCGAGACGCGGCGGAAATCCTCACGCGCCTGCGGGTTGGACAGGTGCACCTCGACCACCGGAATGGCAATGGCAGCCACTGCGTCTCGCAGCGCGACCGAGGTGTGAGTGTACCCGCCCGGGTTGAACAGCACACCCTGAACGCTGCGGCGGGCTTCGTGCAGCGCGTCGATCAGTGCGCCTTCGTGGTTGGATTGGTACGAGCGCACGCTCAAGCCCAGCTTTTCTCCTTCCGTCACCAGGCGGCGGTCAATCTCCGCCAGGGTCAGGCTGCCATACACCTCTGGCTCGCGTTCGCCGAGTAAATTCAGGTTAGCGCCGTGTAGCACCAGGATAGTCTTCATTGCAGCACCTCACTCAATGGGGCTTCCTCTTCGAGCAGAACGCCGTACTCCACCTGACCAGGACGGCGCGGCAGGCTAAAGCGCAGCCGTCCGGCGCGGCGTTTCTTGTCCACCTCCATCGCGGCACGCAGGGCGGTCTTGTCCAGCCCGGCGGGGATTTCCACCGGCAGCCCCAGTCCGCGTAGCACGTCTGCCAGTGTTTGGCTCAGCCCGGCTTGCGCCAGACCGATGCGTTCTGCCAGGCGGGTCTCCTGCAGCATACCGATGGCAACCGCCTCACCGTGGCGCAGCCGGTAGCCGCTGGCTTGTTCGATGGCGTGCGCGATGGTATGCCCAAAGTTGAGCACTTCGCGCCGCCCCTGCTCGTAGGGGTCCGCCTGGATAATGGCTACCTTAACCGCCGCGGCGCGGCACACCACGGTGTCCCAGTCACACGACAATGCGTCCAGCCCACGCGCGCACAGTTCCAGCAGCCCGGGATCGCCGATCACCGCGTGCTTGACCACTTCCGCCATCCCGCTGCGCAATTCGGGTATTGGCAGGGTGTTCAGCGTAAGCGGGTCTGCTAACACTAGGCGCGGCGGGTGAAACGCGCCGACCAGGTTTTTGCCCTGCGGCAGATCCACGCCGGTTTTGCCGCCGATGGACGCATCCACCATTGCCAGCAGGCTGGTCGGCAGGTTGACCCATGCCACCCCGCGCAGGTAGGTGGCAGCGGCGAAACCGGTCACATCGCCGGTGACGCCGCCGCCAACCGAGAGGATCAGACTGCCGCGTTCCAGCCCGGCGGCGACGAATCCCTGCCACAACTGGTTGACCGTTGCCAGGGTTTTGTTGTGTTCGCCTGCCGGGATGGTGAAGCGCTGCACCTCAAGCCCGGCAGTCCGCAGCGAGCGTTCGACATCCGGCGCGAACAGCAGCGCGGTATGTTCATCGCATACCAGCCCGACCTTGCCGGAGCACCCCAGCCGGGCAAGGTGGGCGGAACAACAATTAAGCCCGGCGGGGTTGACACGCACATCGTACGGCTGCACCATTCCGCTCACCCGAAAAGCGCCCAATGCCGTCAGCGCCGCGCTGGTGGCATTGGAAACGGGCAGGTGAGTGACATCCAACTGCAGTCCAAACGAGGCGTAATGGCTGCGGCGTTCCTCCAACAGCCGCAGGAGACGGGATTTGATGTCGCTATTGCCGGATGCCAGCAGTGGGCGGATAGCCTGCTTGCCTTGCTGTAGGCGTTCCAGCAGGACGGCTGGCTCGGCGGACAGGCAAAGCACCCGCCCGGCGTTTTCTGTCTCCCGGCGGTTGTCCGCATTCAGCAGCGCGCCGCCACCAAGGGCAACCACACCGGGCAGCTGGCAGAGCAGTTGGCGCAGCGTTTCCTGTTCGCGGCGGCGGAAGCCGGGCTCGCCCTCGCGGACGAAAATGTCGGCAATCGACAGCCCGGCAGCGGCTTCGATGTGGCTGTCCAGGTCATAGACCGGCATATCCAACGCCTGCGCCAGCCGTCCTGCCAGGGTGGTCTTGCCCGATCCAGGTGGTCCGTACAGGAACAGGAACGCGCCGCTCATGGCTGCTCATCTTCCCAGAAGACCAGGTCGCTGGCGGTCATGTGCAAATCCGCCAACCGTGGGCGCGGCAGCGCGGCAAAGCGCGGCAGCATCTCTGCCAGCGAGTCGCCGCCCAGTTTCTCGATCAGCGCATCGGCGAGGACAAACGCCAGCATGGCTTCGACGATCACTACAGCGCGCGGCACGGGGCAGAAATCGGAGCGCTCGTAGCGCGTCTCCACTTCCTCACCAGATGCCAGGTCAACCGAGTGTTGCGGGGTTAGGGTGGTAGCAATGGGTTTCATTGCCGCGCGCACCAGTAGCGGCTGACCGGTGGTCACGCCGCCCTCCAGCCCGCCGCTGCCCAGCCCTGCGCGGCGCAGCCCGCCATCTTCCAGGCGGATGGCATCATGGACGCGCGTGCCCGGGCGGCGGGTGTTCTCGAATGCCGCCCCGATCTCGACCCCTTTGATGGCGGGGATGCTCATCACCGCAGCTGCCAGGCGAGCATCCAGGCGGCGTTCCCAATGGACGTAGGAACCCAAGCCAGGCGGCAGGTCCAGGGCAACGGCTTCGATTACCCCGCCGAGTGTATCGCGCTGCTGGATGATCTCGCGGATGCGGGCTTGCATGGCTGCCGAAGCCTGTTCGTCCGGGCAGCCGACCTCGCTGCCCAGCGCGCGGCGGATGCGTTCCTCCAGCGGCATGCCTGCCAGGTGAGCCTCGACCTCGCCAATGGCGCAGACGTAGCCGCCAATGCGCACGCCAAATTGCGCCAGTAAATGGCGGCAGACCGCTCCCGCGGCAACTCGTGCGGCAGTCTCGCGGGCAGAAGCACGTTCGAGCGCCGGGCGCAGGTCATCGTAACCGTACTTTAGCGCGCCGGTCAGGTCGGCGTGCCCAGGGCGGGGAATGCTGAAGCGCGGAATGGCTTTGCCCTTCCAGCGGGCATGGTCGAGATTCTCGATAAATACCGCCAGCGGTGCGCCGGTGGTCTTGCCCGCCATCACCCCGCCCAGGATACGGGCGTGGTCGCGCTCCAATTTCATGCGCGGACCGGCGCCGTAGCCGTGCTGTCGGCGGGCAAGGTCGGCATCCATCACGTCCGAATCAAGCGGCAGCCCGGCGGGCAGACCTTCCAGGATCAGGGTCAAGCCGGGACCGTGGGATTCACCGGCAGTTAAAAAACGCAGACTCATTCTCGCTCTCCTTCCGGTTTTTGGATCGCTTGCCACAACGCCTGGCGCGGCGGCAGGAAGCCGCTCCAAAAGGCAAATGCCAGGCGGGCTTGTTCGATCAGCATACCCAGCCCGTTGAACCCGCGCAGAGATTGGGCGCGGGCGCGACGCAGCAAGGCGGTTTCTGGCGGGTGGTAAACCAGGTCGTACACAAGCGCGCCTTCCGGCAGCGGCAGATCGGGGGGATAGGGGCAGTCCGGCGGGCAAGCCGCCATCCCCAACGGGGTGGCATTGATTAGCGCGCGCGCATGCCGCCAGTGCGAGAGCGGCTCGGATTTGAGCCACAGCGGAATCACCTCGCCGGGCAGTCCCAAGCGGTTGAACTCCGCTGCCAGGCTGCGTGCCTGTCCCAGTTGGCGGGCTGCCAGTGCCACCTGCCAGCCATGTGTGAGCAGCGCATAGGTCACGGCGCGGGCTGCCCCGCCCGCGCCGATCAGCAGCGCGGTGGCAGGTTGACTGTTCCAACCGTCCAGGCGCAGGCATTGCTCGAAATCCTGCCAGAATCCGGCTGCGTCGGTGTTTTCACCAAATAAACGCCCGTCCACCTGCCCGATGGTATTGACCGCGCCGATGGTGCCCGCCGTTTGGGACAGGTCGTCCAGCAGGCTGAGCACGACCTGTTTATGCGGGATGGTCACATTCAGTCCATGCAGGCGCATCGCCGCAGGGGCGCGCAGTCCCTCCAGCAAGGCGCGCAGCTGGCCTTCGCCCAGTGGCAGGGGCGGCACCGGGTAGAGACGGTACTCGCCTTGCCAGCCAGCGGCGCGCAAGGCGGCGCGGTGCAGCAGCGGCGACAGGCTGTGCGCAATTGGATAGCCGGTTAAGCCCAGGCGCAGGAAGGTAGCCGGTGATGCGTTCATGTGGCGGGATGAGCCTCCTCGTGGACGATTCCGCCCAGCCTGGCAAGCACCTGAACGAATTCGGGGTACGATTCGCGGATGATGTCCGCCTGCACAACTGTCGCCGCTTGCCGGGCAGCCAGAGCGGCGATTGCAGCTGCCATTGCCATGCGGTGATCGCCGCCGGGGTCGAAGACCGCCCCGCCTGCCAGCCCGCCGCGCCCGTAAATGGTGAAGCCATCTGGCTGAGCTTCGGCTTGCCCGCCCAGCGCCGCCAGCAGGCGGCACAGTGCAGCAATGCGGTCAGACTCCTTATAGCGCAGTTCGACGGCATCGCGCACCACGCTTGCGCCGTGGGCATACGCGGCTGCTACCCCGAAGATTGGGAATTCGTCAATCATGGCGGTTACCCGTTCACCGCCAATTTCGATCCCGCGCAGCGGCGAACACTCTACCAACAGGTCGCCCACCGGTTCACCGCCTTGTTCGCCGCGCGGTTGAACTTCAATGCGTGCGCCCATTTCGAGGAGCGATTCCAGCAAGCCGGTGCGCCCCGGGTTGAGCCCCACCCCACGCAACCTCAACTGCGAGCCAGGGGTGATCAATGCAGCGACGATCCAAAATGCTGCGGCGGAAAAATCGCCCGGAATGCGCAGGTTAAGCGGGCGAAGTGCCTGGTCCGGCGGATACACCGTTGCCTGCCAGCCGTTTTCGGTTTGAGCGCTGGACAGGTGAACACCCATTGCTGCCAGCATGCGCTCGGTATGGTCGCGGGAGCGGTGTGGTTCGATCACCGCCAAGGGCGAATCGGCAGCCAACCCAGCCAGCAGCAAACAGGACTTAACCTGCGCGCTGGCAATGTCCAGGCGCAGCACACCGCCGTTGAGCCGTTTTTCCGCCGGGCGGGCGTACAGCACCAGCGGTGCGTGGTCGTCTTCCTCCGGCAGGCTGACGGAATTAACTGCGCCAATGGGCACGCCGATCTGGCGCAGCGGTTGGACGATGCGCCGCATCGGGCGGCGGCGCAGCCCTGCCGAGCCGTCTAAAACGGCGGCGACACCGGTCGCTGCCAGCGCGCCTGCCAGCAAACGCAGGGTGGTGGCGGAATTGCCGCAGTCCAGCGGGCGGGCGGGCGTATCCCATTCGCCGCCGCACACGGTCAGCCGGGTATGTTCCAGTTGCCAGTTCACACCCAGTGCACTCAGGCAGTTGAGCAGCGCGCGGGTGACGCCCGAATCAAGAAAATTCTCCACCCGGCTTTCGCCGTCCGCGAGGGCAGCAAACAACGCGGCGCGGTGCGAGATCGACTTGTCGCCCGGCAGGTCGATTTCACCGCGCAGCGCTGCGCCGGGCATTATCGTCAGTCGCTTCATACCTTCACCCCGGTGATTTCTTCGACCAACCTCTGGCGCTGCTGCGCACCTTCATCCAATGCCTGGCTGAGTCCGTCCCAATTTTCCTTTTCCAGCAGTGATTCCAGCTGTGCCAGCCGCCCGCGCAGGCGGGCAAGCCCGTCCAGCAGGTTGCCGCGGTTGGTTGCCAGGATATCGATCATGATGTGGGCAGGCGAGCCTGCCACGCGGGTGGTCGAGCGAAAACCCGGACCGACCATAGCAGCGGCATCCGGAGGGGTGATCGCCGCAAGCGCGTTCGCCGTCAGGTAGGGCAGGTGGCTGGTTGCGGCGGTCAGCCGGTCGTGATCGTCTGCATCCAGCCAGACCGGATGCGCGCCGACCACCTGCGCCAGTTCCAGCGCCACCCGGCGCGCTGCCGGACCGGTGCGCGCCAGCGGGGTGAAAGCGAATGGCGCGTCCAGGTACAAACCCGCTTCGGCTTCCGCCAGCGAGGAACGCTCCTTGCCGCACATCGGGTGACCGCCAAGCGGATCGAAGCGCTGTGGAAGTGACTGCATGGCAGCCACGATGGCGGATTTGGTCGAGCCCAGGTCGAGCACCACCGCCGCAGCGGGATGCAAGTGCGGCAGCTCGGCGAGCAGGGAGAGAATCACCCGCACCGGTGTTGCCAGGATGATCACGTCCGCCTGCGGGAGCAATTCGGCGGCGTTAGCGCTCAATAAGTCCGCCAGGCCAAGCTGCGCAGCGCGACGGAGGGTGGCATTGTCGCGGTCGATTCCCAGCAGGCGAGCGCACTGTCCGCGCAATGCCAGCGCCAGCGACCCGCCCATCAGCCCCAGCCCAACGATTGCCACCGTCCGCGTGGCGAGCGGCAATTCAGGCGGCGGGCTGGCTACCATTCTTCTTTTCCAGTACAGTCACAGCGTCGAGCGGCGGGGCAACCTTGCGCCCGACTGCTTCGGCAATTGCGCGCACCTGGCGCACCAGTTCGGCGAAGCGTTCTGGCTTGAGCGACTGGCTGCCGTCGGACATGGCTTCTTCTGGGTGTGGGTGCACCTCGACGATCAATCCGTCCGCACCGGCGGCAATGCCCGCCCGCGCCACAGCGGTGACGTACTGCCACATGCCCGTGCTGTGGCTGGGATCGAGAAGCACCGGCAGGTGGGTCAGCGATTTGAGCACCGGCACGGCGTTGATGTCGGTGGTGTTGCGTGTGGCGGTCTCGAAGGTGCGGATACCGCGTTCGCACAGCATCACCTGGCGGTTGCCGTGCGAGAGGATGTACTCCGCCGCCATGAGCAGTTCTTCGATCGTGGCACTCATCCCGCGTTTGAGCAATACCGGCATGCAGGCGGCTCCGGCGGCGTGCAGCAGGGAAAAGTTTTGCATGTTACGTGCACCAATCTGGAGCACGTCGGCAGCCTGGCTGACCTGTTCGATCTGCTCGGTTGCCATAACCTCGGTCACCACCGGTAGCCCGGTGGCGGCGCGGGCTTCCATCAATAATTCCAGTCCTTCCACACCCAATCCCTGGAATGAATACGGCGAAGTGCGCGGTTTGTAGGCGCCGCCGCGCAGGGCATGCGCCCCGGCTTCGCGCACCGCGTGCGCGGTCTCGATGATCTGCGAACGGCTCTCCACCGAACAGGGTCCGGCAATCAGCAATACCTGGCTGCTGCCCACCTCCGTTTCACCAATGCGAAAGTGGGTGTCGCTTTCGCTGAACTCGCGGGATGCCAGTTTGTAGGGGCGCAGGATTGGCAACACGCGGTCGACCCCATCGAGCAGCATGAACTGATCTTTGGAAACTGCCCGATCGTCGCCAATGGCACCGATGACCACCCGCTCCGCGCCCTGCGAGAGATGCACACTCAAGCCCTGGCTGCGGATGCGGTTGACGACGTTGTCCACCTGTTGCGGGGTGGCGTCTTTTTGCATGACGATTAACATTTCGACCTCCTTAAATTATGAAACGGATAAGTCCGGGCGCAGGCTGGCTGCCTCACCCAGGTAGATGTGCCGCACAGCCGATGGCGGCAGCACACAATTCCAGTGAATTAAGACTCGCACGCAGCGCGGCAGGCTGCCCGGCACGGGGATCTCCTGCGCGCAGATCAACGGGGTAACATTCCAGCCCAACTGGCGGGCTGCCTGGGCGGGAAAGACCGAAACCAGGTCGGCAGTGGTGGTGAAGAGGATACTGGCGGCGTCGTCCGGGTCGAAGCCTGGGTTGGCATCCTGGATGGCGAGCAACAAGCGGCGGGTCGCTTCCAGCACAGCGGCGGGTTCATCCTCGTTGACGGTGATTGCTCCACGAATTCCACGAACGGTCATTCCATCTCCTTTCTGGTAAACCAAAAACGCGGCGCCGGTTGCGCCGCGTCGAGAACTTCACCATTTCTCTTCTAGGATACGCCAAGCCCGGCAAATCCGCGCGGATTGCCGTAATAATAATAGAGCGAGAAGCAAAAGGTGATCGTGCGCATTGAATCGGGTTCGCTGAGAATTGATTTAGGTTAGTCTATCTTAAATCGAGGGCGCGGGTCAAGCCTATTTTTTTGGAATTTGATTAGAGTTTTCGCGCTCAATCCTGTCCGCTGCCGTTGCTGTCAATGCGGATTTGCGAGAGGGCAATCAGTGCCAGCCCGTTGATGACCAGGGTGACGATGGTATTGCCCGCTATGCCGAACTGTTGGTAGATCAGCGGTGAGAGCTGGGTGCCGATTGAACGCCCCAGCGCCACGCTGGCAAGCATGGTTGCCATCACCGTGGCGCGCAGTGCTGGCAGGGTCTCGCTCATCAGCGGCAGCAGGGAGACCAGCGTAAACTCGAAGCTCAGGTAGAACAGGAACAAGCCGCTCAGCCCTCCGACCACACTGCCGCCAAACAGGAACAGCATGCCTGCTGCCAGACAGTTGATCAGGATGCCGGCGCGCACCGACCAGATTTTGCCCAGCCGGTCAACCAGCGCCGCCGACAGCCCTTCGCCGCCCATCTCGAATAATCCGATGGCGAGCGAGGCTGCCCCCAGTGCTGCCAGTTTGAACTGGAAGGCATCCTCCAGCCAGACGCCAAAGACCAGGTTGACCACCTCATTCGAGGCAACCAGGGCAAACGCGGTCATCAATCCGGCGCGAACCGCCTTAACCTTGAGCAGGCTGCCAATTGGCATTTGTGCTGGTGGGGCATGATGGGGGTCGCTGTGCGGACTGTCCTTTGGGACGAACACCAACAAGCCGATTACCCCCAATGCGCCCAGGGCTGCCAAAAACGGGAAGGGCGACTGCCAGGCACCGCTGCGCGCCAGCAGCCAGCCGACCAGTGGCACGCCCAGAATAAAGGCAAACGACCAGGATAGCTCGGTAATGCCCATCACTCGCCCGCGCCGCGCGTACGCTACCCGGTCACCCAGGTAGGCTTGCATGGCAGGCAGAAAGATGATGACTGCCAGCGACATGAGCAACAGACTGGCAAAGAACCCGGCATAGATCGGGAAGATGACCACTACCAGCGCGCCGATGGTGTACACCAGCAAGCCCAGCAGCATGCTCACCCGCCTGCCGCGCCGGTCGGCGATGGGCGAGAGGAAAGGACCGGCAAAACCGAGCAGCGAGCGCAGGCTGAGGATGATGGAAATGGCGGGCAGTCCAACCCCCAGCCCTGCCTGGAAGGTCGAGAGGTAGGGGTAGATCATCCGGTAACTGGTGTTCAACACCAGGCGGATCAGGGTGAAGAATCCCACCTGGACGGCGAGCGGTGCGGCAGGTTTTGATTTCATGCGGGAGGCTTGGCTGGGCTGCGCCGCGAGCGGTAGAGCAGCGCGGCGGTCAACCCGCCCGCCAGCGTGGTGAGTGCCAGCAACAGGCTGAAGGTGAATTGAATGACCCCGGAACCGGAATCTGCCACCGGCGAGGAGGGGTGCAACACATTCTCTGCACCGCCCAGCATCACCCACAGGCTGATTCCATAGATCAGGTTGGCGAGGCTGGTCAGGCGCGGCTGATCGAACAGTGCCAGGGCAATTTGCAGCAACAGCCCGACCACCCCAAAGGTGAACGGGATGCGCCAGCGCGGTTCGTCCCAGAAAATGCCGCCCCAGTTCTGCACCTGCACCAACAAGGACATGGGCAGGTAGGTCAGCCAGAAGAGCAAGCCAGCCTGACCAAGCGCGCGCGAACCCCGCGCCCAAACAACGGGGCGCAACAAGCCAGCCAGTCCGCTCAGCGCGGCGGCGGCAAACAGCAGTTTACCGCTCCACACCCACGCGCCGTGCAGCAGCACCAGGCGCAGGTTGCCGCCCAGCGTGCGTTCGGCGGGTGCAAAAGCGGCGGTTAACCCGATCAATATCAAAGTAACCGCCAGCAGAGGGGCGGGGCTCAGCAGGTGTTTCATTCGCTGGCTGGCGTTTCGTCGCCGCCGCACCAGGAGCGCATCAGGTGCTGGTAGAACTGAACCATGCGTCCAAGCGCGGGCAGGCTGATGCGTTCGTTGACCCCGTGGATTGTGGCAATGTCCTCACGGGTCAGCACCAGCGGGGAGAGGCGGAAGATGTTCTCGGTCAGGTTGACGTAAAAGCGCGAATCAGTAGCCCCCAGCACCATGTAGGGCGCGGTCACCACACCGGGGAAGACCTCGCGCACAGCCTGGCACAAACTGAGGTACGCCGGACTTTCGGTGGAACTTACCACCGGGGCTTCGTGCGCCGATTCGGGTACGGCTTCGATGGTCACATTGCGGTCATCGACGATGTTGCGCACCCGTTCGCACACTGCAGCAATCGAATCGCCGGGCAGCAGGCGCAAATTGAC
This sequence comes from Bellilinea sp., assembly GCA_034411135.1. GTDB lineage: Bacteria > Chloroflexota > Anaerolineae > Anaerolineales > Anaerolineaceae > Bellilinea. Next base: position 12,973 of record DAOUMN010000085.1, read on the forward strand.
CAGCGCTTCCGCCACCGGCGGGAGCACGTTTTCCTTCTCCCCGCCGCGGATCACCGTCACAGCCGCGGTGGTGCGGATGGCGGCGTTGGTCTGAGGGTCGGCGGACAGGCGGCGGCGGATCAATCCGCCGAATAGCCAGGGGTTAGCGAGGGCAATTTGCAGCATGGGTGATCCAGCTGCCCCAATGGAGCGGAACGTTTCGCGCAGGAAAGCGGTGTTGGCGGGCATTGGGTTGTCCTCGATGGCTGTAATGGCACGCGCCAAGATGCCGATCGCCGAACTGGGCGGCGGGGTGGAAGAATGCCCGCCAGCACGTTCCACCCGCAGGCGCAGGGTCAGGTGTCCTTTTTCGACGATCCCGATCAATGCAACTGGCACTTCCACGCCTGGTAAAGTGCCCTGGACAATGGCACCGCCTTCATCCAGCACGGCTTCCAGTTTTTCGCCGCGTTCCGCCAACAGCGCGGCGATCTGACCGGCGCCGAGTTTGCCACTGGTCTCTTCATCCTCGCCGAAGGCAAGGTAGAGGGTGCGCTCCGGCTGGAAACCCTGCTTGATTAGCTGCTCGACAGCGTACAACAGGCTGATCACCTGTCCCTTGACGTCCAGCGTACCGCGTCCCCAGACGTATTCGTCGGCAATTTCGCCGGAAAAGGGCGGGTGCTGCCATTGGTCGAGCGTTTCCTCGTCCGCTGGCACCACGTCCAGATGCCCGCAGAATAAAACCGGCGGCAGTTCGGGGTTGCTGCCGCGCCAGGTGTACAAAAGGCTGAAATTGGAGATGACCTGCCGGTCTAGCGTGGCATGGACGCGCGGATAGAGTGTTTCCAGCGCGCGGTGCAGATCGTAAAATGAGGCGCGCTCGGCGGGTTGCCCGTCGCGTGAAACTGTCTGGCAGCGAACCGCCGCGGCAACGTGCCCGGCGATGATTTCGGGATCAACTTCCGCCAGTTCCACTGGCTCGACCGGCTCGGGTGCCTGCATGAACAGGCTGGCGCGAATCAGGACGAAGGCGGTCACAAAGATCAGCACTGCCAGAATTGGGATCAGGATGGTGAATGGCATGTTGTTTCCTCCCAGATGAGGGAATGCCCGCCGGGCGGGAGATCAGTGATCTCCTTGCGCCAGCAGTTCGTTCAGGCGAGGATGATTGGCGTAGAAACCGCGGTATTCAGGCGGCAGCAGCGCGGCAATGCGGCACATGATCTCATCCGTTTGCTGTTGCAGGTCTGCTTCGCGATTTTCACGTGAGAAGGGCGGCAGGCGGAACGGTTTGCCAAAGCGAGCGATGATTTCCCCCCGCCGCAGGCGCGGCAGTGATTTGAGCGCGGTATGGGTGCCAGTGATGCCGACCGGCACGATGGGAACGCGTGCGCGGTGCGCCAGCAGTACGGTGCCCGGTTTACCTTCCAGCAGGGTGGCGGTATCACTGCGGGTGCCCTCCGGGGCGATGCCCAGGGCGCGCCCGGCTTGCAGTACTGCCAGCGCCTGACCAAAGGCGGAAAAGTCGGCTTTGCTGCGGTCCAGCCAGATGCCGCCCGCGGTCATGGCAAACCAACGAAAGAAAGGATATTTAAGGTACTTGTCTGCTACTAGTGCGGTGATGTCGGTGCGCACCGGATTGACGAACAGAACCGGGATATCCAGGCGGCTGATGTGGTTGGTCGCCACGATGATGCCGCCCTGAGGCGGCAGGTTCTCGGTGCCGATGAACGTGGTACGGGTAAGGGTACGAATAAGGAAAGCGACCGTGTTCTGCAGCCAGCGGCGGCGGTGAAGAGCCTCCGCTGCGGAGCGGGCGGTCGTATCGGAAGAGATGGGATTTGTCATAAGTTTAATTGTAACACCAGCCGCGTGAAAATGATGCAAGCCGGAAATTGCCAAACCGTTGGGATGCGGCTATTTCCCAAAATCTACCACCCTATGTTGACTTTTTCGACCGTTTTATCCGTTTTGGTTTGTGGGTGCAATTCATGCCAGCGGATGAACTGCGCAAGGATATGAAACGGCGCGTGTTGCTGATTCGTGATGAATCTTTGAAACAACCTCACCCCGCGCCTGAACTGGCGCACTCACCTGACAAAAATGCAAAGCCGGGAAAGCGCCTCCCGACTCTTAATTTTCAACCTGTCTATACGTCTAATGGGTGTAATTCAACCGCAGCACAACCGCTTATGAAATCATTTCTTCCTTTGCATTCCCTCTTTTCAACCCCGCTCCAGCACTCATCTATCGTCCTCGATTCCTGTCTTTATTTTATTATGTCGAACAGCGGCTGTTGTTCCAACCGGGACGATTTCTACGCCCTGCGGCTGTCCGCCTGAATACATTGGCAAGGAGACCATCGATACGCATGGAAGGATGCCGGTTTGCCCGTAACTTTTTGGAGGTTCGTCATGGTAGCAAAATGAATAAGCCCGTGTCAATCAGGACGGATGACCTGATTTTCATGCTCCGCATCATTGCCACACGGCAACATCCGCATGAGGATGACCGATCTCGTATTGGAGCGCTGGGGCAATTCGGCATCTGGTTCGGTGCGCAGCGCCGCCGCCGCGGGCTGACTCTGGAAACACTTGCCGGGTTGACCGGTTTGGACACCGGTTTCCTTGCCGGTATTGAGCTGGGACTGGAGCCCGGCAGCCGTATTCTATCCCATGCCGAAAGTCTTGCCGCTGCGCTGGGGCAGCCTGCCCTGGCTTTTATCAACATGCTCAACAATACCCTCAACCGGGTGGTTTTCCACGACCCCCTGGAAAATTCGCGGTGAGTCAACAGCCGTCCATGCTGGTGCCTTGCTCCCACCACAGGGCGGGGTTCACATCTTGTTCGAGCGGATTTTGCGCCCGATGGCGACAATCAACTGATTAACCCGCGGCGGCGTGATACGCAGCATGCGGGCAATGCTTTTCTGGGGATGCCCTTCGATCAGCAATTCGAAGACTTGCTTCTCACGCAGGGTGAGCGATTTTTTCAGTTGGCGGAATTTTTCGTTTTGGATGGTGAGGTCTTCCAGGGGATTATTGCTGTGGGCTACATGCAGGGCATGCTCTGCGAGCCAGCCTTCCGATGCTTCTTCGAACCCGACCTGGCGCCGGCGCTGGTTCAGGTAATCAATGGCTAAATTTTTTGCAATGGCAACAATCCAGTTTTTGGCGGATATATCGGTTTGTCCGCTGTAGGTGTTTGCTTTTTCCCATACTTTCTCCAAGGTTTGCTGGACGATGCCTTCAACTTCATATTCATCAAGGCGGTTAAATTTCCACAAGAGGAAGCGGCTCAAGTTTGGCTTCAAGACAGGATACAACTGTTCAAAGGCGAGCTTATCCTGCCGGGCTATTTTTTTGAGCAGCAAGTCGAGCTCAAGGGTGACCCACCAGGTGGCTACAATCCCTCCGGGTGGGTAATGGTACAGTCCATTTTGAGCACCTGGGTTTTCATCGCATCCGTCCTTTCTTTATTTCGTTTACTTATTAGACTCCGGCAGGACGTAAAACTTAAGAGGGACGTTGTGAAATTCTTTACAAATTCAGTATACTGTCCCGTGGCTCACTTTTCAATACGTTTTCGTTGCGCGCGGGCAATTTGCTGGTAGATGTGCCGTTCCAGTTGAGCCTTGCTGCGCCGGTTGGTCTGGTTGGTGTCGTACGCCATTTTTCCAATCAACAGCAGTGCCAGCAGATTGGCAGCACCCGGCAGCAGGTTGATTGGGTTGGTGGTGTTTGCCTCGTCTGTTGTGGTGTTGAGCGGGGTAATTAGCACGCGCAGCTGCTTGTTCTCATCCAGCAGGCGGGAATACTCGGCAGCGCATACCTGCAATTTGCCCTGCGCGGCCTGCCATTGACTGTACACGGCTGCCAGTTCCTGCTTGAGCCGCTCGACCTCAGCCATCTGCGCGGCGTTATTTTCGTTGGCGGATCGCAGCTGCTCGGAGAGCATTTCGTTTTCCTCATGCAGTTGTTGGTTCTCCGCAATCAGGTAACCAAATCCAACCAGGATCAAGATAAGGATCAGTCCGATCAAGAAGAGGTTGTTCATGGTTCCTCCTGTTTTACATCCATACGACCGCTGAGCCGCCTGAAAAATAACTCTTAATTAATGGCATTTTTCCCGATCCGTATTTAAAAGATTGGGCACTGGCACAGCGCCCCCGCTGTTGGACAAAACTGCTCAGCGTTGGGTATAATGGTGTTTCGTACAAGAGTTGTGTTTAAGCAGGGATTTCGCGTCTATGACGCACAGGTGAGTTGCAATGAAACGGATTGAATTACTGGTGTTAGCGATTGTCCTGGTTTTGGGCGGGCTGATCATGCTTCAACCGAAAGCGGTGTATGCCCAGGCGCAGCCACCGGCTTCCGGCAAACCGCTCTGCCTGCCGGATGTGTACCTGACCGACCCGCAGGACTGTCTGCTGCTCGGACCGGCTCAAAAAATAACCGAACTGGCAAAAATGACCAGTCGGGCAGCGCCCGGTAGCCCGCTGCCCGCCTATCGCCCTGCCCCAGAGATGACCCGCGCGCCAGTGACTATTGCGCGCATCAACCTGCCGGAAAATGAGAAAGTTCCGCTCTACGCCACCTTCGAGGATGCCATTGCCGGCAACAACCCGACCCGTTTCATTGACCCCGGCAAATTGCGCTATGTTTCCTACATTGCTGTCGAATACTACAATAACAAGCCGTGGATCCGCCTGCGCTCCGGCGAGTGGTTGCGCGCTTCGCCGGTGGGCTATTCGTCTTTCCAGGGGCTGATCTTCAAGCACACGCCTGCCAACAACTTTGGCTGGATCATGGACACCAATGAGGTGCGTTCTGCGCCCGGTTATGCCGCACCCAAAACCGGCAAAACCCTTTACCGCGAGAACGTGGTGCAAATCTACGCTGTGCAGAACGCCGATAACACCGACTGGTTCATGATTGGCGTGGACGAGTGGGTCGAACGGCGCTACATCCGCCAGGTGGTGATCGACACCAGCCCGCCGGAAAGGGTGACCAACGACCGCTGGATCGAGATCAACCTGTTCGAGCAGACCCTGGCGGTCTATGAAAACCGCCAGCTGGTTTTTGCCACCCTGGTTGCCAGCGGCGGCGAACCGTTCTTCACCCGTCCCGGTTTGCACCAGATTTACAAGAAAAAAGAGCTGGAAACGATGAGCGGTGCTTTCGAAGCCGACCGCTCGGATTACTATTATCTGGAAGATGTGCCCTGGACAATGTACTTCGACGCGGCGCGCGCGTTGCACGGGGCGTACTGGCGCACCCTGTTCGGCTATGCCGGGACGCACGGCTGTGTTAACCTGTCGATTGGCGATTCCAAGTGGCTGTTCGACTGGGCAAAGGAAGGCGATTGGGTGTACGTCTGGGATCCCTCCGGGCAAACTCCCACTGACCCCAATTTTTATGGCGCGGGCGGGGCATGACCGCAAATCACCTGGATAAATGGTGTTTTTTTCGCCGCGCAGGTGTGGTCTCTGCTTTATCCTGCCCTTTGCAGCAATTTTGGACAAACATAGAACAGCGCGCCCATAAAACTCGGCTAAGGCGTTAAAATTAATCCAATTCGGGTTGTTTTCGAAAACCATCCGCGCGTGCGCATGCACTCCTGTTCCACGACCACGCGGGAGGGCGGGAAAGATGCCTGGCCCGAATTGAGCTTGCGATCATCGAAAACTGCATACGCGATCCGTTCGAACGGACAGGTGGTTGATGACCGTCCCTTGCTGCAGGCTGTGGAGCCCTGACCTTCATGAACGAGATTGTTCTCATCGGCGCTGCAATCCTTTTACTGATCAGTGTGCTGGTCAGCAAAATCTCCGACCGCTTCGGTGTGCCGGCGCTGCTGCTGTTCCTCATCCTTGGCATGCTGGCGGGCTCCGATGGTCCCGGTGGCATCTACTTCGATGATCCCGAGCTGGCGCAATTCATCGGCGTAATTGCGCTGATTTTTATCCTCTTCTCCGGCGGGCTGGATACCGACCGCAACCAGGTGCGCCCGGTGCTGCGTGAGGGGCTGCTGCTGTCCACGCTGGGTGTGCTGATCACAGCGCTGGCTGTCGGGCTGTTTGCCAGCCTGTGGCTGGGTTACCCGCCGCTGATCGGGCTGATGCTGGGGGCAATTGTCTCTTCCACCGATGCTGCCGCGGTTTTTTCGGTGCTGCGCTCCAAGGGCATCAGCCTGAAGGGCAGGCTCAAACCGCTGCTGGAGTTGGAATCGGGCAGCAACGACCCGATGGCGATTTTCCTGACCATTGGCTTGATCGAATTGATCAACCAACCGGAACGCTCGCCCGCCAGCCTGATTGGTCTGTTTGCCCTGCAGATGGCGGTTGGTGCGTTGAGCGGCTATGGCATGGGGCGCGCCATGGTGTGGCTGATCAACCGCATCAAGTTGAGTTACGATGGCTTGTATCCGGTCTTGATCCTGGGGCTGGTGCTGCTCACCTTTGGGGTGACCGATTTGCTCAATGGCAGCGGTTTTCTGGCGGTTTACCTGGCGGGAATCGTGCTGGGTAACCGCGAATTCATTCACCGCCGCAGCATGATCCGCTTTTACGATGGCATTGCCTGGCTGATGCAGATCACCATGTTCCTTGCCCTGGGGCTGTTGGTGTTTCCCTCGCGGCTGGTAGCGGTGACTGGCAGCGGGCTGCTCGCCGCTGCCTGCCTGATCTTTATCGCCCGACCGTTGAGCGTCTTCATCAGTCTTCTGCCCAGCAAATTCCACTGGCGCGAGAAGTTGTTTATCTCCTGGGTGGGGCTGCGCGGGGCTGCACCGATCATCCTGGCAACGTTTCCGCTGCTGGCGCGCGTGCCCCAGGCAGATTTGATCTTCAACGAGGTCTTTTTCGTTGTGCTGACCTCGGTGCTGCTGCAGGGCACGACTATCCCGCTGGCGGCGCGCTGGCTGAAGTTGGACGCGCCCGAAGTGCGCAAACGGGTTTACCCGATTGAATTTACGCCGATGGGCGGCTTCAAGAGCGAACTGAAGGAACTGCCTGTGCCGGTCGATTCGTGCATGGCGGGCAAGGCGATCTTCGAACTGGGCTTGCCGGACGATTTCCTGGTCATCCTGATTGCCCGTGAAAATGATTTTGTCCTGCCGAGCGGCGGTACGCTGGTGCAGGGCGGCGATACGCTGCTGGTGCTGGCGGATAAGGACACCTTCGAGGCGGTACGCCAGCGATTGACCCAGCCCAAAGCCGCTGTGGATGATTGAAGAATCATACCAGCCTCAGGCTTGCACATCCACCAGCGCCTGGGTGCGCGCATCTGTGCGGATGTTATGCTGCTGGGTTTCAGTATGACCGGAGAGTATAATAGCCATACTTTGCAATTCGTGCTCTCATCGCATGGGCAGCCATGGGCTGCCAGGCGGTTGCTTATGGCTTAAGGAGTGACTATGATGCATGCGCAAACAATCTGGGAGGAATACCAGTCCCGCTTGCGCCTTTTTATCCTCAGCCGGGTCAAGGATACCGTGGCGGCGGAGGATATTCTCCAGGATGTATTTGTGAAGATGTTTACCAGCCTGTCTTCGCTGCGTGATGAAACCCGCATCCAGAGTTGGTTGTACCAGATTGCCCGCAATGCAACCATGGATTATTTCCGCGCTCAAAAAAAGCAGGTCGATCTGCCGGATTGGTTGACCCAGCCCGAAGAATTTGAAGAAGATGCTGCCCAACAATTGTCGCACTGCCTGCGCCCAATGGTCGAACAGCTGCCCAAAACCTACCGCGAGGCAGTCCAGCTCTCCGAATTGGAAGGGTTGCCGCATCAGGAAATTGCCCGCCGCCAGGGTTTGTCCCTCTCCGGCGTAAAATCGCGCGTTCAGCGCGGGCGGGCGATCTTAAGATCTATGTTCGAGGATTGCTGCCGTTTCGAGTTTGACCGGCGCGGCAGAATCATCCATTATGAGCCGCGCTGCGACGAATGTGCTGAAGAGTGAGGAATTGACCGGTTTGCGTCCTTTTTGAATCTCCCCCGTCTATCCTTATAACATTCTAAAATCTCTGAGATTTGTGAGGGCAACATGGACGCACAACAACCTGAAGTTATCCGCAGCGCGGTGCGGGAAAATTATGGCAAACTTGGCGCACAGCAGGGCAGCGCTTGCGGCTGTTTGCCGTCATCTTCCTGCTGTGATCCTTCCGGTTCGGATAGGCAGGTGGAGGTATCTCTGGCGCTTGGCTATTCCCACGAGGAACTTTCTGCCGTGCCGGAGGGTGCTAATCTTGGACTAGGTTGCGGTAACCCACAGGCAATTGCCGCACTACAACCCGGCGAGACGGTGCTCGACTTGGGCAGCGGCGGCGGTTTCGATTGTTTTCTGGCTGCCCGCGCAGTGGGGCGCGAAGGGCGTGTGATTGGGGTGGACATGACGGCGGAAATGATCACTCGCGCGCGGCGCAATGCGCAGCATGGCGGCTATGCCAATGTAGAATTTCGTCTCGGCGAGATCGAACACCTGCCGGTTGCGGATGGGGTGGTCGATGTGATTGTGTCGAATTGTGTGATCAACCTGTCGCCGGAAAAGGAACAGGTCTTCCGCGAGGCATACCGCGTGCTCAAACCCGGCGGACGGCTGGCAATTTCGGATGTGGTTGCCTGCGCTGAATTGCCCGCGCAAATAAAGGAGGATATGTCCTTGTACACCCGCTGCGCCGCTGGTGCCGCCACGGTTACCGATTTAGAGGCAATGCTGCGCGCGGCGGGCTTTGAAGACATCCGCATTCAACCCAAGGATGAAAGCAAGACCTTCATCCGCGAATGGTCGCCGGGCAGTCAGATCGAGGATTATGTTGTCTCTGCGACAATCGAAGCGCGCAAGTCGCGTGTTCCGGACAGGATGGAGCCATAACCCCTGGCAAAGTTTTCGGGACTCACGCGGTATTCAATCGCTGCGAGCGGCGGTACCAGCGGAAGATGATCCAGGCTGTGATCAGCACCAGCACGCAGGCGATCACCACCGGCACTACCACCGCGAGAATTGATATCACCGTCGAGACGACGTCCTCGGCGATGCTGACCGGCACATTGCCCGCCCCGCCGGTCGCGGCGGTCACCGCCGGGCGCACCGCCAGGGCTTTGGCAGCGTGCACCCCGCCTGCAACCAGCAGACCCAGCCCCAGCGAGAGCACCGGGTGAACATCGGTGATCACATTGGCGCTGGCGGCAAAGGCAATTGCCCCGGCAGCCGGGCGGACGAAGGTTTGGATGATGTCGTTGACGTGATTGACCGCCGGAACCTTGTCGGCGAAAAATTCGATTGCCGAAAGCACGACCAGCAAAGCAATGATCCACCACGACTCCAGCGCGTCCCACGGCGGTCGTAGTGTCAGCAGGTCGGTAAAGCGGGCTAACAACGCCACCACCAGCAGCGGGATGTAGGCATTCAACCCGGCGCTGGCAGAAAGCCCAAAGGCGGTGAACACGCCCAATAGTTCGATCATGATTGTTCCTCCGGCAGGGGCTTATAAACTGAACCCTGCCCATGTTCCGGTTAAAGTATACCGCAGGTAGTCCACCGCGCCAATCTGAATCAGGGCGGTGGTGAAGCCTGCCAGCAGCGGCAGCCAGGCGGCTTTCCAACTGGCGTAGTGACATTCGCGGCGGAAGACAGTCACCCACAGCAGGGTATAGCACAGCGTCAGCACCAGCCAGATACCCGCCGCGCTGAAGAGTGCCAGCAGTACGATCAGCACGGGGACTTCCAGGTACATCAAAACGGCTGCCGCAGTGGTGATGCCCAGCAGTGCCAGCACTTGGCGGTAGTTTGCCAGCGCCGGACGTGGGTCGGCATTTGACCACATGTATTGGTGAAAGAGGGGCAGGAACATGACCGCCACCAGCACACCCAGTCCGCTGCCGGTTGCCAGGCGCAACAGGTTGCTGGGATCGTACAGGCGTGGCGCGTTGGGAAAGAATTGCAGATAGGAGTTCAACCCGTCTACCCCAAAGGTGATCAAAAAAACGCTGAGCGGGATGGAAATGCGCAGCGGCGGCAGCGCGGCGCGCCGCCCTAAACGCAACTGGTAGATCAATCCTGCCAGCATGCCCAGGTACATGCCAGAACAGCGTGCACACAATGGTGTGGGGCGCTCGCCGATGAGGAAAGAACGCGCCTCGATGCGATGGCAGACCGAATAGCCAATTGCATCGGCTTTGCCGAGTATGCCGGGCGGGGTAAGTGCCAGCCAGACGGTCAGCAGAGTCAGGGCAGCCAGAACGAGCGCGCTTTTCGCCAGTCCGCGCCAGTGGGTTCGCAGGTGGTTTAACAGCTGCATGGGTTTGATTATACGTCAATTCGAGTGGGGTCTTTCCGCTCCTTACCCGGCAAGGTTTCACTCTGTACAAGAATCAACATTTGGCGGTATCATCCTGTTTATGTTCTTTCGCGGAGGGACGCAACGATGAAGAAACCTGTGATCCTGATCGTCTTTTTATTGGCTATTCTGCTCGTGCTGGCGGCTTGCCAAACCCCGCCGGTGCCCACGGCTGTGCCGTCTGCCACGCCTGACCTGAACGCCACTGCCACACGCGCGGCGCTGGACACGCCCTCTGTGCCTGCCACCAACACGCCAGCACCCAGTGCCACCCCGACCGCCGCGCCGACCGTGACGCCGACCCGCGATTATCCGCCCGAAGGGTACGGACCAACCGGCTTCCCGGAGGATGTCAACCCGCTCACCGGGCTCAAGCCGTCCGACCCACAGCTGCTCAACCGCCGCCCGATCCTGATCAAGGTGCAAAACCTGCCGCGCGCCGACCGCCCGCAGTCCGGGCTTTCGCTGGCGGACATTGTGTATGAGTTCTATACCGAACTGGGCTCCACCCGCTTTGCCGCGCTGTTCTACGGGGAGGATGCCAGCCAGGTCATGCCGATCCGTTCGGCTCGCTTTTCGGATGTCAATGTGATCCGCATGTACAAGCCGGTCTTTGTCTTTGGTTCGGCGTATGAACTGGTTTTTGCCCGCCTGGTGAATGCTGAATTTGCGGGCCGCCTGGTACTGGAGAGCGGCTCGTCCTGTCCGGCGGTGTGCCGTTTCGACCCCAAAGGCAAGAATTACCTGTATGCCAATACCATTGAACTGCAAAACCTGATCAAGGCGCGCGGAATCAACAATGTGCGTCCCAATCTGGAAGGGATGACCTTCAACTATGCTGTGCCCGAAAACACCCAGTCTGCCAGCCAGGTGTACGTGCGCTTTTCGGGAGCGATCTACAACCGCTGGGATTACGATGCGCAAAGCGGGCGTTACCTGCGCTTTTCCGAAACTCAGGATGACATCTCCGGCAACAACCCGGCTTACGCCCCGCTGACCGACGCGCTGACCAAACAGCAGATCGCCGCCGACAACCTGGTCATTATCCAGGTGCGCCACACCGAAGTTGACCCGCGCCCGAACGTGGAAGTGCTGGATATGT
>DAOUMN010000086.1:0-87822 GCA_034411135.1 Bellilinea sp.
ACAAAAAAGGGCGGGTGCATGGGTCAATAAACCGCCAATATAATATAAAGCCGTTTGGCTAAGCAGATTAGGATCTTTTGGGTCGTAAAATTGATTGACTCCGTTTTTCCGGAGCAATTGGTGAAAGTGCATTCCGTTGCCAGCTTCACCGAATAATGGCTTGGGCAGGAAAGTTACCGTTTGTCCATGTTTAAGCGCGACCATTTTGGTGACATACTTAATGATCATGGAGGCGTCGGCAGCTGCCATTAAGCCCATCAGGGGCGTCTCGATTTCGCATTGTCCCGGTCCGCCAACTTCGTGGTGATGATATTTGACCGGAACGCCCAGGTCTTCGAGAATCTCAACCATTTCGGAGCGCAGGTTGTAGAGCTGATCACGCGGCGGGATGGCATGATAACCCCCATGAAGCGGAATGAAGTGTCCGTGACCGCCCAAAGCGCTGTTCCAGTTGGATTCGATCGAATCGACCTGGTAGGATGCCACGTTGACCCCGTTTTCAAACACGACCTTGCTGAAAATGTAAAATTCGAACTCCGGTCCCCAAATGGATTGGTCGGCAATCCCGGATGCGATCAGGTGATTTTCTGCGCGCCGGGCGATTTCCCGCGGATCCAGGAAAAATAATTCTTTGGTGTCGGCTTCCAGGGTGTTACAGATGAAACTCAATGTAGGGGAATCCCAGAAGGGATCGATAAACCCGGTGGTAAGATCGGGCACCAGCACCATATCGCCGGCGCGGACGGACTTAAAACCAACACTTGAACCATCGAAGCCCACACCATTGGTCATCAATTCCGGGGTGAACTCATTGGCAGATATGGTGACATGATGCCAGCGCCCCCACAAATCGCTGAATTTTAAGTCGACCATGCGTATCTGGTTTTGCTTGACGAAAGCCTGCGCTTCAGCAAAGGTTGCAAACATACATTCCTCTCTCCAAAGATAGAGTGTTGAATTGACAGTCCAGCCGACCCATACAAATACATCTCCTCACGCGTTGCCGCAAGGCGATGAGACGGGAGTTTCGAAGGATCATAATCATATTAAGAAGGGAAATTTATTTCTTTTTACGAGCGTTGAGTAAAATTGCGATTAAGCCGAGTACACTGGCAACTGCGCCAAATACCAGACCTGCGCGAACAACTGATTTCTTTTCAACCCCCGGCAGGACTACACTGCCATCACCATACGCTTGAAAAAACTGACCCCAGCGGGTTTGCAGGGCTTGCTGGGCGCGTTTCCGCCCAACAAAGGGATACCAGTATACGTTATGGTAAAAATTCGAAGCGAGGTAACTCCATGGAACAAGCGGACTTTGGAGCAAGAATTTTTTGAAGGGTTGCGATGCTCCGTGGTAGATCATCTTCTGCCCGCGGGAGGCAAAGGTATCCCCCTGAACAAAATTCCAGGCACTTTCCTGTTCAATATCATACCCAACGACCTGGATCTGACGGGGATCGCCGATTCCAAGATCCAATTCGTGAGCAATGCGGATGAAAGGGATGGACAATGGATCGAAGCCCTGCAAGCGAGCGGAGACGGCATCGATGGCTACCTGGTCTGCCGAAGCGAGCAGAATATTTTTTTCATGCCAGCGCATTGCACGAGGACCAGGTCCGTCACCGGCAAAGGTGCCATCCATAACCGCAAAAATACCGGGGTGAATTTCCTGTTGGATCATCAACAGATCGACCAGGGTTTCGTGAATGCTCCGAGGAGACCAAGGGCGCTTGTGGTGCAGCAAACCACCAAACGCATTCTTCATTGCGCCGCTTATGGTAGTAAAAACATGTGTTTTCACCGTAGGCAGATGGACAATATTTTTACCGATCAGGCTTTTGGGTATCAAAACCCCATCCGGGAAAATTCTATCCAGAACGAGGAACGGTCGGTTGCGGGGTTGATAGTGAATCCACTCAATTTTATCGTCGTACAAATATGTGCAAGGGATGCGGTATTTATCCGTGACGAATTTGTGCTTGTTGTTGACCTCGCCCTGGCTTGTGTCTACTAATCCGGTATTGTTATGGATTGCGCTCAGGCTCTGATACCCCATTTTTTGCAGAGCGCGAATAACACCTTCCAGTTGCCAGGGGGTGGTTGAGCAGGCGGGGTACCATGTTTGCCAGGAAATATTAATCTTCAAACCGGTAGGGATGTTTTTCGGGAGGGCGCTTTCCACGCCCGCCAGACGCATCAAGGTTTCGATATCGTCAAAAACGGTTTCCGGTGAAGTTTTGAGAACGGCGACTTTTCCTTTGCCGGGAAAATTGCTCATGGTTGCCCTCCGCTTACTGAATGATTGTATCCGATGCCGGATGGGAAGTCCAGTTGGATTACACGATGAATTTGTCGATTGAATGAAAGGGTATTTCTGGTTGCAAAAAGGATAATTGAAGATATAATTTTAGAATAACCTTTCCCCTGATCCTCGTACCCCATTTATTAACTTTTTGTGGCAATTATCGACAAACCTTTTTTTTACTTATTACCATCTCGGGGGAAATTCACCACCAGTTTCGGGAGGCAAGGCTGGACACTCATCGAATTACTCAGAATTTTAGCGGTGGACAAGGACCAGTGAAACAGTTGCAGACCGGTTCTGTCCTGGTTGACCGGTACCTGATCCAGGATGTGATCGGTGTGGGCGGTATGGGTTCGGTTTACCGTGCCCGTGATCTGCATTTTCCGAATGTGATTAAATTGGTCGCGGTCAAGGAAATGATCAATCAGGCGCGCGATCCACTGGTGCGCCAAACGATTGTCCAAAACTTCGAGCGCGAAGCCAATATTCTGGTAACGCTCAATCATCCGTCCATCCCGAAAATTTTCGATTACTTCTCGCATGAAGAACGTTCTTACCTTGTGCTTGAATACATCAATGGTAAAGACCTGGAGGCCATTCTAAACGAGAGCGAGGGACCTATCTCTGAGGACAAGGTGATCAGCTGGGCGATTGAGATTTGCGACGTTCTCGAGTATTTACATAACCATAAACCGGAGCCGATCATCTTCCGGGATATGAAGCCATCCAATGTGATGGTAAACCAGCAAGGGCACGTTGTCCTGGTGGATTTTGGGATTGCCAAAATGTTCCGCGAAGGACAAAAAGGGACAATGATCGGCACCGAAGGTTATTCACCTCCGGAGCAATATCGCGGGGAGGCGTCACCGCTGGCAGACATCTATGCCTTGGGAGCGACCCTGCATCACCTGCTCACCCGCCGCGATCCACGTCTGGAGCCGCCGTTTTCGTTTGGGGAGCGGCCGATTCGCCAGATTAACCCCATTGTCAGCATGGAATTGGAGACGGTGATCCAGACCGCGTTGAAGTACAATCCGCAGGAGCGTTTTGCGTCCGCTGCGACGATGAAGGACGCCTTGTTGAGCGCTGCCAAGAAAACCGGTGCACTTTCGCGGATCACCTTGCCTGCGGTAGTCAGTGAGCAGGTTGTCAAACCGATTTGGATTTTTCGCTGCGAGGACGAGATTCGCGGTTCGGCTGCCTATGACAATGGCACTGTTTATGTAGGATCCTATGATCACAACTTATATGCCCTGGATGCGACCAGTGGTGAATTCCGCTGGAAATTTCCTACCAACGGCGGGGTTGTAACCCGCCCGGCAATTACCAATGATTTAATTTTTGTGGGTTCGGAAGATGGAAATTTGCATGCGATCATTTCCAAAACCGGTAAACTTGCCTGGACCCTGCCAGTGGATCATCCGATACGCAGTTCGCCCAAAGTAGCGGATGGACATGTCTTTTTCGGTTGCGATGATGGCTTCTTATATGGGGTCAACATCCTGTCGATGCGCCGTGTGCTCAAGGTTGATGCAGGTATTGCCGTGCGCTCATCGCCCTTCGTGCTCAATGATTTAATTTATTTTGGCAACGAAGGCGGCGATTTTCTGTGTATTGATTTCCGCGGACAGGTCAAATGGCGTTTTCGCGCCAAACGGGCAATCACTTCTTCTCCGTTGGTGATGCAAGGGATCGTATATTTCACATCCCTGGATGGTTCGGTTTATGCGCTAGATGCCAAAAGTGGTTGGGTGGTTTGGCGATATCGGATGATGAAAGGGTCAATTTCCTCACCGTATCGGGTGGAAAATTATCTCATTGTCGGATCGGCGGATGGCAATGTTTACTGTCTGGATGCCAACAACGCTCGTGAGATCTGGAAATACCAAACCAATCATCAGGTAAGCGGCTCACCGGCTGTGCATAAAGACTTGGTTTATTGCGGTTCCGCAGACGGGAACCTGTACTGTCTGGAATTGAAGACTGGCCGGTTGAGGTGGAAGTTTGCCACCGACGGACCGATTACCTGTACGCCGTTGATTTTCAATGACACGGTTTATTTTGGCTCAGCAGACCACATTTTTTACGCCATCCTTGGATGAAGAGCAGGATGGATAGACATGGAGGTTATGTGTTAGACTTTCTTAAAAAAATCTTTTCCAGCGAGAAAAACAAACCCATCAATACCCGCCCCCTTGTGGAGAATATCCAGACGGCTCCATTAACGGAAGAGCAATTGCAGGTTGTTTCGATCCCCTCTGTTTCCATGTCGCCAGCCCATTTTTTAGTAGGATGTGGGCAGTCGGTTGGCAGGCAGAGAGAACACAATGAGGATGCGCTTTTTTCCTTTTCTGCGGTTTTAGCCGACGGGAACAACGAAATTCCATTTGGATTGTTTATTGTCGCGGACGGCATGGGAGGCTATGAATACGGCGAACTTGCCAGCAGCGCGGCTGCACGCACCCTGGCGGAAACCATCCTGATGAAAATCTACTTGCCACACATTGGCATGGAAGGTGAATCGAGCGGTGATAGCCTGCAGGAGATCATGGATTCTGCGGTTACCCGCGCTCAACAGGCGGTCAGTAAAAAAGCTCCCGGTGGCGGCACGACCTTAACCGCAGCACTGGTGATTGGTGAACAGGTCACGATTACACATGTTGGGGATAGCCGGGCGTATTTCATCTTCCCAGATGGACGGATGCAATTGATTACCCAGGACCATTCGCTGGTGCGCCGCCTGGTGGAACTTGGTCAGATCACTGAACAGGAAGCGGCGGTTCACCCAAATCGTAATGTTCTTTACCGGGCGCTGGGTCAGGCAGAGCCCTTCCGACCGGATATCCAAACCTTACCCATGCCACACCCAGGTTATCTAATGATTTGCAGCGATGGGTTATGGGGAGTTGTGACGGAGACGGAGATTTTCCAGATTATTGCCAGCGCGCGTAATCCTTCGGTGGCATGCAAGAATATGGTGGATGCAGCCAATGTTGCTGGCGGACCAGATAACATCAGCGTCATTTTGGTGCAATACTTTTAGTTCCATGCAATGAAAACGAGCTATTATCATATTCTCGAAATACCCTTCAACGCAAGTGCCGAAGACATTCGGGCAGCGTATTTCGAGGCGGCTCGTCGATACCATCCGGATGTCAACCCTGATCCGAACGCGCGACAGAAGTTCGTTCAAATTCAGGAAGCCTATGAGACGTTGTCCAATGTCAAGAAGCGTGCAGCATATGATGAACAACTCCCGCCTGACTTGAAGGAAGTACCTGAAGTTGGTATCTCTATTACCTATGGGCGGTCGAATATAACTGTTCTAGATGAATCGCAATTGTTTTATATATTACTGGAATTAGATACACCAAAGGAACCCGACCCTAAGGATTTACCACCTATCCATGTCTGTCTTGTGCTTGACCGCTCCAATTCGATGCGCGGTGAACGGATCGAAATGGTGCGGGCAAATGTAAGCCAACTTGCCCGAAAACTGCGCAGTAAAGACCGTTTATCGATCGTTGCCTTCAGCGATCGTGCCGAGGTCGTCATGCCGCCACGCGAACTGGATGAACCAAATGCAGTTGAGCTGGTATTGAATAAATTGCAAGTTGGGGGAGCGACCGAAATCTTCCAGGGCCTTTCCATGGGGCTTGACATTGTGCAGCGCTTCACGCGCGATACAATGATCAAGCAACTTATTCTGATCACGGATGGGCATACCTATGGTGATGAGCCAGATTGCATCGAATTGGCAAACCGGGCAAGGCTGGAAGGGATCGCGATCAATGCTTTGGGTATTGGTGATGAGTGGAACGATGTTTTCCTGGATCAATTGGCTTCGATAAGCGGTGGCAATGCCGTTTATATCAACCGCAGTGAAGACCTGACACAGTTTATTGAGAATAAAGTTCGATCCATTTCGGTCAGTTATGCCCGCAAGGTGGAGTGGTTTGCCAACATCGAGGAAGACATCGAATTGCGTTATGTTTTCCGAATTCACCCGGATATCACCCCGCTTGGCAATGAATCGCCCATACCATTAGGTACAATTGAATACGGGAAAAAAACCAGTATAATACTGGAATTCAAACTTCCACCTGTAAACGGCACAGTGTCAGAAATGACCATGCTCAAAGGCACGATTAACATGCAAATCCCTTCGCTCAGCAACCCTTTTGCGCGCTACCCGATCACTCTTTCAAGACAGGTGCGGGAAGGATGGCAAGCAGAAAAACCCCCCACCGCTGTTTTACAGGCAATGTCAAAAATCACCTTATATCGCCTGCAAGAGAAAGCGCGGCAAGAGGTGCAGGCAGGCAATATTCCCAAAGCTACCCGGCATTTGCAACATCTGGCAACCCACTTACTGGCGCAAGGTGATCGGGAGTTAGCCAAAACAGTGCTGGTGGAAGCTGATCACATCCAACGCACGCATTCATTTAGTAAAGAGGGAGACAAAAAAATCAAGTATGGTACGCGTGCATTGTTCTTGTTGCCAAGCCCTTCGGGGAGGAACTCATGATCCGTTGTCCTAATTGCCAACATCAGGAATTGCCGGGCGCACTGTTTTGCAGTGAATGTGGTGCCCAGCTGGTTACTGTGGATGCGTTGACAACCCAGAACCTGGAGAAGGTTCATTCGGACACCTTGAACAGTAACAATTTGTTTCGAACCGCCCCAGAAGCGGAGGTAAAAATTGAAAGCCAGCCCTCGGTCGGAGGCGTTGAACCGATCGTCTCTTTGCATATGGTCGAAGCAGGACGAACGATCCATCTCAGTGGCAGGCCGGAATTTTCGCTTGGGCGAATAGCAGAAGGTCAACCGATATTGCCAGATGTGGATTTATCTGAATTCGAAGCCTATGCTCAGGGGGTGTCTCGTTTGCATGCGGCAATCAAGGTTGGCTCGCAGCGAGTGTCGATTATGGACCTTGGCTCTGCCAATGGTACACGGGTAAATGGGCAAAAAATTGTCCCCCATGTGGATTATCCGGTCAAACATGGTGACCTGATTGCCTTGGGAAAGCTCAAGATTCAGATTATCATTCATAAATAAAACCACCGGGAAATGACCTATGCCGAGTCTAGTGCTACATATTGCCAATGAAGATCCGGTTGTCGGGGAAGTGGATGCCTTGCCTTCGCCCAGTGATATTCTTGTCATCATCAAAAACCCACGCAAACGGGATGGCAAGGACCTTAACTACCTGGAGCCCAATGTGACCACGGTTATTTGGCCGATGAACCGGATTAATTTCATCGAGGTGTTGCCGACCAGTGAAGAAGAGGAAATCATCACATTCGTGAGGGAGTGAAATGGCTCAGGAAGATGATTTCAAGAATCGCGTCATCCTGGTTGTGGATGACGAGGAACGTATGGCGCGCTTTATCCGCTTAAATCTCGAACACGATGGTTTTCAAGTGGTTGAGGCTCACCGCGGTCTGGAAGCCATCCACCAGTTGCGTGATGTGATGCCGGATGTGGTCATTCTGGATGTGATGATGCCAGACCTGGATGGTTTTGAGGTGTTGAGAATGATCCGCGAAGTCAGCCATGTGCCGGTGATCATGCTGACTGCCAAAGGTGAAGAGGATGATCGGGTGCGAGGACTCGAACTGGGGGCGGACGATTATGTCACCAAGCCGTTCAGCCCGAGGGAATTGGTCAGCCGGGTACGTGCCGTGTTGCGAAGGACGGAAGCTAGCGGATACAGCGCCAAAGAGACTTACCAGATCGACGAGCGATTAAAAATCGACTTCAGCCGAAGAGAAATTTGGGTCGAGGGGAAACTGGTCAAATTACGCCCTACTGAATACCGCCTTTTATATCACCTGGTGCAAAATGCCGGTTGGGTGATGACATACGACCAGTTGCTTTCCAAGGTTTGGGGATATGAGTACCGCGATGAGCCGCATTATGTGCGCTTATATATCAACTACTTGCGGCAAAAACTGGAAAAAGACCCGGCGAATCCGAAATATATCCTCACTGAGCGCGGAGTCGGATACCGTTTTATGGATTTCAACCGTCAATCGGAAAGTTAAGTTCTCAGCCGGGTGATAATCCTATATAAAATTAACAAATTATTTGCAATTTTCTTACGCAAGCGATGTAGGATTCGGGTTAGCTGATAAAAGACCCAATGTAAGGAGGTGGATTATGGCTAATCTGACAGTTTTTGATCCTTTCCGCGAGATGGCGAGCCTGCGTTCGATGATGGATCAGGTCTTCGACAACGTGTTGGCCCGGCAGGCAGAGGCGTGGCGCGGGTATGAATGGATGGCGTTGGATATGTACCAGACCGACGAGGATATTATCGTCAAGGCGGTGCTTCCTGGGATCAAGCCAGAGGATATCAATGTATCCATTACCAACCAAGTGTTGAATATCCGCGGCGAGGTCAAGGAAGAAAAGGTCAGCGAAAATGCCACCTATCACATCCGTGAGCGGCGAAGTGGTGTAGTTACCCGCGCAGTGCAATTACCGGCACCCGTGGTTTCGGATAAAGCACGGGCAGAATTTGAAAACGGTATTTTGACACTGGTTCTGCCGAAGGCGGAAGAAGTTCGCCCGAAGACCATTTCGGTAAAAGTCAAATAAACAGGCTGCTCACTAACTGAATTCGAATACATGGAAAACACCTCCCGCGCAATTTGCGGGAGGTGTGCATTAAGGTGCAACTTTTCGCTGCTTTGTGAATCTAATCATGATATACTAATCAATATCAAAACATGAAAGAGGAGTATGGGATGATTAAAGAGCCAGTGCATGTGACGGATGCGGCATTCGAGAAAACGGTTCTTCAATCGGATTTACCGGTAATTGTCGATTTTTGGGCGCCATGGTGCGGACCTTGCCGCATGGTAGCGCCGATACTGGATAAAATTGCTACTGAATATGCTGGAAAACTTATCGTTGCCAAGGTGAACACGGATGAAAACCCGGATTGGGCTATGCGCTATGGGGTGCAGGGTATCCCTACCATGCTCTTTGTTTCCGGCGGAAAAATTGTGCATCGTCAGGTGGGTGCATTACCGGAAGGAATGCTGCGCGAGGTTTTAGAGCAATTCCTTGAGGTGGTGCAAGCCTCATCCCCCAGCAAGAACTAAAGTGATAAAAAATCCCGGTTCGATACCGGGATTTTTTATGTTTATTATGCATCCACGCGCTGAATTTTTGCGCCCAGTTGAGCAAGTTTTTGATCCACCTTTTCGTATCCGCGGTCGATTTGCCCCACGTTGCGGATTACTGATGTGCCTTTTGCGGATAAGGCAGCCAGAACAAGTGCCATACCAGCGCGAATGTCCGGGCTTTCCATTTTTTCGCCATATAACTCGGTTGGTCCCTGCACAATGCAACGATGTGGATCACACAGGACAATCTGCGCCCCCATGCCTACCAGTTTATCAGTAAAGAACATGCGACTCGGATACATCCAGTCATGGAAAAGAATGGTACCTTTGGATTGGGTGGCAACCACCAGAGCAATGCTCATCAGATCGGTTGGAAAAGAGGGCCACGGCATTACGCTGATTTCTGGAATGGCATTGCCCAGGTCGGGTTCAATGACCATTTTTTGATTTGAAGGGACAAAAATATCGTCCCCGTGGGTTTCCCAATGAACACCCAGGCGGCTGAATACAAGCCGAATCATATCCAGATACTGGTTACCTGCATTGCGGATGGTGATTTCGCCGCGAGTCACCGCCGCTGCGCCAATAAAACTGACCACTTCAAGATAATCCGAGCCAATCGAAAATTCGCCACCGTGTAGGCGTTCGACACCGGTGATGTGCAAGGTGTTGGAGCCAATATTCTCTATCTGCGCTCCAATCGTGTTAAGAAAATGACACAATTCCTGAATGTGAGGTTCGGAAGCGGCGTTGCGGATGATGCTTCTTCCGCGTGCTTTTACACAAGCCATAATTGCGTTTTCGGTTGCTGTGACGCTGGCTTCATCCAGCAGGATGTCGGCGCCGGTTAAACCTTTGGCGCTGAAATTGAAATAACGGTCGTAGGTGACCTTAGCCCCCAACTTGCTCAGCGCGAGAATATGCGTATCCACCCGGCGTCTGCCGATCACATCGCCACCCGGTGGGGGCAGACGCAACTCACCGCTGCGGGCGGTCATTGGACCCGCCAGCAGGATGGAGGCACGGATTTTGCGTGTCAAATCGGGGTCAAGGTCTGCTGGTCGGACGACTCTGGCTTGAATTCGCCAGGTATGAGCATCGAGATCTGTGATTTCTACCCCCAGGCTTTCCAGTAGAGCCCGCATGGTTTGGACATCCAGAATATTGGGAATATTTTTCATTATGACGGGTTCTTCGGTAAGCAGGCATGCTGCCAGCAATGGCAGAGCAGCATTCTTGTTACCGGAAGGGGTCATTTCTCCCTTTAACGGGATTCCACCTTCGATGATAAATTTTTCCATTTGTTCCTCCAGGGTGATGGGTGTATTATAAACGACGAAAGGTTTTTCGGAGTAAGGCGGGCGATCTTTTTTGGAGTTATAGGGATGTATACCATCGAAGCAGGGAATCAAAACGATTTTCCGATCCTGTTGTTGCATGGATTAGGTGCGTCTGGAGAATCATGGGTATACCAAACCAATGCGTTGGTTGCGTGTGGATACTACGTTCTTGCTCCCGATTTACCCGGTTTTGGTAATACGTCGGCAAATGCACGTGAGTGGAGTTTAAGCAACGTGGTTTTTGAACTAAAGGAATACCTTGATCAGAAAAATATCCCTGCGTGTGGCTTGATGGGTATTTCAATGGGCGGCGTGATAGCACAAATTCTGGCGGCAAGCTACCCAGACAGGATTCGCATGCTCATTTTGGTCAATACGTTTGCATCTCTGCGGCGAGGTAAATTAAGCGAGCGAATTTATTTTCTCAAAAGAGGATTGCGTGCCTTTATTCTTTCACCGCGGGCACAGGCGGACCTGGTTGCTTGGCGTGTTTTTCCGGGCAAAGACCAAGAGTTGTTCAGGAGCATGCTAAAAACCAGTATTTCGCGAGCGGACAGCAAGGTGTACCGTAAATGCATGCTTGCACTTGCCCGTTACGATGGTCGGGAGTTAGCCCGGAAGATTAGAATGCCGACGCTGGTAATTAGTGGCGGAAACGATACCACTGTGCCTCTCGATCTGCAAAAAGAGTTGGTGGATGCTTTGCCCAATGCCAGCCAGGTGATTATTCCCAATGCAGGACATGCAGCCAATATTGATCAGCCAGAGCTGTTTAACCGTTTGATGCTTGATTTTTACGCAAATCCGTCCGAGATCATCCGGCGATAGTTCTCCAATTCGGCAACCGGTTGTTTACAAAAAAAGTTCTGGCAAATATAAGCTGTTGTTCGGTTATTCAGCGGCGAACGATCTCGGAAAATGGATGGGGCATGCTCGAATAAAGCGGGGGTGATTTTTGCGATGATGCGGCGCGGATGATATGGTGTGGTAGAAGGATCCAGCCAGATCGCTACCTCTGAAGCATGTTCAAGGGGATACACCAGGGCAATTTGCTGGTTCGGACCAAAGGCTAATTCTATAATCTGTAACCAATAGGCAAAAGCGGTGGGATATTCGGCTGTGGTTTCCTGCAAGGCGGCAAGCATTTTCTGGGCATTTTGGATAGCCGATTCATTCTCTTGCAACTGGGCGTATAAAAACAAAGCGTGGGCTGCCAGGCTGTTGCCAGAGGGAATAGGATTGTCCTGCGGATATTTGGGCAGGATAGGTATATTGGCAGCATTGTTGGGGGTATCAAAAAAACCACCCAGCGGATCCTGGAAGTTGCGCTGCATCTCCCAAACCAACATCTCCGCGGATTGAAACCAAACGAGGTTGCCATCTAACTGGTAAAGGCTGAGCAGTGCCACAATTAATCCAGCATAATCTTCCAAAAAAGCGGTGGTGTTGGCTTGTCCAGCACGCCAGGAGCGAAAAACCTGTCCATCTTTTACGAGATGGGTCAGTAGAAATTCGGCGTTTTGTTGTGCGACAGTTAAATAATCCGCTCTGTCCAGGTAAAATCCTGCTTCTGCAAAGGCACGCAGTGCAAGGGCGTTCCAGGAAAGCAGAACTTTATCATCGGTCATTGGGCGTGTTCTGCTGCCACGGGCTGAAAGCAATTGTTGGTGCGCCGATACCAGTAAACGGTAGTATTCTACGATGGGTAAATGCAGACTGGCTGCGATTTCCTCTGGTTCAGCCTGCCGGCGAAGGATAATCCTGCCCTCAAAATTCCCCTCGGATGGGAGCGGGTAGGTTGCGGAAAAGACACTCCATTCGGGTGCGTTGCTTAGGATGGATTGGATCTCACTCAAGTCCCAGAGGTAGAATTTGCCCTCCTCGCCTTCCGAGTCGGCGTCCAGGCTGGAATAGAATCCGCCCATTGGGTGGCGCAATTCGCGCAGGATGAAGTCCAGCGTGTTTTCAACTGTGCGGCGGTATTTGGGATTGCTGGTTCGCAAGTAGGCGTGCAAGTACGCCAGGGCAAGCAAGGCGTTATCGTAGAGCATTTTTTCGAAATGCGGTACAAGCCAACGACTGTCTGTACTGTAGCGATGAAAACCACCTCCAACCACATCATACAGACCGCCTTTGTGCATGCAGTCCAGGGCTTTGCAGGCGATCTCTAAGGCAGCAGAATTTCCGCGGTAGGAATGAAAGATCAAAAAGTCGATCACCATGGGTTGTGGGAATTTTGGGGCGCGACCCCACCCACCGTTTTGATGATCATAGTGCTGGATTAAATCAGCTGCCGCTTTTTCGAGCGTGGTCAGGCTGATCGAATCAGATGTTTCGGCTGACCAATGGTTGGTATCCTGAAGGTATTGATTGATCTTGTTGCCGATTGACTCAATCTGCCCGCGTTCGCTCAGCCATGCGCGGCGTACACCTTGCAGAACTTCAAGAAAGGACGGCATGCCGTAACGGGGAACAGGTGGAAAATAGGTGCCGCCGTAAAACGGTTTTAAGTCCGGCGTCAGAAACACACTCATGGGCCAACCGCCCTGACCAGTCATGGAGACAACTGCGCTCATGTACAGATTATCCAGGTCAGGGCGTTCTTCGCGGTCTACTTTGATGCTGATGAAATATTGATTCAGAAATTGGGCGATGGTCTTGTCCGTAAAGGATTCGTGCTCCATGACATGACACCAATGACAGGCCGCGTAACCAATACTAAGGAAGATGGGTTTATCTTCGTGTTTTGCTTTTTGCAATGCCTCGTCACCCCATGGGAACCAGTCCACCGGGTTGTTGGCATGCTGTAATAGATAGGGGGAGGTTTCACCAGCCAGTCGGTTTGCCATTTTTTCTCCTTCCGGTCAATGATAGTTGATCTATGATACCTTGTTTGTCGAGAAATTTCGAACTTTCCGGGCTGGGTGCAAAATCTTCTGGAAAAGTCGTTTTGATTTTCCAAAAAGGGGTATACTCAACATTTGATTGGTTTTATCCCACTTTCTCCAAGAGGTGCGTCATGGTCTCGGTTGAAAAGGTTGACCTGAGCAATAAAAAAGCGGTCGAAGAATTTGTCAAATTCCCATTTCGAATTTACAAAGATACCCCTCAATGGGTGCCGCCAATTTTGAGCGATATACGACTGATGCTTAATCCGCAAAAGCACCCCTTTTACGAACATTCCAGCGGTGAATTTTTTGTTGCCCGCCAGGGTGGGGAAATGGTCGGACGTATTGGTGTGTTGGAGAATAAACCATTCAATGAGTATCACGGCACGCGCCAGGCGCAGTTTTACCTCTTTGAAAGCGTTAATGATCAGGAAGTTGCCAATGCTCTCTTCAATCGTATATTTGATTGGGCGCACGAGCGTGATTTGAATGAAATCGTTGGTCCCAAAGGGTTGAGTCCTTTCGACGGATACGGAATTCAAATCGAAGGCTTTGAACACCGCCAGATGATGGTCATGATGAACTATAATCCTGCCTATTATGTTTCACTGGTGGAAAACCTTGGTTTTCAAAAAGAAGTCGATTTTGTTTCCTGCTATATTCACCGCGATTCGTTTCAAATGCCCGAAAAGGTGCACCTGATTGCCCAACGTATTCAGGAAAAAGGCACCTTCAAGGTAGTGACATTCCAAACTAAGCGGGAATTGAAAGCTTATGCCAATCAAATTGGCGATGCCTACAATAAAACTTTTGTTAACAATTGGGAATATTATCCGCTGACCCAACATGAAATCGATTTTGTGGTTAGCAACATTATGACTGTCGCAGACCCACGCCTGATCAAGGTGATCCTGTATCAGGAAAAACTGGTCGGTTTCCTGTTTGGCTTTCCGGATGTTTCCGCTGCCTTGCAGCGGGCGAAGGGGCGATTGACCCCGTGGGCGATTATTGATTTATTGCGCGAGATGAAGCGCACCAACTGGGTATCGTTGAACGGGGCGGGTATCTTGCCGGAATACCAGGGGCGTGGTGGAAACGCGCTGTTATACTCCGAAATGGACAAAACGATCAAGGAGTATGGTTTTGAGCATTTCGAACTGACCCAGGTGGCTGAGACGGCAGTCCAAATGCGCAAAGACCTGATCAATGTTGGCGGAAAACCCTATAAAAACCACCGCGTCTATTTCAAGCATATTTAACCGGACGGGGTGGGTTGGTTTTTTATACCCAATTCCAGCCCGGTGTTGATACCGTAGGCGATTAACACGGTTATAAACGGGACGAGAGGCAGGTAATAACGTTGAAAGGATAGCGGCACGCTGGCAAGGATACCGGTCAGCTGTGCCAGAAAAGCTATCAGAAAAAGAAGTGCCCTACGGGGTGCTTTGCTGGTTCGACGGATCAGATGGACGACCATCCATAACAAACCGATCAGAGTTAACGCCAACAGGAATCCGCCACTGAGAATACCCTGGTATAAATTGTTCCATGGATGTGAAAAGTATATACCTTCCGCTTCGCTGGTTTGTGCCCGGTAGTTGCCAACATCCGCAACCGAAGGCTGGGTCAGGTACAGCTGAGCAAGCAAGGCAATGCCCTTTTCGGTAAGTGTATCCGGTGCTAGGGCGGGGTTAATGGTGGCAACCATCGCTGTTTGCGCAGAAACCAGGCGGGCGCGTTCTTCCACGGCTGCCCTCAGCGCATTTAGCGGGTTGGACCATAAGACCGGATTGAGGGCTAAGGTAATGGCGAAGAAAAGGGTAGTGTACATTACAAGATCGATCAAGGGCTGCTTGATCCGGGTCGGGCGGTGAAAAATGGGCGAGAGAATCGGAATCAACCCGATAAAAAACAATGGCGCGGCGGAAAACTTGGCATTGAATGCCAGCGCTACTGGGACGGAGAGCAGCCACAGGCGCTTATCCAATGACAGGATCAGATAAAGAGACAGAACAACCCCCAAAAAAAGCATGCTTTCTGCCATACTGCGGCGGGTATGCAGCAAGACAAGCCCATTGGTGGCGGTCATGACTAAATTGAGCCAGCCGGTGCGTTTTCCGGCAAGCTGTTCGCCAATTTTGAAGCAAAGCCAAAGCACCAGAGGAAACACAAAAGCCACAGAAAGGCGAGCAGTCTCCAATAGCCCAGAGGATGGTAATGCACCGCTATTTTGGTTGAACTGCCAGTCTTCCGACCAGTTCCAGTCAACATTGAGCGGCGTTTGGGCAGCCAATTGCCTGCCGGCAGCAATCATCCACCGGGTGAGTGGCGCGTCCAACAGGCGGTAGCGCTGGCGGGTGTCCAGATGGTTTTCGGGTTTCCAGAGCAACGAATTCGGTTGGGTGAGGAGCAATTCCAAATCTCCGCTCATAAAAATTTGCGAACTTTCATCCGGATGAAAGGGAACTTCTTTAATGCCTGTAAAATAGACAAGGCTGAACGTGAAAATAACGAGAGGTAATATCCATCTGGATAGGTCGTTTTTTGTCATATAAGATGAATTTCCTGACAAAAGTTTTGGTTGTCTGTCGTTATTCCTGAATACAATTAACTATAGGTGGAATACATTCGATGCAATCATCAAAGGTCATCCGACTCGATTCGCGCCCGTGGTTGCCTTTAATTCTGACGATCGGGGTACTGCTTAAGGCGATTATCCTGGTCTTTGAGCGGGTTCCGTTCAATGCCGATGAAGCCATTGTGGCATTAATGGCGCGCCATATATTACAGGGAGAACGTCCGGTCTTTTTTTATGGTCAGGCATACATGGGTAGTCTGGATGCCTTTTTGACAGCGATGATCTTTCGGATAGTTGGCGAACAGGTGTGGGGGATCCGCCTCGTTCAAACCCTGCTTTACCTGATGACAATGCTCACTACGTATTATATCGGTAAACAGATTCTTGACTCATCGAGGGCAGGGCTGTTTGCGGCAGGATTACTGGCTATTCCACCGGTGAATACCACTCTGTACACAACTGCCAGCCTGGGTGGATATGGAGAGGCTTTGCTGATTGGCAACCTGATTCTGCTGGCTGCCTGGCGGGTAAAGGAATTATGTGAGAGGCTCCCCATAACTGAAGAAAAATACTCTCCGAGTTGGCATTTACCAGCCGCCACATTGGTTTGGGGTATGGTGTGTGGATTGGGATTATGGGCAAATGGCTTGACAATGGTTTACGCTGTTCCCAGTGCAGTTTTGGTCCTGATCTCTATGGGTAAATGCAAGTTACGCTTGGGAATGGTATTGCCGGTTTTGCTTGGACTGGTCGGTTTTTTTATCGGATCGATACCCTGGTGGGGATTTGCTTTGCAGAATGGCTTGGAAAGCCTGATGGGAGAATTAGCTGGTCAGGCGGTAGCGGTTGAGAATGATCCGTATTGGATGCGTGTCATAAATCATTTGGTTGGCTTTTTACTCTTTGGCATAACCGCCATGTTGGGTTTGCGCCCGCCTTGGGAAGTCATCTGGCTTGGTTTGCCCTTGATCCCGTTTGTGCTGGCAGCCTGGATTGCGATTGGCTGGTATTGGCTGCGGCGGTTGGAGTCTAATTCCGCTGTGAAGTTGTTGAATGGCATTGCCATCGTTTTTAGTCTGGCATTTCTGTTGACATCCTTCGGCGTGGACTCCAGCGGCCGCTATTTTTTACCACTTGGCGTGGTGCTTAGCTTGATGGCGGGCTGCGTAGTGGACAAGTGGATGGAACGGAAACCTGCGGCAGGACTGGCGGTTGTCTTGTTATTGATTTTTCAACTGTGGGGCAATATCCAGTGTGGCTTGAAGTTCCCACCAGGATTTACTACCCAGTTTTATGCCCCTGCGCGTGTGGACATGATGGCGTTGCCGGAAGTGATGGATTTTCTTAAACAACAAGGTGAATTGCGCGGTTATTCCAATTATTGGGTTACATACCCGCTGGCATTTCTCAGTGGCGAAGAGATCCTTTTCTCACCGCGTCTTCCTTACCATCCGGATCTGCGCTATACACTGCGGGACGACCGTTATCCGGAATATACTCGCCGGGTGGAATCCGCGGAACGGGTTGCATTCATCACCACCCTCAACCCCCCGCTTGATCAGCAGTTAAGGGCAGGTTTTCGTGCGTTGAACATCGAATGGCAAGAAACGAAAATTGGCGATTTTCACATTTACTATAACCTGTCGGCTACACCGCAGATCGAACAGATGGCAGCCTTCATTTACCGATAAATCATCATGCAGAAACAGTCCCCCCTTGATAATCTGGTATTTGTCATTACCCTGCTGTTGGTATTTATTATGGCTGCGCGAACGCCGCTGGATAGCGACATGTGGTGGCATCTGAAAGCCGGTGAAATAACCCTGAGTCAGGGCAGTCCGTTATTGATTGATATGTTTTCGTTCACCCGGTATGGAAATGTCTGGATCAACCATTCCTGGTTGGGGCAGGTTCTACTGTACCTTTTCTTTGACGGCGGTGGTTTCTGGGGATTAGGGTTTGGTGTGGCGTTGACTGTATGTGCAACCTTTGCCATTGTGTATCGGTCTATGGAAGGCGCGTCAATGATGCGCGCAGCAATCGTCATTCTCGCGGCAACAGTGTCCTCTTTTGTCTGGTCGCCAAGACCGCAAATATTTTCGATGCTCTTGTTTGCTTTCCTATTGTTCGGCTTGTACCAGTACCAACGTGGGAATTCCACAAGATTGTGGTGGATTGCACCGGTTTTTATCCTGTGGTCAAACCTGCATGGTGGTTACAGCCTGGGCTTTCTCTTGCTGGCGGCTTTCCTGGCTGGCATGGTAGTGGATGTGCTGCTTGACAATCAGGAAAATGCGACGAACATTAAGAATGAAATCATTCAAATTTTGCTGTGGAGCGGTATTTCCCTTTTGGCAATCTTATTCAACCCAAATGGGTTTGGTACGTGGCGGATCCCATTTCAAACGGTGGGAATGGAAACGTTACAAAATTTGATTGATGAATGGAGCTCGCCGAATTTTCATGACCTTGCGATGCAGCCATTTTTATGGCTGATGTTTTTAACCTTTTTCATCCTGGCGCTTACAAAAAATAAAATTTCCGGTTTTGAACTGATTGGAACAATTGGGTTTGCCTATCTGGCGCTGGTTGCCAAGCGCAACTTTGCCCCCTTTGCATTATTCGCTGCTGTGGTATTGTCGCAGCATTTGCCGTCGGCACTCGAAAAGTTCACCAGTGGATTTGTTGCGTGGTTACAAAAAAAACGGTTCAGCCCGGTTAGTCAAAAACCATTGCCGGAGAGGATTCGCAGAGCGATCAATTTATTCCTGGCGGCGAGCCTAGCGGTGGTTGGGCTGGTAAAACTTTTTTCGGTTACCCATCCGGTGGTGGTGCATTCCTATGAAGCCCGCTATTACCCGGTTGAGGCTGTCAGATTACTGCAAACAGGAAAAACCAGCGGCAATCTGTTCAACAGTTACGGGTGGGGAGGGTATCTGATCTGGAATCTGCCTGGCACACGGGTGTTTGCCGATGGCAGGACCGATCTTTTCGGCGATGAAATCCTGGCGGATTGGATTACCATCATCCAGGCGCAACCAGGCTGGGAGGAAAACCTTGAACAGTGGAAAGTTGATCATGTGTTGATCGAACCACAACAACCGCTTGCCAAAGCTTTGGTGAACGCCGGCTGGCGGCAAGTGTACCGCGATGAGGTCAGTGTGCTGCTGGAAAGATAAAATTTTTTGGACGATTTACTCTAGCGGTTTCTGGTACCATTGCTGATATAGATCGTCCCGCCGGTCAATTGCTGAGTCTAGATGGCTTTTTGCAATTTGAATTTCAACCAGGTTAAGGTCGGCAAAAATAATTTCCGATTTATCGGGGCTGGCTTCTACCAATACTTCGCCCCATGGAGCTAGAACAGTACTGCAACCAGCCAGCGGCGTATCCCCAATCGCGCCAACAGCGTTTACTGCGGCGATGAAAACTTGATTTTCGATGGCTCGGGCTTTGAGAAATGTTCGCCAGTGCTCCCGCCGAAATGCTCCCCACTGAGCAACAATCAGGATGCATTGCACACCCGCTTGAGCGTAGAAACGAAACAATTCCGGAAAACGCAGGTCGTAACAAATTGCCAAACCGGCAATACCCCAACTCAGATCGGTAATAACCGGCTGGTTGCCGGGTTGAAAGAATTGCGGCTCGCTCAGCAAGCGGAACAGGTGGATCTTATGGTAGGGACGGCTGATAGATCCATCTGGCAGGGCAAGTACAAAGGTGTTAAAAAAACCGGTATCATCGCCGGTGATATATGAACCGCCGATAACCATCCTGTGTCGGTTGGATAGTTCTCTCAGGTAGCGCAAAATTTCCTGATTGCGGCGGGCATGTATGTCGCAGTGAGCAAGGTCGTATCCGCTGGTCCACAATTCTGGAAGCAAGAGCAACTGGCAACCCGCCTGAGCGGATTGCCGAATCCAGATTTCAGCTTGTTTCAAATTGGACTCTGGATCGCCGATCTGGATTTCAAACTGGGCAAGAGAAATTCGAGGGCTCATCCTTGCTTGAATTATAATTGTTCTAGGGTTAAACATACCCTTCCTGGAGCACCCTTTCTCATGCGTAGAAATTCATCACTGACCATCGTTCTTCTGATCCTGTTGGGGATCGGCCTTTTTGCTGTATTGGTTTGGGGAAATCTGCGTTTCGTTGAACAGAATCCGGGGGGTAACGATTTCCTGGTTCACTGGATGGGAACGCGGTCGTTTTTTGAGGACGGATTGAGCCCGTATTCCGACGAGGTTGCGTTGCGCATCCAGACTATGGTGTATGGTCGAGCGGCTCAGGCTGGTGAACATGAATTGAGAGTCGCTTACCCGCTCTATTCGGTGGTTGTGTTCTTCCCGTTTGCCTTGATACGTGATTATGAAATGGCACGGGCAGTGTGGATGGCGGTATTGGAAACCGGGCTGATTTTAATGGCGTTTCTAACATTGAATCTGGTGCGCTGGCGGCCACTTCCACTCATTCTTGGGTTGTTTTTGCTCTTCTCTGTGTTC
Source organism: Bellilinea sp. (assembly GCA_034411135.1). Classification (GTDB taxonomy): domain Bacteria; phylum Chloroflexota; class Anaerolineae; order Anaerolineales; family Anaerolineaceae; genus Bellilinea. The sequence goes on from DAOUMN010000086.1 coordinate 20,756, forward strand.
TGGTACCATGCGTTGCGCCCTGTCATCCTGGGAAACGCGGTGATCCTGGTGGCTTTAGGGTTGGTCGCGGCGCTGCTGGCGATCCGTGCTGGGCACGACGAACTGGCAGGGATATTACTGGGGCTGGTTACCATCAAACCTCAGGTCGTGGTACTGGTGATCGCATTTATCCTGCTTTGGGCGTTGAATAAGCGGCGCGGAAAAATCGTTATCTGGTTTCTGATCACGACCGGTTTTTTGGTAGGGCTGGCGACTCTGTTGATACCTGATTGGATTTTGCAAAATTTAAGGGAAATCCTGCGTTACCCGGAATACAATCCACCGGGCACTTTGGCGGCGGCTTTGGAAGCGTTGATTCCACAGGGCGGTCGTCGGGTTGGACAGGTGATTTCCGGCATCACTGCGGTGATTGTGTTGTTGGAATGGTTCATTCACCGCAAGAGTGATTTTCGCGGTTTTTTGTGGGCGGTTTGCTTGACATTGACTGCCAGTTTTTGGATTGGCCTGCAAACCGATCCCGGCAATTTTATTGTGGCTTATCCGGCTGTGGTGTTGACCTTTGCAGTTTGGGTTGAGCGCTGGCAGCATGGTGGTATCATCCTGGCTGTGGTTGGTATGACTACTTTGTTTGTTGGGATCTGGTCGATCTTTTTGAATACTGTCGAAATGACCTACCAACCGGTACAAAGCCCAGTAATGTTCCTGCCGCTACCGTTGACGTTGTTCATCCTGCTTTACTGGAATCGCTGGTGGGCTGTGCGGCCACCGCGAGTCTGGTTCGATTTATTGCAACAAAATCCGTTGCGGTAAGCATGAACACAAAACAACGCCTGCTACTACTGGCGGGACTGCTGGCAGGGTTGGTTTTGCGGCTGGTGGGTATATCCAGCCGTGAAATTCAGTACGATGATGCGTTCAGCATTTTCCTTTCCCGCCAGAGCCTAGCGGAGATTGTTCGAGGAACAGCAGCCGACACGATGCCACCATTGTATTATTTTATGCTGCATTTCTGGCAATTAATATGCGGTGATCTGATTTTTCTTCGTTTGTTGAGCGTGATTCTTTCCATGGCGGCAATCTTACTGGTGTTCGACCTTACCCGGCGAATGTTTGGTGCCCATACCGGCATCTGGAGCGTTTGGATTCTTGCCATCTCACCGCTTCAAATTTATCACAGCCAGGACCTGCGAATGTATGCCTTGCTGCTGGTTGGGCAAATTGGCTATTATTGGTGCTTTTACCGGGTTTTGCACGAAACCGGGAATCGCATGTCTGGGTGGATCGGACTGGTGATTTTTGGAACTGTTGCGATGTATACCCACAATCTGGCGGTTTTTGGTTTAATGTGGGCTAATGTTTACCTTTTGCTCCAGAAAAGATGGAAGCATCTAAAAAGCTTGTTGACTGCCCAAGTGGTTATCGGGATTCTGTTTGTGCCGTGGTTGTGGTTGTTGCCCGGTCAGATTGCTAAGGTGCAGCGGGCTTTTTGGACGCCTGTGCCGGGACTGGTCGAGGTCTTTCAAGCGGTTATTCTATTTCATGCTGGTCTGCCGTTGAAAGGTATCTTGCTGCCCATTGCTGCGGTGCTAAGTGTTCAGATCTCGGTGATCGTTATCTGGGAGTCGTGGAAGGATCGCAAGTGCATCCCTGAGTTGATGCTGCTGGCGCTGACGGGAATTGGTTTACCGTTGATTTTATTTATAATTTCTTATGCCGTACGCCCCGTGTTCGTCACCCGAGGATTTATTTTATCCGCTGTGGTGTATGTAATTTTGGCTGCCAGGGTGATCGCTACCCGGTGGCAACGTGGTATTGGCGTGTTTACAGCCATGGCTTTGGCAGCGGCAGCTATCATTTCTTTACCATCTCATTACACTTTTCAAGAATTTCCACGTTCGCCCTTCCGACAGGCGGTTTCATACCTGGAAGAACAGAGCCGACCTGATGATGTCATTTTGCATGACAATAAATTAAGTTTTTTCCCAATGCATTATTATTCGCCATTGCTCGAGCAAATTTTTCTAGCTGACGAACCTGGATCACCCAATGATACATATGCGCCAGAAACCCAACAGGTGATTGGTCTGATTCCAGAAGAAAAAATCCCGTTTGACTTACTCGCAAATAAGCGCATCTTCTTTGTCGTTTTCACAAAAGCAATCGACGAGTTCGCGATGATTGATCAATCTCATCCGGTGTTGAGAGAACTGGAAAGCGTAGCGAAGCCGGTGGAGCATGTCGTGTTTGGTGACCTGGAAATTTACTTATTCGAGAATCGATGAACATCAGACAAAATGCAGCCAAATTATATACGGGTTATATTGCCTGGTATCTGGCAGGGGCAGGGGTTGCATTTTTATGTTCGATCTTTCAACATGGACCAGGATTCATGGACGCCGCTTATTATGCCTCAGGTGGTGCCCGAATCGCACAGGGAATGGGCTGGACGGAACCATTCATCTGGAATTACCTGGGTAATCCAACAGAATTACTGCAACCCGCCTTTGCTTACTGGATGCCGCTACCATCGCTGGTGGCGGCAGTGGGGATGATTGTGGGGCAATCCACGACTTATGCTTGGAGTAAACTCGGATATATCCTGCTGGCGGGTTGTTTACCAGTTCTGAGTGTTCGCCTTGGAAAACGATTGCTCAACAACCCGGACAATGCGTGGATTGCTGGCGGGTTGGCTGTGTTTCCGGGAATCTATGCTGTGTACATCAGCGTACCTGAAACTTTCACGCCGACTTTATTGGGTGGAGCCGTATTTATCACAATTGCCTTTTTCGCGGAGCTTAAGCTATTAGGGAGTTTTGCCAGTTTTTGGCGTTTTCTAGGGTTGGGCTTAGTCGCTGGCTGGATGCATTTAAGCAGGGCAGATGGCATCGTATGGCTTGGGGCAGGCATAATGGTCTTGGGATGGCGACTGTGGCAGGCAAAGCCAAGCCGCAAATTTCGCATAGTCGGATTTGGAATGTTTGGATTATTGTTGGGCTATGTTTTTGTAATGGGTGCCTGGTACGGTCGTAATGTCCACGAGTTTGGCACTCTCTTTCCACCCGGTACCAACCGAACGTTGTTTCTCACTGATTACAACCAAACCTTTGCTTATCCCCCTGATGTACTAACCGCTCAAACCTGGCTGGCGAGCGGGATGAAAAATATTTTGCGCGCCAGGCTGGATGCTCTGTTGCTTAATCTCCAGAATTTATTGGCGGTGCAGGGGACAATCATCTTGTTGCCACTAATCATAACAGGTTTCTGGTCTCACCGTCGGGAAGCCAGTGTTCGATTGGTTGTTATTTTGTGGATCGGAATTCTGGGGCTGATGACGATCATCTTTCCGTACGCGGGATCACGTGGCGGTTATCTACATTCGGCATCAGCGCTACAAGTTTTTTTATGGGTGATGGCGGTGGCTGGTTTGGAAAAGCTAGTTGTTTGGGCGAAACGGACGCGGGGATGGAATTACACACTCAGCATGCGTGTCTTTGGTTTGGCGTTGGTCGCACTTCAACTGTCGATTGCTCTTTGGTTCTACCAAAACCGGGTTATCGGCGATTTGCCTGCACAGCCGGTTTGGAATCGATCTATCGAGCTATATCAGCAGGTTAAACAGCGGTTAGAAAGGCTGGGGTTTGATGAACAGGATGTTGGTATGGTCAACAACCCGCCCGGATTTTACTGGGCAACCGGCTGGAAATGCATTGTCATTCCCGACGGTAGTTTGGCAAACAGCTTGGCTGCTGGACGGAAGTTTGGAGCGACTTATTTGCTTTTAGAAGAAGCACAAGTTAATCTGGACGATTTATTTCAAAACCCTCAAAGCACAAATGAGATTATCTATCTGGAAACTTTTGAAGGGGTGCGTATATTCCGAATTCCGGGAAAATGAGGCCATGTCATTCAGCCAGTTTGTGGACAGAATTCCGTTTCTGATTTAAAGCGGGATATGCTATACTTGTGCTTGACTTTTTTCAGACGTGAGCAGCGGGAGTGACGAGAATGAGTGGACATCAGAATGGGGCTGATCCGTGGAATGACTTTTATCAATTCATTCAAGGTGAAACCGAACAATGCAAGCGCACCTTGAAGGAAGTCACGTTGATGCTGGAACAAAGTCAGGCAGAATTGAATAAACTGACCCAGCGCAGCGCCAACATCAGTGCCCAATTGCAACAAGTACAGTCCCAAATTGATACATTGCCCCGCAGTGATATCCGCATGGCATATAATTCCGCGCTGGATGCCCAACAGCGCCTGTTGGTGATGCGCGGGCAGATCGAAAAACTCCAGGCTGATCAGAACAACTTACAGCGTTACTTAACGATTTTGGAAAAAACCGCTACGTTCCTGGCGGAAGGCGGCGAGCCATCCAGCGGCGGTCATCCCGTCCGCGGCGGCACATTGATGCTGGAAAAATTGATCAATGCCCAGGAAGCGGAGCGTCAGCGCCTGTCACGCCAGATGCACGATGGGCCGGCACAAGCATTGTCCAATTTTATTGTCCAAACCGAGATTGCCAGCCGACTCTTCGATATCGATCCGACTCGTGCCAAAGAAGAATTAGAAAATCTGAAAGCCGCAGCGATGAATACGTTCCAGAAGGTGCGATTGTTCATCACCGGTTTGCGTCCAATGATGCTGGATGATCTGGGATTGGTACCGACAGTCAAGCGTTATGTGGATAGCTTTAAGGAAGAAACCGGAGCGGATGCCAAGATTGTGATTAAAGGCGCTGAACAACGTTTAGAGCCTTATATTGAAGTATTGATCTTCCGCGCCGTTCAAGAACTATTAACCAACGCGGTGCGCCACAATCAGGATATGCCTTCCAAACCGCAAATTTCGGTTCAGATGGTGATCGAGGAAAACCTGGTTCGTGTGGTGGTCAGCGATAATGGCAAGGGTTTCAATACTGAGGAATTAAATGAAAGCAGCGGACTGGGTTTGAAACTGATTAAGGAGCGCGTCGAAATGCTAGGTGGATATATGGATATTGAATCCAATCCAGGACAAGGCGCTCGGATCACTTTTCAGGTGCCTGTGGATGCCGTTGTTGAACGTTGAATCATTTTTATCATAGCGGAGGAAAGCATGTCGAAGACAATCGGTATTCTTACCGGTGGGGGGGATGTGCCGGGTCTAAATCCCTGCATCAAAGCAGTTGTAATGAATGCACTGGAACAGGGATATCGGGTAATTGGTATCCGGCGCGGATGGGCGGGGTTATTGCACTATAATGCCAACGAGCCTTCTACACGGGATTACTATATCCGTGAATTGCACGAAGAAGATGTCCGTACGATAGACCGTACCGGTGGTACGTTTTTACACACATCACGCACCAATCCCCAAAAAGTATCTCCAAAAGACGCTCCCGATTTTTTGAAAAATTCGAATTTTGGAAAAAAACTAGATAAAGAAGAAAAAATCGATTACACCGATTACGTGATCGATGTGCTGGGTAACTTAGGGATCGATGTGCTGGTACCAATCGGTGGCGATGACACTCTATCCTTTGCAGTTCGGTTGCACAAAGAAGGCTTCCCGATTGTTGCTTGCCCTAAAACGATGGATAATGATATTTTTGGGACCGATTATTGTATCGGGTTTTCCACGGCGGTAACTCGCAGCGTAGAATTCATTACCAACATGCGCACATCTGTGGGCTCGCACGAACGCATTGGTGTGGTGGAATTGTTCGGTCGTAATTCGGGTGAAACCAGCCTGATTACTGCTTACCTGGCTTATGTGGATCGAGCCATCATTTCCGAGGTGCCGTTTGATATCCACCGGTTGTGTGATTTCATCGTAGCAGATAAACGACGCAACCCATCCAACTATGCCATCTTAACGCTTTCGGAGGGGGCGATTATGGAAGGCGGGGATGTCATTGAAACCGGTGAAGCGGATGCATACGGGCACCGAAAACTGGGTGGAATCGGACAAATTGTCTCCGAGGAAATCAAACGAATCACCGGGCAGCACACCATGTACCAGCAACTGGCGTACCTGATGCGTTCTGGCGCGCCTGATTCGCTTGACCGAATGGTAGCCATGTCGTTTGGAACCATGGCAGTGCAGTTGATCCGCCGAAAAGAAACCGGGAAGATGGTTGCGCTGCATGGGGGTAAATACACTACGGTACCCATCGAAATGGTTTTGGCTGGACGTAAACGGGTGGATGTGCCTGCTTACTACGATATTGAGAATTACAAACCCAAAATCCGCGATTTTATGGGCGTACCAATGTTCTTGAGTTGAGTTCACATGCCCCGTCAAGACCAAGGCATCAGCAGCGACCGGTTCCGCATTATTCCCAGGGTGTTAATCTTCCTGGTGCGAGGAAACCGGTTGCTGTTGATACGCGGCAGTCCGCAAAAACGTTTGTGGGCGAACAAGTATAATGGCATCGGCGGGCACATTGAACGTGGTGAGGATGTTCTCACCGCCGCGCGACGAGAGTTGTTGGAAGAAACTGGAATTCAGTCGGCGACACTACAGTTGTGCGGCACGGTGATGATCGATGCGGGAGAAACAACCGGTATTGGCTTATACGTCTTTAGCGGAGAAACAGACCAAGAACAGCTGATCCCTTCGCGGGAAGGCATGCTGGAGTGGGTGGCAATTCAGCAGGTCATGCAGCTGCCGTTAGTGGAAGATTTACCGGTTCTCATTCCAAGGGTTTTAGCGGTCCATCAAGGCGGGCCATCTTTCCATGCGCGTTATTCTTACAATGATGCAGAAGAATTAATAATTGAGTTTGGCGACTAAGAATCACCGGACTTATGGGTATAGAACACCAAGAGTGTGCTGCCATAACGGCGTTGTTCAAATTCGGCAAAGTGGTTAAGGTGAATTTCTTCAAATTCTACCGGGTCGATCTGGACGATTATCCAACCGTTCTCAGCCAACCAAGCCGGGTGTTTATCCAGCAAGAGGATCATTTCCTTCCACAAACTTTTATACTGCGGTGGAGCTATATAAATATAATCAAATTGTGTTGAGGGCGTGGAAGCAATCAAAGTGAAGGCATCCTGTTGTGTCACCCGTGCGGCTTCTTTCAAGCGAGTATGTTCAAGATTGGCGTGAATGGTATTGATGGCTTGGCGGTGCATGTCGTTGAGATGTACCAATGCCGCGCCGCGGCTGAGTGCTTCGATGCCAACGCTGCCGGTGCCAGCAAACAGGTCCAAAAACGACGCCGCATGAATATCCGCTCCGATAATGTTGAACAAAGCCTCCTTCACCCGATCGGTAATGGGGCGGGTAATCGTGCCTGGGACGGCTTGCAATCGCATCCCTTTGGCTTTGCCGGCAATAATGCGTGGATTACTCATCGCAAGTTAAGTGCTCACTGCGCGTCGGGCAGCCAGGATGTTGCCATGCGGTGTGGTGATCGGAAGAACACAGCCGGTTCCAAGGATAAAACGAAGTCCGCCGGTTTGATGAATGGCATCCTGCGCTTCACTGGTGACCATTTGTGGATCACCCAGTAACATAGTATCCCATTGCCTCAACCCACCACACACCGTTCCACTAAAGCGGTGCTGTGCTTCGGCAAGGTTTGGCGCAGTCTGGCGGTCGTGCCAGTTAAGGATATGAACTGGATAATCGGAAACTTGGTCGAACAGAATGTTTTCTCCGTGAATGTGACCCACATTCAACCAGAAATCCATTGCTCCGCTTAATACTTTAAGATCGTAATGGCGGCAAAATGCTTCAAATTCGGGTACGGAGAGCACGTCATACTGGGCATGCTGGATGGCATAGAATATTCCATCAACCCCAATTTTCTTTAATTCCTCGATATAGGCTAGTGTTGTGGTGGTGATGGTTTCCAGTCCAATGTGCAGCGCTTCCGGACAGGCGCGCAGATGGTATAAAAGGCGGTCTTTGCCAACCAGGTTTTTTGCCTGTGACAACGGGCTAAAGATGGTTTGAATAATGGGTGTATGCGGTGTGAATTCCTTGATCAGCCACTTCAGACATTGTAATGATTCGCCCAGCCTGCCTTTGCGTGGATCGAGCGGTTTGAGCTGACGCCAATCATCAAAGCAGGTAATTACTGGCGCAGAATAATCGCGGGTACCTTCGGGATTGCCACGCCAAACATCACTTACGCCCCAATCCTTGATGCAATAGGAAGATGCCGGAGTTACTTTGATCAGATCAAAATCGAACATTTTTTGAAAGGCTGTTACTGCCGCTGCCAGAGTATCTGCTTGTTGATCATCGACCGGAAAATGCCGCCACAAAGCGACTGAGGTACGGTCGGGTTTTCCTCCGCTAAGAGTTTTTTCCAGCCGCTGGCGATGGGTCGGACCGCTATTTTTTACCATATTGTGACCTGCCTTTCGGTCTATTCTGATAACGTCTTATCGATCAATTCTTTAATCTCTTGTTCTTCGCTGTTGCGCGCATTGAAATAATCGGTCATAAATCGAGAGCGACGCAGGCGCAACGCCATGGGCACAACAGCGCGAAGATCATCGCTAGTGACCATGGTCCGGTTGTCTGCAGCGGCGAACGCCCGGGCAGCCTCGAACATGGTGATTTCAGCGCGCATCGAATCGATCTGCATTTTCTGGATTAATGCAATTCCGTTGTGGGCTACCTTATCGGGAATTTGCACTTGCGGCAACAAGGATTTGGCAATGGCAATTTCTTCAGCAGCCAGTTGAGATTCGGCTTGGTATAGCGCAATTGCTTTGCGCTGGCTTTGACGGTAAAAATGGACGCGCCGGTAAGCTTCCAGCCGTTCTTGAGGATCGGTCAATCCTTTGACAATGACACGCAAACCAAATCGATCCATGATTTGGGGGCGCAGGTTGCCTTCCTCTGGATTCATTGACCCAATCAATGTGAAGCGCGAGCGATAGGTTGCAGTGATCGGTCCACGACGAACGGTGTAGCTGCCGCTGGCAGAAGCATCCAGAATCGCGTCGACGATTTCATCGGCAAGCAGGTTCACTTCGTCGGCATACAGGATGTTGAGATCGGCATGAGCGAGGATGCCGCGCTTTAAGCGGGTACGATCATTTGCCAATATCTTTTCATCAATCCCGCCGATCACATCTTCCATCCTGGAATTGAGGGGCAGTTCGATCAGCTTGACCCGGTCCTCAAACGTGAGGGGGGCGCCTTCAGCAAATTTTCGGGCACAATCCGGGCATACACCATCCATACCCGCGGCTTCGATATCCTCTGGCAGGCAGCCATAAAAGCAGGCGCTGCGCTTAACTGGGGGTAAAAGATTGACCAAGGAGCGGACAGCCGTTGTTTTTCCTGTGCCGCGCGGACCAATTAACAAAACACCGCCGATCTCTGGATTGATCAGCGTCAGGCAAAGAGCCAGTTTCATTTCTTTCTGTCCGACCAGTGCCAGGAATGGATAGGGAAGAACCTCGGCATAGCCGGCATCTTCCTGCGGCATCTGGTCTTTAATGCTCCGTCCGGATACAATATCGATCAACTCGCGCAAAGAGCGGATGTTATGCCCGCTGGAGGGAGATGCGCTGTCCAGACTCTCCATGTTCTCTTTTACCCGCTAACGTCGTTGTAAGTCCAGTAGCGGTTGGCAATGAAATTCCACAGCATGACCAAGCCAATTACCACCGCAAGCGAAACATTATGAGCAACAAAGATTGGGGAAAGAAAATTCTTAGGCCACCAGCCGGAAAAGAAGCGTATTAGAACCTCTTCCAGCCAGATGAATACAGGTGTGCGAATTGTCAAACCGATCAGGCTGACGACAAGGAATTGAAACCACTGACGAGCAATCGGTTTGCTTCGTGAGTCGGGGTAGGTCCATATACGGTTCCAGGTAAAGTTGCTGAATACCGCCAGAATGAATGATATTCCCTGGGCGAAAACGGCGTTTTCCCGAAAGTAAACCAACAGCGTGGTTAAAAGATTGAAGACCCCAAAGTCGATGGCGGCTCCTATCGAACCTACAATGGCAAAACGGAAAAATCGGACGCGTTCTTTTGTGTTCGTAATGATCATTCCAGTCCCAATTTAGATCGAAAATACGGAATTGTTTTTGAAATTCCCTCTTCCAAAGGCACTACTGGCTGCCAATGTAAAATTTCGCTGGCGCGGGTTATGTCTGGGCGGCGGCGCTGTGGATCGTCGCCGAGACGAGACGATTCTTTAATGACAATGCCGGATTTATTGCCAACCAACCGGTTGATGGTTTCGGCAAACTCACGGATGGTAATTTCAGCAGGATTACCAATGTTGACCGGGTAGTGTTCATCGGATAACAACAGTCGGTAAATGCCTTCAATTAGGTCGTCAACAAAACAAAAACTGCGGGTTTGTAACCCGTCTCCATAAACGGTGAGTGGTTCGCCACGTAGAGCTTGTTGGATAAAATTGGGGACCACACGCCCGTCATCCAGACGCATACGCGGACCGTAGGTGTTGAAGATCCGTACGATGCGGGTGTTGATGCCGTGGTAGCGGTGATATGCCATGGTCAACGCCTCTGCAAAACGCTTGGCTTCATCGTAGACGGAACGAACCCCGATTGGGTCACAATGTCCCCAATAACTTTCTTTTTGTGGATGTTCGAGAGGGTCACCGTAAATCTCGCTGGTTGAGGCAAGCAAATAACGGGCGTTCTGTGCCCGGGCTACACCCAACGTATTATGGGTGCCAAGGGCGCCAGCTTTCATCGTCTGGATTGGTAGGTTTGTGTAACCATACGGAGAGGCTGGGTTGGGACTGGCAGGGGAGGCGAAATGAAGTACTGCATCCACTTTGCCCGGCACAAAAATAAAGTTTGCCACATCGTGGCGGATAAACTCGAAGCGAGGATTATCGGCGATATGAGCGAGATTCTCCGCATTTCCGGTAATGAAATTGTCCATACCAACGACGGAATGACCTTCGTTGAGCAACCGCTCGCATAAATGCGAGCCTAGAAACCCTGCCGCGCCCGTAATAAGAATGCGCATTCGAAAAGTCCTCTTTTCTACGATTATTTCCAATCCAGGCGGGTTATCAAGCCATCGCCTGTTATTTGTTTTGCCTGCCAGGTGTCTGGGCTTATGATCCACACATTGCCCTGGTAAATTACACCCAGAAAGATTGTATCAGTATTTGTCGCATAAGGTGACCAAACTGCTTTCTGTGGATCTAAACCGCTGCCACCCTGTTCGGGGAAAATGGTTTTACGATTGGATCCGTCTTGGTGCATCACAACCAGGCGATAGCGGCTGTTTTCGCTTTGTTCGGGGAATACAGCTTCTAAATGGGCGATCCATGTAGGGTTACTACGGTGTGTGGGTGATACACTGGGATATGCAAACATACCCGTTTGTGAACGGAGGTTGATAATTGGACCCCCCGGGAGAACAAACGCGGATAGATCGAACAACGGAGAAGTCTCCGGGTTACTCAAACCAGCCAAGGGTTGGTGGTTGACGTAATATAACACACTGGCATCCCCATTCCATGCCATTCCAGGCACCCAAGCCCAGTCGGAACGAGTCTGAAAAGGCAAAAATTCGATAAGCGGATCGAGTTGGTTGTTCTCAAAATCGACCAAACCGATTGAGTCGGGGCGAGCATAGGCAAGTTTTCCACCGCCTGGTGAGAATTGAAATGTTGTTCCCCACCAGCCATATATACCCCCGGCATTGGCTTCGATAATCGATTCATCCCGTAAAATTCGTCCGGCTGGGTTGAAAACCAAGCGGTTCAAGCTATTGTTTGCCTGCCAGCCCGGAGCAGTGCTGCGCGGTTCAACGGTAGAGTAAAGAATTGTAGCGGTTCGGTTGGGAACCCATTCGGCAAAATGGATGATATTATCCACCCGTAAATTGATCGGCTGGGGATTTTCATCGATCAGGCTGATAACCCATAGAGAATTAATGGTTGATTCCGAATTGCTTTTTCGGGTGAAGAGTAACCATTCACCGTTAGGGGAGATTGAAAAAATGCGCCCATCCAGATCGGCGGTGGTTACAACCGGGCGGCGCTGGCGGGTATCGCCTTCCATTACCCAGGCATTGCCACCGGTTAGATACGCCAGCTTGCCGGGAATCTCAATTGGGATGAAGGGGGATTGTATGCCGAGCATGAGAATTTCCGGCCGGGCTTCCCGAGTGGTTTCAATCTTAAATATCGATCGCGAGGTTTCCACTCCATTTTCGAATACGCGCCGGTAGGTGATTTCCTGGATGCCATTTTCGCCCGGCTGTACCAGCAATGATTCGCCCTCCGGAAGCGATTCATTACGCACGGTTTGGCGCTCAAAAGGAATGATTTTTTCTTCGCGCTCAAATTCTTCCTTAACGCGGGTGATAGTGATGGTGGCTGCTTCGGTTAAAGCCGTATATGTTGGCGGGTCAACCCGATCCAGGTCATTCAGGCTGATTTCTGCCTTTTGCAGTACATCCAATACGCTTGCGCCTAGCGGTGTAAGCACTTCCTGCGTTTCACCGTTATCGATGATGGTGATGGGAATCGTCTCAGATTGAGGATCGGATGGCGTATTACAACCAGACACAAAAAGAACGGAAAACGCCAGAACCAAGAGCGGCAACCATGTGCGAGGGAATATCCAGTTTGGGGTGTGCGCTAGACCGTTCACAAGCGAGGGACTATATTTTTTATCGAATCAAGTATAATCAGCCATGAAATCGATGGCAGGCTTATTATAGCATGACCGACACAAACATGGATGAAGCTCCTCTCAGCCTTGAAGCCAGGTTGGAAGCATTGTTATTTGTTGCTCCAGCAGCGGTTAATCTTGCCCAATTGGCTGAAGCGCTGGAAATCACGCAAGCCGAGGCGGAGAATGGACTTCAAAGGCTATCTCAACAGTATATGAATGGACGTGGGCTGCGCGTACAGCGATTCCAGGGCAGGTATCAGTTAACCACCGCGGCAGAGCTTGCTCTACTGGTCGAGAAGTTCTTGGGACTGGAAGCGACCAGCCGGCTTAGCCGGGCAGCGTTGGAAACACTAGCCATCGTTGCTTATCGGCAACCGATAACCCGACCGGGGATCGATGCTGTGCGCGGTGTAAACAGTGATGGTGTTTTGAAAAGCCTGTTATCGAAAGGGTTGGTGCAAGAGGTTGGGCGTGCGGAAGGTCCCGGACGGCCGATTCTTTACGGCACAACCAGCGACTTTTTACAACACTTCGGGATCAATTCCTTGGATGATTTACCTCCTTTCGAGCTTCTGGAGCAGGAAGGGGTCAGCCCGGAAGAACAACGCTTACTCAAGGATTAATGCATGCCAGAAGAACGAGTTCAAAAAATTCTCTCCCGGGCCGGTCTTGGATCGCGCCGTTCGTGTGAATTGCTGATCGCTGCTGGAAGGGTTAAGGTTAATGGTCAAGTTGTTGTACTTGGCGCCAAGGCGGACGTGGATCGCGACGAGATTGTGGTCGATAACCATCCGATTCCGAAATTGAGTTCGAAAAAACTCTACATTGCGTTACACAAACCACGCGGTGTTTTATCCGATGATGCTCGGGATGACGATCGGAAAACGGTTTTCGATTTAGTGCCGGTTTCCGAGCACTTATTCGTGGTGGGAAGGCTGGATTATGACAGCGAGGGACTGATATTGCTGACAAATGATGGCGAGTTGACCAACCGGCTAACGCATCCGCGCTATGGGCACGAAAAAGAGTATCGCGTTTTGTTATATAACCGTCCAGATGAAGAACAGCTAGAGACCTGGCGACGTGGCGTGGTGTTGGAGGATGGCAGTAAAACCGCACCGGCAAAGGTCATGATTGAATCGGTGGCTGGAAAAGGGGTTTGGCTAAGGGTGATCATGCGCGAAGGCAAAAAACGCCAGATTCGTGAAACTGGAAAAACAATTGGTTTACCTGTGCAACGGATTGTGCGTATCCGGATTGGTTCGGTGTTGTTGGGACAATTGAAACCCGGTGAGTGGCGTGATCTCACCCCGAAAGAAGTCAGTGAACTACGAGCTGCGGTTGGTGAAAAGAAAGAGACCAGAAAAACTGCTGGTCTCCGCCGATCAACGCAACCAAAAAGAAGATAATCATTCGCTCGCTATTCAATATTCTCCAGCGGAAGCCCTTTTTGGATTTGCTGAACAACCGCGAGCGGGATGGTTTTTTCTCGTTTGCGAATATTGTCTTTCAGTTTTTCGATTCGAAGTGCAGTGAGTGGAGAACCATTTGCTTCAATGCTCACTTTGGGATGAGTGAACACAAGTATTGGTTCGACAGGTGGAATTTCAAGATCAGGAAATTTCTTTTTCAAAAACTTTTCAAGATCTGCTGAGGTGTATTGGGCATCCATTTCAGGACGCCCGATACTCTCCTGACCGAAAATACGTAAATACAGATTTCCACCTTTTTGCTTGAAACGCTCTTTCTTTTCATCATACAAAATGGTTCCAGCAACGGAAATGGGAATCAGGGCAAAAATCCCGGTTGGACCGATCAAGGCGTGGGGAATATCGGTGGTGTAGTGATAGAGAGTGTTCTTGTCTTCCAGACCTTTTAAGTTGTCGGACAGCAATTCGTCGGGGCGGGGTGAGCGCCCCCAGCGATTGCCGAAATAAATACCGATTTGGGTCATCAAGAATCCAAACAGGAGTGCGCCAAAGGTAATGGTGACTTGCTCTGGCTGGGTGAATGAAAAATACAAGCCAATCCCCAGTATGATCAATGCGCCGAAAGTAAGCGCTTGTCCAATTTTTTTATTGCGACGAATTAACTTGGTGTTGGATACAATTTTCATAATACCTCGTGATACCTCGTGAATAGGATATCCTTCTTATGGATTGGGGGATGAATATAGTTCGAGCATCTCAAGCCGCTGCTCGATGGCAGAGCGCAATGCCGAGAGAAGGTCACCTTGAACGGCTTGGCGGGCAATGCGGATGGCGTTCAACATGGCACGCGCATCCGAGCGTCCGTGACCGACGAAAACCAGACCATCAATGCCGAGTAGAGGTGCAGCGCCAACTTCTGCCGGATCCAGCATTGCCTTCAGGCGGGTGAAGGCTGGTTTGGCAAGCAACGCGCCCATCTTGGTGGTGAAAGACGCCATCAGTTCCTTTTTCAATGTATCGGTTAACAGCTTAGCAACCGCTTCACTCGATTTGAGCAAGATATTACCGGTAAATCCGTCGGTGACGACCACATCCGCGTTACCACCGAATAGTTCTTTTCCTTCGACGTTGCCAACAAAGTTCAATCCGGATTTTTCCAGGATCGGATAGGCGTCTTTGATCAATTGATTGCCTTTGCCAGCTTCCTCTCCATTGGATAAAAGCCCCACCCGCGGGGTTGACTTTTTGAGCGCGCTTTCCGCATATACGCTGCCCATTACAGCAAATTGAAGCAAAAATTCTGGACGGCAATCAGCATTTGCGCCAATATCGAGGACGACGCAGTGCCCGTTCTTTACCGGGAAGAGTGCGGTCAAAGCCGGACGTGCAACGCCCTTGATCCTGCCGAGTGTGCGCAAGGCATTGAACATAGCAGCACCGGTATTACCCGCAGTTACGAACGCGCTCCCTCTGCCTTCTTTTACGAGGTTCAACCCAACTGCCATTGAGTTGCGCGGTTTCCTGCGCGCCGCTTCTACTGGTTTTTCGCCCATCTCTACCAAATCAGGAGCGTGTTCGATTTTTACCAGCGTATTAGGCGCATCCAAGGCTTCTAATTTGGGCTTGATTAGGTTTTCATCGCCGACCAGGATGATTTCTTCTTGAAATTGGCGGGCAGCGCTGACAGCGGCTTCGATCTCAGGATCCGGGTATTGGTCACTGCCCATTGCATCGAGTATGATTGCCATCTGGTTCTCCTTCAAACTTCAAAATAATTTCTGGGTTGCGTGCTGGTTGAGGGGGGATTGAGGGGTTTTTCTTGACATGGGGGCAGAGCAGATTATAATATCGCAGTGCTTGCGCTGGTGCTGGAATTGGCAGACAGGCATGGTTGAGGGCCATGTGCCGAAAGGCGTGTGGGTTCAACTCCCACCCAGCGCACTGGCCGCCTCATAAAGAGGCGGCATTTTTATAAATCTCTCCTGGTAATATACAAAGTTAACTCTTCTAGATGGGTTCTCTCCGGGCATTCCGGGAGAGTTAAGAGCGCATTATGAGCGGTTTGAACATAAGTATCCGCTTCCATGATGGCTCGATCCGTCGCGTCGCTAGCGCGGATGCGTTCGACCAGCGATTGAATTTCATCCTCATATTGGGGGCAATTCCCATTGAGAATGCGGATAACTCCCTCGTCTTCAGGATGGTCTTCAATGTAATACAAGGTTGGTAGAGTAATCAAACCCTGGCGTAGATCGCTTCCAATCGGCTTGCCCAGTTTGATCTCGTTGGCAATGAAGTCGAGCACATCGTCAACAATCTGAAACGCCATGCCAATGTTATACCCGAATGATCGAATGGTCTCCAAACGTCCTGGATCAATCGGACTGATCAACCCAGCGCAGGTTGCGGCTGCCTCGAATAGCGATGCGGTTTTGGCATAAATGCGTTGGTAGTAATCGTTACGGTTCGCCTGGCAGCGGCTGGCAAAGAGTTGGGTGATCTCTCCATTCACAATAGTGCTTAACGTTTTCGAAAACAGGCTCATGACCGGAAGGGATTCGGTATCGGCTGCCAGTTTTGCGGAACGGGCAAATAAATAATCGCCTGTCAATACAGTTGCACCAGGCGACCAGCGCGAATTGATGGTTGGGATGCCTCTCCGTAATAAAGAACCATCGATGAGATCGTCATGCACCAAAGTAGCCGTATGAAGAAGCTCAATTGCGGCTGCCAGGGTAATCAGTTTATCAATGGGCGCATCGAACATCCTGCCAACCAATATTGTCACCGTTGGGCGAATGCGCTTACCCCCGGATGCGAGCAAGTGCTGCAATGCAGCCTGCAAGTCCGGGTGATGCCCCTCGGCTTGAAGTTTCATCAAGTTTTCAACTTGATGGATTTGTTCCTGCACCGGTGTAAAGAACGAGGTTGTAGTGCTCAATCAGCCGATCTCCATGCGAATAATTGATTGCTGTTGCTTGTAAGGATACCTGCAATTTCGGATATTGGTAAAGTCTTCAACTCTGCGATTCGAGTGATTACCAGCTTAACAAATGCCGGTTCGTTGCGGGTGCCCCGATGAGGGTAAGGGGTCAGGTATGGCGCATCCGTTTCAGCCAGGATCCGATCTTGGTGTATTAGACGAACGATCTCGTGGCGGGAATCTGCATTTTTATAGGTCACCGGACCCGAAATGCCGATAAAAAAATTCATTGCCACTGCCTGCAAGGCTGGCTCAATTTCTCCGTCATAGGAATGCAATACTCCAGGACGATTTCGCAACCAGGAATGGTTTTGGATTATTGAGGAATACCATTCCGATACGATGGGCAGCACGTCCTTGATGGCGTCGCGGTTATGAATGACCACGGGCAATTGAGATTCGGCTGCCAATTCAAGTTGTTTCAAGAACACCTTTCGTTGGGTTGAGGGAGTTGTCCAATCACGGTAATAATCAAGCCCAATCTCACCAATGGCGACAACTTTAGGGTGGCTGGTTAAATTGCGTAGATCAGCCAATGTTGTTGACGTCCACGAGTTGGCGCTATTTGGGTGAATTCCAACAGCCGCAAAGACCTGGGGATACTTTTCGCTCAAAGTAACGGCATGGCGGCTGGTTTCAAGATCGATGCCCGGTACAAGTATGCGATCAACACCTTGATCTACTGCCCGTTCCAGCACAAGACCGAGGTCATTATCAAATTGGTTAAGGTTCAAATGACAGTGCGTGTCTTGAAAGGTGATCAAGTTCCAAGTCCTACAATTTTTAAGCCGTCTTTCAGAATCGGTTGCACCCGGTCGGCGTGGGTTGTTTCGCAGTAAACCCGGATGATGGGTTCCGTTCCGGAAAAACGGATGAGCAGCCAGCCACCATCTTCGAGCATGAATTTGTACCCATCGGTGGTATTCAGACCTGTTACGTGGAGCCCGCCAATCGCCATCGGGTTCGCGGAGAGGATCATCTGCTCTTTCTCGGAGCGGTCGCCGGTGAAACGGGAATCGATCCGGTCGTAGTAGTGCGCGCCAACTTTGGAAAACAACAGATCGATTAGTTCGGAAGGTTTCTTTTGCAGACGCACCATCATGTCGAGTATGTAAAGCCCTGCCAAAATACCGTCTCGTTCAGGAACATTGCCACGGAATGCATAACCACCCGATTCTTCGCCGCCAATCAGGGCGTTGGTTTCCAGGAATTTGGGAGCTACATATTTGAATCCAACGCCGGTTTCATATACTGGCACCTGGTATAACTTCCCCAATTTCTCAAGCATACTGGTTGTCGAGAGGGTTTTGACAATTGCCCCTCGCTCCCCACGAACTTCCAGGAGGTAAAGAGCCAGCAATGCATAGACCTGTAACTGGTTGATGAATTTGCCATTCTCGTCACCAATGCCGACCCGGTCGGCATCGCCATCGGTGATGATGAGCACGTCACCTCCAAGCTGGACAGTTTGCTGCAAACCGACATCGATGTTGGGTGGTATGGGCTCGGGACGCTTCATTTCGGGAAAAATGGGATTACGGGTGTTGTGGATTTCGATCACCACGCTTTTGCCACCGGATAATAACTGGCTGAACCAGCCCGCACCATTGCCCCACATCGCATCCACGATGATCTTTAACCCTGCGTCGCGAATGGGCTGTAGATCAATCATCGATTGGAGATGCTGGATGTAAGCAGGCGCAAAATCATAATACTGCAACGCGCCGGTTTTTTCGGCTTCCTCAGCGGAGAGCCGTTTTACGCCTTGTTCTGTTTCCGGAATGAGCGATTCGATTTGTTTTAACCCTTCGGGATCGATAGCACCACCATGCTCATTGCGTACCTTAAACCCATTGTCTGTGGGAGGATTGTGCGAGGCGGTAATATTGATCGCCCCGGCAGCTTTCTTGTGGACAACTGTAAAGGCAATTACCGGTGTTGGCGTTGCCCCGCTGCTGAGAAGCACGTTGAAACCATTGCCGCACAGGACTTCAGCAGCTGCCAGGGCAAAATTCTCTGAGAGGAATCGTTTATCGTGTCCGATGACGATCCACTGACCGGTTTTGCCCTGCTCAATCATGTAAGAAGCAAACCCTTGAGCGCAACGGCGAACATTTGAGAAAGTGTAGTCTTCCGCGATTACACCTCTCCAGCCATCGGTTCCAAACGTGATCTTTGGGGTCATTGCCCATTCCTCCCGACTCGCATGTGAGAATAGTTACAATCCTACCCAATTATAACAGGTGATCAATCGCAGACAAATCATTTGTCCAAGAATATTGCGTGCTATAATCCACTGTTGTTGTCTGAATTAGGTAGGTGTTGTGAACCATTTCTCCTCTAAAATTTACTTTGATTACGCTGCGACCACGCCGGTTGATTCCCGTGTTCTGGACGCGATGATGCCGTTTTTTTCGGAGCAATTTGGTAATCCATCATCCATCCATCAGTATGGGCAACAGGCGGAAGCCGCCCTTGAATCGGCCCGTGAAACGATGGCTGAATTATTGGGTGCTCATTCCTCCGAGATGGTTTTTACCAGTTGTGGCACCGAAAGTGATAACCTGGCTATTCGCGGTGTCGCAATGGCTCAACGTGCATTGAATGGTGCTGACACTATCCTGACTACGCCGGTTGAGCATCATGCGGTATTGCATACCGTGGAACACCTGGTAAAGTATCAGGGATTCAAAGCCGAAATCCTTCCGGTGGATGCGAATGGCATTCTTGACCCGGATACGGTACGCAAGCATATAAACCAGCGTACGGCGCTGGTTTCGGTCATTCACGCCAACAATGAAATTGGCAGCATCAATCCGGTTGAGGAAATTGGAAAAATTTGCCGCGAAATGGCAGTGCCGTTTCATACGGATGCTGTCCAAGCAGCAGCATATCTGAGTATGAAGAATAGTACCCAATGGGCGGATTTGCTCACTTTGGGAGCACACAAGATGTACGGACCCAAAGGGGTTGGCGCTCTCTTCGTGCGTTCAGGTATCCCAATCCTCCCGGTGCAGACTGGAGGCGGGCAAGAGGGAGGGTTGCGAGCGGGCACCCAGAATGTTCCTTACATTGCAGGAATGGCAAAAGCTTTTGAACTTGCTCAAGCAGCAATCCCGGATCGAAATGAGATGATGCTGGAACTGAGGGATGAAATTATTGAACAGGTTTGTGAGCGAATTCCGGGTGCTCACTTGACGGGCCATCCCAGGCAACGGTTGCCAAACCATGCCAGTTTTGTTTTTGAAGGTGTGGATGGCAATCATTTATTAATGATCCTGGATGCGGCAGGTTTTGCCTGCTCCTCTGGCTCAGCGTGTAAAACGGGCAGCCCCAAGCCGTCGGAAGTTCTACTGGCTCTGGGATTGCCTCCCAAGCTGGCATTGGGGTCGCTGCGGATCACCATCGGTGCAGCAACGAAAAGGGATGAAATCAACCAGTTTTTGAATGTACTACCAGAGTTGATCACAAAAGCACGATTGCTGACAAGGTGAGCAAGAGATGGCAAATGGAGTCGTGGCCGTTGCAATGAGTGGGGGCGTGGACAGCTCGGTTGCTGCTGCTTTGTTAGTTGAGCAAGGATATACTGTCTTCGGTGTGATGCTGCGGCTTTGGAGCGAACCGGGAAAGATGGACAGTAATCGATGCTGCACACCGGATGCAATGGCGCAGGCGCGCAGAGTAGCAGCGAAGTTGAAAATCCCGTTCTACCCGATCAATGCGCAGGATGTTTTCCGGCAGGAGGTGGTACAGCATTTCCTGGATGGATATGCAGCCGGGAACACACCAAATCCTTGTCTGGTGTGCAATCGGTTTATTCGCTGGGACTACATGTTGCGGCACACCCAGGCGATGGGTGCGGAGAGAATGGCAACTGGTCATTATGCCAGGCTGCGCATAGCCAATAACGGGTTGATCGAATTAATTAAAGGCATCGATGAAAATAAAGACCAATCCTATGTGTTGAGTGTGTTGGATCAAGCGCAGTTAAGTCGCACGCTTTTACCGATAGGTGAATATACCAAACCGCAAGTGCGTGAACTGGCAAGAAAGCATGGATTATCAGTGGCAGAGCGCCAGGATAGCCAGGATTTGTGTTTTCTTGCAGGGCAGGATTATCGCGAATTTTTAACCCGGCATATGCCAGAAATTGTCAAACCAGGAAAAATTATCACCGGGGATGGGCGTGTGGTCGGGGAGCATCGGGGCTTGGGTTTTTATACGATCGGTCAACGCAAGGGGCTGGGAATCGCCAGTAGTAAACCGTTGTATGTAATCGAAAAGCGCGGCGATGAAAATCTTTTGGTTGTCGGTGAAGCGGGTGATCTGAGGTTTTATGGGCTGACGGCTACCCGTGTCAATTGGGTAGCTGGCTTTCCGCCAGCAGCGCGTTTTAATGGCGAAATAAAAATTCGTTACAAGGCTCATCTTGCGCCGGGTGAGGTAATCGTTCTTTCGGAAGACCGGATTGAGATTCGATTTGACCCGCCGCTGCGCGACATTACTCCGGGCCAGCGAGCGGTTATCTACCAAGGTGAACAGGTGCTGGGTGGTGGTACAATCGAACGAGCGATTTCGAAGTGCGCAGAGTAATTGCGGGAGGAATGCTATGATGCTGCAGTCCATCTTTTTGGGGTTTTTGGTATCAACACTCTACGGGGCGGCTTTCCACCTTTGGCGTGGGGGCAGCTTATGGCGGCTGGGAATGTATCTCCTTTTTGCATGGATTGGTTTTTGGGGTGGACACTGGCTGGCGCTTGTATTGGATTGGGACTTTATCCGGGTGGGCGCGTTAAATTTAGGCAGTGGAACACTTGGCAGCGTATTGGTATTGGGCGTGGGTTACTGGTTGAGTCTTGCTCAGGTTGAACCAGCAACCAAAAGCATAAAAAAATGAGGAGTACTCCTTTTGACCTGGAATTTGCACGGCATATTGGTGAATGATGGCGACCTGGCTCAATTGGTTGGTTTGAGGCACAAGAGCTTTATTGTGCGTATACGCGCTGGGGGCGAACTGCAATCCCATCGCGGCGTGGTGAAGTTCGATGACATCATCGGTAAACCATGGGGAACGAAAGTAACCAGTCATCTTGGCAACCCCTTCTATGTTTTACAGCCATCCTTGGGTGATTTACTCAAGGAATTACCCCGAACGACCCAGATCATGTATCCGAAGGATATTGGATTTGTGCTCGTTACCATGGGGATCGGTGAAGGGCAAATTGTACTGGAGGCGGGTACCGGTTCAGGTTCGTTGACGGCTGCACTGGCTTATACCGTTGGTAAGACTGGCAAGGTCATCAGTTACGAAGCACGCAAGGATATGCAACAATTAGCAATCAAGAACCTGACCCGCCTGGGATTGGAAGACCGGGTCGAGTTTAAGTTGCGTGAAATCGACACCGAGAATGGTTTTGATGAAGAAGGTGTCGATGCACTGTTCCTAGATCTACCCAATCCGTATGACTATATTCATCATGCGCGAAAATCGCTCAAGCAAGGCGGATTTTTCGGCAGTATCTTGCCAACAGCCAATCAGGTCAGCCGCTTACTGTACGCATTGCGCCAATTCGATTTTGCCTTTATTGACGTTTGTGAGGTTATGCTCCGCTATTACAAGGCTGAACCTGAGCGTTTGCGACCAGTTGACCGTATGGTTGCCCATACCGGTTTTTTGATCTTCAGTCGGCCGGTTATCATCGATCATGATGGTGCTGACCAACTTGTATCTGATGCAGTAGATGGCCTGTTGCAAGGGGAAGCGCATGATGACGAAGGATGAGGCTGATTGTAATCAGGTAACTCCTATGCGAGGCTTGCATTCATTATCTGAGGAAGCAATTATCTCAAGACTGGGTAGGACTGGGGGCGGTAGCTTGGTGCACCAGGAATCTACCGGTAGGCGTGCATCGGTACTGGTACCATTGATACAGTCGAATGGTGAATGGGGTGTGTTATTCACCCGCCGCTCTGAGTGGGTCAACGACCACAAAGGGCAGGTGTCCTTTCCGGGAGGGGCAATTGAACAGGATGATCCTGATGAGCAGGCTGCTGCAGTACGCGAAGCAGGAGAGGAAATTGGTCTGACGGCAGAATCTGTTCGAATTCTTGGACAGTTAGAAGCTTACCAAACGGTGACCGGCTACCTGGTTTATCCGGTGATTGCTCGGGTGAGGTGGCCGTTCGAAATTCGCCTTAATCCTCAGGAAGTCAGCCGGGTATTTACCATTCCGCTGGCGTGGTTGAGCAAGCGGGAAAATTTTGAAATCCGCTCCTGGCATTCGCCAACCGGATGGCGAGAAAATGTTATTTTCTACAAGCCTTATGATGGGGAGCAGCTGTGGGGAATATCTGCACGAATCACGGTTACTCTGTTGCAGAAGATGGGGATAATGGAAACAGGCATTTAAAAACCATTTGGCTCAAGCAGTTTTTCGAACTCTTTTGCATAAACTGGCTTGCTGAACCAAAATCCCTGCACCATATCACAACGATATTTACGCAAGTGATTCAACTGTGCTTCGGTTTCGACACCCTCAGCAATTACACTCAAACCCAAGCGGTGCGCCATCTCGATCATGGATTGGACAATCAGATCGTTTTCTTTATGGTTGCCCAAGTGGGCAATGAAATCTTGTCCAATTTTTATCGTATTGACCGGCAAACGTTGGATCGTGCTAAGAGAGGAATACCCTGTGCCGAAGTCATCGATGGATATTTTTACACCCAAGCCGCGCAGCTCCCATAACATGGTTTCAAATTTTTCGAGTTGGGAAAAACTGCGGCTCTCGGTGATTTCAATATACAACGAAGCTGGATCCAAATCGGTCTGGACGAGAGCATCGCGAACCATTGACGAAAGGTCTGCTTGTTGGAACTGACGGGCGGAGAAATTGACCGAAATTTTCAATGACTTATACCCCGCTGCGTGCCATTTATTAAGTTGATTACACGACTCGCGCAGAACCCATTCGCCGATGGGTACGATCAGACCTGTTTCTTCTGCCAGGTCAATAAACTGGGTAGGCAGGATCAAGCCGTGCTGAGGGTGGTTCCAACGCACCAGAGCTTCCGCGTTGACCACGCGTTGCGTGAAGGAGTCAAAAATTGGTTGGTAGGAGATGGAAAATTCACGTCGGTCCAATGCCTGGCGTAAATCGGTTTCCAGGTTTAACAAATTAACTGCCCGGGCGTGCATGAGTTTATCAAAAATCATGTAATTGTTGCCGCCTTTAGCCTTTGCTTCGTACATGGCGGTATCTGCATCACGCATCATCGCCTCCGGATTTTCAATCTCCGGGGTGGATAAAGCTATCCCGATACTACAGGACGTAAACACCTGCTGACCTTCTATAGTTACCGGTTGTGTTATTTCTCGCTGTAGGCGGTTAGCAATTTGAATGACCTCATAAGGGTCGCGTATATCGGTCAACAGGACGGCAAATTCATCGCCGCCCAAACGGGCAACCGTATCTTCCTCGCGGAGACAATTGTCAAGTCGGCGACCAATTTCAATTATCAGTTGATCACCAATGCGATGTCCCAGGCTGTCATTCAGAATCTTGAATCGATCCAGATCGAGAAGGAATATGGCAAAAGTTGATTGGTCATGTCGTTTTAGACGTTTGATAACCTGATCCAGGCGTTCCATGAATAATATCCGATTCGGTAGACCTGTCAGTCGGTCGTACAATGCCTGATGGACCAACTGGTCTTCATTGAGTTTGTTGCGGGTAATATCCGTTAGTGAACCGGCAATACGATGAGGGGCGCCTAACTCGTTGCGCACAGCCATCCCGCGTGCCAGCATCCAGCGGTAGGAGCCATCGCGGTGTAGCATACGGTACTCAGCTTCGAAGTGATTGATTAAACCGGAAAGGTGCGCTTCCATAGTTGACTTAACCATCGGCAAATCCTCTGGATGAATACGGTTCAACCATTCATCGGGGGAATCGCTAATTTCGGATGGGGAATAACCGATCAATTTATACCAGCGTGGCGAATAATAAACCCGGTTCGAGAGTAGATCCCAATCCCAAATTCCATCATTTGCACCTTCTGACGCGAGTTTATAACGTTCTTCGCTGATTTTCAACGCCTGCTCTGATAGGCGTTGCTGGGTTACATCATTGAATATCCCAACAATATATTGTGGACGGCGATTCTCATCGTAGATCGCCGAGGCAGATAATTGCAAAATAAGCCTCCTGCCGTCCGGAGTATTGACCCGGTATTCACTGTTAACTATTTTCCCGGTATTGATGATTTGTTCCAAGTCTTTGCGTGCTTTGGGTAAATCCTCATCAACTATAAAATCAAAGACGCTGCGACCAATGAGCTCTTTTTTGGATTCGACCCCCATTTGTTCAAGATCAGCTTGATTACAATCGATGTAGGTTCCATGGAGGTCGGTAACAATGATCGAATTTGGCGATCTGTCAAAAATACTTTTTACCAGTGCGTGCTGTTTACGAAGAGCGATCTCGGATTGTTTGATCAGAATGGCGTTTGCAACGTGCGGCGCGACATAGGTTAAGAATCTCATATCATCTGCTGTATAACGCACGCCGGGTGTGTAGCTTTGAACCGTCATCACTCCGATGGTTTTTTGACGGGCGATCAATGGGACGCCCAACCAATCGATAGACGGAGCGCCGATCGATTCGACCTCACCCATGGCAAGTAATTGTTCAAACCCTTCTGGAGAAACCAGCAGTGGTGATCCATTGCGAAGCACGTACTCGGTTAGCCCTCTTCCAAGCGGTTGTGGATCGGGTGGCGGGTCGTATTCATCAACGTAATATGGGAAGGAAATCTGTTCCTGTGCCGGATCGTATAGGGCAATATAAAAATTATTGGCGGACATGAGTTCACCAATAATACGATGAAACGAAACCAACAAGGAGTTCAGATCCTCACTGGCACTGGCGCTTTCGGAAATGCGGATCAGGGCTTCCTGGGTTTTTTGCCAGCGAGAATTTTGTGTTATATCTTTGACGATCGCGATCCCTACTACGCCTATCGTTTTTTCATGAATGGTTTTCAAGCGTATTTCAAAGTTGCGGAGCGCATTTCCAGTTTTAAAGTTGCGCAAACGAATAATTGTGCCACTTTTTGAAGTCACAATGTCGTTGCTTGCGGAGCGGCTGAAGATCAATTTTTCGATGAAAGCTGAATCTACCTCTTCACTGCCGAAAAGCTCAATCACTTTATGGTTGCAGGTGATTACACTGCGGGTGCGATGCTCAAAAACGATGACCGCTTCATCGGTCGTTCTCAATAACAATTCGATGGATGGGGGGAGTGCAGGGCTGTTTGGAGTCATCAAGATCTCGAGAATTAAGGTTGTACCCTGATCGTTGCAAGGATTGTGCCGAGAGTTTTATTGTATAAAAAAAATGGCAGCCCGACGATAAATCGGGCTGCCATTTTTGTTCTTTGAAAAATACAGGGAGGTCAGTCCTCGATTTCTTCTTCCTTCTTGCCACGTTCAATCACTTCCGGTTCAGCCAAAGGTTCTTCCGCCGCTTCTTCGGAAATTTCCGGGGCTGCACCAGTGATAATCACAACGACTTCATCCGGATCGTTGAGGATTTCTACGTCTGCAAATGCAGGCAGATCGCGCACATGGACGGCGTCGCCAATTTTTTCGAGAGTCGATACATCAACCACAAATTTTTCTGGCAGGTTTTGCGGAAGACATTCGACTTCGACCTCGTCCAGCTCGTGAACGACGACGCCATTGTAATTCTTAATGGCTGGAGAAATACCAACGATTTCCACGCTGACGTTGGTGCGAAGTTTTTCGGTGAGAGACACAACCTGAAAATCAACATGTTTCAATGTGCCACGGATAAAGTCGCGTTGCTTTTCGCGCACCAGAACCGAGTGTTCATTTCCTTCCAGGTTGATCGTTACCAATTGGGATTGAGAAATGCTTGTCAGGACTCGGCTGGCTTCTCGCAAGTCCATCAAGATGGGTGTTGGATTGAATTGACGACCATAAATAACCCCGGGCAGATGACCCGCGCGGCGTAATGCGCCGACTTTTTTGCCAATTACATCCCGCCGCTTTGCTTCAATAATCACTTTTTCCATGTTTACCTGTCCCGAGCGCCTCTCACCCCGTGTGGGGTTACCCTCGCTCTTCGAAAAGATTTCAGACCCATGGTCTGTTTAATTGGCTATATAGCCAGTGCGCAATTTTAGCCGTGATTCCGAATGGCGTCAAGGACTATTTGAAGCGCGCTGTTACAGAGTTCTTAATATTTTATTCCAAAAATTTTAAGATTGTTCGGTTGAAGACAAAAGTAAAACGCACTATAGTTATAACGTGTTGTGGGAATTCCCGAATCCCAATTTTTACCCCCTAAGTTCAAGGAGAAGAAAATGAAATCCCGAAAGTTCTTTGTGCTTTTATCGTTGGTGCTGCTGGTTTCGTTTGCGCTGGTAGCCTGCCAACCGGCAGCAACGCCGACTGCCGAACCGACCGAACCCCCAGCGACACAGGCCCCACCAACCCAGGCTCCACCAACACAAGTGCCGCCTACGCCGACCCCTGAACCTCCCCAGATCGGTACTGCAGAACGACCAATCAAGGTTTTGTTTGTGCCGTCGGTTGACACTCAGGTGATCGTTAGTGGCGGTCAGTTGATGGCAGATGCGCTGAAGAAAGCCACCGGACTTGAGTTTGTTGTGAGTGTGCCGACTTCATACGCAGCCACCATCGAAGAAATGTGCGCGTCGCCGGACGATACCATCGGGTTCATCCCAGGGTTGGGGTACGTCCTGGCGAACCAGTTATGCGGCGTTGATGTCTCTTTCAAAGCCATTCGCAATGGTCTGGATGTTTACTATGCCCAGATTCTGGTTGCCCGCGACAGTGAATTTCAAACTCTGAAAGATCTGGATGGCAAAAAGTGGGGATTTGGCGATGCTGGATCAACATCCAGTTACATGGTGCCATTGGTTATGTTCCAGGAAGCTGGCATCAAGCCGGGGGAATCGGTGGAAACAGGTGGGCACCCGCAAGCAGCTAAAGCGTTATACAACGGCGAAGTTGACTTTGCGACAACTTTCTACAGCCCTCCGTTGAGGCCGGAAGGAATGGAAAAATGGAAGCCCGGAGACGACCCTGATATTCCGGCGGACTTGCTCGATCAATGCAAGGTAACCGAGGATGGTAATAATATCGATTGCGGTGGCTGGACTGTGCTGGATGCCCGCCGCAATCTGCGAACCGAAGCGCCGGATGTGGTGCAGAAATTGCGCATTTTGGCGATTAGCCCGGCGATCCCGAATGATACTTTGTCTTTCGGTCCCGAATTTCCCGAAGCAATACGGGCTCAAATCGAAACTGCCCTGGTCGAGTTTGCCAAAACCGATGACTGGAAGAATTCGATTGGCAGCCGTGATTTTTACGGCTGGAGCGGCTTAAGCCCGGCAGAGGACAAGGAATATGACTTTGTCCGCAAGATGGTTGAAGCAGCCGGTATCACCCTGGAAGGCTTGGGGCGATAAAGTTTGTTTGGAGAAAATCGCTGGTGATTTAACCGGACAGGGGCGTTGTTCTATTGCCCCTGTCCGAATATTTTTTACCGTCAACTCGAGAGTCAGGGAAAACCAATGTTGGAAATTGAAAATTTATCCAAAATATATGATGGCGGTGTTCAAGCACTATATGATGTGAGTTTCAGTGTACCCAAAGGGCAGTTTTTGGCAGTTATTGGTCTAAGCGGGTCGGGAAAATCAACGTTGTTGCGTTGCATCAACCGGCTCATAGAACCGACGGCTGGAAAAATCGTCTGGAATGGTGTGAACATTACCAGCGCGACTCAAGACGAAATGCGCTATATCCGCCGAAAAATTGGCATGGTATTCCAAAATTTCAACCTGGTTTTGCGGTCCAAAGTGCTAACGAATGTGCTGGCAGGCAGATTGGGATATGTCAATCCAGCCTGGAGCCTGATCAATCGATTTTCCAAGGAAGATATCGAGTTGGCTATCAAACAGTTGGAACGGGTAGGAATAGCAGATAAAGCCCACCAGCGTGCTGATGAACTCAGCGGGGGCCAACAGCAACGGGTTGGCATTGCAAGGGCAATGATGCAACAACCCGAAATGATCCTTGCAGACGAACCCGTTGCCAGCTTGGATCCCGTTCTTGCGCATAGCATCATGCAGTATCTCGAAAACATCAACAAGGAGGACGGAGTAACAGTGCTTTGCAGCCTCCATTTTTTAGACTTGGTTCACCGGTATGCAGACCGGGTGATTGCCCTCAACCAGGGTCGCTTGGTTTTCGATGGACTACCTGAAGAAATCGACGATGCCAAATTTAAAGAGATTTATGGTAAAGAAGCAGAGCGGGTAGGTTGAAATGAATAATAGAAAAAGAGTCAATCCGTTGCTGCGATTTTTAGGTGTCAGCCTGGCGGTTATTCTGATTTTAGTCATTTATGCCTATGGATTTCAGGTGACAAAAGTCAACCTGGAGGAAACCCGCTCTCCACGTCGGCAGGAGCAACTAGTACGCATTCTCCGGGCGCTGGCACGTCCAGATTTGTTCACTTATGAGCAGATCGAGGTGCGTGTTGAAAGACCGATCATGGTTCCGTGCCCTCCGGGAGGTTTCGCGCCGGCAGAAGTTGATCACTCCGAACCCTATCTTGTGGTCGATCCGCCTTGCGCTGCGCCGGGTGAGACGGTGACGATTTCCGGCTTCAATTTCGAACCCAACACACGCGGCCCGGTTAACTTCATTCCCCCCAGCGAGGTCTCTCTGCAATTGGGCACCATGGAAGTGGATGCCAAGGGACAATTCAGCATTGAGGTGAAAATCCCAAAACGTGCGGAAGCTGAGGCACAAACAATCCGGGCGGTTACTCGCGAACGTGTTGGGGCGCCAAAATTCTCAAAATCGGCAATTGACACCTGGGAAAAAATCATCGAAACGGTATTTCTTGCACTGCTGGCAACCACCATTGGTACGCTTTTAGGGGTGCCGCTGAGTTTCTTTGCCGCAAAAAATCTGATGAAGGATGTCAAAAGCCCGTTAATTAGCATTGCACTGAATATTCTCTTAATACCAGTGGGGATCGTAGTGGGGATAATCCTCACACGCTGGATTCGAGAATCCGCTGGGATGATATCCAACTCGATGTTGTTCGATCTGGTTGGAATTTTTATTGGTCCGTTGCTTTTTTCATTGATTTTTCGCTGGGCTGTGCCTCCTGTTGAAATAATAAAACCGGGTTGGGGGTTACGGATAGCCAGGTTGTTGGGTTTATTTACCGGTGCGGTGTTGATTATCTTTAGTCTTGAGTTTCTTTCAAGTTTTCTGATCCGGATTGGAAAAATGCTTCAACCCAACCTGGGAAGCTGGGGTTTTCTAGCCAAATTTGTGACCGATGTCGGCGACATTCTAGGCATGCTACTGGTCGTGTTGGTGGCATTTGCCGCGGCAGGCATGACCAGTAGCCTGTGTGACCGCCTGGGCAAATGGATTGCCTACCACATGGCAGCGCCGTTCGCAAAAATTTGGACGGTTGTTTTGAGCGCCAGCGCTGGCGCATTTATGTTTATCCTTATCATGGCAGGCATCAATTGGTTTTACCAGTTTAACAACCCGGCAATCCTGTATGGTTATCCGGGTGGTTTAGGCGCATTAATTGGCGCGGTGACCGCCTTGCGGTTGGCTCCCAAAGACGATTTACCGGTTGGGATCGTCATTTACTATGTTTCACGGACGGTTTGGAATGCGCTGCGCTCAATAGAAGCCTTGGTATGGGTAATTGTCTTTGTGGTGTGGGTTGGTATTGGACCATTTGCGGGCGTTCTTGCTTTGTCGCTGCATACTATCGCGGCGCTGGCAAAATTGTATTCGGAGCAGGTGGAAAGCATTATGCCCGGACCGCTTGAGGCGATCATGGCAACCGGAGCGAATCGGTTACAGACAATTATTTACGCGGTTGTGCCCCAGATTATTCCACCATATATATCCTTTACAATGTATCGTTGGGACATCAACGTTCGCATGTCCACCATTATCGGCTTTGCTGGTGGTGGCGGGATTGGATTTTTACTTTATCAGAATATCAATCTGTTGAATTACCGTGCAGCCAGCATGCAAATGCTGGCAATTGCGATTGTGGTTGCAACAATGGATTACCTTAGCTCGAAGATGCGAGAAAAGGTGGTTTAAGCGCTTGTGTCGAGGAACACGCGCATCCAGTTGAACTTCTGGGTGCGTGCGATTTTTTCCGTTCCCGATGGTTTTTAGATGTCTGGGATTATAATTTTGACCATGACAGGCGCTTCCGAATCGGTGGTTCGCACGAGCAGTGATGCAGATCTTGCCTTCGCGGTTGTAGTTCTGGCATCATATTTCGCTACTTTCAGTTCATTGCAAACTGCTTCACCGGTTGAAATTATCCTGATGATTATTCTTGGAACGGCATACTTGGCAATCGGAATTTATGGTTATGCGTTCTGTGCCCGGTCAAACCGATTAGTCTTGCAACTGGCTTATTTTGTGGCACAAATTCCCCTGGGTGCGTGGATTGTCTATCTCGGCAAGGGGGCTGGTTTCAATGCGATGGTACTCCTGCCACTTGCCGGTCATGCCGTGGTTTTGCTGCCCAGGCGCATTAGTTACTTTGCCCAGTTTGGGATTTTGTCAGGTTATGTGGGTGCTGTTTTTGCGTTTGCCGGCAACCTTCGAGTGGTATGGGACGGTTTGCCAACTTTTTTTGCCGGACTGGTTTTCATTGTGGTGTTTACTCAAATGGCTTTGAATGAGGAGGCGTCCCGGCGGGAGGTGGAGCGCCTGGTGGGCGAGCTGACCCATGCCAATCAACAGCTGCGCGAATATTCTGCCCAGGTTGAAGATTTGGCGATTATCAAAGAGCGCAACCGATTGGCACGTGAAATCCACGATGGGCTGGGACATTACCTGACCAGTATCCATATGCAAATTCAGGCTGCAAATGCATTGCTCCAAACCGATCGTGACAAATCGCAAGAACACCTGATGAAGGCTCAGACAATGACCCAGGAAGCTCTGGCGGACGTGCGTCGATCGGTGGGGTCGTTGCGTATCCAATCTCATGAGAATGTTCCCCTCACGGATTTGATTCCACGTTTGTTTGAAAATGCGCGCGCGTTTGGAATTGAACCTGTGCTGGAAATTGAGGGGGTGCCCCGTGAAGTTAGCTCAACCGTGCATTGGACATTGTATCGCGCTACGCAGGAAGCCATTTCGAATGCGTGTAAACATTCCGGCGCGAAAGCCATTCGGATTGTGTTGGATTACAATTTGCCTGACCAGGTAATCCTGCGTGTGCGGGATGATGGAGTTGGAGCATTTGACCTTAAAGAAGGATTTGGTTTAATAGGATTGAAGGAGAGAGTTAACATTGTGGGTGGTGAGATCGAATTCGATGTTGACACAATGAATGGATTTGGCTTTGAAATTAAGGTGCCAGCTTGAACCAGAAAATTCGAATTTTGCTTGTTGATGATCAGGTGTTATTCCGCGAAGGATTGCGTACGCTGCTGGAATTGCAGCCTGATTTTGAGGTGGTGGGCGAAGCAGCTCAAGGAGAAGAAGCGCTGCGCATGGCAGTCAATCTCAATCCGAGCGTGGTGTTAATGGACTTGCGCATGCCTGTTATGGATGGTGTCACAGCAACCCGACGATTGAAGGACAGCCTGCCGCAGTGTAAAGTAATTGTCCTAACCACCTTTGATGATGATGAGGATGCGTTTGAGGGCTTGCGCGCTGGTGCAGTTGGCTACTTGCTGAAGGATGTGTCTTCTGAAAAACTGTACGAGGCGATCCGTTCCGCTGCACGGGGTGAATACTTCCTGCTGCCTTCCATTACAGCCAAAGTAATGGCAGAATTTTCCAGAATGGCGCGACCATCCAGGTTGAGTGAGAGCGATCTGGCGGTCAAGCTGTCTTTGCGAGAGTTGGAAGTACTGCGGCTGGTCGCAACTGGTGCATCCAACAAAGAGATTGCCGATACTCTTGTGATTGCAGAAGGTACGGTGAAGAATCACCTTACCAGTATTCTGTCCAAGCTGGAAGCACGCGATCGGATGCAGGCAGTACTCAAGGCGCGCGAGATTGGATTGATCTAGCCGGATGATGTGACTTGAAGTATGACTCGATTCCTAAAGGGAGAGCACCTTTTTTTGGTAGGATTGTGAGGAATTGAACCTGGAGCCAGAAATGAGCGAGTTTCCAGTCAATGACAACAACACACAACGAGGATTCCCGTACCTGATAGGGATTGGTTTGATCTCTATTGGCTTGGCGATTTTCCTGGAACAATTCTTGAAAACAGGCTGGCTGGTGCTCATCATCGCACCAGTGAGTGGGGTTATTTTGATTATCGAAGCAAACCGAATGAAAAAGCCAGGCTTGTTGATCGCTGGAGGATTGGCTAGTGGAATAGGGATTGGGGCGTTCCTGTTCTTTAGTTCTGCCATACAGGCGAGTATTCCACAGCGAATTGGCTGGTTGATTGTGGCGTTTGCCCTTGGTTGGATTTCAATCACAGTTTTTTCCTACTTTTTACTGCCACCTCCACGCTGGTGGACAATTATTCCAGGGGGCATTCTTTTTTCATTAGGACTATGCTTTCTCTTTAGTGCATTAAGGGTGGTGGATTTTGTCTTATACCTTGCCCTGGGGATTGGATTGGTTTTACTTGGCTGGGGTATTTTCTGGCGACTGTTTGGATTGATCATTCCGGGCAGCCTGTTGCTGACCATTGGACCGGGGATTTATTTCGCATGGGGAACAGATCTGGCAGTCAATGCGCTCTCGAAAACCGGGATGATGATTGCCATTTTCGCGTTGGGCTGGGGTTTTATCATCCTCTTCTCGCGAGTGGTAACGACGAAATTTATTTGGTGGCCGCTGATCCCCGGCGGTGTGCTGGCGGTTGTTGGATGGGGTCTGTATATTGGTGGAGATCCTGGCAACGCAGCCGCGTTTATTGCCAACACGGGTTCGATTGGATTGATTATCTTTGGTCTTTATCTGCTTCTGTTGCGCAAAAGCATCCATCGCTAGAATCACAAAAATTTTCCAGGTTGCAGTCATTTGCTGCTGGTTTCGGGTCTGTTCAATTTGCGCGCACTTTGATATGATTGCGTGTCTGTTTAAAGTTAAGTGGCAAGGAAAAACTGGATGAATTCGCAACGAATGGATATTCGCAACATTGCCATTATCGCACATGTCGATCATGGAAAAACAACTCTGGTGGATGGCTTGTTACGACAGGCGCGCGTTTTTCGGGAAAACCAGCTGGTACAAGAACGGGTGATGGATTCCAATGACCTGGAGCGTGAGCGCGGGATCACGATTCTGGCAAAAAATACAGCCGTAACGATTCCCGATCCGGCTACAGGGGAGATGGTAAAAATCAACATTGTTGACACCCCGGGCCACGCTGATTTTGGCGGTGAGGTGGAACGGGTGATGAATATGGTGGATGGGGTGCTGCTTCTGGTGGATGCGGCTGAAGGGCCTATGCCGCAAACGCGCTTTGTTTTGAAAAAAGCGCTGGAAATGGGACATCAGGCGATTGTGGTGATCAATAAGATGGACCGCAAAGATGCCGAACCGGATCGAGTTCTGAATGATACCTTCGATCTATTTGTGGAATTGGGCGCTAATGACCGCCAGGCGGAGTTTCAGGTAATCTATGCCAATGCCATTACCCAGCAGGCAGGACTTACTCCGCATCTGTCACCCGATTTACAACCGTTGTTTGAAGCTATCCTGCGCTCCATTCCTGCCCCCACTGTTGCGCTGGACGAGCCGTTTCGCATGTTGGTGACCAACCTGGGCTACGACGAATACCGTGGTGTAACTGCGATTGGCAGAGTTTTTTCAGGGAGGGTTTGCGTGGGGCAACCGCTGGCGCGAATTACCACGCAGGGTGAGGTACTCAACGAAAAAGCGCGCTACCTTTTTGTTTTCCAAGGGTTGCAAAAAGTTGAGGTTGAAGAGGTGGCTGCCGGCGATATAGCCGTTATTGCTGGTTTGGAAGGGGTAGAAATTGGTGAAACGTTGGCGGATATCGAAAACCCGATTGCCTTGCCGCCAATCCGTGTTGAGGAACCTACCGTGCGAATGACATTCGGGGTCAATACGAGCCCATTTTCGGGACGTGAAGGTAAGTGGGGTACGTCGCGGAAGTTGCGTGAGCGATTATTTGACGAATTGCGAAACAATGTTGCCTTGCGGGTCGAGGAAACCGAGAGCGCAGACACTTTTTTAGTTTCCGGGCGGGGTGAATTGCACTTGGCGATTTTGATTGAAACGATGCGCCGTGAAGGATACGAGTTCCAGGTTTCGCGTCCCGAAGCGATTCTAAAGGTTGGAGAAGATGGGCAAACACTTGAGCCTTATGAGGAAGTACATATCGAAACCAGCGCAGATACGGTGGGCACAGTGGTCGAGATGCTCGGTGCGCGTAAAGGACAGATGGTTGAAATCATCAACAACCCGGATAATACGGTCAGCCTGACTTATATTGTTCCGACACGCGGCTTACTCGGCTTTCGCTACCAGTTCATGACAGCCACGCGTGGAATGGGAGTGATGCACAGCCTGTTCCATGGATATGCTCCCCACGCGGGAACAATTCCGACCCGAAACAGCAGTTCCATTGTTGCCTGGGAGAACGGGACGACTACCAATTATGGATTGAAAAATGCGGAAGAACGTGGAGTACTTTTCTGCGGAGCGGGTGTCGAGGTTTATGAGGGTATGGTAGTTGGTGAAACCTTGCGCGTCAGTGATCTGGTTGTGAATGTGTGCAAAAAGAAACATCTGACCAACATGCGTTCATCCAATAAAGATATTGAAGTTCGATTAACCCCGCCGCGGCAAATGAGTTTGGATGAAGCGATTGAATACCTGGCAGAGGACGAGCTACTCGAGGTAACGCCCAAGAGTTATCGCATCCGAAAACGGATACTGGATACAGAAGAACGAGGGAAGCAAACCAAACGGGCAAAAGAGATGCTTGAAGGTGTGTAATGAGCGCAGTTCAACAAAAAATGATCGGATGCGTCGCAGGATTTTTCATATTGATCCTGTCTGCATGTTCGACAGTCTCGCACACAATCTTGCCGACTGCCCCACCAACTGCCGTTACAGCTGTGGTTGAAAATACAACTGCTGCACCGATTCCACCTCCGACTACAACCCCAACGGAAATACTCACCGAAACACCGCCGCCCAAATCGGGCCTTACCCAATATCACCTGGTAGCCGAATTGGATGATGGGCAAAAATCTGTTGATGTTGTCCAAAGAATTCTATATACCAACACAACTGGGGTCGAATTAGCCGAAATCTTTTTTGCTGTTGACCCCAATCGGTACAGCAATGGATTCGCTCTTGAATCATTGACCCGCGTGGGATCAGAGCAGTCTTTGCCGACCAGTCTGGAAAAAAACTGGCTACGTGCGCAACTGACAGAACCATTGCCGAATGGTGGGCAAATCGAGATTCTAGCGCAATACCGGCTTCAATTGCCACGCATTCCGCCTCCATCCGATAATGCCAAACCCCAAATTTACGGATTCACAAGCCGGCAAACCAATTTGGTGGACTGGTATTTGTGGATCCCACCTTATGACTCTCGCAGTGGATGGTTGACGCATTCACCATCCTATTTTGGCGAGTATTACGTGTATCCGGTTGCGGATTTTCAAGTTGAAGTGCGGGTCAAGAACGCAAACCGCCGTCCTGTTATCGCAGCCAGTGTGCTGCCCACAATTGAGACAGATTATGAATGGAGCTTTGAACTAGCTGCTGGGCGAAATTTTGTACTGTCGCTCAGTCCGGATTACGTTGTTCAAGAAGCGGTGACGAACGATTTTATCATCCGTTCTTTTTCGTTCCCTCTTTATGATCGTCAGGGAAGTGCTGTTCTTGAACACACCAGCAAAGCCTATCAACTCTATTCAAATTTGTTTGGCGCACTTCCGAGGAAATCGCTGAGTGTTGTTCAGGCAGATTTTCTGGACGGAATGGAGTTTGATGGGTTGTATTTTCTTAGTAAAGGGTTTTATGATTTATACGATGGTACCCCTCAGGGTTACCTGGTTATAATCACTGTACATGAGACTGCCCATCAATGGTGGTATGGATTGGTCGCCAATGATCAGGCTTTACATCCATGGCTGGATGAAGCCCTTGGCACGTACAGCGAAAAATTGTATTACGAGGCATATTACCCCGATCTGGTGGATTGGTGGTGGTACTACCGGGTAAATTTTTACCAACCCGAGGGTGTTATTGACCTTCCGGTATATGATTATCCCGGATTTATTCCGTACCGCAATGCGGTTTACTTGCGCGGTGCTTTATTTCTTGAAGAACTGCGCCGTTTCTTGGGTGATGAGATGTTCTTTAGTGGTCTTAAAGGATATATTGAGCAAACAGGCGTTGGAATCGGCAGCCCGGATGTGTTTTTCCAAGCATTGACCGCAAACAACATGGAAAGCATTGCACCATTAATAGAAAAATACTTTTCAACTAAACCATTGCAATAAACGGCAATTTGTTAAGTCGGCACACTGAGCAAAGAGCGAGTAACATGCCGGCAACCGCTTCGATGCCGGAGGAGTTCCCCCAGTTTACAACGCCATCAAGGACAGCTGCATTCAAGGGAATCAAGCCGGTCAACGCTTCAAATGCGTGTAGCAATCGCTCGTCCAGCTCACCTTGGGATGCAGCGGCGATCAGGTTGGCGCTGATTAGTGTGGAACGTTTTGACACTTGCTCAACCATGGCTTGATGAATGGCAGCCATCTCCAAATTGTGAAAATGAGATAGTCGATCGAGCGCGTAACACCAGCCCAGCAACAAGTCGTCGCCGGCAGGGGTCAAGCCGCGTCCTCTGCCAGCAAAAAATTTTCCTGCCGTGCTAAGCGAATCCAGGTCGGTCGAATCGGGAGAGATCAAATATCTCAATGCAGTACGTAAATCTGAGGGTATATTGACGTTTTCAATGCCAAACAAGGTCAGTACTGTACTGAAGTATTCGACGGACTGATCCAGACGTTTCTGAAGGTGGGTGATGAATTGTTTGATCGTCAACGATGAAGGGAGCTGCTCGAGAGGGGTTTCGTTTTCCCGGGCTGACCAGAGAGCAGCCGGATTAATTTCCAGTTGATAGTTGGCAGCCCGAAAAAAAAGTGCATTATTAGAGATTTCAACGAGATCTGAGTGTTGGACGGTTTCTAAAAATACACCCGAGCCTGGTACATTGATACTCAAAGGGTTTCGAAACGTGTCTCTAGATATAAATACAATCGACGCATCAGCCATTCTTAGGAATACGCCTTTGGATGTGAGCCCATATACAACGGCAGAGGTGTTGAATTGTATAGATTTGAGTGCTGCGATTCCGATCGACTGCGCAATAAAGGACATCATGCAGAGATCGCCTTCTTGTCAGACAATTTTATGAGGAATGTCAGTTGACATGTCCATTATTTTATATGATAATTTTGGTGTTCATCCCACTTTTTCATTAGCGTAATCCACAATCATTTATCTGGTATTTTGAGGATTATATGCCGGTTCAGACACTTTCCCATCTGGGTTGGATTATGTTTACGATCAGTATTCATTCTGTCCAATTGCGATGGATGGTCATGCGGACACAACCTCAATAAAGTCATTATCGTGTCAATCTCCCAACCTGTTACGGATTGGGAGATTGTTATTTGTCAACGTATTCGGCGTTATTTGAATTTGGAAAAGAAGCACCAGAAACCTGATCAATAAATAAGGAGCAGAATTATGAAACTGATTGATCTCACCATCCCCCTTGGTATTGGCACTCCTCCCTGGCCAACGTACGAGCCTTTGCAAGTTAAGTATTTCAAGCGCTTGGCACCGAACGGTGCCAACGGTCAGGTAATGACCCATTCCAATCATTTGGGGACGCATTTGGATGGTGAAATTCACTTCCATACCCCCGGCAAGGATATGGCTTCGCTGGATATGGATTTCCTGGTTCACGAAGCTGCCATTGTTGACCTTTCGGACGTGTGCGGTGACTATGATGTCTATTCCAGTAAAATGATCGAAGATCGGGTAGAAGTGCGCGATGGCGATATTCTCATTATCCACACCGGTTACCATCACTTTGGTTGGGACCAGCCCACGGCGAACGAAGTTCGGTATATGGTCATGCACCCCGGTCCTGACCGCGAATTTGCCGATTGGGCAAAAGCCAGGAAGTTGCGCTGGATCGGCGTCGATTGTGGCAGCGCAGATCACCCGATGAACACTATCATCCGCGATTGGATGCCGCGCCAGACTCGCCAGGCAGAAAAAGTGTTCAAGAAAAAATATGGAATGAGCCTGGGAGAATTTTTTGATGACAGCAAATATCAGTTGATGCATCTGGAAATGTTCCCATACGGGATCATTCATGCGGAATGCATTGGTGGCGATTTGGATTTGCTCCTCAACCGGCGGGTCACGGTGGGTTTCTTCCCGTGGCGCTTTGTGGACGGGGAAGCTAGCATTGGTCGTTGTGTGGCAATGGTTGATGACGACGAGTACGAAGAACTTATGAAAAAGAAAGCGGAACTTCCGAAGACGAAATTCGGTGATGCAACTAACCCGGCGCATGTCGAAAGCATCAACGCGATTTCAAAAGCCAACCTGGCATAAATCCACCTTAAACCAATTTTTGGAGGAATACGATGAGATTACCAACCCCTGAACGTGTAACAGAACAAAAAATCACCTTTGATGTTGAGGAGATCGAGCCTATCCTGCAGGCGCCGCCGATGGATTTGAAGCCCTGGCCCGGTGCTATGGTGCCCCTCAAAGACGGTCGCATCATGTACATCCGCGAAGCCAAGATGGAAGAAGCACCGATGATGATGGAGTACATGAAGAAGGTCATGGAAGCCGATCACGACTTCTATGACATTGTTGGTGCGCGGGTATATGCGGAGATCCTTGGTTGGTACCGTAAACGCCTGAAGGACCCCTACACACTGGTTGGTTTGATTGATGGATTGTGGGCGGGTTTTGCCAATGGCCGCTTGTTGAATGAAGATGTCAACATCAGCCTTCACACAATGGCATTAATCCGCGGTGGGCGTATCGGGGCAGTTATGTACTACGCCAAAGCCTACTATGGCTTCGAAATCCTGGGCAACAAGGAATGGTGGGCAACCTACGAAAGCTACAATGGTTGGATGCGCTGGGGTATTGGCATGGCTCAACCCAGCTACCCCTGGCCGGAATATCAGCACGAGCTAGGCGGTGCGCGTGTTTATTATGTGACCAAGAAATACTGGGATAAAGTTGTCAAGGAATACGTCCGCCAAATGACCGGCACAGATCTGGTCTTCGATGTGCCCGATGAAGTTATCAAGGCGAACGAAGTCATGCGCGTTCCAGATGAGGTTCTGGTCTAAGCATATTCAGTCATCCCGGCAGAGCCAGTATTCACTGGCTCTGCCTTTTTTTCGAGAATATTCCTTGACTGCATCGATCCAGTATCTGCGAAAGTCCGCGCCTCGAACTGTATTACGTTGGCTGGGCAGGTTGTTCTTTCCGCTGCTGGCGGATATACAAATTCTTGGTAGAGAGAATCTGCCTCTTAGGGGACCTGCCATCCTGGTCGGCAATCATTCCGCTGTGCTTGAGGTGGTAATGCTGGCAGTATATTCTCCCTTGGCGGTGGAATTTCTAGGTACCGGGGATATTCCGATTGATGCGCGTTTTTCCTGGCTGGCAAATTTGTATGGATTCATTCCTGTGAAGCGTGGCAGTGTCGACCGGGCTGCCATTCATACTGCTTTAGGCGTGCTGAGGCAGGGGGGCGTGGTGGGCATCTTCCCGCAGGGTGGGATTTGGGGAGCATCTGCCACCCAAGGGCGTACCGGTGTGGCTCTATTGGGGAATTTATCTGCTGCGCCGGTGGTGCCGATTGGTTTTGGCGGAGTGCGCGGCGGGCTCGAAAAGATGATGAAATTGAAACGTCCTCGTTTGACGATGAATGTAGGTAAACCATTTCTACTGAAAAATTCACCGCAGAAAAATTTGAATTCCAAAGTCCAATTGAAGCTGGATACTGCCTTCGTGATGAACGAGATCGAGAAGTTAATCCCTGCGGATGAATTCGAAAAAGAGATACGTACAGCAGAATGGTTTGACGTGATGATCGGAACGGATCACGAACGAGGTAAGTCGCTCTTTGGGATTAGCGAGGCGGATAGACAGGCGTTGGGCATGTTATTTCATTATCCAATATTATTGGATGCTCTGGCCAGAAATGTTAAGTTGCCAGTGACCAGCCTGCAACAAATTGGTGAACCGCATCCGGCAGTTGAAATTCGCCAGGCATTATGCGCCATTTTGAATTACTTGGAAACAACCAATCCTGGTTTTTTTACGTACCGTTTTGGGGTGGAAGCAGGCTTACGGGTTCAACAAGCGCTGAAAGGATTGTCAAAGCAGCTTTTGGAAATCGGTGATCAGCCACTCGATCTGGTCATTATTCCTCGGTATGGGTATACCAATGAGAACGGTGTCCAGCTGGAATACTCCGGTGTCAATTCCTTGCACCCCGGCTATTGAATCGGGTCAGGCTTTAACCTGCAATGAAAAATTTTTGATTGCCATTGCCGCGATCGTCCGTCCAATGCTGATCGAGGCAGTCGCTGCCGGTGAGGGTGCGTTGAGTACGTGGATCATGCCGGGGGCTTCGACAATCCGGAAGTCATCGACCAGCAAGCCGTTTGGCTCCAGCGCCTGTGCGCGTACACCAGCACCGCTGCGGTGAACATCTTCTTCGTGCAGGTCGGGTACCAGCTTTTGCAGCGCGGCAACGAAAGCTTTTTTGGACAGCGAGCGGTAAAATTCACCAAAACCAGTTTTCCAATATTTGAGTGCCATGCGCCAAAAGCCGATATAAGTTGCGTACGTAGCAACATCGCTAATCGAGATGTTGCTCATCTTATACCCTTCGCGCTTGAAAGCTAAAACAGCATTGGGGCCGGCTTCGATGCCGCCTGTTACCCGGCGGGTAAAGTGAACGCCTAAAAACGGGAAGCGAGGATCGGGCACTGGATAAATCAGATTTTTTACCAGGTAATGTTTCTCTGGAACGATATCATAATATTCACCGCGAAAAGGAAGGATCTGCAAACCGGGATTGACTCCGCAAGTACGCGCGATGCGGTCGGATTGAAGTCCACCGCAGTTGATCAATTGACGGGTGCGGATTTCTCCTTGGGGAGTATGAAGCACCAGTTCACCAGAAGCGCGGCTCAGAGAATGAAAAGGTGTTTGGGTGTGGATTTCACCGCCGTTTTGCAGGAAAATTTGCGCATATTTTTCTACAACCTGAACATAATCCACAATACCAGTTTGCGGGACAAACAAGCCAGCGATCCCAGCAGTGTGGGGTTCATATTCCTGGATTTCTTCGGCGCGCAACCGGCGCAGCCCGGTCAGTCCGTTGGCAATGCCGCGTTTCTCAAGATTATCCAAAGCAGGCAATTCGTCCTCTTTCAAGGCTACAATGACTTTACCGCAATTTTCGTGGCGGATATTGTGCTCTGCGCAAAAACGATACAGGGCTTCCCTGCCTTCAACACAGTTGCGGGCTTTTAATGACCCGGGTTTGTAATAGATCCCGGAGTGAATAACACCACTGTTGTTACCGGTCTGGTGGGCGGCAAGCCGTTTTTCTGATTCCAAGACAAGTATACGCGCCGTGGTTTGTTGGGATAATGCCATGGCAGTTGCGGTGCCCACAATTCCGCCACCGATTATGGTGATATCAAACGGGTTGTTGTTCATAACTACACCCTATATAGACTATCGATTCAGGATAGAATTGGTGTTCTTAATCAAAAATTATACCTTACGCCAAAATGAGGCAAACGGGACAGGAGGGGGTGAATTAAAAAATAACCCAAAGAGTATCGATCTAGTTAAACCAAGCGGCATGGTTTGCCTGATGGGGAGGAATGTTCTTGAGGTGCTCAATGACCGCGATTTCGCGCCGATAAAGTCTTCCCAAGCGATAAAGCAGGTGTGCAGCGGTTTCGGATTCGAGCAATTCCTGTTTTTCATTGAGTGGCACTTGAAGCAGTGAGGCAGCCATATACAGGATCATCAATGGATCTTCAGGTAGATCGATGTGCTTAGGGTCGAGATGCAAATCCTCGTCTCCGAGAGTGTTCAGAAGGCGTAGGTAGCGAAATATCCAGGGACGAAACAGCCGCACCCCGCGGGCGACAGCCAGGCTGTGCGGAATATCCATGGGGATTTCTTCTACTTTGGCAGTCAAATAGGGTAAATCCGTATGGAGAGCGTGCACCTGGAAGCGCTCATCACCCATGGTAAGGATGTTCATCCTGCCATCTTCCAGTTGTTCAACTTGCAGGATATTGGCTGTGCATCCGACATGGTAGGGTTTTGCCAATGGGCCCATCGCTTCCAGACCTTGACGAATTAAGACGACCCCGAAGGGTTGTTTTTCGTTAATGCAGCGCTGAATCATAGTACGGTAACGCGCTTCAAAGATGTGCAGTGGAAGCGGCATACCTGGAAACAAAACCGTGTGTAGTGGAAAAAGGCATAATTCACGCATAATTTTATATAAAAACAACTTTATACCTTAATAGTTTTTAATGCCAGTCATTGTACGAGGTTCGGCTCATTACACCAGACACTCTTCTGGTTTGGTATAACGCAGGTTGGCGTTGTCGGCAATACATTGTGCATAAAACTTTTGCTCGTAATTGGATAATAAAGGGAGGGTATAATGTACCTATGACCTACGAAAGACCGCATATGGATTTCCCGACCATCTTCCGCTTGCGGGTGATTGGGGAAAATAATGACGATTTTGCTACATTTGTGTTTGTGCAAGTGCGGAAACTGGTGCCTGAATTGACCGAAGATGGCGTCGATGCGCGCACCAGCAATGGTGGAAAATACCTGGCGGTAAAAGTGTCTTTTGTGGCGCAATCACGCGATCAACTGGACGCGATTTATTCCCATCTAAGCGCACAAGAACGGGTTTTATTCTTGCTGTGAATTCTTGTTGCTTCGTGGTTTTATTCGCTCTGGCGAGATGCTATCCATCTGCCACTGATCGATTTTTCCAGCA
Organism: Bellilinea sp.; assembly: GCA_034411135.1. Classification (GTDB taxonomy): domain Bacteria; phylum Chloroflexota; class Anaerolineae; order Anaerolineales; family Anaerolineaceae; genus Bellilinea. The sequence goes on from DAOUMN010000086.1 coordinate 64,988, forward strand.
GCATCATGCCGCGGTTGAAAAACAGAGCAAGTAAACCTACTGAAACCGCGCCGATCCAAATCTTATCCATTCTACCGGCTTGTGCGATGCCATCGAACAATAACACCCCTAATCCGCCGGCGCCAAATTTTGCGCCGATGGTGGCTATAGCCACCGAGATCACTGCTGCCAGGCGCACACCTGCTAGAATAATTGGCAAAGCAATGGGAAACTGAACTTTCCAGGCAATTTGTAAGCGATTCATGCCCATCCCGCGGGCAGCTTCCAGGATGGATGGATCGATTCCGCGCAAACCAGCGAGGATGTTACGCAGAAGGATAATCTGACTGTAGACTACCAGGGCAGCCATCACCGAGCGGGCATTCAACCCAAACACCGGGATAAGAAAAATCATCAAAGCAATGCTTGGAATGGTATAAATCAGGTTATAGATGGCGATCACGACCCCTGAGAGGCGCGGTGAACGATATATCAACCAACCCAATGGCATGGCAATGATAAACGCAATCATCAACGGCAGAATTGCCAACCGGATGTGTTCTACGGTCAGTTTTAATACAAAGTCAAAATTGTTGATAAGAAAATTCATCCGGATTCCTGGCTGCAACCGACTTTGCGTAAATCTTCAAACAATACCTGACCAATTGCTTCCTTCTGATTGACTACCGTAACAATATTGGTGGAAGGCTGCAACATCAGGGATAAAACCTGCTTGAGATCGCTGCCTAGTGGGACAACCGGGTGACTGGCAGGGTTAAAGTTTTCCGGCAAGGGACGCATAATGGTTTCAACGCGCACCAGAGATAACTGGCGTACCCGATCATCGCTATTGAGTAGTTGGCGGACGAATTCATTGATGGGGTTTGCCAACAGTCCGCATGGAGTATCCTTTTGGACCAGGTGCCCTTTTTCAAGTACGACAATTTCATCCGCCAGTTTGAGCGCTTCTTCTACATCATGGGTAACAAACAGAATTGTTTTTTTTAGACGACGCTGCAAATCCAGGAGTTGATCTTGAAGACTAGCGCGAGTAATCGCGTCAATTGCGCCAAAGGGCTCATCCATCAACATCACCTGGGGATCGGCTGCCAGGGCGCGTGCCAAACCGACCCGTTGTTGCTGCCCACCAGATAACTGGGAAGGAAAGCGTTTACGAAAGCTAAGCGGCAATTGCACCAGATCGAGCAATTCATCAATGCGATGGTTAATCTGGTCTCTTTTCCATCCTAATAATTCAGGCACAACCGCAATATTTTGGGCAATGGTCATGTGAGGGAACAACCCTACCTGTTGAATGACATAGCCGATTTTTCGACGCAATTGGTTGACCTGCAAGGATAAGACATCCACGCCGTCGATCAAGATCTGCCCAGCGGTAGGTTCGTGCAGGCGGTTGACCATTTTCAACAAAGTGGTTTTTCCGCAACCGGAGGGACCAAGGAAAACCACAAATGATCCCTCCGGTATTTCAAGGTTGATCCCGTCAATTGCGGGTTGCGTTGTTCGAGCGTATTGTTTACTGACGCTGATGAAGCGGATTGAGGACATGCTGGGAATTCCCGAAATTTATTTGAGCAATCCCTGTTGTTGCAGGAATTCACGAGCTACATCGGCAGGTTCGCGCTGCTTACCGGATACCTCGTAGTTCAATTGCTGCATGACGCTGTCAGTGAGGAAGGGGGCAAGGCTGTTAAGGACTTCTGCAATTTTCGGATTGGCATCGAGAACATCCTTGCGCACAACCGGAGCTACCTGATAAGGCGGCCATAAACCTTGATCATCAACCAGTACCACCAGATCGAATGCAGCGATCTCGCCATCCGTGCCAAAGGCGACGGTGACATCTGCCTGGTTTTCGTTGATGGCTTGGTATCGCAAACCCGGATCGACAGATTTGTATTCTTTGAAACTAAAATTGCCATACACGCTGCGCATTCCCGGCAGGCCATCCTCACGCTCCTGGAATTCAGGTGGTCCTACCATAACCAATTCGGATGCTTTGGCAACCAGATCGGAAATAGTAACGATACCCAATTCAGAAGCGCGGGTTTGTTTCATCGCAACCGCCTGTGTGTTGTTCATGGGTGCCGGATCGAGCCACACCAGGTTGAATTGATCCGCGTAGGAGCTTTTTACTGTGTTGTACACCGTAGCCGGATCGGTGTTGACGGGCAGCTTGAGAACGGTCAATAATCCGGTACCGGTATATTCCGGATAGAGGTCAATTTCGTTGGACACGAGAGCCTGTTGCGCAACCGGTGTTCCACCAAGGTTGAGCTTACGCTCCACTTTGAACCCGTTTGCTTCCAGGAGTTGGGCATACATCTCTCCCAGGATGAATTGTTCAGTGAAATCTTTGGAAGCAACCCGAATAGCAGGGGCTGAACCACTACCCCCCGGCGAACAAGCGACAGTTAGAACAGTTACCAGCAATAAGCTGGCAATTAATTGAACAAGTGTTTTCGGTTTCATTGAAAACCTCCGGTAATATTAATTCCGCCCCGGTTAAGCCGGGATCGGTTGAGATAATCGCTGAACAGTTGCAAGCAGACCTTCTACCAGCAAGGTCAACAAAGCCACTGGCACAGCACCAACTAACAGAATACTGTAATCGTACAACGCAAATCCACGCGTAATATAAATCCCCAAACCACCGCTGCCAACGAATGCTGCCAGCGTGGCACTGGCAATCACATCGACCGATGCAATACGTACACCGGTAAGGATAACAGGGATGGCGAGGGGAAATTCCACATGGAAAAGAGTTTGAAGTGGTGACATTCCCATTCCGCGTGCTGCTTCAAGGATGGCTGGGTCAAGTGTGCGGAAAGCCGCATCGGTGTTAATCAGGATCGGCGGCATTGCCAGTAAGGTAAGCGCAACCACCGCCGACTGTGCGGTCAATCCTAAATAGGGAATAATCAGGAAAAGGACCGCCAGGCTGGGTAATACCCGCATGCCGTTAATCAAATTCATCAAGGTCAGGGTGGCAAATTTGGAGCGGGAAGTCCAGATGCCGAGCGGGACGCACAATACCAAGGCAATACCTAACGCAGCGCCAGCCAGAAAGATGTGATCCCGAACTGCTGCCCAGAACTCAACCTGGCGAGCATTGAAATAAAGAAAACCCTGTTGAAGGGTTTGGAGCAGCGAATCTACCACCCTTCGCTCCCAGGTTCGCCTTTAAAGGGACCGATCAAATCCGAAGTGATCCAACCGCCATAGAACAATCCGGGTTGTGGGCGAACCAGTTCGCCATCCACATAGCAAGCATCCATTTTTTGAGGATAGAATGCAAAATGATCCTGAATAGCCTGATACTTGGATACGGGATCAGGGTAACTCCATGCCGCATCTTGTGCGATTCGACCTTTGACGTTGATGGAGAAATAGATCGCCGATCCTTTCCATTCGCAAAAGGTTCTTCGCGGAGACTTGACCAGGTAGTCTATCAGAACATCTTCCGCGGGAAAATAATAAACGGGGGGATGACTGGTCTCGAGGATTCGCCACGCACGGGTAGTATCCGCGATCTTGATCCCAGCAAACAGGATTTCAAGATGACGCCGAGTAGGTTCAATACGCGGAGGGCGTGGGTAGTCCCACACGGATTCGAGATTTGAACTTACGGGGTATTCATTCATAAATACTGCGACTATCGGTTTTTCGTCATTTTATAAAAAGATGCCTTGCTTTATTCTAAATCCCGTAAATGGCTTGTCAAATATTTGTACAACTAAATACCTACACTGTTGGGGGTATCTTACCATAAATATGTAGTAATATTATCCATTAGATCATCAAAATGCCTTGGCGGCGAATAACCGGGGAGATGTCATGAAAAAAAATAGATGGAAACTGGTTCAACGCTTTCGTTATTTTTTTGACAACATGTTTTCCCAAGGACCGGGGGTATTGATAGCCGCGTTGGCCGTTTTTACAGTTGGTCTTTCTCTCCTAACCACTCTGATCCTGGTTTTGACTGGCCTGGCGCCTGGGGATGAGCCACCGTTTGACTTTATCGAAGGTCTGTGGTTCAGTTTTTTGGGTAATCTCGGCGAAGGATCAGTAGGCGGGCGAGAGTCGGTGTGGGCTTACCGGTTTCTTACCCTCGGTATTACCCTGGCGAGTATTTTTATCGTGTCGAACTTGATCGGTATCATCTCCAATGCAATTTCACAGAAGATCGATAATTTGCGCCGCGGGCGTTCGACGGTGATCGAAACGGATCATATCGTGCTGCTGGGATGGTCGGAGCAGGTGTTTACGATTATTCCACAATTAATACAAACAGGCAGCCAGGAAAGTAAACCGCGAATCGTCGTATTAGGGGATGTGGATAAAGTCGAAATGGAGGATCAGATACGCAGCCGGTTGGGTAAAGAGGTGTTGCGATTGGTGATCTGCAGGCATGGCAGCCCAATGGAGATGAGCGATCTGGACTTAACTAACCTTAATCATTCGAAAGGGATTGTTGTGCTTTCTCCAGACAGCCCACACCCGGATGCCGAAGTGGTCAAAACTGTGCTGGCGATCATCAAAAACCCCAATCGGAGAAGTGGGCAATTCAGCATTATTGCCGGGTTAAGGGAGAGTCATACCCGCGAGTTAGGCGGGATCATTGGCGATGGGGAAGTAGAATGGATATATACAGGTGAAGTCATTGCGCGAATTTTAGCGCAATCCTGCAGACAGCCGGGTTTATCGGTTGTATATGCCGATTTGTTGGATTTTACTGGCGACGAAATTTACTTTCATGAATGTACCGATTTGATCGGTCGAACATACCGAGAAGCAATCAGCCATTTTGAAAAAGGGGCAGTTATCGGGGTAAATCATCGCGTTCAGGGGGTGAAGTTGAACCCGCCCATGGAGACACAAATTCGTGCTGGCGACGAACTGGTGGTGATTGCATCTGATCAAGATGGAGTAATTACAGGAAAGCGTGCTCCAGTGAACGAAGAATGGATCGTTGGAAAACGACTTGTGGAACGTGAACCTGAAAGCGTAATTATCCTTGGGTGGAGTGATCGAGCCAGATCGGTATTACGAGAATTGGATATGTACAGCAAGGCGAAGTCGAAGGTATGCCTGGTTTGCGATCACCCTGATGCTTTACTAGCCCTGCATGAAATAAAATCCGAACTTTCCAACCTGAAGTTAAGTCATGAGAATGGAAATATCACCGAAAGAGCCGTATTGGAAAAGTTGAGGCTGCATAAATATGATCATGTCATCATCCTTAGTAACGAGACCAGTGATTTGAGTATTCAGCAAGTTGACTCGAATACGCTGTTTACGCTCCTGCACGTGCGCGATATTGCCGAGAAAACACAGGCGCATTTTTCCGTAGTGACCGAAATTTTAGATGGTCGCAATAGCCGTCTAGCTGAGGTTGCCAAAGCGGATGATTTTATCGTCAGCGACCGCTTGATCAGTTTGATGATGGCGCAAATTGTCGCCGATAAACGCCGAAATGAAGTGTATGAAGATTTGTTCAGCCCGGAGGGCTCGGAAATCTATTTGCGACCAGCACGGGAGTATGCTAAGGTAGGAGCGGCGGTTAATTTTTACACGATTATTGAGGCGGCTGCCCGCAAGGGCGAAACAGCTATTGGTTATCGTGTTATTTCACTTGCCGAGGATGCATCGCGCAGTTTTGGGGTTAAGATAAATCCCAACAAATGGGATGAAATTGTTTTTACCGACCGAGATAAAGTCATTGTTTTGGCAGAAAACTGACTAATAAACATAAGTGGCTTAAATCCTGCAACAGTTATTAACATCAGGATGTCAGGTTGATGAAGCCCTTTTGTTTTACTTTTCTGTGCTAACATTAAGCAGAACATGACAAAACCAATCGTCAGTCTTGATGGTGATATTTATCCAATGTCAGATTCTGCTTATTTGAATGTGCGTCTGGAAGACCCCGGCAAGTTGAACGAGTTTGTTGCCTCGGCACTTCAAATGGCGCGTGACATCCGCTTTGAGGATCCTTCTCGCGCTATTGAGCTTTTGCAAAACGCCTGTAAGCTCTATAGCCAATATGCAGGATTGGATAAAGACCATTTGCTTTTGTTGGGCGATTGCCAGCTTGGTTTGGGAGAAGTGCTAATTCAAATTGGTTCCTTTGAAGAGGCACTAAAGATATTGCAAGAAGCACGGACAAGTTTCGAAAAAGTCGAGGCAAAGGGAAACCAAATTGCTGTGTATGTGGCTCTGGGGCGAGCACATTTATACCTCTCCAGTTTCGTCAATGCTTTACAGTTTACCCTCAGTGGTTTGGAGTTGGCGCAGGAGCATGACGACAAAGCCGTCGAAGGTCGCTTGCTAATCAATCTAGGGAGTGTGTACTTGCAGCGCGAAGAATATACCCGCGCTCTGCCCTATTTGTTGAGAGCAGGCAAGGATGCCGAGATCAGCCAGGATTTGTCCGTTCAGGCAGACGCATTGGACAAGATTTGCCTGGTTTACAGCGGTCTCGGTAATCCGGGCATGGCACTTTCCAGTGGTATCCGTAGCCTAAACCTGTTTAGGGATGTGAGGAATAAAGCGGGCGAAGTGCAATCCCTGAATTCCATAGGGCGAGCCTATCAGACCATGAAGGATTACTCCCGTGCACTGGAATGTTATGAGGATGCGCTTCAAATCGCCAGGTCGATACAATTCCGTTACGAAATCGCAGTAGCGCTGCTCCGCATCGGCGGAGTTTATGCCGAACAGGAGTTGCCGGGGCAGGCGCTGGAACCGTTGCACGAAGCCCTGGATATTAGTGAGAAAATTCAAGCCCGTGGTCAACAGGTGCTGTGCCACCAAAGTTTATCCTCAGTCTATCGACAAGCGGTTCAGTTTCAACGCGCGCTAGCCCATTACGAACGCTTTCACGAAATAAAAGAGCAGGTCTTCAATGATGAAGCGGAAACGAAACTGAAAAACCTGGAAGTGGTTTATCAGGTAGACGAAGCCCGTCGCGAAGCGGAACGCGAGCAGTTGAAAAACATTGCCTTGGAACAGGAGATACAAGAACGCATCCAGGCGCAACGCGCCTTGCAGAGCGCGAATGAACAATTGCAGCAGGAGATTGCCATTCGTGAGCAGTTGATTGGGGATTTGAATGCGTTTGCGCGTATGGTTGCTCACGATTTGAAAACCCCGCTGCAAAATCAGGCAATCCTGACCCATTTGCTGGATTTAAAATTGAATGGAATATCCGCACCTGAGGATATAACCCGCCTGGTGCAGCAATTACAACAGGTGGGACAAAAACAGGCATCTATTATTCATGAACTGCTGACGCTAGCGAGTCTGCGAAGCCAGGAGATTGTCCTGCAACCGCTGGATATGAGCAGAGTGATCAATGAAGTCTTCAAGCGGTTGGATTTTATCCTTAAGGACAGTGGTGCAGAGATCATTCAACCACAAACCTGGCCGGTTGCGCTTGGTCACGCTCCCTGGGTGGAGGAGGTATGGGCAAATTATCTTTCCAATGCAGTCAAGTATGGTGGAATCCCGCCGGTAATTCAAATTGGCGCGTTTTCCGAGGAGGAAGGTTTTGTTCGTTTTTGGGTACAGGACAATGGTGATGGTTTAAAACCGGAAGAACAATCCCGGCTTTTTCAAGATTTCAGCCGGCTTGATCGCGGCAGAGCAGAGGGACATGGGTTGGGCTTGTCGATTGTGGCGCGGATTGTTGAGAAACTGGGTGGCAGAGTTGGGGTGGATAGCCGTGGTAGAGCAGGTGAAGGATGCCGGTTTTGGTTTAGTTTGAAGGCAGTAAAAGAAGAATAAAGTAAATGTAAAGTGAGCGTTACGAAAATAGACATTGTTAAGCGATTGCAAGGTTTGACTATTTATTTTTTACGCAGATAGCCTATATTAAGAATAGAACAACTGAATTTGCCACAATCGGGCAAGCATCGCAAAATTCAGTAAATCATCCGAACGATTCACTGTCCGTTCGACAAAGGCAAAACCGGTGAAAACCGGCGACGCAAAGCCATGGGTCTAAGGGTGCCCAGCGCCTATGACTGCCAGGTTGCCGAAAACGCGATTCCAGGCACTCCTTTGAGAGGGCGGGGGAATCCCGCCCTCTTTTAGTCTCCGGAGCGGCTGTTTGATCATCGGGCGCCTTTGTCTGAAGGAGATCGACATGAGGCGCTCAATTATTTTCAAAGTAAGCCTGTCAATCATGATTATCTTGAGTGGATTGACGGTAAAACCGCCGAGTGATGTTCGGGCTGACGCAAATTCGAACAATGTCGTTTTTTTACCTCTAGTTAGCAATACCCATAACCCGGCGAACATACCGGAGACGGGCGGTAGTTTGCCGACATTGGATCAATTCATTCAACAATCATACACAGGGAACATCCAGTGGAGTGGTGTGTATGTGGCGAATAAATTCGCGTTTAAGATTATCCAGCAGCCCGAAAACCTGTTTGAGTTTATTTCCTCAGTTGAAAATGAGGTTACTCAATTCATGCTGGCTGTTCCGCAAGTGGTTGGGTTGTTAGCGCATAATCATCTGGCGGGTAAATCCTTTTTTGATCTTGAAGATGGCGATTTGATTTATTTGATCAATGGAGTAGGAGAGTTTAAGGAATATAGAATATCCGCAAGCGCATCACTGCAAGCAATCGTCCCGTCCAGCCCAACAACGATGTTCAAGGATTTGGAAAATGGGGAGCTTTTGGACGCAGCTCAAGTATTCAGCCGTTTTTACATGGGAGAGCCGCACTTAACGTTGCAAACCTGTATCCAAAAAAATGGGGATGCAAACTGGGGCAGGTTGTTTATTGTGGCACATCCGATCTATACAGAATATACTGATTGAGAAAACTGACGCGATCGGAAAGCAACTTATGTATGCGATTTTAGCCAGCCCTTTGGGTGAGTTAATAGTGATTTCGGATGGGCTGCAACTAACTGGGTTATATTTTGATCCCCATCCGGCGCTGGTATCTGAGCAATGCTATGAACCGGGGGCAGAAATTTTCCGTGAAACAGCCCGGCAATTGGCGGCATATTTTGAGGGTGAACGGCGGGAATTTCATTTGCCGCTCAATTTGCGCGGCGCGCCATTTCAACGGCGGGTATGGGAATTGCTGAAAACCATACCGTACGGACAGACAATTACGTACAGGCAGCTGGCAGAATGGACAGGTTTCCCGCAAAGCACGCGAGCCGTTGGCAGAGCCAATGGACAAAATCCGATTTCAATTATTGTGCCCTGTCACCGCGTGGTTGGCTCGAATGGATCACTGGTGGGGTATGGCGGAGGATTGGAAAGAAAAGCGGCTTTACTTGACCTGGAGCGTTGTCATCTGAGTCCATAGTGTAATTTGTCTTGATTGGGGATATCGGTGACAAAGTGCATGAAAACTTGTGATAAGGGGCACTATCTTCTTGCGGGACAGACTGTTAAAATATCCCTTAGTTATTGCAAGCGATTTGCAATAACTAAGGGATAGCACATGGAATTCAACCTTGTCGAAGAAGTCGAAAGTCAGATTCGCGCCATTGGCGGGCGAATGACCAACCAACGGCGTTTGATTCTTGAAACATTGGTGGAGTGTTCCGACCATCCAAGCGCTGAAGAAATTTTTGCGCGAGTTGCCGAGAAGAATCCCGCACTCAATCTCTCAACGGTTTATCGAACCTTGCGCTGGTTGGAGAAGCAAGGATTGGTCAATACCCGCCGCTTTGATGACGAGAAACGTTTGGAGCGTTATGATCCGGTGGTGGAGAAAGGTGAAAACCACTATCATTTTCGCTGCCAACGTTGCAATCAGATCATCGAATTTGACACGCCTCTGCTTGATCTGGTAAAGACCCAATTTGAAGACTGCTTTGGCGGACAGGTTGAGACAGCGTCATTGGTTCTTTATGGCATATGTTCTGAATGCAGAGAAGTGAATCCTGGAGATTGAGGACTAAATGACCAATTGCGATCTTGTTGCAGAACCATTGAAGACTGAAGGCGGTTATATCGCACTGGTTGGTAACCCGAATGTTGGTAAATCGATCCTTTTCCATCGCCTGACAGGCAAGTATGTCCTGGTTTCTAACTATCCTGGCACGACCGTCGAATTGACACAAGGCACGCTGCAGAAAGCCAAAGGAGTCACCTTAATTGACACGCCGGGCATCGTCAGCCTTCCTTCGCGAAGCGAGGACGAGCAGGTTACCGAGCGGGTTCTGCTTCAAGGTGGCTTCCAAACCGTTGTGCAGGTGGGCGATGCAAAAAATTTACGGCGCACTTTGCATCTCACCCTTCAACTGGCAGAAATGAAACTCCCGTTGGTACTGGCTTTGAACATGGTGGACGAAGCTCATTCGCGCGGCTTGACCATCCATGCCGAAACGTTGGCGAAATTGCTTGCCATTCCGGTTATCAAGACAGTTGCCACCCGTGGGGTGGGCGTAGCAGAGTTAGAGAAAGTCTTTTCCCAGGTGTCGCCGGCAACATTAACCATTCCATATCCAAAAGAGATCGAGCAAACACTGGCACAACTCGAGCCGAATCTGCCGGTTGCGCCGATTTCCAGTCGCGCATTGGGTTTGTTATGGTTGTGTGAAGATCCGGTGGCAGAACAATTTATTCGTGAGCGCGTTGATCCGGAAACAGCGCAAGCGATGGTTCAAGTGAGGTTGAACCTGGATAACAAACTGTCAGGCGGCACTGCAGCCAGTATTCAGCAGGCACGAGACAATTTTGTCGAGCAAATTTCCAGTCAGGCTCTGCAGGTGGACAAACGCGGCAGATCGAGTCTTGGGGTATTCCTTGGGCGATTGTCCACTCACCCGCTTTGGGGAATTCCTATTCTGGGACTGGCTTTATATGGAATGTACTGGTTTGTTGGCGTTTTTGGCGCTGGCACTCTGGTAGGATTTTTGGAAGAGGACTTGTTTGGCGGCGTTCTTAATCCATGGTTGATCGGACTGGTAGAAAAATATATTCCCTGGACATTGGCGCGCGAATTCCTCGTTGGAGAGTATGGATTGTGGACGATGGGCATGACCTACGCGCTGGCACTGTTGTTGCCAATCGTGTTCACCTTTTTTATTACTTTTGGTATTTTGGAAGATTCCGGTTATTTACCACGCTTGGCGGTATTAACCAATCGGTGGTTTACAGCGATTGGGTTAAATGGGCAAGCGATTTTACCGATGGTGCTTGGACTGGGCTGTGTTACAATGGCGACAATGACCACGCGCATTCTCTACCGCCCTCGCGATCGGATTCTGGTGACATTGCTATTGGCGCTGGCTATTCCCTGCTCTGCTCAGTTGGGCGTTGTTTTGGGGATGCTAGCAGCAATATCCTTCAGCGCGGCGATTATTTGGGGTGGGGTTGTTCTGCTCGTATTGGTGTTGGTAGGCTGGTTGGCAGCTCGTCTGATCCCTGGTGAACGCAGCCCCTTAATCGTTGAATTGCCTCCGCTGCGAATGCCGATCTTATCGAATGTACTTTACAAAACAATTGCACGGGTGGAATGGTATGTGAAAGAAGCCGTGCCTTTGTTCCTGCTTGGTACCCTGTTGTTGTTTATTCTGGATAAAGTAAACCTGCTGCCAGGGCTGATTCTAGGCATTGAACCAATCGTGACAGGCTGGCTGGGGCTGCCCAAGGAAGCTGCATCTGCGTTTCTGCTTGGGTTGATGCGCCGGGATTTCGCGGCAACCGGTTTGTTTGTTATGCAATCCAGTGGTCACCTGACCGCTTTGCAAGCCTTGGTGTCGATTACAACGATCACGTTGTTTATTCCCTGCATCGCCTCGATATTTATGATAGTCAAAGAACGCGGCTGGAAAATCGCGCTGGGAATGACGGCTTTCATTTTTCCATTTTCCATTCTTGTTGGTGGAGTTTTATTGCGCATATTGACTTGGTTAGGCTGGGGAGGATAAACTCCCAAAGGGGTGCAGAAGGGTGATGAGATGCAATTCCTAAGTGAGGTAAAACCAACTGAAACCAGCCTGGCTAATGATCTGATCACCTGCCCGGTATGCGGTTTCGTTTATCGTGCAAGCGAACATCTGTTGTGCAATGGATGTCCGTTAAATCCAAATTGTGCGATGAATTGCTGCCCAAACTGTGGGGCGTCCAATATCGATCCTTACCAATCCAGGCTGGTGGGTTGGATTAAAAAAATCGTTTCAGGAGGCGCACGTGTTTCGTCATAGAAGACAACAAAGATGCTCACGAGGTTATCTAATTCAGGAGGGGTGTATATCCTTATGCCAGGCTGCGCCGGGAAGCGAGGTGGTTATAAGAGGGTATGATGGTCTGGCAGGTTCTCAACGGGCGTACTTGCAGGCATATGGTATGTTGCCCGGGCGATGCGTCCGGGTAGTGGCACAACGCCCAGTGACGATTGTTCAAATCGAAGAGACTGAGCTAGCATTTGAACCGCAAGTGGCAGAGACAATTCTGGTGGATTCGTGATCTAACGCTCAAAACTTAAGAAAACTTAAAATTTCACCCCTTGTCTTGACAAGGGGGTAATTTTTTTGCTATACTGAAAGTGCTTTCATAAAAGCACTTGCCACAGATAATTTTTCCTGCTCGTCGAGAAGTATAAAAATGGTGATCAAAAAAAGTCCGCCAACAATCTATGATGTGGCGCGATCGGCAGGGGTGAGCATATCAACGGTATCGCGGGTTCTCAACAACCCGGAACGGGTAAATGAAACCACTCGGGTGCAGGTGTTGGCAAGTATCGATAAGCTTGGTTTTGTGCCCAAGGCGGAAGCAAGAGCCAGAGCGTTGCGTTCCTCCGGGCGGGTGGGGGTGATTACCCCGTTCTTTACAGCGCCTTCGTTTGTTCAGCGGTTGCGCGGGGTAGCATCCATCCTGACCGAGTCCAATGTTGAACTGGTGATCTTCACGGTCGATACGCTGGAACGCTTGCAACATTACCTGGATACCATACCGTTGACCCATAATCTAGATGGTCTGATTTTGATTTCCGTTCGCATTGACAGCGCTACCGCGGACCGAATGATTCAACACCACCTTGAAACGGTGCTGATTGAATACCCCCTGAATGTTTTTAGCAGTGTTGAAATTGATGACGAGGAGGGTGGAAGAATTGCCGCCCGGTATTTGCATGGGAAAGGTTATCAAAACTTTGCCTTTGTAGGGGAGACGAATTTCCCAAAATATGGGATCAATCCAATCAATTCGCGCCTGATAGGTTTTCGTGGCGTCCTCAATGACTTGCGCGTGCCTTTCAATGATAGCCATATTTGGGAGACCCCTTACCATGTCGATGCCACCCGCTTCGTTGCCCTGGAGCAATTGCGACAGGTTCGTAAACCATTGGCAATCTTCTCGGCTACGGATTTACAAGCTGTGGGTGTGTTAAAAGCCGCGCGGCAATTGGGGTTACGGGTGCCCGATGACGTGGCAATTCTGGGCTTCGATGATCTGGATATGGCTGACTATATTGGTTTATCCACCGTCCGCCAGCCGTTGGACGAGTCGGGGCGGGTGGCAGCTGAATTATTGTTCTCACGGTTGACCAATCCAAATCGTTCTGTGCAACATATACGACTTCCTTTAACCTTAATAGAGCGCGAAACATCCTAATGTGCGTTTCGTTGGAAGATCCTGTAAGGAGGTGATGGTATTCAATCGATATCCGAATCCGTTTCTAATTCTCTGCCTTCTGGCAAGTCGTTCGACAATTTGTGAATCCTGGAGTTTTGGAGGAGAAAATGAAAAAAAGTATATGGCAGGTCATGGCTATTGTGATGGTGGCGGCTCTGGTGCTGGCAGCCTGTGCGCAGCCGACACCAGCACCTGAAGCCACCCAGCCGCCGTCAGCAACCGGCTCTTTCCTGGATCGCGCCTTTGCTGGCGAGTTCAAAGGTACTGTTGTAACGATGGCTGGTCCGTTCACGGATAATGATGCCGTAAAATTCGAACAATCGATCAAGGATTTCGAAGACAAGACGGGTATCGATATCCAGTACGAAGGATCGAAGGAATTCGAAGCCTCGATTTCTATTCGCATCGATGGCGGCAATCCGCCCGATATCGTTGACTTTCCGCAGCCAGGTTTGTTGTCCACCTTCGCTGCCAAGGGCAAGGCGATTGATCTGTCCACTTTCCTGGACATGGAAAAGTTGAAGAAAAACTACAACCAGTCCTGGTTGGACATGGCGATGATGGACAGCCCCAATGGCAAGATTATGGCTGGGGTGTGGGGACGTGTGAATGGTAAGTCGCTGGTCTGGTATCCCAAGAAAGCCTTCGATGAAGCTGGCTACAAGATTCCGACCACCTGGGATGAATTGATCGCCCTGAGCGAAGAAATCAAGAGCGACGGTGATGCTCCCTGGTGTGTGGGTATCGAATCGGGCGCTGCAACCGGCTGGCCGATGACTGACTGGATCGAAGAGACCATGCTGCGCACCACTTCGCTGGAGAATTACGACAAATGGGTAAAAGGTGAGCTGAAGTTTGATTCACCCGAGGTGCGCAAAGCTATTGAAACCGTCGGGCAAATCTGGTTCACGGACGGTTATGTGTTCGGTGGGCGACAGGCAATTGCGACAACCTTCTTTGGTGATGCTCCGAAACCCATGTTCGATAATCCGCCCAAGTGCTGGATGCACAAACAGGGCAACTTCATTACCACCTTCTTCCCCGAGGGCTTGACTGCGGGCGTGGACTACGACTTCTTCTATCTGCCTCCGATTGATCCGGCTTACGGAAAACCCGTTCTGGTAGCGGGAGACATCTATGCTATGTTCAACGACCGTCCGGAAGTGCGCGCGGTGATGGAATACTTTACCACGGGCGCATCGGTTGAAGGCTGGGTACGCGCTGGCGGTGCAATTTCCCCGCACCTGGACTCGAGCCTGGATTGGTACTCTAACGAAGTTGACCGTGGCGTTGCTGAGATCATCCTCAACGCGACCTCGGTTCGTTTCGATGCCTCTGATCTCATGCCCGGTGCAGTTGGCTCGGGTTCCTTCTGGAAATCGATGACTTCTTACGTCTCTGGTGCAATCGATCTGGATACGGCGGTCAAAGATATCGATGCCTCCTGGCCAAAATAAGCCATTCGGCGAAAACCAAGGTCGACAAGACCTGAGATGACTCGATGGGGAGGAGCAGGATCGATTATTACAAACCGTTTTCCTGCTCCTCCTTATTTGTAGGGTATATAATCTTAGTAAAAAATTAAACAGGTAATCTGATCCGTAGCTGGAAAGGAGCGCAAAATGCAGAACCAGTCAAACAAGGGATTCGTTGGTTCGCTTTTGGAATGGCTGACTACCGGCCTGGGTAGACTCCTGGTGTCCATCTTTGTGCCCGTCCTTACATTTTTAGTATTGTGGCGTGGCTTTATTTTTTTAAGGGACACCAATGCTTCCCAGGTAATCGTCGTCCTTGTGGCGATTCTTTGGGGAGTTGGGGGGGTAGCACTCCTGTATGGCGTATCCAACTGGCTGGTGGAGAAATTACCCGGTGATTGGATGCGCCGTCTGCAACCATTTATTTTTATTGGACCGGCGGTGGCGATTCTTTTCTGGTATCTGGCATTACCGACAATCCGTACGTTGATCCTCAGTTTTCAGGATGGATTAGGCAGAAGGTTTATCGGACTGGACAATTACCTGTTTGCGTTTACCGACCGGGTCATGTTGGAGGCGTTTCGCAATAATCTGCTCTGGATGATTTTGGGCACCGGTTTCAGCGTAGGTTTGGGGTTGATCATTGCTGTACTGGCTGACCGCACACCGCTGGAAAAAGTTTATAAAGCCATTATCTTCATGCCTATGGCGATCTCGTTTGTCGGTGCTGGCGTAATATGGAAATTTGTGTATGCTTACCGGGGTGAAGGGGTAGGCATCACTGAGATTGGGTTGCTCAATTCCATTGTAATTGGGCTGGGCGGAAAATCCCAACCCTGGTTATTGATTCCGCCTTGGAACAATCTCTTTCTTATTGTGATCATGATCTGGCTGCAGACTGGCTTTGCGATGGTCATTCTGTCATCGGCGATCAAAGGTATTCCGGCTGAGTTGCTCGAGGCGGCGCGTGTGGATGGAGCCAACGAATTTCAGATCTTTTTCTCGATTATGATCCCCACAATCCAGGGAACGCTGCTTACAGTCACCACAACGATCATCATATTCAGCCTTAAGCTGTTCGATATTGTTCGGGTGATGACGGGGGGGAATAACGGCACCAACGTGATTGCCAACGAATTTTATATTCAGCAATTTACTTACAATCATTCTGGTCGAGCTTCTGCCATCGCGATTGTATTATTGATCGCGGTCATACCGGTTATGGTCTACAATCTTCGCCAGTTCCGCGAGAGGAGGGCGTTCTAAATGGACACCAAGAGCAAAAGTCAAAAAAGCCAAAAGCGGCTGGGTAATTTGTTTGTCAACGGGGTATTGATTGCAATTTGTCTCGTGTGGTTGATTCCTACAATCGGCGTGTTCATTACCTCATTTCGGAACAGTGAGGATATTTACGGATCTGGCTGGTGGACGGTCTTTCCGCACCGCGCCTGGACGAAAGTGGAAGAGATTCGGGTCGCAGATGATGTCAATGTCGATC
Source organism: Bellilinea sp. (assembly GCA_034411135.1). Taxonomy (GTDB): domain Bacteria; phylum Chloroflexota; class Anaerolineae; order Anaerolineales; family Anaerolineaceae; genus Bellilinea. The sequence continues at coordinate 81,576 of DAOUMN010000086.1, forward strand.
AGCCTTTTGAGGTTGCAGGTATCAGGGGGACGTTTGAAACCTTGCGGCAGGGCATTTTCACGGAAGACGGCAGAAAAGTTACCTGGGTTGGCAATAAACGCACCCGGCAGGTGATCGTTGAGGAGAAGCAGTGGGTAGGTTTCTCTGCGCGCCTGACATTGGATAATTATCGCGACACATTAAGTGGAAAAGAAATCCGTTTTCGAGATGCATCGGGAAATGAAATTACCCGAAAGGGCAACAATTTAGGTGGTGCATTCCTGAATTCGATCGCGGTTGCTGTGCCCTCGACGATCATTCCGATCTTAATTGCTGCATTTGCTGCTTATGGCTTTGCCTGGATGAATTTTCCCGGTAGGCGGTTGATTTTTACCCTGGTTGTTGCCCTCCTGGTTGTGCCATTGCAAATCGCCTTGGTGCCAATATTGCGTGATTACACCAATTTAAATCTAAATGGGACTTATCTGGCAATGTGGCTGGCGCATACCGGATTTGGCTTGCCATTGGCAGTGTATTTGCTGTTCAATTACATTGGATCACTGCAGCGCGACATACTCGAATCGGCATTTATCGATGGGGCATCTCATTTCACCATTTTCACCCGGCTGATTCTGCCACTTTCGGTGCCTGCGCTTGCCTCGTTTGCAATCTTCCAATTCCTTTGGGTGTGGAATGATTACCTGGTGGCGCTTGTTTTCCTGGGCGATCAAAACCGGGTAGTAACCTCTGCGCTGGCTGCTATGGTCGGCGAGAAGGGGCAGGACTGGCATTTGCTTACCTCTGGCGCATTTGTCAGCATGATTCTGCCGTTGAGTGTATTCTTCGCTCTGCAGCGGTTCTTCGTGCGCGGCTTGATGGCTGGTTCGGTGAAAGGTTAGTCGATAGGGGATGAAATGATAGCGGAATTGAATATCGCCGCCGAGGCAAAACGAACTCTATCCCGCATTCGACCGCGATTGGAGGCTCGTTTTGCGGATTATCGCCGGGAAAATCCTGAAGAATGGCAAGCATTCGAGTACCGGCTGGAGACGCACTTTGAGCGCTTGTTTGGAATTTTCTTACACCTTTACAGCCAGCGGTATGATTTTTTCTATCATCTTGAGGAGTTGATATCACTCCTGGCGGCATCATGGATTGAACGAAGCCCGGCATTGAAAGAACTAGATGATAAACGCGAGAAAGATTCGGGTTGGTTTCAATCTAATCGGATGTTGGGCGGTGTATGTTATGTGGATCTGTTCGCTGGAAATCTGCATGGAATTCGCGAGAAGATTCCCTATTTTAAAGAATTAGGCTTGTCTTATTTGCATCTGATGCCGTTGTTTCGTTGCCCAGAAGGTGATAATGATGGCGGCTACGCTATTTCCAGCTACCGTGAGGTCAACCCCGCTTTAGGCACAATGCAAGAATTGACTGATCTGGCGAACCTCTTGCGAAGTGAGGGAATCAGCCTGGTGTTAGATTTTGTATTTAACCATACCTCGAATGAACATGAATGGGCATTAAAAGCAAGGACAGGGGATACGGAATATCAGTCGTATTACTACATGTTCGAAGACCGCACAATGCCGGACGCCTATGAGCAAACGTTAAGGGAGATTTTCCCAGACGAACATCCGGGGGCATTTACATATTTCCCGGATATCAGAAAATGGGTATGGACTACATTTCATTCCAATCAATGGGATTTGAATTATGCCAATCCGGTTGTGTTCAATCGGATGGCTGGAGAGTTGCTTTTTCTGGCAAATGCCGGGGTGGAAGTGTTGCGCCTGGATGCTGTGGCGTTTATTTGGAAGCAGATGGGCACTTCATGCGAGAATCTTCCCGAAGCTCATTTACTTATTCAGGCTTTCAATTCTGTTGCCCGGATTGCTGCGCCCGCATTAATTTTTAAGTCAGAAGCCATTGTGCACCCGAATGATGTTATTCGCTATATCGATCCGAACGAGTGTCAGATTTCGTATAACCCATTGCTGATGGCATTGTTGTGGGAAGCCCTGGCAACCCGCAATGCACAATTGTTGACCTATTCCATGCAGGAACGATTTAGAATACATCCCCAGTGTGCGTGGGTCAACTATGTTCGCTGCCATGATGATATCGGGTGGACATTTTCAGATGAGGATGCTGCCACGTTTGGAATCAATGGATATCATCATCGCCGTTTCCTGAATGAGTTCTATACTGGGAAATTCAAAGGCAGTTTTGCACGCGGACTGCCTTTCCAGGAAAACCCGCGCACCGGCGATGCGCGGATCTCTGGCACTTGCGCTTCGCTGGCAGGGTTGGAAAAAGCGTTGTTTGAGGAAACTGATTGGGAGGTTGAACTTGCACTGCGGCGGATTTTACTGATCCATAGTGTGATACTATCGATCGGCGGAATTCCTCTGATCTACCTGGGGGATGAAATTGGCACACTGAATGACTACACCTACCGCAACGACCCCGCAAAAGTGCGCGATTCGCGTTGGGTGCATCGGCCGTTTGTAAATTGGGAGCAATACGAGCACCGCTTACGCGAAGATACGCTTGAGGGAAAATTGTTTTCCCGCTTATTAAGCCTTATACGATTGCGTATGCAGACAACCGCATTTTGCGGAGCAAATACTGAAATTATTACACTGCGTTGCCCTCAGGTGTTTGCATATATCCGGCAGATGGGGGATGAACGCGTGTTGGTGATGTGTAATTTTTGCGAGCAACCCCAAGATTTGGATGGGAACGAAATCCGTCTGCATGGTTTGGGATATTCCTTCACCGATCTGGTTACCGGAGCGGAATACTCATCCAAAGTCCCCTTGCGGCTAGATGCGTATCAATATGTCTGGTTGAAGGTGCGCGGAGATTAGAGCGAATTACGCCCTTTTCCGGGCAGACAATTCGGCAATTTTTACGATTACCTGAACAGCTTTTTCCATTGATGCAACGGGTATAAATTCAAAGCGTCCGTGGTAATTGTGCCCGCCGTTGAAGAGATTTGGGCAAGGCAAACCCATGTAGGAAAGCCGGGCGCCATCTGTGCCCCCACGCACGGGGCGGATGATCGGCGTGACACCGACTTCGAGCATGGCTTGCTTTGCTAGGGCAATGATGTGGAAAACCGGCTCGATTTTTTCCTTCATGTTTAAGTAACTGTCCTTCAAATCCAGATGGATTAAGTTGGATCCGAGACGGGTATTGAGAAAATCAACGGACTGTTTCAAAATGTCTTTTAATCGATTGAACTTGTGTGCATCATGTTCACGGATAATAAAGCGCATCTCGGCAGAATCGACTGTTCCCTGTATGTTAGTCAGGTGGATGAAACCTTCATAATGTTCTGTGTGTTCAGGGCGTTGGTGAGCGGGTAGCAGGTTTTGCAAGTCAACCGCCAATTGAAGCGCATTAATCATCTTGTTTTTTGCGGTGCCTGGATGAACGTTGCGCCCCTGAATGGTGACTTTGGCGTTTGCAGCGTTGAAATTTTCGTATTGCAATTCGCCAATCTCACCACCATCCATGGTATAGGCGAAATCGGCATTGAATTTTTTAACATCAAACCGATCGGCGCCACGTCCGATTTCCTCATCTGGTGTGAAGCCAATACGAATGGCTGCGCGTGGAATTTCCGGATGTTTCACCAAATATTCAACTGCTGCCATAATCTCGGCAATACCTGCCTTATCGTCTGCCCCTAGCAACGTATTTCCGTCCGTGGTGATGAGAGTCTGTCCGACGTATTTGTTCAGGTCAGGAAAATCCAGCGGCGATAAAATGATATTTTTTTCTTCGTTAAGAATTATTTCCCCACCTTGATAGTCAATGATTTGGGGATTGACATTTTCGCCGGTCAAGTCAGGGCTGGTATCCATGTGAGCAATAAAGCCGATGGTTGGAGAACCATCAACATTGGATGGCAGAGTTGCCATCACGTATCCGTTTTGATCTACTGTTGCATCGGACAATCCCAATGCTTGCAACTCATCCATCAAAAGATTGGCAAGATCCAGCTGACGCGCGGTGCTGGGAATGGTGTTGGAAGCCGGGTCGGATTCGGTAAAAATTCTGGCATATCGAATGAAACGATCGACGACACTGGTATTCATGGATTCTCCGATATGAAGGAATAAAATCAATTATACTCTATGTCCACAGCCGCATTTTTAACCAGACCTAAGTCTCGTCGAATGATTAGAGTATAATTCTCCTGCACTAAAACGGGAAAAGAAATGCGAAAAGCAGTAAAACTACGATCCTTAACAACCAAAGAAGAAGCCGAAATTCGCCGACTGACAGCCTCACGTAAAGCAGCCCATCGACTGGTATAACGAGCAACCGTTATCTTGGCTATGCTGGACAACCCAAAACTCCACTCTACCCTAGCTGAGCAACAGACTGGATTCAAGGGCATCCTCAGGCATTACCCGGGTCAAGCGTTTCAATGCAGAAGGGATCACAGGATTGGAAGATAAACCGAAAACGGGACAACCGCCGATCCATCCGCAAAGTGTACGAAGCGCCTTGATCAGCTTGCCCGACAAAAGCCGGACATATTGGGGTACCCGTTCAAATTGTGAACATTGGAACGCTTACAGAGAGCCTTCAAAGAACGACAGGGTGTCCTTCTGTCGGATTCAACCATTTGGTAATGGGTTGAGGATGAAGGGTTCAAATGGAGACGCCAGCAAAGTTGGTTCCATGAAGCCGAGCAATATGATCCGGAGTTCGTGGAAAAAAGGGGAGCATCGTAACGGTGTATATCGATCCACCCCCGCGCGCTCAGGTGATTTGTGTAGATGACATGGGACCCATTGCAGTCAAAACCTATCCTGGAGAAGAAAGGAACTCTGTGGTGGACACCAAAAACTGGACAGAAAAACAGCTCTGCTTAGGGGGTACCTGTGTGCGAGCGCGAGACAAACCAGGCTGCCTTGAACTCAGCCAGTGTCAGGTAACCCAACAATGAATGGATGCGTTAGTGATTACACACATCCTCAATGAACTGTAAGATCTGATTGCGTGCATCCGCGAAATCAGCGTAATCAGACAGGTCCACCTCCTCTTCTTTGATGGTGCGCAGAAAGCGCTCGGCGTAGCCGTTCTCCTCGGCCTTGCCCACTGCCGCCCTGCTGATCTGGATGTGGTGTGCTTTCAGGAGATCGACATAAGCATGAGCCGCATATTGTACGCCCTGGTCGCTATGGTGGATTTCAGGCACATGATCCGCCAGAGCCATGCGAAAGGCAGCCAGGGTCAGTTCCTGGTCAAAGCAGCTTGGACAGGTGCCAACCGCGGATGCTGCGGGTGAACACGTCCATAACAATTGCTAGGTAGACAAAGCCTTGTCCCAGTCGGATATAAATGATATTGCATACCCAAACCTGCTCAGGTTGGAATAGCGGGGATATGGGTGATTGCTGTCGGTTGTGCGGCTTTTCCTGCGCCTCGCCGGTCGCAGCAGCCCTGTTTGACACATAATCCGCTGCACTCGCTTGCGATTGATCTGGTAGCCATAAGGCGGTCGTCTGAGCTGGCTGCGTGCCCGACGAGTTCCATAGGTCACATGCTCACCAGCCACGGCTTTCAGGTCGGCTACCAACTGACTTTCATCGGCTTTGTGACTGCGATAGTAATAGCTGCTGCGAGGCAGGTCCACCAGCTCATAAGCCAGCTCACGCGAATACCCATACCACTCTGCCAGGCTGCGCACCATCACTCGCTTCCTTCGGTGGACAACTGGATCGATCGAATACTTTTTTTGCCATGTCCAATTGCAATGCCAACCGCCCCACCATCCGCTCAAGCTCAGCGATCCGTTCGTCCTGGGGATTGGTTGTTACCTGCGGCTGTTCAAACACCAGCGGAGCTCGCTCTAGAAATTCCTGATTCCATCGTGAAAGGACGCTGTCCTTGATCTCGTATTCTCGGCTGGCTTGCATCAAGCCTTTTTTGCCAGAGATTAGTTCCAATACTACCCGGGCTTTGAATTCCGGGCTGAACTTCCGTCGTTTCGTCATCATGGACCTCTCTCCTGGATATTATCCTACCCCTAAGGATTGTGTCCAGTTTTTGGGGTTCATTACAGTCTGGTCCGAACCGAGCAAACTTTGAACCGGATTATGGACGACGTGGTAAGCTGTGGGTGCATGGTGGGTTTGAACCCGCCACTAAGTAATCAGTCGAATGTACTTTAACAAACGTGATAAACTATGGGCATGCCAAAAGCCCGAGATTATCACCTCACAGAACAAGAATTGATAGCGGT
>DAOUMN010000087.1:0-47964 GCA_034411135.1 Bellilinea sp.
GTGCTGGGTAAGGGAATACCCGGCGAGCCGGATGCGGTCAATCTGCCTGCCGGGCAGGATTGGCAGGCATTGCTGCAAAGCCGAGGCTGGTTTTTTTCAGACGAGCAGGTACAATTCCGCAATACCGTCTGGCTAGATCTGCGTGGCGATGAAAAAGACTGGCTGGAGCGGATGAAACCCAAAACGCGCTATAATTTGCGTCTTGCCGGACGTAAAGGCGTTACGGTTCGTAACGGAACGTCCGCCGATCTGGGACTGCTGTACCGTATGTACGCTGAAACCTCGGTGCGTGACGGCTTTGTCATTCGCTCGGAGGCATATTACCGCAATGTATGGCAGCGCTTTCTGGATGCGGGGATGCTAGAAGCGCTGATTGCCGAAGTGGATGGTGAACCGGTCGCTGGGTTAATCCTGTTTTTCTTTGCTGGGCGCGCCTGGTATTTGTATGGCATGTCCCGCAACCTACACCGTGACAGGATGCCCAATTACCCATTGCAGTGGGAGGCGATGCGCCGGGCGAAGATGCGCGGCTGCATCCAGTATGATTTGTGGGGCGCGCCGGATGTGTTCGACGAATCCGATTCGATGTGGGGGGTGTTTCGCTTCAAGCAGGGTTTGGGTGGCGAAATCATCCGCACGGCTGGCGCGTGGGACTTCCCAGTTAACCGTTTGGTATATACCATCTATACCCGGGTGCTGCCGCGATTGTTGGATTGGATGAGAAGGCGGGGCAGACAACAAACCCGCCGGGAGGCAGGCTTATGATACCGCGTGTAAGAATTGCTCATTTACCCACCCCGATTGAACCACTGTCCCGCCTAAGCGCCATGCTGGGGGAAGTGCGCCTGTGGGTCAAACGCGATGATCTGACCGGGCTGGGCGGGGGCGGCAATAAAACTCGCAAATTGGAATATGTACTGGCAGAAGCGCAAGCCAACGGAGCGCGTACATTGATCACCGTGGGCGCCGCGCAGTCCAATCACTGCCGCCAAACCGCTGCATTGGCAGCCCGCTTTGGGTTGGAGTGCATCGTTGTCCTGTCCGGCGAGGAGAACCAACCCATGTCGGGCAATTTGCTGCTCGACCACCTCCTGGGGGCAGAGGTGGTATGGAGTTCGCATGAGAATCGCGATGCTGTTTTGCGAGCAACGTTCGAAGCCGCCTGGGAGCAAGGTCGCCGCCCATTTCTCATCCCTCTGGGGGCTTCAACGCCGACCGGAACACTTGGGTACGTCACCGCATTTGAAGAGTTTATTGCCCAGGGTTTGGAAGTGGATTGGATTGTGGTTGCTTCCTCTTCTGCCGGAACTCAGGCTGGTTTGACATTCGGCGCGTGCCGGACTGGTTGGGGCGGTAAAATTCTGGGGATCAGCATTGACCACCCGGCGGCAGAATTGCAGCAACGGGTGGCAGATCTGGCTAACCAAACTGCCGAGCGGCTGGACGATGCAAGGCGGGTTGCCCTGGCGGATGTTCTGGTCAATGATGAGTACCTGGGCGCGGGTTACGGTGTAATGTCACTGGCGGAAGTGGAAACCATACGCCTGTTTGCCCGCCGCGAAGGGCTGTTGCTCGACCCCGTGTATACCGGCCGGGCAGCAGCGGCTATGCTGGATCTGATCCGGCGAGGTTACTTCGAATCCGGGTCGCGGATATTGTTCTGGCACACTGGCGGGACACCTGCCTTGTTTGCGGATGCGTATCGCAAACGATTGAGTGAAGAGTAGATTAAGGCGGCGAGAGCGGGCGCCAGGCCGCCCCGAAATCGAAATCCTTGTCGGTGGTCAGTCGTACACGGTTAGAACCGTTAATCGTCATAATGTAAATATCGTGATTCTGCCCATCAGGCCAGCCCTCGAAGGCGAGCCAGTTGCCGTCTGGCGAGATGCTTACCTGCACCACAGGACCAGCATCCGGCTGACCAGGTGGCGGAATGCGCGATACACGGGTGGTGAAACGATCTTCGTATTTCAGGGCGAATAGTTTTGGCAGTTCGTTGGGTTTCATCTGACTGTATAGGATGAGACTGCCATCGGGAGACCAGGCAGGCCAGAGATCATGCACTTCGCCGCTTAATGAAAAGCGCTGTTGATTGGCGCCATTATCGGACATTACCCAAATCTGACCATATACCGATTCGCGCACATAGGCGATCTGATTTCCGGTGGGCGACCAGGCTGGGTACTTCTCGCGAAACCGGTTGGACGTCAATTGAAGAAGGGTGTTGTCGCGCAAGTTATAGACATAGATATCCGGGTTGCCTGAACGGGTGGAAGTAAAGGCAATTCGGTTGCCATCCGGTGACCAGGCTGGGTCATAATCCGCTGACGGACTGGGCGGAAGCGGTAGCAGGCTCGGCGGTCCGCCTGCGCTCAGATCAAGGATGAAAATTTTGGAATTTTCATATTGGTCACGCCGGGAGGCGCAGGGCGAGATGAAGGCAATTTTTTGTCCATCCGGAGACCAGGTAGGTTTGCAGGCACCGTCCGGCATGTTGGTCAGGGGACGCTGTTGGGTGCCGTCAATATTCATGATCCAGACCTGCATATCGCCGGTGCGGTTGGAGGAAAATGCAATTTGCCCCCCGCCGCCGAGTGGGGTGGGTGTGGGACTGAGGGTGATGGTGGCTGTGAGGGTGGGGGTGGGTTCGAGTGTCGGCGTTAATGTAGGTTCCGGGGTGGGGGTTTCGGTGGCTGCTGCCGCAGGTGGTTGGGTAAACTGTTGTGCTACCGGTGTGTATTCCGGTGTTTTTTGGATGAATAAGGTAGGGGAAGGCAGGGCAGGAAAAATTGCGCTGCGCAGAGCAGAGGGTATGCCTGGTTCGAGGATAAAAAACACGGTCATCAGGCTGGCAAGGATAAGAGAAACGGGCAGGAGGGTGCCTTTTCTCTTGCGTCTTACCGGGCGCGAAGTGCGCCGTTTGATCATCGGATCAACGTTCAGGCTGTTGGGATCGCTTGGATCGACCAGCAGTTCCGGATTTTCATTGCGGGATAGCTCCGGCTGGATAGGAGGGGGCGTTACGGTAATTTGGCTTATTGGCGGCCGGTCAATGGAACTGGCATCCAACAGAGCGCGCTTGAACTCAACTGCGTTCTGGTAGCGCTGCTCAGACTCAACGGCAAGCGCTTTTTCGATCACCATTGCCAGCTTGCGTGAGGTTTTGGGTGCAAAATCGCGTACAGGGGTTAATTCCGCTTTGCCCGTAGCGCGCGAAAGCCCGTCCTCCGGGATGGTGCCGGTCAGGCAGGCGTACAGGGTTGCGCCAAGCGAATAGATATCGGTTCGCGCATCAGTGGGTGCGGTACCGTACTGTTCCGGTGGCGAATAGCCGGGAGTCATTGCCCGTGCGCCAGTGGTGGTTTGTTGATTGCCGCTCATCACCTTGGCTAAACCAAAATCGACCAACGAAATCTGCCCTTCAGGGGTGATTTTAATGTTGCCAGGCTTGATATCGCGGTGAATGATGGGAGGAACACGGGTGTGTAAATAATCCAGCGCATCGCAGATCGCCACACCAATCAAGATCACTTCCTCGTCAGGTAAGGATCCCTGGCGTTCGATGCGTTGACGCAGGTCTTCGCCATCGATGTAATCCATGATCAGGTACTGTCCCTGACCGGGAATCGTGAAATAATCTCCCACCCGGGGCAGGTTGGGATGGCGTACACTGGCGAGGATGTTGGCTTCCCGTTGAAACTGGCGGGCGTACTCGTCGGTTAAAAATAAATTTTCTTTGACAGCGACGGGGACTCCCAGGTTTTCATCCATCGCCTGGTAAACCGACCCCATCCCGCCTTGACCGAGGATTGAAACGATCCGGTAGCGGTTATTCAGGACAGTACCAGCAGCGAGCGGCATTGTTAACCATTCTACCCAAATTGGCAATCCGACGCAACGAAAAAAGGGCTGCGCGAATGCGGTTTTCATAAATGAAAGGTGACACGGCGCCCGGTTTTCCCTTGACGCAGGTTTTTTGGCTCTCGTGCTATAATCAGGGTCAGTCCCTTTTCGAGGAAATCGGAAAAACATCGATGAATCTGGATATCCGCACGGCAGTGCAAACCACTTTTTTCCTATTGCTGCTGGGGGTGGTATTCAGCATTTTCTTTGGAATTCGCACCATCCGATCTGCCCAGCGACTTTTGTACTTTCGCAAACGGCGCGAGAAAGCATCGCGTGGCTGGCGCTTGATCTTAACCGCTATTTTGCTGGCTGCTTTTGCCTTTGCGGTGAACCGCTACGCCGAGCCGGTTGCTTACCAGATGTTCCCACCTTCACCCACCATAACCCTGACTCCGACGATCACCCTCACGCCGACCATATCGCTGACTCCGACGATCACCCTGACCCCTACGCTGACCGTCACTCCGCTCGAATCACCCACTCCTGTGCTTCCGGATGCGATTGCGGCGTTGATCGAAACTACCATTACCCCCAATCCGGAGGCGGTATTCAGCCGGGTGGTGTTGTCCAAGCAGATTGACAGGGATTTCCAACCGGTCAACCCGCAGACCGAATTTCAAAATCCGGTTGGTAGGTTGTACGGTACGTTCAGCTATGACAAAATGTCTACCGGCGGGCAGTGGACGATTCTATGGGTGCGTATTTCGGATGGCAAGGTGCTGTGCTTTCTGACCGAGCCTTGGGCGGGTAGCACCGGCGGCTATGGTTATACCGAATGTCAGCCGCCAGCGGAGGATTGGACGCCGGGAGAGTACGAGGTTCGCATATTCGTTGGGCTGCAATGGAAGTCTTTTGGACGCTTCTCGGTGGTTGGCGAAGCACCGACTCCGACTGCGACGGTTTCTCCCACGCGCACTCCGACCGCTTCCGCTACGCCGAGCAGCACATCGACCATTACTCCAACCCGTACGGTTACCCCGACGCTTTCCCCCACATTTACCCGGACGATCACCCTGACCATCTCGCCGACGCCGACCCGTACCATTACCCTGACACAAACACCAACGCCGACGCGGACGATCACGCCAACCCGGACAGTTACGCCCACAGCAACGCCAACCCGCACGCGCTGGCCCACCGTAACCCCGCGACCTTGATGTGGGTAAATTAGCGCCTAAACTGTCAGCCCGGTTGACTCCAGCTCGACCAATGCCAGGGCAATTTTGGCTGCCAGGCGGGCATTGTTACGCAGCAACGCCAGATTGGTGTTCAGGCTGGCGCCGCCGCTCTTACGGCTTACTGCATCGAGCAGGTAGGGCGTTAATGCTGCGCCGGTGATGCCGGCGGCTTCTGCATCAGCAACTGCCTGTTGGATGATTGTCTCGATCTGTTCATGCGGCAATGCTTCTTCTATCGGCGGTGGATTGGCTATCAGCACTGCGCTGTTAATACCTGCCTGCCACTGGGCACGGGCAATGGCGGCAGCTTGCTGCGGGGTGTCGGCGCGGATGGGCAGTTTCAAGCCGGAGTGAGGGGAATAAAAAGCCGGGAATTCGTCCGTTTGGTAGCCGACAATCGGGACTCCGAGGGTTTCGAGCACTTCCAGCGTGGCAGGCAAGTCAAGAATGGCTTTGGCTCCAGCGCAGACCACCACCATCGGCGTGCGGCTCAGCTCGTGCAGATCCGCCGAGACATCGAAAGGTGCATTGCGGTGTACGCCCCCGATGCCGCCGGTGGCGAATACGCGAATCCCTGCCTGGTGGGCGGCAAATAGCGTACCGGCGACGGTTGTGCCGCCCGATTCACCCTGTGCCAGCGCCACGCCAAAATCACGCCGGCTGATCTTGCGGATGCTCTTCAAGGTTGCCAACCGTTGAATCTCTTCATCATCAAGCCCAACACGAATCTTACCGTCCACCACAGCAATGGTAGCGGCCTGTGCACCTTCTGCCCGAAGGATGGATTCCAAGTCTCGCGCCAGATTCAGGTTGTGTGGATAGGGCAGACCATGGGTGATGACAGCGGACTCCAGTGCCACCACTGCCCGCCCGGAAAACAAGGCAGTCCGGACAGAATTGGCAATTTCGAGGGTCGGGTCCTTTTTCATACTTAGATCACTAGTTTATCATAGAGTAATTCGAGGGTCAGATGGGGACTGACCGCTCCGCTGTGGGTCAGGGTCAGGGATGCGGCGGTCACGCCCAGGCGGATGGATTCGTCGATATCAATCTCGTTGAGGATACCGAACAGCGTAGTAGCAGTCAGCGCATCCCCCGCGCCAATACTGTTGACAATGCGGGTAATTACTGCCGGAACGTGCCCGGCAGTTTGGGAAGTGGCGTAACACACTCCACCCTCGCCGATGGGAATAACAGCAATTTCAACCCCCTTGCGTACAAACTCGCGTGCAGCTGCCAACGCTTGCTCAACGTTGTCAATCAGGTGGGTGTCAAGCAGTGCGGCGGCTTCCATGCGGTTGGCGGTGAGCAGAAAGATTTGTGGTATGTGCTTTAGCAGTCTTTTTGCCAGGGTGGTGGATGTCGCATCGGCGCAGACCGGGATATTCAACCGCTGAGCCAGGGAGAAGATGGTTCTCAAAGTGGCGGGTGATAGATTGCAATCCACAAAGATCAGCTGGCAATCGTCGAAAATGGTTTTGCGTGAACGTATATACGCCGAGGAAATGTATCGCAGAATACTCATGTCGTCCAGCGCGTAACACGTGTTACCATCTTCATCCAGAAGAGCAATGTACGTGGCTGTGCTGGCATCATCCACCTGCAGGCTTTGGCTCACATCCACCCCGGCGGAGGCGGTATGATCGAGGATTTTTTCGCCCAGGTCATCCCTGCCAACCGCTGTTACCAGCGTTACCGCTTGACCCAGGCGGGCGAGATTTTCCGCCACATTGCGCGCCACACCGCCAAAGGAGGTACGTACCCGGGCAGGGTTGGAGGTGCCGGCTTCCAGCGGGGCGATGGGCTGACCAACCACATCCAGGCTGCCAGCGCCGATAACAACAATACGTTTTTCTGGGTGTAGATTTTCCAGTTTCATGCAATTCCTGACCAAGGGTGGGGGATCAGGAGAAATTGTACCAGACAATGCAGGGCTTAAAGAACGGTTGCGCCGTTTTCCTGCATATATGCTAACAGCGCAGCGTGGATACAATCGCGGGCAATGATCAGTCGCGGCGGCACGGGTTTGTTATTGGCAAGGTATTGTGAACGTAGATAACTGAGCTGATCTTCAAGATAGCGCACCATCTCATACCAGATTTGCTCCGGAGTTCGTCCGCGGCTGGAGAGCTGGGCAATCACCAGGAGGAAATTTTGCTGAATGATGCGTTGGTAGGTTTGAAGGCGCGCCTGGTTGCGGATTTCATCCAGCACGCGCGGATTGGAGCGGGTAAGGTTTTCTGCAGTCAGCCGCCAGGCTTCGATATGCTGTTCGAGGATGATTTCCTCCGGAGTGTGCCAGGTGCCGACATTGATCCATTCCAGCCGCAAGCCGCGCTGGCGGGCAGCCTGTGGAAATTCGTTGGCAAAACCCTTGAAAAAATTGCTCAACTGGGTGCGAGGGATGAACGGCGGCGGAGTCGGTGCTGGGGGAATCTCGCGCGAGTAGATGAATGTGAGCGGACGGCGCAGAGGTTCCTGCCAGGATATGCGCTGGATGGTGCTCTCCAACTCGATCTGGCGTCGGATTTCGGGCTCACCCACGGAGGATATCAGGGTACCGAAGGTGTTGCTTTGGATGAAGCGTAATAAATGTTCCTCAACCAGTTCAGTCATCGCCCGAGTCCAGTGCTCGCCGTACTGCTGGTAGGTTAGCCAGTATAAATCGCGGCGATAGGCTGGATAGGGATTGCTGAGCGGGTTATTGACGGTGCGCCGCCAGATGCTGAACAGCAGATTAATATCCTGAATCTCAATCCGAATGCCGTCTTTGGTGCGCCCGGCTATTTTTTCGTAGTGGAAAGTATGGTCACGGGTGTCAATGATCCGGCGCAGGCGTTCAAATCCCTGCAGGGTTCGTTCCGATTTGTCCATTCCGGCGCGGATGAAATGTGGTCTGCCATCCAGGCGCTCGAAAATGACCGCAAATTCCGGATTGGGCTTGACGATCCCCGGTCCGCCAATTTGAATGAATGCTGAGCGGCGTTGTTCTGGGGTCAATTTCTCGTCACTGACGTGCAGGGTCTGGTAAGGCGGCAGGGCAAATGCAGCCTGGGATAAAAAGCGGCGCGAAATGTTGGTCTTGGGCAGCTCGTAGATGTCGGTCTGGTAAATGGCGGCAAACTCAAGGGCGAGAAAGAACGGCAGTGCCAGGGCAGCAACCATGATGAGCACATCCAGAGAGAAGAAGGTATCCCCCAAGGCAGTAATGAAAAAGCGCAGCGGTTCGGCGCCTTTGGGCAGCACGGCAGGTATCAGCAGCCCGACCAGCGCCTGGCTGAATTCGTTGATGGGGTGACGCCACAGGGTATAGGCGAACCAGAGCAACAAGAAGCTGCCAATGACAGCGATGCTGCGCAAGCGGGCAGTGAAATGATCCAGGCGCAGCGCACGGCTGATGGCGGCTTCGATCCAGAGTTGAATACGCTCCAGAGTGGCATCAAGGGATGAATTCAGCAGGTTATTCATCGCGGTCACTCATCCGTGGCTGACCATTCGATCAGTTCGGTCAGCTGCTCGCTTTCCTGAGCCAGATTTTTCTGCGCTTGTGGGTTGCGTTTTAGTTCGGCAAGTATGGCGCGCATCACCGTATTGAAGATTTTCCGAACAGATAAATTTTGTCCGCTGCAGGAGTCTGCCAGCGGGCGGACAGCCTCGATGAAGAAGGAATCCGTCGCCGCTTCGCGGCTTTCCCTGGCAATGTATTCCCGCTGGGTTTCGATGATTTCGCTCTCTTTACGAGCTTGTTTGAGCCAGGAAGTCTGCCAACGCTTGACCAGTTGTTTTTCGACTTCAGCAGGCATTTGCAGGTCGCGGATCTCCACGCGCAGCACGCGAATACCCCGGTCTCGTAACATGCGAAATTCCTGTGAGGCTGCCAATTGGCCGGTCGGTTTGCCGAAGGCATCCACTTCTTCGACTTCCGCTTGCATCAGACGTTGTTCAACGATATGATGAATGGTTTGCAGTGCCGATGGCTCATTGTTGCGGCTGTGAAATAGTTCATCCAGTTTGAAACGGGATAGGCTTTCCTTCCAAACGTCAGCTGCCAGGTAAGGAGGCAGCCAGCGCCAATCGTGCAGGCGGTCGGGGCTGTCAGGAGGCATATTGGCATCCACGTTACGGCGCAGGATGGCGTTTTCAACCGCAGCGCGGTTGTAGCCGTATTCACTGCCGCCCTCACCCTGCTCGGCATCGATTTTGAAATAGACCACGATCTTTGGGACAATCTCGATCCCATCGCGGGTGAGCGCGCGGGTTTCCATCCGTTCGCGGTTTTGGATTTCCAACCGGGCGGGTTGATCTTCGCTGTATTTGACTTCCTGTCCTTCAGAAGAAAGCGATGGACCGATGCGCGCTTTTTGAATACGTAGATCAACCACGGCTTTATCGCCTTCCAGATACTCGTTGTGCTGAGTGAAAACAACTCCGGGTCCAACGGCGCGGTTGAACTGGTCATCCTTACGCAAAACCGCCGCGCTGGCGCTGTCGAGGATTATTACTCCAGGACCCTCCTTCTTAATTTCGCCCTTACGCTGGCGGATCTTGCCGTTTTCGATAAAGATCGCTGGTCCGTGTCCGCCCTGAATGAACAGCAACAGCCGTTCATAAATGCGCCGTCGGTCTTCCAGACTGCGCACTGGCAGGACAAACTGGGAAAAAAACAGCAGCCAGAACAACAGACCAAACAGGCAGATCAGGCTGGTGAGAAAGAGCTGTCCCAGGTTAGCCAGCAGACCTCCTTCAGTGCGGTTGATGTATACCACGATTAGAATGGCGGTCAGGGTCAGCGAAAGCAGTATCCAGCGGTATCGGGAACGAATCAATGCGCGCATACAGGGTACCTGTTAATGATTTTATATCAGAAACGAGAGAACGGTATGATAGAATCGGAGTGTGATTAGCCAGTCCGGTTGAGGGGATCGTTGATTCATGCTGCGAGCGGTGTTTATCTCACTCTCGAAAGCCGGTTGGGCGCAACGCTGGATCACCCGCTGGGGACTTGCCTGGCGGGTGGCTTCGCGCTTCATTGCTGGTGAGACAGTTGCCCAGGCGCTGGCGGTGGTTCGCCAGTTGAACCAACATGGCTTGCTGGCGACCCTGGATCAGTTAGGGGAGCATACCCAGACTCGCGAGGATGCTGCTCAGGCAACGTTGGGAATCTTGAACTTGCTGGATGAAATCGATCAGGAAAACCTGCGCGCCAACGTATCAATTAAATTGAGCCAACTGGGGCTGACGATCGATCCCCAAATGGGGTATGACAATTTATGCCAGGTGCTGCAACGAGCCAGCAAACGAGGTAATTTCATTCGCGTGGACATGGAAGACTCCTCGCTGACGGATATCACCCTGGAACTGGTTTTGCGCTGCCGTCAACAAGGCATGAACAACGTCGGTACGGTGATCCAATCCTACCTGTACCGCAGCGAAGAGGATACCCGCCGCCTGATCGAGCAGGGTGTTCCGGTACGGTTGGTTAAAGGCGCCTACCAGGAGCCGGCTCACCTGGCGTTCCCCAAAAAACGCGATGTGGACGCCGCCTTCGACCGGCTGAGTGATCTGTTGCTGAGCGGAGCGAAGGCGGTTACAGAATGGCAGGAAAGCGAAGACGGTCGCTTCCCGCCTTTGGCGGCAATTGCCACCCACGATGAGCGGCGCATTCAGTACGCTTTAAACTGCATAGGCGATTTGAATTTACATGCTCGCCAAGTGGAATTCCAGATGCTGTATGGCATCCGTCGTGATTTACAAGCCCGTCTGGTAAAGCAGGGCTACCCGGTGCGCATCTATGTTCCGTTTGGCAGTCACTGGTACCCCTATTTCATGCGCCGGCTGGCAGAGCGCCCGGCGAATGTGTGGTTCTTTATTCGCTATTTCTTTCAACGGTGAGGATGATCCATGACCGAAAACACGCTCCATAAACTCGCGCTGGTGACCGGTGCAGCCACCCGGCTGGGGAAAGCGATTGCGCTTGGGCTGGCGCAAAAGGGCTACGCCATTGGGTTGCATTATCACCGCTCCGAAGCGGCGGCGCAGCAGACCGCTGCGGAAATCCAACAACTGGGGATGCCGGTGCTGTTGCTGCCCGCCGATTTGAGCAAAGAAAGCCAGGTCAAAGCCCTGTTCCGCAGCGTGGAAGAATCTCCCTTTGTGCTGGAAGTGCTGGTCAATTCAGCAGCCGAAATGCATCGCGCGGACTTACTTGAACTTTCGGTCAAAGAGTGGGATCAAACCATGGCGCTGAACCTGCGCGCACCGTGGTTGTGCGCACGCTACGCTGCCCGTTTGATGCTCAAAGATGGGGTGATTATCAATATCAGCGACAGCGGAACGCGAAAAGTGTGGGTGGGCTATCCCTCCTACTTGATTTCTAAGGTGGCGCTGGAAGCGCTCACGCGCCAGCTTGCCCGGCGTTTGGGTCCACGCATCCGCGTTAATGCAATTGCACCCGGACTCATGCTGCCAGCAGACAACTTCCCCCAACAGGAATGGCACCGTCTGGTGTCTCGCATACCGATGCAGCAGGCGGGTAGAGTCGAAGAACTGGTCAAGGCAGTCCTCTTTTTGGTGGAAAGCCTGTACATCACCGGGGAAGTCCTTGTCGTCGATGGCGGATATGCATTAACCTAAACCAGGTTACAGGAGCATTAATGCAAACCAAACCGCAACACGCTTTGATCGAATTTATTCGAGCCTCACAGCCACTCACTTTGCTGGCGGGAGCGGTTTTGTATGCTTCCGGTGTGGGTTTGTTGGTTTATCTGGGCGAGTTGATTGATTGGAGTATCTACTGGCTGGGTCAGGCGATTGTGACTCTGCTGCAATTGAGCAGCGTATACCTCAAGATCTATTATGACCGCCTGCTGGAATTGGGTGGACGGAGTATCGAGCCACAAAACTCTGGTGATGATTTCAAACCGATACCGCGCAACCTGTATTTGCTGGCTGCCATCACCACTCTTACGGTTGGCGCGATGACGACCTTTATTCTGATCTCCCGTTCGGTTATGCAACCATCCAGTCTGTTGTTATTGGGTCTGGCATGGTTGTTCGCCTTTTTCTATGGCGTTCCGCCGTTGCGTCTGGCGTATTCCGGTTACGGTGAGTTGATCAGCGCAGTGTTCTTGACCACGCTGGTGCCGGGTTTTGGCTATCTGCTCCAGAATGATGAATTGATCCGATCAATGGGATTGTTCAATTTTCCCTTGCTGGCATTGTTCATCGCGCTTGCGCTGGCGCTCTCATTGGAAAACTACTACGCGGAAATTAAAGCCGGGCGGCAAAATTTGATGATCCGGCTTGGCTGGCAACGGGGAATGATCCTACATAACCTGCTGGTGTTGCTGGCGTTCCTCCTGGTGGGCGTCAGCCCGTTGGCGGGATTATCGTGGAATTTGACCTGGCCACGGCTGCTGGTGCTGCCGGTGGGAATTTTTCAGGTCTGGCTGATGTGGCAGATCGGCAACGGCGCTAAACCGAACTGGCGGTTGTTGCGCCTGACGGCTGGGGCAACTTTTGCACTGGTGCTGTATCTGCAAGTGTTTACTTTGTGGATGGGATGATCAGATGCCCGAATTCCTTGAGCTGCTGGCTCCGACACGCGCCCTGCAATACTGGCTGGGTTTTCTCCCCCTGTCACCGCTGGACTCGGAAACCATCTCAAGCGCGACAGCTCTGGGGCGGGTGACAGCGATTGCTGTTCATTCTCCGGAAGACCTGCCAGCCTTTCCGCGCAGCAGTGTGGATGGTTATGCCGTGCGGGCTGCCGACACGTTCGGTGCCAGCGAATCCTCGCCGGCTTACCTGGCGATGGTTGGTGAACTGCCCATGGGAAAACGGCCGCCATTCGACTTAAACCCAGGTCAGGCGGCTTTGATCCACACCGGCGGGATGCTGCCTTCGGGTAGCAATGCGGTTGTCATGCTGGAATATACCCAAACCTCGCGGGAAGGTGAGATCGAGGTACTGCGAGCAGTTGCAGATGGTGAAAATGTTCTCAAACCGGGTGAGGATGTCCACGCGGGTGACGAAATCCTCCCAGCAGGCTGTCGCCTGCGCCCGGCGGAGATTGGGGGTTTGATGGCGCTGGGTTTAACCACCGTTGAGGTCGTGCGTCAGCCAGTGGTGGGGATACTTTCAACAGGTGACGAAGTCGTCCCTCCGGACTCCCCGGTACAACCCGGACAGGTGCGGGATATCAACAGTTATTCGCTTGGCGCGCTGGTCGAGCAGTGCGGTGGAAAAGCCCGACAGTATGGCGTGTTTCCGGATCGTGCAGAAGTGCTGGTGCAAGGTTTGCGCAACGCACTGGTGGAATGTGACGCAGTGGTGATCACCGCCGGTTCATCTGCCAGTACCCGCGACCTGACCGCTGCTGTGATCCAGGAGATGGGCATGCCGGGAGTTTTAGTGCACGGGATTAACATCCGCCCGGGCAAGCCGACCATTCTGGCGGTGTGCGATGGCAAGGCGGTGATTGGATTGCCCGGTAATCCGGTGAGCGCGCTGGTGGTGGCGGGATTATTCCTTCAGCCGATGTGCGAACGGCTGCTCGGTGCGCAGCCGCGGACTTTGCTGACGGTCGAAGCTACGCTGAGTGTAAACCTGGCATCCCAGGCAGGGCGCGAGGATTATATTCCCGTTCGGCTGTTGGCAGACCGGGATGGATGGCTGGCCGACCCCATTTTCTTCAAAAGCAATCTAATCTTCAGTCTGGCGCGGGCGGACGGGCTCCTGCACATTCCCGCCGATGCGACCGGATGTGCTGCCGGGGAGCGAGTTAAGGTG
Organism: Bellilinea sp.; assembly: GCA_034411135.1. GTDB lineage: Bacteria > Chloroflexota > Anaerolineae > Anaerolineales > Anaerolineaceae > Bellilinea. The sequence continues at coordinate 13,875 of DAOUMN010000087.1, forward strand.
TTGCGGATATGAAACAAAAACACGTCTATTTACAGGATATTCCCCTGGAAACAGCGCAGCAACGAATGCGGCAGGTGTTGGATGAGCATGGCTTGGGTGGGCTTTTGGGTGAGGATGTGCTGGCGTTAACGCCTGAGTTGATTGGGCGGGTTACATCGCGGGCGGTTTGGGCGCGGCTTTCTTCACCGCATTATCATGCTGCAGCGATGGATGGTTTTGCGTTGCGGTCGGAGAATACCGCCGGGGCAATGCCCACTCAGCCGGTTACCCTGCATATCCCGGAGCAGGCAGTGTATGTGGATACTGGTGATGCATTGCCCTTGTGGGCAAATGCGGTGGTTCCTATTGAAAATATCGAACCCCTGGATGAAACCGGCGGAATCAGCGCAGATATTCGTGCCCCGCAAGCGATCCGTCTGCGCGCGGCTCTGCCTCCTTGGGCACACGTACGACCGATGGGCGAGGACATTGTTGCCACACAATTGGTACTGCCTTCCGGGCATATCCTGCGCCCGGTTGACTTGGGCGCATTGGCGGCGGCAGGGCACGAACGGGTGGCTGTCAGCCGAAAACCGCGGGTGGCAATTTTGCCAACAGGTAGCGAGTTGGTTTCGGTTGGTACACCGGTTAAGCCCGGTGATATCATCGAGTTCAACTCACTGGTGATTGCAGCGCAAATTCTGGAATGGGGCGGTGAGCCACAACGGTATCCTATCACACCGGACGATCTGGATGCCATTCGCAGCCGGGTAGCAGCGGCGGCTGAAGCCAGCGACTTGATCCTTTTGAATGCCGGTTCTTCGGCTGGTTCGGAAGATTTTTCTGCTACGGTTGTGGAAGAATTGGGTGATTTGCTGGTACACGGTGTGGCGGTACGCCCCGGTCACCCGGTTATCCTGGGTATGATCCGGCGCGGCGATGGCAGCCGCTGTCCCATTATCGGCATGCCGGGGTATCCGGTATCCGCTGCGCTAACCGGTGAAATCTTTGTCGAGCCGCTGCTGGCGCGCTGGCTGGGCAAAACCCCGCGCCAGCCGGTGGAAATCGAAGCTACCATGACCCGTAAATTGACCTCGCCCGCTGGGGATGATGATTACCTGCGTGTGGTAGCGGGCAGAGTGGGGGATCGGTTGCTGGCGGCGCCGCTCTCACGCGGCGCGGGTGTAATCACCTCGCTGGTGCGTGCGGATGGTATTGTCATACTCCCGCGCGGAGTTCAGGGTGTGGAAGCCGGCAGCCGGGTACGGGTGCGCCTGTACCGCCAGCCCGAGGAACTGGAAAACACCATTTTTGCTATCGGTTCGCACGACCTCAGCCTGGACTTGCTCGCGCAATTCCTTGCCAGCCGCGGACGGCGGCTGGTTTCGGCAAATGTGGGCAGCCAGGGTGGGTTGGTTGCGCTGCGCCGTGGTGAGACCCACCTGGCGGGCTGTCACCTGCTTGACCCGCAAAGCGGAATTTATAACCTCTCTGCTGTGCGCCAGTATCTTGTTGGGCAGCCAGTACGTCTGCTGGGCTGGGTTAACCGGGTGCAGGGGCTGCTGGTTGCTAAAGGTAACCCAAAAGCAATTAAGGGCTTAACCGACTTGACCCGTCCAGATGTGGTATTTGTTAACCGTCAGCGTGGGGCAGGGACGCGCGTACTGCTCGATTATCACTTTGTTCAGGCAGGCATCGAAGCGGGGCAGGTGCAGGGATACGCGCAGGAAGAGTACACTCACTTGGCTGTTGCTGCGGCGGTGGCTTCGGGCAGGGCGGATTGTGGGTTGGGGATTGCCGCCGCGGCGGTTGCGCTGGAACTGGATTTTATTCCGCTTTTCGATGAGCAGTATGATCTGATCCTGCCGGAAGACTATGCTGACAGCGAATTGCTGAGACCGATTGTGGAATTGTCCGGGGATGAGGCGTTTCATCGGGCAGTGGCGGGTATGCCTGGTTACGATGTGTCCCGGATGGGGAAGTGGATCCCGATGGATTGATCAAACCAATGGATTATTGAATTATAAGGAGGATAACTATGCCAATTTCTGCAAATATCGATGCGCCGGATTTCGAACTGCTGGACGAAACCGGGACTTCCCGCCGCCTGAGTGATTATCGTGGTAAACCAGTGGTGCTGTATTTTTACCCCAAAGATGATACGCCGGGCTGTACCAAAGAAGCCTGCAGTTTCCGTGATGATTACTCCGTCTATGCGGATGCGGGTGTTGTGATTTTGGGCGTCAGCCCGGATTCGCCTAAGTCGCACGCCAAATTCAAGGATAAATACAATCTGCCGTTCACCCTGCTGGCAGATGAAGATCACAAGATTTGCGAGTTGTACGGCGCCTGGGGACGGAAGAAGTTCATGGGACGCGAGTATGACGGCGTATTGCGCACTACTTTCCTGATCGGTGCGGATGGCAAAATCTTGCGCGTTTTTCCGGATGTCAAACCGGACGGACACTCCAAAGAGGTGTTGGCAGCGCTTTAAGTGCCGTGCGGCTAGAAAAAAATCGGGTTGATCGTTGCGATCAACCCGATTTTGTAACCGGTTTGGTTCTCTTGAGTTGGAAAAAAGGACAAGGACTCAGGAGTTTTCGAGCGTGCTTTCCTGCAGGGTCTCCACTTCTGATTCGACAGTCGGGGTAAGCAACTCAGAAAAAGCGGCAAGTTTTTCCAAGGTCGTGCTGGCAAGGTGATTGATGATATTATTCTGCAATTCCTCCCACATGAAGCGCGACGAGCAAATTTCCTGGCGGGGGCAGTCGTCGCTGCAATCCAGGCAGGGAGTCAGGCAAATCGGACCTTCCAGCACTTCTGCAATTTTGAGAACAGTGACAGTTTGCGGAGGGTGGTTAAGACGCAGACCACCGCGAGGTCCCGGTGTTGCTTTGATTAAGCCAGCCTGCATTAAGGAATGCGCGATCTGGTGCAGGAAAGGCAAGGGGATACTTAGCTGTTCAGATAACTGGGCACTGGGTATCGGCCGTCCACTGCTATTGCCTGCCAGGGCAATCATCAGTTGAAGACCGTAATCGAGTCTGCGGCTAATGCGAAACATGGGCTTGTTCTCCTAATTATTTTCTACTATGATTATTCATTTTGTATGGTATTTTAATGGTAAATTTGAAGGGGTAGTAGTGACAATTGTACTTCCCCGGCATGCATAAGTTCTTAATCGCTTGTTAACCTTATGCGCTGCATCGAATAGCGGTCTGTATTTTTCGGATTATGAGTATTATAATAATAATTGTGAATGTGTTCACTACAACAAAGGAGGAATTTGTATGAAAAAAGTAGTCCCCATGCTGGTGATTGTTTTTGTTCTCAGCGCTCTGATTTTGGCTGCGTGTGGTGGGGGAGGTGGAGACACCACCAGTGAACGCCCGTCGGTGCCCGCGGAGTACGCGGGGAAGACCAATCCCCTTGGCGCTGATGCTGCCACAGCCGGAAAAACTGTGTACGAAGAACGTTGTGCTTCCTGCCACGGTCCCAGCGGTGCCGGTGATGGCCCAGCAGCCGCGGGCTTGGATCCGAAACCAGCCCACTTGAATGAGGTGGTTGGCACGGCTGGAGATGATTATCTCTTCTGGCGTATTGCAGAAGGTGGCTCGATGGCTCCCTTCAATTCATCCATGCCTGCTCAAAAGGGCATCCTTACCGATGAGCAGATCTGGCAGGTTGTGACCTACATTAAGACCTTTAAATAATTCAAGAACACCTATTAAATTAAGAACTGGGTGAATTTTTTAGTTCACCCAGTTTTTCATTAAATGGATCGCTTACTGATTATCCAGGGCAGTAAAACCGAGCTTAACTCTACACGAAATTTGCTTAGTGTGTCAATTCAGGGTAGAATCTATAGCGATGAACAATCGGCACAATCCGGCTAATCCCATAGCATTTCTTCCACTGCTGACCGGGTTCCTCGTTGTGCTAGGCGCTGAGGTCGTTCTGCGTAACCAACCGCAGGAATTGACCTTTTGGATCCTGGCGGTGGTTCTGGCAGGTGCAATTACGTTGTTAGGGGCGGATTGGTGGCGTAAGCGCAGCCAGCAGCGTCAATTGGAGAACCGCCTCACAGAAACTTTACTCAGCCGGGGGGAGTTGGAGCGGCGGTTGAATGGAGCCATGCGCCTGAACCTGCTGTGGATGGAGGCGCGCAGCGAGAAGGAACTGGTCGAAAAATCGTTGCAGGTGCTTGCCGAAATGACCGATGCATTGGGGGTTTCGTTCATGCCCTTCGACGAATGGGGTCAGCCGCTCAATGCGATTACCCATGGGGCTTACCCAACGCCGGTGCTGCGTGCCTGGGCGGAACACCTCAGCGAGCCGGGCGTGCGCAATCGCTGCCGCGTGTGTCAAAAATTAGAAACCACTGTCGGTGAATTTTGCCCGTTGCTAGAAGCACCCTTTACCGATAGTGTGCGCATTTTTTGCCTGCCGCTAATTCGCAACAACCAGACGGTTGCTATGCTGAACCTGTATATGCCGGCAGAAAAGCCCATCCAGAAAGAATTGCATGAATTTATCACTGTTATGCTGCGTGAAATGCTGGGCGCACTGGATGTCATCCGCTTGCGCGGGCAGGAGACGGCTGCCTTGCGCCAGATCCATGCCACTGCTTCGGCGGAAAGCACACTTGGAACGATGATCGCTTCGATTATCGAGCGGCTTTGTGCAGAGTTGCATTATCCGGCGGCGCGGATCGTTTTTCGTACTTCGCAGCCGCATTTTGATGGTCTGAACCTGATGCTGGGCGCGGATGCCTGGTTGGGATCGAGCGCCGCGGATGAGATCATTAACCGCCTGATGGACGAACCGCGCAACCCGCCTCGCTGTCCAGTACGCATGGAGAATGTGGACGATGTGCGTCAGGTTATTCTGGCGCCGTGCTGCCTGCCGGGTGGAATCACAATCGGTGTGCTTGCGTTTATCAATGACAGGCATTCGATGATGCCATCTCCCGCCATGTCGATGCTTGAACTGGTGGCAGCCCAGTGCGCCTTGCTGGTAGAAAGCGAACGCGGTCAGCAGGAACGCGAGTATCGCGTGATCCTGCAGGAACGGATACGCCTGGCGCGTGAAATTCACGACAGCCTGGCGCAAACCCTTGCCTATCTAAAATTAACCACCGCACAGATGCAAAATCAGCTCTCGCAAGGAGATTTACACCGCCTGGAACAGTTGATCAATCAATCTCATCAGGCGTTGACCGATGCCTACCTGGAAACGCGCCAGGTGATTGACAATTTGCGTCTTACCCCGGCGGACAACATGATCCTGCTGTTGGAGTCGATGACCCGTGAGTTCGAGAAAAACAGCGGCTTGAAAGTCAAGCGTAATTTTCCGGCATCTACACCGGATGTTGAACCGGAGGTGCAGGCGCAGTTGTTGCGCATCATCCAAGAAGCGCTGAGCAACATTCGGAAACATGCCCGGGCGAGCAGCGTTGCGCTTGACTTGCGCGCGTGGAAAGGCACACTGGTGTTGGAAATCAGTGACGACGGGGTCGGTTTTAGTGCCGAAGATGTGCCGGAATTTTCCCGTCACGGGCTGCGCGGCATGCGCGAGCGGGCGGAACTGATCGGAGCAGATTTCCAGGTGATCAGTAAACCTGCATCCGGGACGACCGTGCGCATTCACCTGCCAATTAACGAGGAAGCTCCGGTATGAACAACCGTCCGATTCGCCTGGTTGTTGTGGATGATCACGCCCTCTTCCGGCGAGGCTTAATCGGCTTGATCAATGACTTGCCCGGCATGAATGTGGTCGGAGAAGCAGGCGACGGTCGCGAAGCGCTGGGAATCATCCAACAGCAAAAACCGGATCTGGTTTTGTTGGATGTCAATATGCCCGAAATGGATGGCATTCAGACGGTTGATGAAATCCGTCGGCTCAACCTGCCGGTGCGCATCCTGATGCTAACCATTTCGGAAAGCGAGGATGATTTGCTCTCCGCCATCCGGCTGGGGGCAGACGGCTACCTGTTAAAAAACATAGACCCGGAAGATTTACGAAAAGCCATTCTGCACGTGGTGAAGGGGGAAGGCGCACTCTCTCCGGAGATAACCGGGGCGGTGATGCGCGCGCTGGCGAGACAGGAAACTACCAAAAGCCAACCACCGCTCAGTGACCGCGAACTGGAAGTGTTGGAATGCCTGGCAGCCGGTCAGACCACCAACCAGATCGCTACCTACCTTTTTATCTCCGAGAATACGGTTAAGACCCATGTTCGCCACATCCTGGAAAAGCTGGAGGCGTCCAACCGCACCGAAGCAGTCAGCAAGGGCTTGCAACTGGGGCTGATCCACAAAAAAGAATGATATCAGGGTGATTGGCAAATCACCCTAACAGAAAATCAAAATTAACCTGTACACAGCGCTTCGATTAAGGAAAATCGGAGCGTTTTTGTGTAAATTTATTCAGGGTCAGTTGGTGCTGTCAGGGTGAGGAATTCAAGATGAGCCAGACACAAAATTCGTCCAATCGCCGGGTATTGATCGCTTCCGCCAATCCATTGTTCGGTCAGGGGTTGCAAAAAATGATCCTGCGTAAGTGGAAGGATCGGGTGGTGGAGATTCACCTGGTCGAGAGCAATGAAGCCGTGCTGGAGGAAATGGATAGCTGGTCTCCGGACCTGATCATTTTGGATTATGACGATAAAAATATATCTCGTTCGGAATTTTTGCAACAATTTGTCATTGGGAATCAGCCCATGCAAGTCATGTTGGTGTCCCTCCAGTCCAGCGGGGCGGTTGTGGTGTATGACCGGCGCACCCTGACGCCTGCCCAGGTCGAAGACTGGTTGAGTGTGACGGAAATATCCACTCCGAAAACCGAGCATCCCCCGAAGAAGAGGAGTTCATCTATGAGACATTTTGTGATTGTTGGAGTGCTGGTGGTCATCGTCACTGTGCTGGTTTATCTTTTCCTGTCCAACGTTGGCTTGCTGCCGATTGCCGCCAGCCAGCAAGCACAGCCGATTGATGAACTGTTCAATCTACACTTTCTGGTGATTTCCTTCCTGTTTTCTCTGATTACGGTTTTTTTGGTGTACAGCCTGGTGGTGTTTCGCAAAAAACCGGGCGACGAGGGAGATGGAGCATATTTCAAAGGCAACAATCCGTTGGAAGTGATCTGGACAGTTATTCCACTGGGAGTAGTGATCTACTTTGCTTACCTGGGCTCGGTCTCTCTATCGGAAACCCGGCGAGTGGATCCGCAAGCATTGGATATAAAAGTAGTGGGCGGGCAATGGTTCTGGCGTTTTGAATATCCCGATTATGGGATTGTCAGCAACCAAATGGTAATGCCGGTCAATAAACAGGCACTGCTTAAAATGACTTCACTGGATGTGATTCACTCCTTCTGGGTGCCGGAATTCCGCGTCAAGCAGGACTTGCTCCCGGGCCAGAACTTTGTGCGCGAGTTGCGAATTACACCAACCGAGCTGGGCGAATTCAAGGTGCGCTGCGCAGAAATGTGCGGTACATCGCATGCATATATGGAGTCCCCGGTGGTGGTGGTGAGCCAGGCTGAATTCGACCAGTGGGTCGAGGATCAGTTGGCGGCGTTGGGCGCCGATCCGGTTGCGCGTGGTGAGGTCTGGGCGCGTAACAATGGCTGTCTCTCCTGTCACTCGGTGGACGGCAGCCCGAACGTGGGACCGACCTGGAAAGGTCTATTCGGCAGCCAGCAGGAATTAACCGACGGCAGTCTGGTCACGGTGGATGAGGAGTACCTGCGGGTGTCGATTGTCAATCCCAATGCACAGGTACCCAAGGGCTTTGTGCCAGGGGTAATGCCGCAAATTTACCAGGATACCATCCCGGAAACGCAAATTGCTGAAATCATCGAATACATCAAGTCGCTCGAATAATCACAAAGGAGAGACGGACGTATGAAAGGAATTTTTTCTTACGGAATTGTACGCGGTCTGATTGGTCAGATCATCGGCTGGGCGGCTGGGATTGGGGTGGTGACCGGTATCCGTGCTCTGATGGGGCTGGGATACCGGGCAGAACCCGCCTGGGTTCTGGGCGCAGTTTTTGGCATCATTGGCTTTATGATAGCCATTGGCGCCTTCCGCGACTGGTTCGCTTGGGCAAAAGGGGAGGAAACCGAAGACCCGGAGGAGGTTCAAGAAGAGCCGGGCGCCAAACGTTTTTGGGGATTCAGCGTTGATCACAAGGTGATCGGTGTGCAGTACGGCTTTCTCTCGCTGTTTTTGCTGGTGGTAGGCGGCAGTTTTGCGCTCCTCTTCCGCCTGGAACTGGCGCAGACCGGCATGCAGTGGGTTACGTTGAATTTCTTTAACACTCTGATTGGCATGCACGGCATGACCCTGATCGTGGCGATCCTGATGGGCATTTCAGCCATGTCGAACTACGCCGTGCCGCTCTTGATTGGCGCCAAGGACATGGCATTCCCACGCTTGAACGGGTTTGCTTTCTGGCTGGCGGTGCCGGCATCCCTGGTGCTGGTTTCGGCGATCTTCACTGGCGGCTTCGATACCGGCTGGACTGGATATCCGCCGTTGAGCATCCGCGCTCCAATGGGCATGCAGATGTTCTTCGTGGCGGTGTTCTTCGCGGGCTGGTCGTCGATCCTCGGCGCGCTCAACCTGATTGTGACCATCCTGCGCATGCGTGCTCCGGGGATGAGTCTTTTCCGCATGCCAATTTTTAGCTGGGCGACCCTGGCAACCTCGATCATTGCGCTCACAGCCACCCAGTTGATTGGTACGTCGTTCCAGATGGTCAGCTTCGAGCGTCTGTTTGGGATGAGTTTCTTCGATGCCAACAGTGGCGGTAACCCCATTCTCTTTCAACACCTCTTCTGGTTCTACTCACACCCAGCGGTGTACATCTTTGTCCTGCCTGGGCTGGGGATTATCAGTGAATTACTGCCGGTGTTCGTGCGCAAGCCGTTGTTTGGCTATAAATGGGTGGCGATGTCCTCGCTAGGCATAGCGCTGGTGGGCTTTCTGGTTTGGGCACACCACATGTTTACCTCTGGCATGGAGGAATACCTGCGCGTGCCATTCATGTATTCGACTCTGCTGGTGGCGGTGCCAACCGGAATCAAGTTTTTTAGCTGGGTGGCGACCATCTGGATGGGGCGCATTCGCTTTGAAACGCCGATGCTGTTTCTGGTTGGCGCAATTGTGGTGTTTTTGCTCGGCGGATTGACCGGGCCCCCGGCTGGCACTGTCTCGACTGACCTGCATTTGCACGATACCTACTATATCGTTGGGCACTTCCATGCAACCATGTTTGGCGGGTTTATCTTCCCATTGTTCGCGGCTATCTACTACTGGTATCCAAAAATTACTGGCAGGCGAATGAGCGAGCTGCTTGGAAAAATCCAGTTTTTCCTGCTGACCCCCGGATTCTTGATTACCTCCTTTGGACAAATGCAGGTGGGCTTGTTGGGTATGCGGAGGCGTATCGCGGATTACGACCCGGCACATGGCTTTGAGACCGCGCATCTGATCATTACCATTGCGGGATTCATGGTGGCATTCTCGGTGCTGATTTTCCTGGTTAACCTGTTCATCAGCGCAAAGCGTGGACAGGTTGCCACAGACAACGTGTGGGAATCGCGTTCGCCGGAATGGAGTGTTCTGCCCTCGCCTGCGCCGATGCACAATTACCCGCAGCCGTTCCATGTCGTGGGCGATCCCTACGACTATGGACTAAAGGGGTCACACTACGTTGAGATCATCCCACAGCAAGCCGGGGACTGAGGAGAAGGAGCGAAGGCATGGATATCAACAAAATAGATGAATTGAAACGCGGCGTGCTGGTGTTTGTTGCTCTGGCAGTCTTAACCGTGGTGGAATATTATCTCGGCACGCACGAAGCGGCGGCAATTTTCCTGTGGATTGTTGCCCTGCTCAAAGGTGGTTTGGTGCTGGTGTACTTTATGCACATCGGGCGGGTATTTCGCTCGGAAGGAGAACATTGATGACGACCCATGAATCGACCCTGGTAAATTACCGCCGCAAACTTGCCAACAACCGTCTGGGTTTATGGTTGTTCATCCTGTCCGATTCATTTGTTTTTGCTGCCCTGCTGGTGACCCGTTTCTACTTGCTGGGCGACAAACGCCCGCACCTGGAACAGGAATTGGGCTTGATCGTCACTTCGGTTCTATTGATCAGCAGTTTCTTCATGAACCGGGCTGAGGTGCAGATTTCAAAGGGCAACCGCAAGGGTTTTCTAACCAGCACGCTGATCACCATGATCCTGGGAATCATTTTCCTGGTAGGGGTGGTCGGTTTCGAATGGCAACTGGCGCCGTTTGGACCTGGCGATGGCGCGGAGGGAGCTGTATTTTACATGATGACCGGGATGCACGCTTTCCATGTATTGAGCGGTGTGATCTTCCTGTTCATCATTTATCGCAATGGGCTTAAGGGACATTACAGCCCCGAATGGCACTGGGCGGTGGAGGCTGCTGCGAATTACTGGCACTTTGTTGACCTGGTGTGGATCTTTTTCTACCCGGCGCTTTACTTGATCGGCACGATCTAATTCGGAGAGACAGGAATGCAGCGCTCGATTCTTCTCGGTTTGGGTGCGGTACTGGCAGGACTGCTGGCGATATGGTTTTTTGCTTTTGCCAGACCCTACGCGTTTCATGGTTCACAAATTGAACCTGCCATACCCGCTCCGCCGATTGAATTGAAACGCGCCGATGGCACTTTGTACCGACTGAGTGATACAGCAGGCAAAGCGACTCTGTTGTTTTTCGGATACACCACCTGCCCGGACATCTGCCCGACCACACTGGCGGACATGAAGCGGGTCAAAGCAGAGCTTGGCTCTGCTGCCGGTTTGGTGGATTTTGTTTTCATCACCGTTGATCCGCAACGCGATACTCCGGATCGGGTACAGTCGTACGCGGGCGGGTTTGATCCGCAGTTCATCGGCTTGTCCGGCAGTGAGGTGGAATTGCAGCCGGTCTGGCAAGGATACTGGGTGTACCGGCAGATCCAGCAAGGTCAGAGTGCAGTGGGCTACCTGGTGGATCATTCCACGCGCGTATACCTGATCGACCCGGCTGGCAAACTGCGCCTGACCTTTGCATACGGTGCTCCTCCTGCGGATGTGGCAGCAGACGTGCGCCAAATCTTGAAGGAACGCTGACATGTCTCCGGCAGTCCGGTCGGCAGTGCGGCGTTTGTGGATCAGCCTGGTCGTTAGCCTGGTATTTGCTTTCGCGGTCAGCGAAATCTCGTACCAGTTGGTCAAAGACTCGGGCGAACGTCCGCCACGCAACCTTGAAATCCTCATCCCTGCCGGTACGGCAGAGCGCATCGCCGCTGGCGGTGCCGGTCCGGCATTGCCGGAAATGCGCTTTGTAGAAGGCGATACGATCACGGTACGTAACCTGGACAGCGTGGCGCATCAGTTAGGACCGTTGTTCGTGCCCCCGGACACCGCCAGCATCCTCACCCTGGACCGCCCCAACCAGTACACCATGGAATGTTCTTTTCAGGAAACGCGCTCGATCGGCATCGATGTGCTGCCGCGGGCAAAAACTTCGGATCGGGTGTTTGGCATTATCTCGATTGGCTTGCCAACCTGGATTTTGCTCTGGCTCTATACCCTGGTCGTCAGACCACTGCCTGGTAGTGAGCCGGCAGCATCGAAAGTCTAGGATGGAATGGGAATGAACATGGGTAAACAATTGCTCCAGCCGCGCTGGCTGCTGACGACTCTGCTGGTAATTGCCGGGGTGGGGGTATTGGTTCGCCTCGGTATCTGGCAGTTGGACCGGCTGGCGTGGCGGCAGGAATTCAACGCTCGGGTCAGCGCGCAACTTGCTGCACCCGAACTCAATCTCAATGTTGATATTCCAGTGGGCGACCTGTACGACATGGAATACCGGGCGGTTGTGGTGAGCGGCAGGTATGATTTTGACAATGAAGTGCTGCTGCGCAACCAGGTGTGGGATGGGCGACTGGGCTACCGGGTGCTGACCCCGCTGCAAATCTCCGCCAGCCCGTGGCTGGTGTATGTTGACCGCGGCTGGATTCCCTATGAGGATGGGCAGCTTCCTGCCCGCGCTCGTTATCCGGAATGGGGTACGGTGGTAGTGCACGGCATGATTCGTCGACCACAGGAAAAAGCCGATTTTGGCGGGGTGCCTGATCCGACCCTGACGCCGGGACAGACGCGGCTTGAGGTGTGGAACGTAGTCAATCTCAAGCGCATTGGGGCGGAATCCGGGCTGAATTTGCTGCCGGTGTGGGTGCAGCAGGCGCCGGATGCAGCGCATAGTGGACTGCCCTACCGGGCGCTGCCCGAAATCGAGATCACCGAAGGTCCACATCTGGGTTATGCCTTGCAGTGGTTCACCTTTGCGGCAATTTTGGGGTTAGGTTACCCATTCTTTCTTCGCCGCCAGCTGGTGAACCGGCGCGAACAACATACGGATTTTGAATCCGCTTCCATTCAGGCTGAAAGCAGCCCATTCTTGGAGAAACCTTAAAATGGCGGGGAGAAAATTTTCACTTCATCATTTGTTGTTGATTGTGGCAATCGTCACGTTTTTGTCGCTGATGTTTGGTTATTTGTTACGCCTCAATCCGGGCGGGCAGGTATGCCCAGACTTTCCGACTTGCTACGGGCAACTGGCGGTTCCGGAGAACGCCGCAGCGCGCCTGGAATTGGCGCACCGCTTGATTTCCGCATTGGGCGGCTTGCTAACCCTGGCGGCTGGAGGCTGGGCTGTGCGCGTTCGTGCCAGCCGGCTGCTAGTGGGGATGCTGGCTGCGGCTTCACTGTTGAACCTGGCGCAGCTGGCGGTTGGGGTTGGGTTGGTTTTCATCGCTCAACCGGTTTTGCTCTCTGTAATTCACCTCGCTTCGGCGTTGTCGATCCTGGGGCTGGTCACGGCTGCAGCGGTGATTGCCTTCTATGCAGCCGCTGGGATGGATTCAGTTTTTGTATTTCGCTCTCCATTCGCGCGCCTGGCACTGGTGAGCGCGTTTGGCGTGTTTGTTTTGATGGTATCCGGCATGCTGGTCAGCCGAATGGATGCTGCCTCCGCCTGTGGCGGGTTCCCACTGTGTGACGGGGGATTACCACAGAGCGGGCTGGGCTGGTTGGCGATGGCTCATCGCCTGATTACGCTGCTCAGCAGCGGTTTGATCGTGGCTTTGGTTGTCCGCGCCTGGCGGGCGGTTTATCATCATCCGGTCTTGCTGACGGCAGCAACCGGTGTGGGTGTATTGTTCGCCGGTCAGGTGCTGATAGGGGCGCTTAAAACCGCGAGAAATTTTCCGGTGGAACTGGTGGGGCTGCATGCCGCGATTACGGTTGGAATTTGGGTGATGCTGGTACTGCTGTTGAGTGCTGCGGGAAGGTCCCCTTTGTCGGCATTGGAAGAAAGGCTGGCAATCTTCACACCCCGCCCGGCGGGCAAGGTACGGCTGGGAGCGTACCTGAAATTGAATAAGCCCGTCATTGTTGCCTTGCTGCTGGTGACAACTTATGCGGGCATGGTGGTGGGTGGTAAACAGATTCCACCGTTAGAATTAACGCTGTGGACGCTGCTGGGCGGAGCCTTGGCAGCCGGTGGGGCAAGCGCGCTCAACCAGTACATCGACCGGCGCATCGACGGCGCGATGCAACGCACTGCCAACCGTCCACTGCCAGCCGGGATTCTCACTCCGGCAGAAGCATTGGCATACGGACTGGGAGCCTGCCTGGCGGCGTTCTTCCTCCTGGCGGGTTTTGTCAATCTTCTGGCGGCGATTCTGGCGTTTGCCGGTATGGTCTATTATGTGCTGATATACAGTATCTGGCTCAAACACCTCACGGTGCAAAATATCGTCATTGGCGGCGGTGCCGGGGCAATTCCGCCGCTGGTTGGCTGGGCAGCCGCTACTGGCAGTCTCAACATTCCGGCGCTTTTCCTGTTTGCGCTGGTCTTCATGTGGACGCCGCCGCATTTCTGGGCGCTGGCGCTGGTGCGGGCAAAGGATTATGCCCGCGCCGGAGTGCCTATGCTGCCGGTGGTGCGAGGCGATAAAGAAACCCGTGTGCAGATTTTCATCTACACCCTGGAACTGGTTGGATTAACCCTTTTGATGCCGGTATTCAAGGTGGCTGGCAGCTTGTTTCTGGTTTCGGCGGTTGTGCTCGGATTGTGGTTGATCTACACTGCCTGGAATGTGGTACGGAAACCGGGTAACAAGGTTGCCTGGCAAATGTACCGGTATTCCAGTATGTATCTGGCATTTATTTTTCTGGCGCTGGTTGTGGACGTTTTGATTTAAAATTTGCCAATGGTGAAAAAACCGACCCCTAAACAGCGGATTGGCTTATGGCTGGCTGGCTGGCTGCTGATCATCCTGTTGGGCATGGATTTCTACAACTGGGGTAAGACTCCACAGCTGGTTGCTGGTTTACCGGATTGGGTCTGGTTGGACTTGGGATTGGTGCTGGCAACCAGCCTGATCTATGGTGTGCTCAGCCGGGTAGCATGGGAGGACGAATGATCCCGCTCGTCCTGCTCTTGCTGTACGTGGCTGCGTTGATCGGACTTTCCATTCTCGCCAGGCGCAAGATCAGCACCACCCCGGAAGGGTTTTTCCTTGCCAACCGTTCCTTTGGACCATTGGTGTTGTTTTTCACGCTGGCGGCGACAAATTTTTCAGCTTTCTTTTTCCTGGGCTTTGCCGGGGCTGCCTGGACATCCGGTTTTGGTCAATATGGTATCATGGGACTGGGTACTGCGCTGGTGCCGGCAGCCTTCTATGTCATTGGGCGGCCGGTATGGAAGCTGGGCAAGCAAAAAGGCTACCTGACTGCGCCGGAATTGATTGGCGGTGAATTCAACAGCCGCGCGTTGCGCTGGCTGGTGATGATTGTGATGGTAGTTTTTACTGTGCCTTACCTTTTGACCCAGGCGGTTGGGGCGGGAATATTGCTTTCCTCGCTGTTTGGCATTGACTTGCTGCGCATTGGCGGAGCGTTGACCATTCTGCTGATCGGGGCGACAGTGATCTTTGGTGGGATGCGTGCCTCGGCTTGGACAGATGTATTGCAGGGCGTGATCATGATCGGCGCGATGATCGCAGCGCTGGTTTTCGTCAGCCGTGGGTTGGGCGGTTGGCAAGCCGCGGGTGAAAATGCGTTTATCGCTGCTGCGAGCCACTTCAGTCGTCCGGGGCCAAATAATGCTTTCCCCATTAACACCTGGCTGTCCTTTCTCTTGCTCTGGTCGTTTGTCAACCCGCTTTTTCCGCAAATGTTTTCGCGATTTTATACCGCCCGTTCGCTGGCTTCGTTCAAAGAAACGACCTGGCTATACCCGCTGCTGGTCAGCGTGCTGTTTCTTGCCCCGGTAACCATTGGGGTGTGGGCGCGCGGTACGCCGTTAACCCCCAGCAGCCCGGATATGATTCTGCCTATGATGGTGGCAACCTATGCGCCAAAATGGGTGCACTGGCTGGTGATGATCGGTGCAATGGCAGCATTGATGTCGACTGCTGACTCGCAACTACTGGCGCTGGCAACCATGTTTACCCATGACCTGAGCGTGCGCAAGGATCCGGTTCGTGCTGGGCGGCTGCTGGCGTTTGGTTTGTGCGGGCTGGTGGCTCTCTACCTGATCAGCGGGTTGAATCCACAAATCGAAATTTTTACCCTATTGACCCAGACGACTTTCGCCGGGCTGGCGGCACTCACCCCGGCAACACTGGCAGCTCTCTACGCCCCGCAGGTGGGCAAGGTGGCTGCGATCACCTCCATTCTAGCGGGTGAGGCACTGGTTGTACTGCTGCGCCTCAAGGTCATTCCGACCTTCGGTTTTGTAGATGGTATTGTCGTTCTACTGGCGGCGTTCATTGCCTTAGGAATTGCTGCGTGGGTTGGAAAAATTGCCGCCCTGCCGCACACGCAAGCCGCCCAATAATCACGGTTTCGGGCTGACCTGGATGATTTGCCGGGTAATTTGTACCGGTGCGTTGGCAATGGCAACGGTATAGTGATAAAAATCGCGCCCTTGCGGGTTGTCCTGTTGGCGGAATTTTTCCGCCCAGCGGTAGCCGATGGTTTGGTAAAGCAGTTCCACCTCGACGTTGTACGGTGCGGTTCCATTACCCAATTGCACCTGATATCGGATCCGGTCGCCCCCGGCGAGGAAATCCTCGTCCTGCAAGGCTTCACCCAACACGGCGATTTCAATTGGTGCGGCAGCCTTATCAAAGCCATAGGGCAGGAGACGGTTGTCCTTGAGGTAGGATTGCGCTCGCAGCAGGGTGGTGGTGACCTTTCCATCCGGGTCAGCAATGATTGGCTCGTAAATTTGCACCTGCAAGGGGTCATTGATCAGGGTGTAATGCGGCTCGTAGCGGGATTCATCCTCGTCGTTGGCATTGCCGATGATCGAACCGTCCGGCTGCCAGCCGCCCGATTCGAAGACCAACGCGCCAGCGGCGTCGTGCACACTCACGTGCAGCCAGGCACGCCGGGAGGGAAAGCTGGTTGGGAATTTGTGCCCGGTCAGTACATCCACCGAAACGTCGATATTGAGGGTTTGACCTTCTTGCTTTGCACTCACATTCAGCCGCGCAGTTTTATTGTGCAACTGATCCAGCGTCAACTGGCTGGCTTGCTCGAACTGCTCTGGGGTGGCGGAAACGCGCATTTCCTCGGAATTGGCAGACAAAACCTGCAGCATGAACTGATTGCCGCCGATGAAGGTATGCTGCTGGAAAGGAGACCGGCGCGGGCTGCCGGTATTGGCAACCGGCGTTTCGCCTTGAGCCTGCGGCATGTGGCAGGTCTGGCAGGATGCTTCAGCCGGGTAGCGGGAAGCCAGCCATTCCAGATGGGGTGTCTGTTCAGGGAACAGTTCCTCGCTCAGCACACCCTGGTTGGTGAAGTAGGGGGTGAACAGATTGTGGCACACAGCGCAGAATTCCGACCGGGTGACGTGTTCGGATTGCATCGGCTGATAGCCGGATGCATTCCGCATAACCGTTGCCATGTTCTCATCCACCGCGAAGCGCCCGAAAGCCGGGCGCTCTCCCTCGATTGGTTTTGCGTCTAAAAGGTAACCTCCACTGAAACTATCCAACATCCCGAAGTTGTTACCCTGAATCTGGTGGCACAGGCTGCACGAAACCCCATCCAGCGCCAACGGGTAGTCCGGATGCTGCGGGTTGAGATATCCACCATCCGCCAGCAGAGCGGTTGGCTTGCCTTGCAGACGGGCGGTATGGAAAGCCATGCCGATATGACAGACGGCGCACTTTTCTTCGATGACGTCGCGGTAATCGGGCTGCGCCAGCACCTCGGAACGAACCGAAGCCAGGTAATACGGGTCGCGGGCGCTGTTCGCCATCATGGACGGGCGCCAGGCGGTGTCAATGGAGACATCCTTTCCAGTGCTGTCACTTAATGCGGTATGACAAAAGGCACACTCCCCTGCCGCAGAAAAGTGTTCGCCCCGCATGCGCAACAATTCGCCAGTCTGAGCTACTGAATGGGCAGGGGGTTGTGCGTTCGGTGTGGGTTTGGCGGTGCAGGCAGCCAGCAATGCCAGGGCTGCGACTAGCAGCAAAAACGGCAGACACCTTCGTACAGTGATCATAATTCCTCCCCGATGATTGGTTCTTCCGTACAACCGATTGCCTGGCTCCCCCCGGAGCGACAGACCGGATTACTGCAAGCGCAATAATACTTTACCTTGGCTCCATAATTCTTCCAACCGGTAATAATCACGCTGTTCTTCGGAGAACAGGTGAACGATCACATCACCAAAATCCACCAGTACCCAGCCGCCCTGGGCATAACCTTCCTTTTTGCCGCTTAATTGATATTCTTTTTTTGCGTTCTCCAACACGGCGTCGGCAAGGCTTTCGATCATTCGTTCGCTGGTTCCCGAACAAAGGATGAAGTAATCGGTAAAGGAAGCAACGTCCTGGATGTCCATTAAAACAATATTTTCACCCTTTTTATCTTCCAGGGTGTTGATAATGCTGCGCGCAATTTCAATTGCTTTCAGATTTCACCTCGCGAAACGATTTGTATAATTTTATCCACATAATTCAAAGTTTGCCAGCCGGGTATAAACCGCCCCGTCAGGTTTGAGATCGCTGCGGAAGAGAGCGAACTCGTTCACCAGCATGCTGCCCAACTCACTAACGGATGCCCCGGACAGACTGGCTGACAGGCGGCTCATTTCCGTATTGGTGATCGAGTGCTGAACCCTGCCCAAGGTCAAATGCGGGGAGAAAGGACGCTCCTCGGCGGGATAACCGGCTTTACGGGTAATCGTTTCGACCGATTGCTGTAAGCCTTTCAATGACGGGGGAGCATGGACGCCTACCCAGATCACGCGCGGGTGTTTGATATTTGGAAATGCACCCAACCCTCTAACCTGAAGTTCGAAGGGTGCTGCCTGTCGGGCTGCTGTCTCTAAATCTGAACGTATCCGTGTCAGAGTTTCAGGCTTTGAATCCCCCAGGAAACGCAAAGTCAGGTGAATGCCGGCAGGCTTTACCCACCGCACTCCACTCAACCCCGATTCGCGCAACTGCCCGACCACGCGGCTCAAGGCAGCCTGGATGGGGGTTGATAGTTCGATGGCGATGAAGGCACGAATTAGCATCTGGTTTCTGGCAGTATACTGAGGGCGGAGCGGGGTGTCAAGCAGGTAGGGGCTTTTAAATGGGGTACAATAGGGGTCAGCCGTGTTTGGGAGGTAGTGGTTTGAAGAAGTTCTTACGTGATTATTCCATCCTTGCTTTGGTTTCAGGCGCCATTATTGGTTTGGATCAGTGGACGAAGATGGTCATCCGCGCTAACCTGGCTATGGGCGAAACCTGGATGCCGTGGGAATGGCTTGCCCCATACGCGCGCATTGTGCATTGGCATAATCGCGGGGCGGCGTTTGGGATTTTTCAAGGCTTCGGCGATTGGTTTGCGCTGCTGGCAATCATAATTGCGCTGGCAATTGTGTATTATTATCCGCGTGTGCCTGCGGAGGATTGGGCTCTGCGCACGGCAATGGGTTTGCAGCTGGGCGGCGCGGTCGGAAATCTGATCGACCGCCTGACGATTGGATATGTGACCGATTTTATTTCGGTTGGAAATTTTCCTGTCTTCAATATTGCTGATTCAAGCATCACCATCGGGGTAATTGTGCTGATCCTGGGTGTGTGGTTGCAGGAACAGCGCGAGAAAAAAGCCCGCCGCGCGCCAGCAACGAGCGAGCAAAATGACACATCCGAGCAGGTCAATTTCAGCCAGGCAAATGAGTGACACAGAGGTACTATTTATTCATGATGGTGCCAGCCCTGAGCGGTTGGATAAATTGTTGGTAGCTCGCTTTCCAGATTATTCGCGCTCGCGGTTGCAAGGACTGATCAAAGATGGTTTTGTCCGCCTTAATGACCGGGTGGTAACCAAATCTGGTTGCCCGGTCGAGAGCGGCGCAACCATCCGGGTCGAATTGCCGCCGCCCGAGCCGGTTGACCTGCTGCCAGAGTCGATTCCGTTGCGAGTTATTTTCGAAAACAAGGATGTGCTGGTGGTGGATAAGCCGGCTGGGATGGTGGTTCATCCCGCCGCCGGGCATACCAGCGGCACGCTGGTCAATGCCGCGCTGGCACATATGCCCGATTTGGAAGGCATAGGTGGTGAACTGCGCCCCGGTATCGTTCATCGCCTGGACAAGGATACATCCGGATTGATCCTGATTGCCAAGAATGAACGCGCACATCGCTTTCTGCAGGATCAATTTCGGCTGCGTCAGGTAAAAAAAATCTACCTGGCGCTGGTGGATGGAAAACCGCCTACACCGGAAGGGCGCATTGAAGCGCCCATAGCCCGCGATCCAGCCCACCGCAAACGAATGGCGGTGGTTTCACCCGGACGAGGGCGGGACGCGGTGACCGAATATTTCACCCGCGAGGTTTTTCCGCTACATACGCTGGTGGAAGCGCACCCTTTAACCGGGCGCACGCACCAGATCCGCCTGCACCTGGCGTTCCTGGGCTGCCCGATCGTTGGGGATACGGTGTACGGCAGGCGAAAACTCAGCCTGGCATTGGAGAGGCATTTTCTACATGCTGCCCGCCTGGTTGTTCGGCTGCCGGGTGAAAAACAGGCGCGTGTGTTCGAAGCGCCTCTGCCAGCCGAACTGGAAAAAGTTCTCCAGGGCTTGCGTAAAGCCTGAAACTTTATTTCGAGGAATTGCGTCATGGAAAAAATCATCGATCTGCGCTCGGACACCATTACCCATCCCACCCAAGCCATGCGCGAAGCCATGGCGCGCGCTGAGGTGGGTGATGATGTCTATGGTGAAGACCCAACCGTCAACCGATTGGAACAAATGGCAGCCGGGCGAATGGGCAAGGAGGCCGGTTTGTTCGTTGCCTCAGGCACGATGGGGAATCTGGCAGCCACATTGACCCACTGCCAGCGCGGTGAAGAAGCAATTATGGGAAACCTGGGTCACACCTTCCTGTTCGAGGCGGGCGGCATTTCTGCGCTTGGTGGCATTTTTGTTCATACTCTTCCCAACCAGGCGGATGGCAGTATCCGCCTGGATGAGATTGATACAGCCATTCGCGGTGATGACTACCATGCTCCCATCACCCGCCTGTTGATCCTGGAAAATTCGCACAACCGCTGCGGTGGAACGGTGCAGGGGGTGGAGTATGTCCGCCAGGCGGCGGAATTGGCGCATTCGCGTGGGCTGAGCGTTCACCTGGACGGGGCGCGGGTCTTCAATGCGGCTGCAGCCTTGGGTGTGCCGGTCACCGACCTGACCCAACCGGTTGATTCGGTCACCTTTTGTTTGAGTAAAGGGTTATGCGCTCCGGTGGGCTCGGTTCTATGCGGTAGTCGGGAATTCATCCAGAAAGCGCGGCGGGTGCGTAAAATGCTGGGCGGGGGTATGCGCCAGGCAGGCGTGCTGGCAGCCGCCGGTATTGTCGCTCTTGACCAGATGACGGAACGGCTGAACGAAGATCATGACCGCGCTAAACGACTGGCACAGGGTTTAGTTGCCGTCCCTGGCGTGCGCCTGACATTTGGCATGCCCCAAACCAATCTGGTCTTTATCTCGGTGCGCGATAATTTTCCGCTTGGCACGAAAGAAATCGCTCAGGCGCTCGAACGGCGCGGAATTCGGGTTGGCGCTACCGGCAGGCTGACCTTCCGGCTGGTGACCCATTACTGGATCACTGATGAGGATGTTGACCGAACGGTTGCAGCCTTTAGCGATGTGATAAACGCCTGAGTTTGGGATAATTTTTTATATCATTTCGAGCGAAGTAACACCCGCACCACACTGCGTACGGTACGGTGCAGGTGGTTATTCCCGCCCCACTTTCCATATAGCCTGACAGGAGATCGCCACGCTCGCTGTGCTCGCTCGCAGCATTCCTCCACGAATACATCGAATTGTCCTATCCCAAGTTCACGTTTATATACCTAAAAACCGAATAATCACGAGTAGCCACAATCCTATCACAGCAGCGATTGTTTCAGGTGTAGAGCGGATTATGGCATACAAAACTACAATCCAAGAATGAAACAGGATATAGGGAGAAAAGCAGGGCGAAGCGCTCATGGCATAACGAAGGTCTTGTTTGCGAATAGCAATTACCATTAAAACCAGCCCAACAGGTAGAGAAATTGGCCATAGAGAAGCGTTCCACCACAAGCCAATTTCCACAGTAGTACGTAACGGCCATGGTCCATAAAACATCAGCGAAAGAAGAATTGCTAACGAAAAAGGCCAGAATGTTCGCAGTACCTCTTTGAACCTTCCTTTTCGCCAAGACTCGACTAACCAAAACAATATTATGGCAACTCCGATTTGTGGTTTTGTTGAAACAAAAAACAAGCCGATTTGCGGAGGCATTACAACCCCTAGCAATGCCAACCAGTCAATATTGCTATTGAGAATGCCATGAAGAAGTGGAGGTGATAACAAGATCGCAGTGATAGAAAGTTTGTTTCCGCCCAGGCGGTACCCTAAATAACCAAATGCAGCAAGACTGATGGGAATTAATAATGCCCGCCCTACATGTGCTGGCAATAATGCCAAAGGGATTAGAGGCAGCAATGTCCATGGGGGGTTGAAAAAACCATCTATGTTGTATGGAGACCTACCCGAGATGAGCTCTAACGCAGCGGGGCGAAATGCAGTAAGCCAGTCTACGCCACTTGGAATCCACTTACTAAAATAAAAAGACATCAAAATGCTAGCTAAAAAAATTATGCCAAAATAAGTTCTTTCTTTCGAAACAGTTAAGTTCATCGTATTTACGTTTTTACTATTCTTGTTGTTGCTGCAAGAGATTGGATCGAAAGTTTTTTCAAGCACTTCGAAACAAAGAATTTACTTAACGTGAGTTTGGGATAAAGGAGAGGGTTTCTAAAAGGGAGTAAACTTTTATCAGCACAACATTAGTTGAAACCCAAGGAACTCTCAATGGACAGTTTACTCGTTTTGGTCTGCGATGTCGATGATTTTTGACCAGTATTTCTTCCTGTTTGGGAGCAACGCAGGTTAGCCAGCGGCAAATAGCAACCTCAACGAGCTCGTTTCCTGACAATTAGGGAGAATATGACCATCCCGATTGCCTTTCATCAATCTTGTTACCGCAACTTGCACATGCGCTGTTTATGGCGATGTATGGGCATCTCGTTTATATACTCGACCTCTTTGGATGTCTGTTTGAACCAACGAATCCACACCCACAAAGTGTCTGCTGTTCTGGCTGCCTGCGGGAAGACCTCAAGCGGCTGGTTCTTTGGCTTCAAACTACATCTGGTAGTCATTGACAGTGGTGGAATTTTGCGGTTTTTTATATCGCCGGGTTATTTTGATGACCATAGGCCGGTTAGTTAAACCCGCAAGGATTGACTGGGAATAATTTAATTTTTCGAAATCATTGAATTATCAGGCGCGCGGCTGGTTTGTATCTGGTTGCGCCCGCGTTCCTTGGCAATGTAAAGGCGCTGATCCGCCAGATCGATCAGCGCTTCAATTCCAGTTACTTCATTCGGTAATACAGCGATCCCCTGGCTGATGGTCGGTGCGGGCACTGCTTCCTGGTCACGATTCAGGATAATCAACTTCTGGCTGCCATCACGGATACGCTCGGCAACACGGGTTGCCTGGGCGATGTCACTTTCCGGAAGCGCAATGGCAAATTCCTCGCCACCCCAACGCCCGACCAGATCGCTCTTTTTGATATTGCGGCGAATCATTTGAGCCAGTTCGATCAGCACTCGGTCACCGGTCAGATGACCATAGGTGTCGTTGTAGGCTTTAAAGTGATCAATATCGAGCATAATCAGACTGATTGGCTGGTTGGTGATGGTGGCTGACTGCACAAAACGCTCAAGCTGGACGAGAAAGGCATTATGGTTGAACACACCGGTCAGGCTGTCCAGTTGCGAGCGGGTTTCCACTTCCAGGTGGTGGTAGGCATTGTCGAGCGCCAGCGCAGCCTGCCGGCTAATATTGACCAACAATTCCAGGTCTTTCGAATCGAAGGCATCCTTTTGATACGAAGCAACCGCGATGATGCCCAATTTTTTACCACCCGCTTCGATCGGCACTCCCATCCATGAACGACTGATGCGCGACTTTCCCACCAGTTTGAAATTGATTCCCATTTTTTTACGTTCTTCAGGCAGATCGTGAATCAGGAGTGGCTGGCGGGAATTTATTACTTTCCCTGCCAGGGTGCCTTCCAAAGGCACATCCATGGAAGGGAAAAATTCGCCATCATCATAAAATAATTCCAGGTGGACACTATCGCCGTGCAGCAACCCAAAATAATAGGTATCTGCGTCCAATGCTCCCTGGACAGCAGTTGTGACCATAGTGATCACCTGGTGGATCTCTAGCGAGGAGGACAGGCTGTGAGAAACCTTATTGAGAATTTGTTGGCGGCGGATTTCGATTTGAAGTGATTCCTGCAAGCGTAAAATGGTCTCGGTGATCGCAATCCCAGACAGTGACAGCAGAAACAAGGTTGAAAATAAAGATTGGTTAAGGTTCCCGTTATCCATGCTGAGCGCAATGATATGGGCAAATGTTACGCAGGAAAGGAAGACGTATGTGCGCCAGCGCCCAAATACCACCGCGGAGATGGTTATCATCAGTAGAATGCTCAATAAGGGATATCCGGCTGGTAGAAAAGGGGCGTAGAATACAATCGAAATGGCTGCTGATACATTCAACGTGACGAAAATCCACGAACGCTCTGGGAAGCGGTCAATAATCGATATGATGAAAACATAAAACAAAGCCAAGTATAGCAGCGAGCCAAAACCAATAATCAAACTGACCCGATCTACAAAAACATCCATCCCATCCATCAAACTGGAAGCAACCAGGAGGATATTGGTGAGCAGTGCCAGGATGATACCAGGCAGTGCTAGAGCCTGCTGATTCTTAGCTGGATGAAATAATCTGGACAGGCGAGATGAATAATTCATAACCTCATTAAATTATCGAGAATTTGGTGTGGATTTCCACTAATTTTTCTTGCAATTTACTTACAATTTTATCCCGGCCGTGGGATTTTTCAGATGGATTGAACCAGTTTAAAAGCGCAAAGAAGGATTAGCCGAAGAGGGTGGGGCAAGTCAGGTATAATTATAGGGAGAAAGTGTAAGATTTCCAAATGGTTTGTAATACCAATGGAGATAGCGACTCTCTTTTGGAGGTATTTCCTTGTCTGAATGGGTCACGTATACTGAGATTGATGAAGCCTGGCAGGCAATTGCTGCAAGAATTAACTTTCAGCCTAAAATCGGCTTAATTCTGGGCTCCGGGTTGGGTGAACTGGCGGAACAGGTTGAGAATGCGGTTGTAATACCCTATCAGGACATCCCGCACTGGCCGGTTTCTACCATTCATGGCCACGCCGGGCGGCTGATATTGGGCAGGCTGCAAAATCAGCCGGTGATGGTCATGCAGGGCAGAGCGCATTTTTACGAAGGCTATCCAATCGGGCGTGTAACCTTTCCGATTCGGGTAATGCAGCGCGGTGGGGTGCATACCCTGATCCTGACCAATGCGGCTGGCGCAATACATCCGGATTTTATTCCTGGTGATGTGATGTTGATCACCGATCATATCAACATGGTGGGAATGGCAGGCATGAATCCTCTGCGCGGTCCAAATCTGGATCAGTTTGGCGAGCGATTTCCGGACATGAGCCAGCCTTACGACCGTGACCTGCAACAACTTTGCCGCGAAGTGGCGAGGAACGCCGCTCTGACATTAAGAGAAGGGGTTTATGTTTGGCTGGCGGGTCCATCCTTCGAATCACCGGCTGAATTGCGCTATTTACGCACTGTTGGTGCCGATGCGGTTGGTATGTCCACTGTGCCGGAGACCATCGTTGCCCGGCATGGGAAAATGCGCGTGCTTGGGCTTTCGGGAATTTCCAATAAAGCCAATCTCGACGGCAGCACGCAAACCTCTCACGAAGAGGTGCTCGAAGCCGGGAAGATGCTCGTGCCCAAGTTAACCACGTTGATCCGCGGTATATTGCCAAAGCTGGAAAATTAGAGGTGGGCATTGTAATCCAATTGTTGGATGGGGTTGGGTAGCCACGGGAAATGGAAGAAGTTCTGCGGTTTTTAAAAATCTACGAGCCGTGGATTTATCTATTGCTGGCTTTTGCCGCCATTTTTGTGTTGCGGCGTATGTTTTCCGCGCTGCAGGAATTGCGCACGGCTGTCTTTGGTCTGGAACGGGAAAGCGCGCAGCGAAAATTCAATGCTTCCCTTTCGGTATTTTCGTTTTTAGTTCTGCTGGCGGCTGCAGAATTCTTGCTAGCATCGATTGTCTTTCCGGACTTTCCAAATGTACAGGCGCTGGCTACACCGACGGTTGAATTATTAGTCACGCCTACCGCCACCTTGGGAACATTTGCCATCGAAACCGCCGTCCCCGAAAGCGGCGGCATCCCCACCTTGAATGTTTCCACCAGTCGGGATGGATGTATTCCTGGGCAAGTCGAGTGGACATTTCCACGATCCGGAGATACGATTAAGGGGAATGTTACCTTGCAGGGTACAATCAGTTTACCCAATCTCGGTTTTTACAAATACGAATATAGCCAACAGGGATCAGACTTATGGACAACAATTGCTGCCGGAGACCGGATCATCATCGATCAGCCGCTAGGGGGAGAAGGCGGCGGGCAATGGGATACGTCCTCCTTGCTGCCGGGAGATTACCTGCTGCGGCTGGTGGTTACCGATAACGTCAACAATGTTTTTCCAGCCTGTGTAATCCCAGTTCGCATTGCTGCGCCATAATTTGGAGGAATATGCCTGAGATCGAAATTCGTCCCGCTACCGCGAGTGATTTCCCGCATCTGGTGCAGATCGAGCACCACAGTAAAAGTGATTATGTCTGGCAAATGGATCGTGTGGTGGAAGAAAGCCAGGTCTCTATTGCCTTCCGAGAGGTTCGTCTGCCGCGCACGGTGCGAGTAGATTATCCTTACCCGCTCGAAAGCCTGCCGGAGCGATTAAAACAACAAACCATTTTGCTTGCCGCCGTACTGCAAGGTGAAGTGGTTGGCTACATTGCGGTTGAGGAGCGGGTGGCGGCAGGTACCGCCTGGGTTGGGCACCTGGCTGTTAGCCAACGCTGCCGTCGGCAGGGGATTGCCAGTGCGCTGGTGTTGGCATCGCAAGCCTGGGCGGCGCGACGCGGTTTGCGGCGTATGGTAATGGAAACCCATTCGAAGAATGCGCCTGCTATTCGTATGGCATTGAAACTCGGTTTTGAGTTTAGCGGTTACCACGACCAGTATTATGGTAATCAAGACATTGCCTTGTTCTTTACCAGCCTGTTGCGATAATTCCATTTGGCAACTGTGAGGTAAATTCATCGTGTCGAATGTGTTGATCACCATCAATCAGATTCTAATGGCTGGAGTGGCGGTGACAGCTTTCTCGTTGCTGCTTTATTCGCTCACCTTCAACCTGCGGGATCGAGTGGCACGCTCGTTTGCGATGATTTTATTTTGTCTGGTGGTAATCTATTCTGCCGAAGCGCTTGCCAGCGTTGCGCCCAATTCCTTCGAACTTGATTTCTGGCTTCGCCTGCAATGGGTGGGGATTGTCATTATCCCGTCCGCCTATTTGCATTTCTCGGACGCGTTGCTGGCGACCACCGGCAAGCCAAGCCGTGGAAAACGCCGCTGGGCAATACGCCTGTCCTATCTGATTGCACTACTGTTTCTCTTTATGCTGCCGTTAGGGTTGCTGGTCGGTGACCTGGCGATGGAAGGTACTCCAGCCCCGTATCTCAAGCCAGTCCTTGGCACCGATTTATTCTTGGTGGTATACTTCACCAGCATTGCGATGGCATGGTACAACTTTGTCCGTGCTTTACGTCGCTCTGCCACCAGTACCGGCAAACGACGCATCGGCTACCTGTTGATTGGCTCGATTGCTCCGGTGCTTGGTTCGTTCCCTTTTCTTGTGTTCTCGACCAATTTTGCTGCCGAACACCACCTGGCTTTCTGGTCAATATTGGTGTTGACCAATGGACTGGTCGGTGGTCTGGTGGTGTTGATGGCTTATTCCGTGGCATTCTTTGGTGTTGCCTTGCCGGATCGAACCGTTAAGAGCCGCCTTTTTAAGTGGATTTTACGCGGGCCGGTCACTGCCAGCATCACTTTGGGGTTGACCACCATTGTTCGGCGGCTGGGTGAAGCCTATGGACTGCCTTACAATGCACTGGTGCCGATCGTTATGGTTGCCTCGATCCTGACGGGGCAATATCTTGTAACGCTGACTTTCCCGACCATGGAGCGCTGGTTTTTCTACGGAAGGGATAAGGACGAGATCGACCTGCTTCGCAAAGTAGAGGAGCGTCTGATCACTCGCAATGATTTGCGCCAGTTTTTGGAGACAATCCTGGCGGCGTTGTGTGACCGAATGCAGACCGCCGGGGCATACGTTGCCGCGCTCAACCCGAATGGGCTCCAGGTAGTCGTGCGGGTTGGAAAAACATTTTTTGATGCTGATGACAGCCCCAATGATCTGGGGCGCGTTTTGAATGAAAACGGCGGGGGCGGTTTCGAGATGTTCAATTGGGGGGAAGACCGCCTTATTCCGCTGGTTGATCAGGATGAAGAAGGTGCTCCAGTATTGATTGGGTTGCTTGGCATTAGCGGCGGAAGCCAGCTGGAGATGGATGAGGAGCAAATTCAGGCGCTGAATGGTTTCAGCCAGCGGGCTGCTCTGGCATTGAAAGATCGTCGCCTGCAGGAGAGTGTTTTTAAGTCCTTGGGTGAATTGTCCACCAAGGTGGCATACATTCAACAATTGCGCGCTGCTGGGCGTTTTGACCAGGAAGGGTTACTAAATGAGGATATTCCGCTGTCAGCGGCAGATTTTTCCCAGTGGGTCAAGGATGCCCTGACCCACTATTGGGGTGGTCCAAAATTAACTGAAAGTCCGCTGATGAATCTGCGCGTGGTTCGGGAAACGCTGGCAAAATATGACGGCAATGCATCCAATGCCTTGCGGGCGATTTTACGGGAAGCCATCGAACGAGTACGTCCGGAAGGTGAAAGGCGTTTTACAGGCGAATGGGTATTGTATAATATTTTGGAGATGAAGTTTCTGGAAGGGAAGAAAGTCAGAGAAATTGCCCTTCGGCTTGCCATGTCGGAGGCGGATCTTTACCGCAAACAGCGGGTCGCGATTGAAGCCGTAGCAAAAGCGATCGTTGAGATGGAATCACAAAACGGGTACGCTGAAGAATTGCCAAAAACTGAATAAGTGGTATAAAATCAGTTTGTTACTTGTGCCCAAATCGGGGAGGTGAGTTGATGGTTGTCAGGAAAGACGCATCGGAGCTGAGGGAAGAGCAGACTGTACCCTTGGATGAAGGATGGTGGGCAGCGGTACTTTCGGATGAAGAATTTCATGCTCCAATTAAAAAAGAGTCCAGCCCGTCAGCTAATATGCCATCGGTGATCAACACCGTGGATTGGCAGTATGTTCAACGCCTTTTTGAGAGGGATGAGATCATTCACCTTAAGGTGCATGGCTTCAATCGCGGGGGGTTGTTGGTGCAGGGAAAGGGCATTCAGGGTTTTGTCCCCATCTCCCACCTGGTGGATATGCCAAACGACTCAGAGGAAGAAGAACGCCGTACCATTCTGGCAGGCTACGTGGACCGTGCCATTCGCTTGAAAGTGATTGAGTGTGAGCCGAAGAGTGAACGGGTTGTGCTTTCCGAACGGGCGGCATTGGCTGGTGAAGGACAACGTAAGACGCTTTTTGCCACTCTGCGCGAAGGCGCGGTGATTACCGGCCGGGTCACCAATGTCACCGAGTTTGGTGTGTTCGTAGACTTGGGTGGCGTCGAAGGGTTGATCCACGTTTCCGAACTGTCCTGGGGACGCGTGCAAAATCCTGCCGATCTCTTGTACGTCAATCAGGAAATCAAAGTCCTGGTGCTTCAGGTGAACGAAGATACCTCGCGTATTGCCCTCAGCCTGAAACGATTGATGCCAAACCCATGGGAAACGTTGGCATTGCGCTACAAACCCGGCGATGTTGTGCGCGGCTGCATTACCTCGTTGACCCGTTTTGGGGCATTTGCCCGGCTGGATGAGGGTGTAGAAGGGCTGATTCATGTCTCTTCGATCCAAATGCCCCCGGGCTGCAAGAACCTGAATCAGTTTTTACAGATTGGTCAGGAGGTCAATGTGCGTATTTTGCACATCGAAACTGACCGCCGCCGCCTGGGATTGGGTTTAGTGCAGACAGAATGAGCGCAACTCCAGCCAGTAAAAAAACTGGCAAGAACCGAAAATCGGGATTACCGGTAGAAAAACAGACCAATGCATTATCTCTGCTCGAAGGGTTGGGGCGCGCACTGGTTCGGCTGGAACGCTATGGGTTGGATATCCTCGGTGTGCTACTGATTGCCTTGGGCTTGTTAACCCTGCTGGCGCTGATTGGCTGGACATCGGGTTCGTTTATTTCCCCCTGGGGGAATTTGTTGAAACACTGGCTGGGGATTGGTAGTTTCCCATTGGCTATATTGACGGTCTTTCTGGGGGTGGTTTTGATGCGCCGCCAGCTGGATTCGACCCGCCGCATCCCGTTGGGACGTGTTTTGGCGCTGGAAGGATTGGTCTTTTCATTGTTGGCATTTTTGACTCTGATTGGGGGCACTTCACTAGACCGGGTAGATGCTGGCAAGGATGGCGGGATTGTCGGTTGGGGACTGGCATACCTGATCACTCTGGTTCTTCCCCTTCCGTGGGCAAGTGTCCTGGTGGGGTTGGTCCTGCTGGGATTTGCCTTTGCAGCCAGTGGGCTCGACCGCTGGCTGGGTGCAAAAATTCATACCTGGCTGGCTGTTGCACCTGGCGAGGAAACGCAACCGGTACGCGATCCAGTGACTGTAACAATAGACGCGGTAGTGAATTCGCGTAGTGAAAGCGGCATTCCGCTGCCTATGGTAACCTATCGTCGCGAGGAAAACCTGCCGCCGCTGACCTTGCTGGCACAGGAAGAAACCAATGGTTTGGATGAAGAGCGTGTCCTGGCAATTGCCCGCCAGATCGAGAAATCTCTGGCAGAGTTTGGCATCCCTTCGAGGGTGATTGGCTACCGGCGAGGACCTACCGTGACTCAGTTTGCCGTCGAGCCGGGTTTTGTGGAAAAACCCGGTGCGGATGGAAAGCCCCTGCGCCAAAAAGTGCGTGTTGCGCAGATCTCTGCCCTTTCACGTGACCTGGCGCTGGCATTGGCGGCTGAACGGCTGCGTATAGAGGCACCAGTTCCCGGTCATTCTTACGTCGGCGTTGAAGTGCCGAACAGCAATACCACGCTGGTGCGCCTGCGTGCAATCCTCGAATCAGTCGAATTTCAACAGCTCGATTCGCCGCTGGCAATAGCCCTGGGGCGGGATGTATCCGGGCAACCGGTTGTGACTGACCTGGCGCGCATGCCGCATCTTCTGGTGGCAGGCACCACGGGATCGGGCAAGTCGGTCTGTCTGGCGGCGATTATCACCTGTCTGGTAATGAATAATTCTCCTGCTACCTTGCGGTTGGCAGTACTGGATCCCAAGATGGTTGAGTTGGTGCGCTTCTCCGGGCTGCCACACCTGCTGGGCAAGGTGGAAACCGAGATTGAACGAATGCTGGCCGTATTGCGCTGGGCATTGGTAGAGATGGAGCAGCGTTACCGCCTGTTCGAAGCCAGCGGTGCACGCGACTTGCAGGTGTACAACCGCAAACTGGAGAAACGTGGTATCCAGCCTTTGCCGCGCATCGTTGTGCTGATTGATGAACTGGCAGACCTGATGATGTCCGCGCCGGATCAAACCGAACACAGCCTGGTGCGTCTGGCGCAGATGGCACGTGCTACCGGCATTCACCTGGTGATTGCCACCCAACGACCAAGTACTGATGTTGTCACTGGCTTGATCAAAGCCAACTTCCCGGCGCGAATAGCCTTTAGTGTGGCGTCATCGGTCGATTCGCGGGTGATCCTCGATACTCCCGGTGCGGAAACTCTGTTGGGTAGAGGCGATATGCTCTTTCTCAACCCGGAGGCAGGCACTCCGCAGCGGGCGCAGGGAGTGTTGTTAAAAGATCAAGAGGTTAACCGGGTGATTGGTTTCTGGCAGCGAGCGCTGGCGGATAAGGAACAAGAAGCAGTGCCGTGGGAGGAATTAGTCGAGGAAGAGGACGACGAAGGGGATGACCTCATCGAACAAGCCATCGAACTGATACGCAAGAGTCGCCGGGCAAGTGCCAGCCTCTTACAGCGCCGCTTGCGAATTGGTTTTCCGCGCGCAGCGCGTCTGCTGGACGAACTCGAAGAAATGGGAATCGTAGGACCTGCCCAGGGCGGGGGGAAAGATCGCGAAGTATTGATCGATGAGGATGATCTGGGTGAAGATGAAGCGAATGAGTAACCTTGTGACAGGATTGCTTGACAGTTCGCTTCAGGTAAGATAGGATACATCTCAATCCAAACCATTGGTTACTTTGAGAACGATGCTTGATTAAATTACGGTGAGAAGTGGTTCAACCTGGCGAGAAAAATAAACCGGAAACTTTTACAGACTGGCTTCGTGTGCGCTTCAAGGGTTTGCTTGACCCGATTGGCGCATTTTTGATTCGTCTGGGATTGACTCCCAATATGGTCACCGTGACCGGGTTGTTGGGTAGTGCTGGTGCAGCGCTGCTTTTGGCAGCCGGGCAATTCTTCTGGGGCGGGGTTGTGGTGCTTTTGGTGGCTCCACTCGATGCATTAGATGGCACAATGGCGCGTCTGCGCGGAACGCCCAGCCGTTTTGGCGGTGTGTTCGACTCGGTTATTGACCGCTATGCTGAATTGTTTTTACTCGGTGGTTTGGTTTTCTATTATCTTCAACAGGGTGAATGGCTGCCGGTTTTATTGGGATATGCTGCTGCGGGCGGTTCGTTAATGGTGTCGTATGTCAAGGCGCGTGCCGAGGCAGCTGGATATAAAGTCAAGGGTGGCTTGCTGACCCGGGTGGAACGCTTTCTGGTACTGACCCCTTGCCTGCTGATCAGTCAACCGCTGGTTGCGCTATGGCTGCTGGCGGCGCTAGCCAATTTCACCGCGCTTCAGCGTTTCTGGCAGGTGCGCCAGCAAAGCCTGATGGAACATAAGGGATAGGTGCGAATTCTTTAAGAGGTGCCCAGTATGGTCAATAGTTTCAATATCGGTCCATTTACCATTCATTTATACGGCATTATTATCATGGTCGGCGCTTTGATGGCAGCCGTGGTTGCCAGCCGCGAGATCAAGCGGCGCGGGATGAACACCGAATTGGTTTGGGATATGCTGCCCTGGCTGCTGGTTGCTGGTGTGATCGGGGCACGTTTGTGGCATATCTTCACCCCGCCAGCTTCAATGGTTGAGCGTGGCATCACTACCTGGTATTACCTGACCCATCCGCTGGACGCCATTGCAGTCTGGAAAGGCGGACTGGGTATTCCTGGGGCGGTGATGGGCGGGGCGTTGGCTTTGTACATTTACTGCCGCATCAAGAAGCAAAGTTTTGCCGTTTGGGTGGACGCCATTGCGCCAGGGCTGGCGCTGGCTCAGGCAATTGGGCGCTGGGGGAACTTCGTCAATCAGGAAGTGTACGGCGCGCCGACTAATCTGCCGTGGGCAATCTTCATAGATCCAATCCACCGCTTGCCCGAATTCAGTTCGGTCGAATATTATCACCCGCTATTTGCTTACGAATCGATCTATAACCTGCTCAATATGATGCTGTTGTTATGGGTGGGACGTAAATTTGCTGACCGCCTGCGCAGCGGAGATATTTTCCTGATCTACCTGATTGTTTACCCGGCAGGTAGGTTCATGCTGGAGTTTTTGCGCCTGGATCCATCACCGGTGGCAGGCATTAACATCAACCAGACTATTATGGCCGTCATTGCGGTCAGTGCAGCGGTTGGGTTAGTGTGGCGGCATCGCAGGGTTGCTACGACTGGCAGCCCGACGCCGGTGGAATAACAGATTGATAGGCTGAATTTATTGCGAGGAAAAAGATGATCCTGGCTGAGAACCTGACCAAGCATTTTGCCGATTTTGTGGCGGTGCAGGGTGTCAGTCTGAATGTTCTGGCGGGACAGGTGTTGGCGTTGTTGGGACCCAATGGGGCAGGAAAAACGACCACAGTACGCATGCTCACCTCGGTGCTGCGTCCCACTTCCGGCAAAGCCTCAATTGCCGGGTATGACATCATCGAACAGCCTGATCGGGTACGCGCTTCGGTCGGGGTGCTAACCGAGCACCATGGCTTATATGGGCGTATGAATGCAGAGGAATACCTGACGTTTTACGGGCGGTTGTACCAGATGCAAACCGCGCTCATTCACGATCGGATTGTCAGCTTATTGGAACAGTTTGGGCTTGCGGAGGCGCGGCGCAAGAAACTAGGCGAGTATTCCAAAGGCATGCGCCAGAAGCTGGCACTGGTGCGTGCACTGCTGCACGACCCGCCGGTGCTGCTACTGGATGAACCCACTTCGGCAATGGATCCGGAGAGTGCCCGCGTGGTG
>DAOUMN010000088.1:0-5747 GCA_034411135.1 Bellilinea sp.
AATTAGATGGACATACGATGGTGCAGTTATCTCATTTTGTAGATTGAGGTAATAAACTACCAAGAGTACCATACTGATGAAGGAAACAAATATCAAGGCAAGATCGCGCGGGCGAGCCCTGACAGGTGCTCCAGAACGCTCTCGGTCGGGTACGATTGTTTCGATCATGGCAGAAAACGATGAATTACGACCAATGCGAAGGCAAGATTGGCAACAAAGGTGACGTAGAGATTGCGCCAGCGGTAAATCACGTATACACTGATGGCTGATAGAAGCCCTTTGTATATGAAAGCCAGTAATGCACTAGGTAGATGTTGCATATCCTCAACTAAAACAAGGAATATCGGAAGATAGGCAATTAGATTAAGCGTGCTGATGCGCATGATGGTGCGCAGGATTGAGTTGCCGATGCCATCGAATAAAATCGAGAAGGCAACCCCGCGAAACAGCAATTCCTCGGCTGGCACGATCAAGCCTGCCAGGATCCCTATCAGCCAGGCAATGTATTGGAGTTGTATTGGTCCTGTTTGTTGGCTAGCATCCGGAAAGAATCGAGCAACCAGCAAAAAATGAATTGCCACACCAACCCCAAAAAACAACCCGGCAAGAATATGAATGGTGGGTTTATACGGGAGAAGACTAAAGCATCTTGCCTGGGCTGGGTTTTTCTTAGCCAGCCAGGTTGCCAAGGAAAAAATTATCAATGGAATTAGTAATCCGAACCAACCGGAATAAGGGGAAAGCGGTGATTGAAGGCGTGGATTGAATAACCCAGCAGATGCAGTTAAGGCACTTAGAATGAAAACAAAAGCGAAAGTTAATAATTTCTTTTGGGATAAACCATCCCAAAACCGTTCTAAACCGATTAAGAAAAATACTGGAGCGAACAAGTAGATGGTCAAGATGTTGCGGTAGGGCCAGTCCGAAATAAAGAGGTGAATGATAAATAAAACGATCGAGGACAATAAAACAACAATTTGAATTTTACGCCAATGGCGATTATGCTGATCGAGGAGGTTTTGGCGATGTCTCCTGAGATCGCTGCGCACTTTGAGGGATAAGGCTTCCATAGGAGTGATCTATGTGAAAACGAATGGTATAAGGCGCGGTGGATTAAAAATTGATTATACCAGTATACAACTTTAATACAACATCGAGTCGATCGTTGAGGGGACAGCGACTACCAACAGTTAAGTGTTTATTTGCCAAGCTTCCAAAGCGAAGGTCTTTCTTTGACGGACGAAATTAGCCATATATTTTTAGCGTCATCTTGAGCAATTGTCTCGTAGGGAAGTTCGGAAATCACACTCCAATTTGAATTGGCTTGGTATTGATAGATTGTTTGATTTGAAAAAAGGATTGCTTGCTCGCCGGGCAAAAAGAATATTTGTGGGTTTTCCAATGGTGAAAAGGTTATATTTTTTATTTGTTGTTGATCTTGAATATGATAAAGATACTTTTCCTGAGGTGCACCATTGTTATTAAGAAGTGTGATTAAAATCAAGACCAGATTTTGTGTGTCGATCCAAAAGTTTTCAATGCGCATTTTGCCTCCGTCTCGACTCTCGTTGGGAGGCGAATAAAATTCGATCCATTCGCCATCTTGAAATGTCCAAAGACTGGCGGGTGTGCTTGCCCAAACTCGACTTTGTTGATCGGTGAGGATGCGGGTTATGCAAGCGTTTGCAATTGGAAAATTGGCAACCTCCCAGTCACCATTGTGGAATCGCCAGATACCGCCACCCGAAAGCGTTTGGCGGTTCTGCCAATTGCAGCTGCCCAACCAAGCATCCTCCGAGTTTGGGTCAAGCCCGAGCGAGAAAACAGTTTTAACTCCCGCTTTATACGAAACCGGTATACCTATTTCGGTTGCTGTGAACACGCGCCAGCGTTCACCATCAAAGCGGCGGACATCCCGATTGGTGACAAGCCAGGTCGCTTTTCTGGTGGATATCAACGGCGCGCTAATGATCAAACCACTGCTGTCGATTGGCTGAGCCCGTAAGATCCAACCCTGATTGCGTGAATAGGTGGTAAAGACGCTTCCGTCCCAAGCGGTGATCGAAAAACCATCATCTGAGTAAAACCAAAGACGACCTGCGCGATCCAAGCCAAGCACAGGCGCACGAAAGCGGCTAATGCTAGAGTGGTTTTTGGATAGATCAAGATAAGCCATACCAAATGAACCGCTAAAATAAATGTTCGATTCATCCAGAACGTATAATTGATTCAATAAGCCGATAGGAAATTTTTCCAGCGAATATTCCAACTGAAATACACCTGAGCGAGACTGCAAGGGAGTTGGTGTGCTGCTAAATGCGCTCGTTGGGCTGAATGTAAGACTTGGGCTTGTCGTGGAAGTACGAGTTGGTCGTGGCGTTCGCGATGGGGTGAGCGTAATTGTGGAAGTGCGTGTAGCTGTGTGAGTCTTGGACGGTGTTCTGGTTTCTGTTGGGCTAATAATGATTGTTGGTTCGACGGTTGTTGTAGTCTCCAGATCGTTGTTTGCCTGGCAAGCTGCCATTAGCACGCAGACAAGCAAGAATAGTGACCCAGCAAATAGTCTTTGTCGATTGCGATGCGGTACGGTTGTCATTCCAAATAGATTGTAACCTGCCCGCTTTGAGTTGAAAACCTCTGAATCGATTTAGGTTGATGTTCCCAAAGTGACTTCAATATCCATCGATCGATTGTCACGAATTAATGAAATCACAACCGTTTCACCAGGAGCGTGCGCGAAAAGCGCATTGAGGTAAGAGCGCTGTTGATCAATATTTAGTCCACCAATCGCGGTAATGATGTCGCCACGTAGAATCCCTGCTTTTTGAGCAGGACTGCCATTTTCAACGCGAGAGACATATGCGCCCCATTCAACTGGCAAGCGGTAGCGTTGTGCAATGGATGGATTAATCGCCTGCCAGGTTACACCTAAATACGGTCGCGCAAATGCGCCCGTTGATATTATTTGTTCGCTGATCAAGCGCACGGTATTGGATGGAATAGCAAAACCGAGCCCTTCGGCTACAGCACTGCTGCCCAATCCCCCGCGTACAATCATCGTGTTGATGCCGATTACTTCGCCATTTAAATTGACCAGCGGTCCACCTGAATTGCCCTGGTTGATGGCGGCATCGGTTTGTATAAGGTCTTCCATAAAGTAGCCTTTTCCGGTGTTGAGAGTGCGTCCGGTTGCGCTAACAACGCCAACGGTCACCGTATTGCGAAATTCTCCCAAAGGTGATCCAATGGCTATGACCGATTCGCCGGGGCGCAAATTATTCGAGTTGCCAAATGCTGCCACCGCGGGCATATTTCCATTGGCTTTGATGACTGCCAAATCGGCATATATATCCGCATTGACAATCTCAGCCGGTATCTGGTTGCCATTTGATAAGATTACCGAAAGGTTGTTGCTTCCCTCGACAACATGGTAGTTTGTGACGATATAACCATCTGAAGAAACAATTACACCGCTCCCGCTCACTGTTTCATCCGGAGAACGCCCAAAAAAGGTGGTTTGTCCTGGCACCGTCCCGAAGACCGTGACAACCGCCGGAGCCACTTTTTCAACAGATTGGGTGATGGCAGTCTGAATGTCGGTATTGGTAAATGTCAATGTGGTTAGCACCGGATCACTAACCGGCGCAGGATTACCTGATGACTTTTCCACATTGCCATATTGTGAAATGATGAATAATCCGCCTGCAACCGCCCCAAATGCGGCACTGGTAAACACAAGCAATAGGATCAATGCAAAGAAGAGGAGTCGTTTTCCATTCATTTTTTTGCCTTTCGGCAAAATTATAGTCCGCAAATATAAAGAAAATATTAAGTCATCATAAAAAAAATAAAAAAGCCCGCCATCCATGGCGGGCAATATATGTCGACGACGAATATGTTTTTATTTATGGCTGGTGAGGTGGGGGCATTTCCTCCGGGTGAATGGCTTGTTTGAGTTGATTGCGCAGCTCAACGATTTGATCGGTCACTTCCTGGATACGAGAAAATAAAGCGTGGTTGGTTTTGATTCCTTCGTTGATCAGTAAGGCGGCAGCTTCCGAACGGCTGCGGGCAATTTCGGCTTCAACCAGCATATCCAGATGGCGGAGTGTGTCGTCATTCACGCGAACCATAACGACATTACCGCGTCCCTGCAAAGCTTCGCCCAGTGTTTGACCGATGTTTTCGACCTGTTTCCACGCGCCTTTTATGGGGTCCTGATTGCTATTCTGTTTTCGCGCTGCAGAATTTTCCTCGCTGATCGATGATGATTCGACCTTTTTTGGAGCATCGTCCGGAACTGTGTCTTCCATAGCAGATGATTGCCTATTCCTTTTTTTTGTAATAATATTACATGTAAGTATATATTTAATTTTAGTCAATGTCAAGAAAAAACGCACGCAACCGACGTGAGCGCTGGATGCGCTTTGTGAAATGAAAAAAATTAAATTAGCAGATTCTTAACTGCGGTAAGTAGATTTTTTTCGATGACCGTTGAATAAAAAAGAGGTGATTCTAGTACCAGTGGGTATTGTTTGTTCCCTCTGCCAGTCCTGACAAGGATCAATCGGGGGATTCCAGCGCGATGTCCGGCTTCCAAATCGGACATCGCGTCTCCAATCAGGATGGAACGGGAAGGAGAAATTTCCAATTGTTGAGACGCCTGAATAATCAAGCCGGGTCTGGGTTTGCGGCAGTTGCAATTATCTTCTGGAGAATGGGGGCAAAGGTATATCCCATCAATTTTTCCACCAGCAGCATGGATTTGTTCAATCAAATTTTGATTTATCCATTCGACCATTTGCAAGCTGGTCAAGCCCCGTCCAATGGCTGACTGGTTGGTGATGAGAACAATCTTGGCTTGCGGTAATTGCTCTGCCAACAGGCAAAGCGCTTTTATGGATTTTGGGTATATGCGGACATCCTGCCAGGAGCGGACATACCTGGCCCGATTATGAATGATGACGCCATCGCGATCCAGGAAGATCGCATCAATGGGGTGTTTCAATGAAAATCAAGCCTTTTGAGGTTTTCCGCTTTCGCTGGGCTTCTTCTCTTTGTCAAGAGGTGCGGTGCGGTCGGATGTTGCTTTGCCGTTGGAGTGTTGCGAGTTCGCGCCTGCCTGGTAATAATGGTTGTAATAATAGGATGGCTTAGGGGAGGAACCGTTGATCACGAAACCAACGATATTAGCTTTTGCGTGGCTCATCTCTATTTTGATCTTTTTAAGGACGTCGCGTCGGGATTTGCCCGGGCTAACAACAATTAAAACACCGTCCACCAATGCAGACAGCACCAACGCATCTGAAATGATGAAAGGAGGACCATCTATGATAATTACATCGGTCACATCCTTAAGGGTATCTAGAGTGCGCGCCATTTCGGCTGAGCCAAGTTGCTCGGACGGATTGGGCGGTGTCGTACCCGAAGGCAATAAAAACACCTGATTCTTAAATAGTGGAATCAAGCATTCCTTGCCTATTTTTCCGTCTAAAAGCAGATCTCCCAATCCCTTTTTATTTTTGAGCTGAAACTTATCATCTAATTCCGATTTATAAAAGTCTGCATCGATAACGATGACTCGTTTTTTTGCTTTTGCCAGAGAAAGTGCCAGATTAATTGCAATTGTGGTTTTGCCTTCCGAATCTCCCGGGCTGGATAGCAACAGGGTTTTTACTTTGTTGCCCAAACCAGAGAATTCCAGGTTGGTGCGCAACGAGCGGAAAGAATCGGTAATTGGAGAGAAA
>DAOUMN010000089.1:0-2749 GCA_034411135.1 Bellilinea sp.
GAAACTCCGGCAGCGGCAGCTTTGCCTGAAAAAGTGATCGCTGTAAAATACGTGACCTGCACCACCTGCGGAGATGAAGAAGCCCCTGCCACATCCGCTTTGTTTGATGGAAAGGTCTACTTCTTCTGTGATGAAAAATGCCAAAAAGACTTCGAAAATGAACCCAAAAAATTTGCAGAAAAGCTGAAGGATGCGCCAGGCGTTGAAGTGGCGCTGGCCAATGTCAATGGCAAATGCTTCGTCTGCGAAAAACCTGCTGTATCTGAATTTTTCAAGACGACCGATGACAAAATCGCTTTCTTCTGCTGCTCTGATTGCAAAGAAAAAGCCAAAAAAGATCATACAGGCCACGATCATTCTAAAGAACCCCATGGGGCTCATAACTAACATCAAGTATTGCGGTGAATCGTGACAAAAACTCACGATTCACCGCTTCGATTGGAGATGTATGAAATGAAAAACGCCAGGCGTTTTAAGGTTCGAGGCATGGATTGCGCTGAGGAAGTCAATGCCCTCAAGGAAACGGTCGGAACGCTTTCGGGGGTTCAATCCCTGAATTTCAACCTTATCGACAGCATGATGTTCGTGACATTCGATCCTCTCAAAACCGATGAGGATAAAATCCGGGCCGCCGCACGTCTGGCTGGGTTGGAAGCTGAACCCGTGGACGAGAAAAGCCCCTCCAATATTGCCGAACCTGAAACAAGTTGGTGGCAGAAAAATGGCCCGTCAATTCTCTGCGGGTGTTCTGGAATCTTGGTCAGCCTTGGTTTTCTGACTCACGCCGTCATGCATGAGAATCTATTACATGCGTTGGTCGGCGGAGAGGGTGTCGTCAATCACGAATTCCCCTTGCCGGTCGTCTTATTTTATACAGCTGCGGTTATAACTGGTGGCTGGTTTATTTTCCCGAAAGCATTATTTGCTCTCCGCCGCTTGCGGGCTGACATGAACCTCCTGATGACTCTCGCCGTCGTCGGTGCAATGGTTATTGGCCAGTTGTTTGAAGCCGGTACGGTGACTTTCCTTTTTTCCTTTTCTCTCCTGTTGGAATCGTGGAGCATCTCCCGTGCTCGCAGAGCTATTCAGGCCCTTATAAACATCGCTCCATCAACGGCCCGCTACATTTGCCCCAACGATGGAGATGTCATGGAAAAGCCTGTCGCCGATGTCCCACTGGGAGCGACAGTTTTGATCCGACCGGGTGAACGAATTCCGCTTGACGGTATCGTCACCAAAGGACACACCTCGGTAAACCAGGCCCCGATTACTGGGGAATCCATGCCTGTGACCAAAGAAGAAGGTTCCGAAGTTTTTGCCGGCACAATCAATGAAGATGGTTCCATAGAATTCAAGGCCACCAAACCAGCAACGGATACCACTCTTGCCCGGATCATCCGCATGGTTGAGGAGGCGCAATCACGTCGGGCTCCAGTCGAACAATGGGTTGAAACCTTCGCCTTCTATTACACCCCCGCAATGATTTTCATTGCCGCCCTTGTGGCCATCGTTCCGCCTCTCTTCACCGGCCAATGGAGCCGATGGTTCTATGAAGCTCTCGTTATGCTTGTCATCGCCTGTCCCTGTGCTCTGGTCATCTCAACACCCGTAAGCGTTGTCGCCGCTCTTACGGCGGCGGCCCGTGCTGGCGTGTTAATCAAGGGCGGCGCGTTTCTTGAATCCGTAGGCCGTGTTAATGCCTTCGCCTTCGACAAGACTGGCACGTTGACAAAGGGCCTTCCCGAAGTTCAGGAAATTGTCCCGCTGAATGGGCATACCCAAAGCGAAATCCTCGCACGGGCGGCGGCCCTTGAATTCCACAGCGAACATCCTCTTGCTGCCGCAATTTTGAGAAAAACACTGGCCGAAAATGTGGAACCGTTGATTGCCATGGACTTCCGCGCCCTGAAAGGCCGCGGGGCAGAAGCGATTGTCGAGGACAGACTTTTCTGGGTTGGTAGTCACCGCCTTTTGCATGAAAGAGGCGGTGAAGAGGATATCATGCACACGCACGCCCAGCGTATGGAAGACGCGGGTCATTCGGTGGTGATAGTGGGGAGTGACCGCCATGTTTGCGGTATCATCAGCATTGCGGACTCTCTGCGCCCAGAGGCCAAGACTCTTGTATATGAGCTAAAAGCGGCTGGTATAAGTCATGTCATAATGCTGACCGGCGATAACCAGGGAACCGCCACTGCTGTCGGTAAAGCGGTAACACTTGATGAGGTCAGGGCCGAACTTCTTCCAGAAGACAAATTGAAGGCCATCGAGGAATTAAAACAAAAATTTGGTGGCGTGGCAATGGTTGGTGATGGCATCAATGACGCTCCGGCACTCGCTTCCGCCACGATCGGCATTTCCATGGGTTCCGCCGGTACCGATGCCGCGATTGAAACATCGGATATCGCACTCATGTCCGACGATCTTTCCCGCCTGCCCTGGCTTGTTCGTCACTCCCGTCGAGCTTTGCGCGTCATCCGCCAGAATATCTGTCTTTCGCTAGGTATCAAAGGACTGTTTATGATCCTGGCCCTTTTGCAGATGGCAACCCTCTGGATGGCAATAGCGGCCGATATGGGCACATCACTACTGGTGATCTTCAACGCGCTTCGACTGTTAAAAACTTCAAAATGTGGAATGGCTGAAAAATAGAAGGGGTCACAACACCAAACGGAAATTCATGCACGCTAAGCTTTTTTTTTAATCATTATAATCCGCTTTCAGAGCGGATATATTGTTAGTTTCGTTG
>DAOUMN010000090.1:0-32052 GCA_034411135.1 Bellilinea sp.
GTCAAAATTGTAAGGAGACATTGGGTTGCTCTGCTGTGAATGGTGTTATAAACCTGCAACTGGATCTTTCGAACCGATTATAACCGTCCCCAGCAAGCCTGTCGAATGTGAATCCAAAGGCTGCGAATTATAGCAAATCTACCCGCGTCCAATTGGTCACGCTATTATCTGAATTGAGATACCAATCAGGGAATATTGGCTTAATCCAGATGGAATTCAACAGAGGTTATCTTATTCGCTGCTCCCCATAAAACCTGCCCCGCACTCGCATCATCAGGCTGGCAGCCAACGCCAGGCAGCCCACCTCAATAACGGTCATCATGGCTCGGAATTCATCGGCGTCATTGGCCCGTCCCAGGTATAGATGGCGGCTATGCTGAGCTGAATAATCGCGATGAACAAGTAGGTGAAACCGCTACCGCCCCACCGGCAATATTGCTTTCACCCGTTCGCGATATTTTTCTAATCCCCCCTTGCCAAAATAGCACAAAACCGAAAATATGCCAACCAAACAGTAACGGATAGACGAACGTGATAAAATCGATTTAGAAATTCCCCATTGTTAACATTTCGATTACGGATCACGGCTTGTATAGGCTGTTTGACCCTTTGCCGCAGAGAAGGATTAGAGTCGATGGTCTGGTTTGTGTTTCTGCTGAGCGCTTTTGTGGTCGTTCTGGCTGCCATCCGATTGGCGGAATTTGGGGACGTACTGGCGACACGCACCGGTTTAGGCGGCTTGTTCGTTGGAGTGATATTTATCGCCGCCTCAACTTCCCTGCCTGAATTGTTGACAACCATCAATGCGGTTCACTTTGGTGAGGTTAACCTGGCAGCTGGCAACCTGCTCGGCAGCAATATGGTCAACATAGCCATGCTGGTTATTTTGGATATTCTTTTTCGAAAAAAACGCATCTTGCGCACCGCTGCACTTAAGCATGCTCTCTCCGGCAGCCTGGCGTGTCTCTTAATTGGCGCAGTCGTCTTTTTTAACCTGGTAAAACTAGAAGGTCAGATCGGCTGGATAGGGTACGACAGTTTGATCCTGGTGCTGCTTTACCTGAGCGCAGTCTGGCTACTGCATCAGAATCAAAATCAATCGCACCATCCACAGGATGAGCAGGAAATACCATCAGGATTACCGGGCTTAAAAACCGCCATCTTTGGTTTTCTGGTTGCCAGCGCCGCCCTAATTTATATCTCGCCGTTATTGATTCGATCCAGCGCGGAAATCGCCCGTGTCTCCGGGCTCGGTTCAACCTTTATCGGTACAACATTACTCGCATTCGTCACATCCCTGCCAGAGCTGGTCACGACCATCTCTGCAGCAAAAATCGGCGCCGACGATATGGCAATTGGCAACCTGTTTGGCAGCAACCTGTTTAACATGTTTGCGCTAGGCTTGACCGATTTTTTCTACCTGCCCGGACGTTTTCTCAGCGTGATCGATCCGGCATTTGTGATTGTCGGGATGTTGGGATTGATCCTGACACTGCTTGGCGTAGTCGGCAATCTGATCCGTTTACAGCGCCGTTTCTGGCTGCTGGAAACCGACGCGGTATTGATCGCAATCGTGTATTTTGGCGGACTATGGCTGTTGTATCAGCGCGGTATCAACCCTTGAGGCTAGGCGGGTTTGAGGACATGCAACACGAAAACTGATATACTCTACATAGATGCTATGAGCCGAAACACCGCCTCACCCACGCCGCAGAGTTTAACCCTGCTTACCTCCCCTGACTGGGTGGATTATGAACTGATCGACAGTGGAAACGGATGGAAACTGGAACGTTTTGGAAAGTTCCGCCTGATCCGCCCGGAAGCAGAAGCGGTGTGGAAACCAGCGCTGTCGGACAAAGTTTGGCAACAGGCACAGGCAAAATTCCAACCCAGTCCAGAGGAAAATGGCGGGCACTGGCAATTCCAGCAATCCATGCCGGAACGCTGGCAAATGGGATACAAACAATTGCGGTTCCACGTCCAGACCAGCGCATCGCGCCATTTGGGAGTCTTCCCAGAACAAGCCTGCCAATGGGATTGGATCAGCTCGCAGGTTAAA
This sequence comes from Bellilinea sp., assembly GCA_034411135.1. Taxonomy (GTDB): domain Bacteria; phylum Chloroflexota; class Anaerolineae; order Anaerolineales; family Anaerolineaceae; genus Bellilinea. The sequence goes on from DAOUMN010000090.1 coordinate 2,060, forward strand.
GCCGCGAGCAAGACACTCAATGTGCTCAATTTGTTCGGCTATACCGGACTTGCCAGCCTTGCTGCCGCCAGCGCCGGCGCGCAAGTAACCCACGTGGACGCTTCGCGCAAAGTCATCACCTGGGCACGCGATAACCAGATCCTCTCAAAGCTAGCAGATGCTCCGATCCGCTGGATTTTGGAAGACGCCTTGAAATTCGTCCATCGTGAGGCACGGCGGGGCTCGACCTATGACGGAGTAATCCTTGATCCCCCTAAATTCGGTCGGGGTCCCAAAGGAGAGGTGTGGGAATTCTACCGCTTGCTGCCCAATCTTCTGCAAGCCTGCCGTCAGATTCTTACCTCCCAACCGCGCTTTGTGGTTCTAACCGCTTATGCAGTGAAAGCATCCAGTCTGACGCTTCATAACGCCCTGCAGGAGATATTGAGCGATTTCCATGGCGAACTCTGTTCCGGCGAGGTCGTCCTGGAGGAGAAAAGCGCCGGACGCAGGCTTTCGATGGCTGTTTTTTCACGGTGGAGCGCGGACAATACGGCAGAATTTCATTTCAAGGGATGATATCCATGGATCAAAATACAACGTTAGCCATCATCGGACCCGGCGTAATGGCGGAAGCCATTATTGCTGGTCTCATCCGCAATCAGGTGCTTCCGGCAGGAAAAATGATCGCTGCCGGACCACATCCCGAACGAGGAAATGACCTGGTTAACCGTTACGGAATTGCCTATACCAATGACAATGCCCAGGCAGCCCAAAAGGCAGACGTGGTCATCCTGGCGGTCAAACCTCAGAAATTACGCGCCGTGCTGGCAGGATTGCACGGAAAAATCACTCCATCATCGCTGGTGCTCTCGATCATCGCGGGTGCATCTATTCAAAGTATCGGCAGTGGACTGGATCATACCGCTATTATTCGTGCCATGCCCAACACCCCGGCTCAAATTGGACAAGGCATTACCGTCTGGACAAGTTCAGCCGCAGTTACCCCCTCACAAACCGAGACTGCCCGCGAGATACTTTCTGCCTTGGGACAGGAGATTTTCGTCGAAGAAGAGAATTACCTCGATATGGCGACCGCCCTTTCCGGGACCGGTCCAGCTTACGTTTTTTTGTTCATGGAAGCCCTGATCGACGCTGGCGTCCACCTGGGATTTCCGCGCCGGATTGCAGAACAGCTGGTTACTCAAACTGTGCGCGGTTCCGTGGATTACTATTCTCGTAAAAAAGACCATCCCGCCCACTTGCGCAACGAAGTTACCTCACCGGGCGGCACGTCTGCTGCGGCTTTGTATTACCTGGAAAAAGCGGGTTTCCGCACCGCACTCAGCCGGGCAATTTGGGCAGCCTACGAACGCTCGCAGGAACTGGGACGTGGTAAAAACAGCCAGCCGCCCGAAAAGCAGGGCGATTGATCATCCTGGGCACAACCATAACGGGTTTTCTTCGTAATTAACACAGGAGGTGGTCATGTTTACCAAACTCAGCAACAGTTGGGAACTGGTGAAAGCCAGTTTTCGGGTGCTCGGCGCCGACAAGGAACTGGTCGTGTTCCCGATTGTCTCCGCCATTGGCACGTTAATCGTTACACTGACCTTTGCATTGCCATTGCTCCTGTCGGGTCTGGTGGATAGCCTGTTTTCCGAGCGGATCGAAATCGCCGGGATACTGGTCATTTTCCTGTTTTACCTGGCGCAGTATACGGTGATCTTCTTCGCCAACACCGCCTTGGTCGGCGCGGCGATCATCCGCCTGCGCGGCGGCGACCCAACCGTGGGGCAGGGCTTCCAAATTGCCTTCAGCCGTTTGGGCAACATCATCGGGTACGCGCTTATCGCTGCTACGGTGGGGATGATTCTGCGCGCCCTCTCTGAGCGCAGCAATGGATTAGGCCGGTTTGTTATCTCGCTGATTGGCTTCGCCTGGAATATTGCCACTTTTCTGGTGGTGCCCATTCTGGCGGTGGAAGGATTGGGACCCATCGAAGCCATCAAACGCAGCGCTGCCCTTTTGAGGAAAACCTGGGGAGAACAAATCGCCGGTAATTTCGGCATCGGTGCTGTGTTTGGATTGATCTCGCTGGTAATTATTCTGTTTGGGGTGGTCTTCGGCGGACTGGCAATCGCCTATCTGGAAACACCCACTGTAGCAGTAGCCATTTTTATTCTCATGGTTATTGCCCTGGTGCTGCTCGGTCTGGTCAATTCGACCCTAAATGGGATATACGCAGCCGCAGTGTACCAGTACGCCGCCACCGGTGAAAGCGGTGGCTATTTCGACGACAATCTGGTCAAGAACAGTTTTGTGACTCGCACCCGCTAAGTGATCAAGAGCAGAACGATCCGCTGGTCACCGGTCGTCGTTACCATTTTTCCTGCCGCGGGCTGGGTTGTTCCCCTAAAATCCCAGCCCGCGGTTGTAAATTAACAACATGCCTGCCACAAACACGAGTACCAACGCTGCGGCATCCAGTTCAAGGAAGAAGAGCAACTTGCGCCGGATGCGGGATTGGTTTCCAATTAATGCCATTACGTTCATCAGCAAGCCAATAAAACCAACCAGGACGAATTCTGCGGAAATTTTTCCGAGGAAGCGTCCCTCGGTAAATAGAAAATCCACAGCACCGAGGGCAAACATATTGAACATGTTGCTGCCGAACAGGTTGCCAATTGCCAGATCGTAAACCTTCATTCGCACCGCCGTAATGGTAGCCACCAATTCCGGCATGGTGGAAACAAACGCCACCAGCGCCACCCCCACAAAGCCCTCACCCACACCGGTCATTATGGCAATTTCATTTGCCGAGCCAACCAGCCAGGGCATGACGATCACCAGCAACAGCGCAGCCCCGCCAAACCAGATTACGGCGCGGCGCAGACTGGGCAGGCTTTCATCGATTTCCTCCTCCACCCCTTCATCGCCGCCAACCGTCGAAACCCGCAACAAACGCACCAGGATGAAATATGTTGCAATCAAAATCAGGCTGTCCACGCCCACCCAACCGACTTTAAAATCCAGGTTGGTATAGACGAAGAAGGTTGCCAGGGTGATCATCAAAATGGCACCGCCGCCGGTCAAGCCGTGACGGCGCACTACCAGTCGCAGCGCGCGTTCACGCCAGCCAAGCACGCTGATGAAAGCCAGCAGGAGCATGTTGTACATATTTGCGCCAAAGATGTTCCCCCCAGAGAGGTCCGGAATGCCCAGACGAATGGAATTAATAGCCGTCAAAAATTCGGGCAGCGAAGTTGCCCCCGCCATAAGAATTACCCCAATAAAAGCACGCCCCAATTTCGTGCGAACCGCGATTACGTCCCCATATTCCGCCAGTTTAACCGCTGCCAACACAACAAGCGCGGCGCTGATAATGAATTGGATCCAGATCATTGGCTCACGCCCTCGTCACTGGAAAGTTTGCGAATTCCTTTGGCAAATGCCAATGGCCAGGCGGTAAACACGCCCGTATTGCGCCCCGTTAAATCTCCGATAACTTCTTCTGTCTTGGCTAAACACTGCTGTACCAAATCATCGTTATCCACTGCGGTAAACAAGGTGAGATTGCCTTGCTCCTCCCCGCTGGATATTGGTTCCACCAGGAAAGTAAGGTGCAGCCTGGAACGTTGAATCTGGCGGCGAAAAAAACCCGTGCTTTCGACAATGGTTACGCCACTGATGCCAATTTCATACCAGGCATCCAATATGGGATCCAGCTTGTCCGAATCGTTCAATACAAACATGATCATATACATGGTGGCTGCTCCTTTGTAAAGTCACCCAATTCCAAGGGCAAGTGATCTTATTATACCCGCTCGATAAACCCTGAATAGTGAATAAAAATCGTGAACGGATGAATATTCTTCCTCAAATAAAAAATAAATGGCGAGGTGTTGAAAGTCACCTCGCCATTTTAGTGCGTAAAATTCTTAGCTCGGTGGTTCTATCGGTTTATAAAAATAAATGTGGTTGCCGTCCGGGTCTTCAAACCTGCCCCACCACCCCACTTGTTCGATTTCGGTTTGATGATTTAAGATGCGTGCTCCCAATCCCTGCGCTCGAAGAAGGTCCGCTTCGATGTCCTCGGATTGGACATACACGGCAACCGTCCCGGCAGGAAAATCCGCCCCCACTGGGCTAAAACCACCGCCAACGCTGCCTGAATCGAAAGTGGCATAATTCATTTCCGGTATCTGAGAAATCTTCCAATCGAAAAGACTTTCGTAAAACTTCCCTGCTTTTTCGCGGTCTCGTGTGCCGAATTCGATATGGACAATAGGGTATGTAGACATATTTCCTCCAAACAATTGAATAAGGTTGGTTAAGGCGCATTAATAGTACAAAAGTTCTATCATTAAGTCAAGAACCAATTTTCAGTTATAATTTGTGCGTATATCGAGATTGGAGGTTGATCCATGTCGCTCAATTTGCTCGACGACACCCTGAATGTCGATATCTTCTTCGAGGAATCTGACCGGGAATATTGCGACAATATCTGCATCCGCTTCTGGGAATCTTGCCCGGAAGATGAAAAACTGTTCGTTGCCGATGAAACCAACCTCTACATAACCCCTGAACAGGCTCGAAAAATTGCCGCTATGTTGTTAGACGCCGTCCAACACAGCGAAACCAATTGCAAATCTTAGCCCTCAACGTGACGGGATAATGGCAATTAAATAAATCGAACCACTGGTTGCAGAGATTAAATCTGACGTTGTTTCTTGCGGGTTACGCCAGCCACAGGTTTCCAGGAAAACTGCTCGCTGCCCGCTTTCCAGAACCTCAAATAGATAGGGGTCTTGCTCCGCCAGTTGATTTAATGCCAGGCTGAACGGGGTTGTAAAATAAGCGGACATTCCCTGCGGTGGAATGCGAATAGCAGCTGCCACGATCCAATCTGCCAGTCGTTGGTCACCCCGTCGCATCTCTACTTGCGCTCCGCGTAGTGCTTCCAGAAGCTGGTGGGTTTTCGCAAGACTGAACCGAGCCCGGTCGATGCCGCTCCCTTCCAGAGCATGGCGCAGCGCTTCGCCTTCTCCACCCCATCCCGAGTGAACTGTAAATAAAACCTGCTGACCAGAATGATGTAAACTGGCACAACCATGCTCGTCCCCATAATCACATTCGCTGCCTGGGTAGAATCTAACCTGGACAAGCGGACTGCCTACCCAGCCAGGATGTTGAGGTGCAATACGGATTTCAATGGCAGTTTCCCCCTGTTGTATCCAATCGGAGAAAAAAACATCTTCGACCGGCGTAGCAATTATGCCAGGAATTGGAGGCTCATCGAGCAGCGGCTGAAAAGGAGTTGCGGTTACATGCATGGGCTGGAAATGGGTTGGGGTTACCCAATGCTGGTTTACTGCTGCCGCGACTGGAAAAGGCTGTAACAGCACCACAAACAGTACAACCCATAAGACCCCACCTGCTAACAGGCACGCAATGGCAGCGTGCTGCAGCCAACGACGTTCGACAGGCTCAACCAAAGCAAATCTTGGACGTCGCCGCAAATTACCTCCGGGCAGAGAATCTCTGCAGCCATACCAAACCGGCAATGCCGATCAGGGTTAACACGCTGGCAATCCCCGCCAGCCAGCCTGCCACCCGGCTATTGCCAACACCACCTGGGTAGGGTCGATCATATACCGTTGGTGTTTGTTGAATTTGAGGGGGAGTCAGGCTTTGCGTCAGGACGATCGTCTGGGTCAGGCTGGGGAGCGGTGTCTGAGTGAGGCTGGGCAGAGGTGTTAACGTTGGGCTGGCTGTAAACGTTGGCGTAGAGGTTTGCGTTGGTGTTACAGTGGCTGTAGCCGTATCCGGCGGAGCTGGTGTATCTAGAATGATAAACTCACGCAGCAGTTGGAATTCATCTCCACACCAGAAGGTGCGCTCGCCAACCAGTGAACAAAACGTATTAAGGGGGGGCGGCGGTTCAAGCGGCTCCAGGCAGTAAGCACGCACCCGCCAGCCCTCGCCCTGGCACAACTCCATGATTTGGACATTACCGGGCACTCCCGGTGCGCTACCAAGCCCCAGGTCAGCACACACACGCCAACCGTGAATAGGATAGGGCTGTTCGAATTGCGCCTGAATACGCGATGATTGCCCGCCAGTCAATAAATTTATGGCGAAAACGGCAACCAGAAACCCGATGAGTAGAAAAATTTTCGATAACCAACGCCTCATTTACACAAAAACCCTGTCATTAAAAGCACTATTACAAGATTAATTACAGAAATAGTATACATGAAGATCAAGTTCAAAAATTCCTACATACGGGTTCAATTTTCCGAATGAGGTCACCCCTAAAATGGGTATATGGATCAGGATGTTTTTTCTCTATAATAGAATTGGATGCTTACCCAATTTCTAATCGGGAGGGGTAAATTATGGAAAGCACGGTTCGGCAGATATTGAAAGAAAAAGGTATGCAGGTTTGGTCGGTTACACCAGAAACAACTGTCATGGAAGCCCTGGAATTGATGTCTGAAAAGGACATTGGCGCGGTGGTGGTTGTCCAAGACGGTAAATTAGCCGGCATCTTCTCGGAGCGCGATTACGCTCGGCAGGCGGTGCGCCAGAAGGAGACTCTCAACCTGCTACCGGTTAGCACCTTCATGACCCATGAAGTGATCACTGTTACGCCGGAGCAATCGGTCAAGGAGTGCATGCTGCTGATGACCGCCCGCCACATCCGCCACCTGCCGGTGATCGAAAACGATCAACTGGCAGGAATGGTCACCATCGGCGATGTGGTAAAAACCATCATCTCCGATCAGGCACTTTTGCTGGAAGAAATGGAGAACTTCATCAGCGGACGATACGGCCGCTGAAAAAGGGATATACTTAACCAATAATTCCCCACCTGTAATTATACTCAATTACTGATCGATTATTTTGATGTGTATGGTTTGGTTGTGATTTTTCTCACAAATTTACCTGAATAGATAAAACACCCAAAAACCTTATGCTTGCCAGAATATACTCTTGCTCCGTCATCGGTCTGGAAACCGCCATCGTGGAAGTGGAAGTAGACACCGGGCAGGGATTACCCACCATGGTTATTGTGGGATTACCGGATACCGCGGTTCAGGAATCTCGCGAACGAGTGCAAATGGCAATCAAGAATACTGGGTTGTTTTTTCCGCGCAAGCGAATTACGGTTAATTTAGCCCCTGCTTCGGTGCGCAAGGAAGGTCCCGCCTACGACCTGCCCATCGCGTTGGGTGTGTTGGTCGCAACCGATCAGATTCCTCCGCAAGCCTTCAACAATACCCTGGTCGTGGGTGAATTGTCTCTGGAAGGCACCGTCCGGCATGTGCGCGGAGTGTTGCCAATGGCAGCCGCCGCCCGCCGGCTGGGTTTCGCGCGCATGTTTGTACCCATTTCGGATGCCGCTGAAGCCGCCTTGATCCCCGATCTGGAGGTCATTCCGGTGGAATCGATCCATGAAATAACCCGGCACGTATTGGGGGAAGCATTGATTCACCCACACCCGCTGGTTCAAATCGAGGAAACCGAAGTCCAGGTTCAAACCGATTTCCGCGATATCAAAGGGCAGGAGCATGTCAAACGCGCCCTGGAGGTAGCAGCAGCTGGCGGGCACAATGTACTCATGTCTGGACCGCCCGGCGCGGGTAAGACCTTGCTGGCACGCGCTCTACCCGCCATTCTCCCGCGCATGACGATTGACGAAGCGCTGGATGTGACCCGGGTGTATTCGGTTGCCGACCAGTTGCCCGCTGATGCTCCATTGGTGCGCAACCGTCCTTTCCGCGCTCCCCACCACACCATCTCCCACGCCGGTTTGGTGGGCGGCGGTAACCTGCCCCACCCTGGCGAAGTTTCGCTCGCCCACCGCGGGGTTCTTTTTCTGGATGAACTGCCCGAATTTGGACAACGAGTTTTGGAGGTGCTGCGCCAGCCAATTGAGGATAAAGTGGTCACCATCAGTCGCGCTCAGGGTTCACTGACCTTCCCGGCAAATTTTCAGCTGGTGGCAGCCATGAATCCCTGCCCATGTGGTCACTATGGCGATCCGGTCAAAGCCTGCACCTGCTCCGCCTCCACCGTCACTAAGTACCAAAAACGTATATCCGGACCATTGCTCGACCGGATCGATATTTACATCGATGTTCCGCGAGTCGATTATGAAAAATTGAGCGAACGCCGCCAGGGGGAAGGATCGCACGCCGTGCGCTGCCGGGTGGAAGCCGCCCGGCAGATTCAACGTCAGCGTTTCAGCGAAGATGGAATTGCCTGCAACGCGGATATGCGTCCAGCAGACGTACGCAAGTTCTGCGTTTTGGATGAGCCCTGCTCTACACTGATGCGAAACGCCATGCAGCAATTTCAGCTCTCCGCCCGCGCCTACCACCGCATTCTCAAATTAGCCCGCACGATCGCCGACCTGGCTGCCAGCGAAGCCATCCAGCCGGCTCACCTGGCGGAAGCATTGCAATACCGCCCAAGATATCAACAACTGTAAAAAAACATCGCCACGGCGATCGACCGTGGCGGATAAAGTAACTTCCCAATTGATAACAAGCGCAACTTCCTTACTACCGCCGGTCAAGTTCGATCAGGCGTTTGAGTGCCTCCACAGCAACGTGAATCATCACATCCGGCGAGGTTTTCTTGCCAATCAGCGTTTCGGTATCGCTGCCCACCACAGTCATCACCCCGCCAGCACGTTTGCGGTAAATCGACGCCAGGATGAAAATCGCCGCGGCTTCCATTTCCGAGCATATCGCTCCCCCTGCCACCCAGGCATTCCAGCGCGCTTTCAACTCACCCGCCAGCGGCATGCGTTCTGGCTCGATTTCACCATAGAACGAATCCTTGGTATGCGAAACGCCGACATAATAAGGAACACCCAATGTGCGCGCCGATTCGACCAGCGCATTGACCACCGTCAGGTCCGCCACCGCCGGGTATTCAATGGGCAGGTACTGGCGGGTGGTGCCTTCATCCCGAATTGCGCCGGTGACAATAGCAACATCCCCCAGGCGCATTCCTGGTTGCATCGCGCCGGAGGTGCCCACGCGGATGAAGGTGTGCACACCCACCGCCACCAATTCCTCCACCGCAATTGCTGTGGACGGGCAGCCCATCCCCGTGGACACCACCGAGACCATTTCATCCAGCAATTTACCAGTGTAAATGGTGTGTTCGCGATTGGCAGAGACGAAGTAAGCATCATCCAGGTATGCCGCAATTTTTTCCACCCTGCCCGGATCACCAGGCAGCAAAACGTACTTGCCCACCTGTCCGGGTTTGATTTTGAGATGGTATTGTAACCCTTCGTTGTCCTGCATGATAGCCCTCCTCATTTTTTATGGAGAGTTATTTTATCATCAAATGATCCAAGAGATTTGAACAACGGAAACCTGTTACCCAATTGTATAATCAAGATGAACAGAGTAAGCAGGGACTATTCGGCAAACTGGTCTCGAACAGGTTGGCACTTGCGGAGGTGGTTGATGAGCGCTGGTCAAAACGGAGAAAAAATTCCCTGGATTTTCATTCTATTGCTCGGCTTTGCCATTATCTTGTTCTTGTATCTCGGCCCCGACCTGTCATCACGGCTGACCGGGCGCACAAGCGCAACCTGGGACCCCTTCTCGCCCATTCTTAACGGGCTGGCGGGGATCGGGCAGTCCCTCCAGGATCAGTTCCGTAACATCCTGCGTTAGGAGGATTCCATGCAACCGTTTCGAAAGAATCTGGCTATTGCCATCGACGGAGGCGGGATCCGCGGGGTGGTCGTCACTCAGGCTCTGACCATGCTGGAAAACGCGCTTCAGGTTCCGTTGCACCGGCTGGCAGGCTTGACCGCCGGTACGTCCACCGGAGCAATCATTGCTGCCGGGATTGCTTCTGGCATGACCGCTAGTCACCTCAATCACCTCTACCTGACCCTGGGCAGCCAGGTGTTTCCCACCACCTGGCGCAAAGTTATCTTCCCGCTCACCCGCTACCGCTACCCATCGGCTCCGTTGGAAACCTTTTTGCGCGCTTACTTTGGCAATCAAAAAATGAGCGATTACTGGCAGGCAGAACACCCAATCGATGTGGTTATCACCGCCTACGACCTGAAGAAGCGCAAAAACCTGTTCATCAAATCCTGGAAAGAAGAATATGCCGAGTGGGAGGTGGTTAAAGCCGTGCAATCCTCTTGCACTGTTCCAACCTATTTTCCGCTGGTCGAAGGGCGCTACATCGATGGCGGGGTCGGCTCGTACGCCAATCCATGCTACCTGGCTGCCTACGAAGCAAGTTTTATTCTGCAGTGGGACCCTGCCGAAACGACCCTGATCAGCCTGGGTACCGGACGTGAGCCGTACCGTTTCGACCCGCTCTCCGCGCCGCGTTACTGGGCATGGGACTGGCTCAGCCATATCTTTGGCGTGTTTTTACATTCCGCCGAAGACCAGCAAGTCCAACTGGTTAAGACCTTTTTCGACCAGCTGGATTTCCGCCGCTTCCAGGTTGACATGGATGAGCCGATCGAAATGGATGACGTCAGGCACATCGACCGGTTGATCAAGTACGGCGAGATTCTCGGATCAAAGATCCTTTCTGACCGCATTGACCCAACCATGAAGGTTGTGCCACCCAAACCTGAAGAATAAAGCCCTCTCAGCGCGTCAAGCGTGGTGACACCGGTGGTTCTGTCCTGTGCCCATACTGCGGAAGCGCTTTGATTCCTTGAACTGCGCTTGATTGCCTGTATAATTGGCTCATTATCCGGCACGTGACGAGGAGAAACCATGCACCGCAAACCCATTTCCACCCAAACTCTGCAACTGCGCGTCTATGATTTTTGGGAAACCGACTGGCTGTTGTTGACCGCTGGTGATTTTTCATCCGGCAAATACAATGCCATGACCGTTTCCTGGGGGAGTTTGGGGTCATTGTGGGGCAAACCTTTTGCCCAGGTCTTCGTCCGCCCAACCCGCTACACCTACGAGTTTTTCAACCAGTTTGACACGTTTACGCTGTGCGCCTTTCCCGCCAAGTACCGCAAAGCACTTTCGTTGATCGGTTCGCGTTCCGGCAGAGACACCGCTAAAATCGCCCTGGCAGGGCTGACTCCGCAGGCTGCAACCGTCGTCGCTGCGCCGGTGTTCGAACAAGCCTGCCTGGCGATTGAATGCCGCAAGTTGTACTGGGACGATTTCAATCCGGCGCACTTTCTGGACGCTTCAATCGAAACACATTATCCGCAAAAAGATTACCACCGCATCTTCTACGGGGAAATTTTGGCGGTCTCCTCGGCTGAAGCCGGCGCGTGATTTGACCACCCCGTTTTATTAAGGAACATGCCATGTCTTTAATGGACGATTTATCCTTGTTTCCACTCAGCACCAGCATCAATGCCCAGGGGGTATTGACCATCGCCGGGCATGACCTAGCAGCCCTCGCCTCAACTTACGGCACGCCGCTCTACTTATATGATGGTGCTACCGTCCGTCGCCAAATCGACCGACTGAACAATCTGTTCAAGCGCTATTATCCCGTCCAAGCCATGCTGGCATATGCTAGTAAAGCCTACCTTTCGGCGCATTTTGCTGCCAACCTGGCGCGTTGGGGCGTTGGCGCGGATGTGGTCAGCCTTGGGGAAATCCACATCGCGCAGCGTGCCGGTTTTCCACCCGGAGTAATTCACCTGCACGGCAACAATAAGAGCGAAGCCGAATTACAGGCAGCCCTGGACTGGGGAATTCAAGCCATTGTGGTGGACAACCTGGATGAACTGGCGCTGCTGGAAGAACTGGCTGCCCGCCATCAAAAGCGTCCACGCATCTGGTTGCGCATCACTCCCGATTTGAACGTGGATACCCACCCCCACATCGAAACCGCTCACGTGGACAGCAAATTCGGTCTGCATCTGGATAATGGCGAAGCCGATGCAGCTATCCAGCGCAGTTTATCCAGCCCGTGGCTGGAGTTGACCGGGCTGCACACGCACCTCGGTTCGCAAATATTCGATTCCGAACCCTATCGCCAGGCAATCGAAATGTTGTGCGCCCTTGCCGCCCGCAACCATTACACTCCGCAGGAGATCAGCCCTGGCGGCGGCTGGGGAGTGCGCTACACCGCCAACGACCCGGCGGATGATCCCGAACCATGGGTGCAGACCGTTTCCGGCGCGGTGCAGGAAGCCAGCCTGCGCTACGACTGGCAATTTCCACGCCTGGTGCTCGAACCGGGGCGCTGGCTGGTTGCCCGTGCCGGTGTGGCAGTGTACCGGGTTGGCACCCAAAAGGTCACACCGGCAGGCACGCGCATCGTTGCTATCGATGGTGGGCTAGCGGACAACCCGCGAGTGGCGCTCTATCAGGCGCGGTACACAGCACGTGTCGTTCAGCGCGCCGACCAACCCGCCAGCCAGACAGTGCGGGTGGTAGGTAAGTTTTGCGAGTCGGGCGATGTGCTCATCCCGGAAGTCGAGTTGCCCGATGTACAGCGCGGCGATCTGCTGGCGGTGCCGGTTTCCGGCGCCTACCAGTTGAGCATGGCGTCCAACTACAACTTTGCCGCCCGTCCGCCGGTTCTCTGGCTTGAGGAAGACAGGGTGGAGATTATGCAGTGCTGCGAGCAGCCCGACCAGCCCGGCTGGTGGGTGTACGCCCAGCCATCCACTTAGCCCTCCGCCAACCAGTCGAGGGCTGCCTGGCGCTGGCTGAAGATGCGAAACTGCTGCCCTGTGTTGGTCTCGGCGGCAAACTCAGCAAAGCGTCCCTGTCCGATTTGCGCGGGAGGGATGACCGCCGCAACACGCAGCCAGTAATTACTGAACTTGAGCAGCACCGCGCCCGCCAGACCACTCTTGAGGTCGAAAAAGGCATCGCTCAGGTTTTCGACATGCAGCATCAGCCGCTGCGCACCGTACTCGCCGCAGGCAGCCACCAGGTCGAGCGCGTCCGCCTCGCCCTGGATACTTCCACCGCCCGGCACGGTTTCGATAATCATCGTCCCTCCAATGATTATAGGTTGGGTTTCCATGTCGATTACTCCTCTGGCTGCGCAGAAAAGGGTTGGGATATGAAGAGTTTATACCACAGGCTTCATTCACGCGGTGGCAGCGCAACCTCGATCGGGCTGGTGTAGCCGTGCTTCTCCGCCGCGGTGACGCGGATGCGCGACAGGCTGTCGCAGCCCGGCTCATCGTTTACCACTACCTCGGTCTGGTACGCACCAATGGGCAAAAAAATCATGCTGCCCGCCTGGCACACCCAGGCTTCTACAATGTACGGCGCCATGCCCTGCTCGTCACCTGCGCGCAGCGTCAGCGCAGAAAATATGACCGTGATCTGGTCACCGCTGCGCTCCGCTTTTGCCCACGGCAGCGGCGGATAGTAAGGTGATATTGGCAGTTTAACATCGAACGGGTGCACTGGCTGCAGCGCGTTCAGGTCACCGCGGATATCCATGTAATCTGCACGCAGCCAGCACGGGTTGCTGCCACCAATGGCTCGAATCTCGACGTAATTGCCGCCTTCCACCCGGCGGATGATCTCCAGCGTGTTGCCCGCATACACCCCGTATTTGTACAGGTACGGCGCGCCGGGACCGTAATGGCAGACCGCCTGGGCAATGGTCACCTTGCCGCGCAGAACCGCGTAGGTGAGAAGCGGCGTCGGGCTGGGCGTATTGCTTGGTGTCGGCGTGACGGTCAGCGTGGGCGCACGCGTTGGGGTTGGCGTGGCGGATGGCTCAAGCGTCCGGCTGGGAATGATGGTGGCAGTCAGGCTGGCGGTTGAGGTTGGGGTGAGGCTGGGCTGCGCCTGAATCGCGGGGGCGCAGGCGGTTAGAAAAACAAATAACCCACCCAACAGGATTATGTAGAGGAAGCGCCCTCGGCGGGGCGCTTCTGAATGTTTTTTACCCTTTGATCTTACCAGAAGTATCCTCAGCACTCGCTGAACCCGCAGGCGTAACATTTTCGGCAGCCCTCTTCATTAATGACTGCTGCTTCACCGCACTCCGGGCACAGGTCGCCAAAGCGGAGCAATTTTTGCACCGCCGGTTGGGTGTCGGAACGCGCCGCTGCGCCGCGGTGACCGTTGCCGGGCGTTTTCACCTCGCTCTCATTGCTGCTGTGCTGTGAGACCAGCCGCTCGGCGCGGATTTGCAAATACTCGTCCAAAATCTGCCCGACTCCGTCCGGAAGTGAACGCACTCGGTTGGGTCCAAAGCCAAGCGAACGTCCCCCGCCAATGCCGAGTAACTGGTTAGCAACCTCGCGCAGCCGACGCGCCGGTTCAATCGGCGAAGCCAGCCGCAAGGTATACGAGAGCAGCCGACCAATCGCCTCGGATACTGCCGCGGTGTCCGAGCCGGCTTTGGCGGTGTTGATAAACACTTCGAACGGTTGGTTGCCGCCATTTTCGTTGACCGTGATAAACGCTTTGCCCAGCGGGGTATCGATGGTATAGGTAAAACCGGTCAGGTAGCGCGGGCGCGGCTTTTTGGTCTCGTGCCAGATGGTCAATTGCCCTTCACTGATGGTGGTCGTTTCGGCTTCAAGCACCACCAGCAGCCCGGTTTCGGTGGACTGTTTCTTTTTGGCGGTCGAGTGAGTTTCCAAAACCACTTTGTCGCGTGAGCCGGTCACATAGACGGTGATTCCCTTGCAGCCCAGTTTCCACGCCAGGCGATAGGCGGTGGCAACATCCTCTTCGGTGGCGGTTTCAGGGAAGTTGATTGTCTTGGAGAGCGAATTATCCACAAATGCCTGCATAGCTGCCTGCATGCGCACATGTTCTTCGGCAGTGATATCGCCGGAGACAACGAAAACCCGACGAATATCCTCCGGAACAGCTTCGATACGCTGGCAGGAACCTTCCAGCATGACCTGTTCGAAGATCTCCTCGCGCTTTTCCGTACCTATGCCCGCTTCGATCAGCGCTTTCTCGAACTGGGGGCTGGCATAAGTCAATTGCAAATCCTTGCCGTGATCGTTGACATGGCGAATGTACGCCAACGCAAAGGTCGGCTCGCAGCCATAGCCCTCGCAGCCTGCCACAGTGGCAATAGTTCCGGTCGGGGCAATTGTCGTCTGGGCAGCATTGCGGATGCCGTGCGCCTTGATCCCGTCCACCAGCCCAGCCCAATCCACCGCCGGTCGTCCCCAATCGTGGGTGTACGTGGAAAGGGGCTGCGGTGGGCTCCATTTGAAATTTTCGGGATCATAGATTGAGCCATGAATCGCCGGAAACGCGCCACGCTCGCGTGCCAGTTCCATCGAGGTCAGCATGGCATGATAGCGGACGAACTCCATCACCTGGGCGGCAAACTCCTGCCCCTCTGCGGAACCGTAGCGCACGCCGCAGTGATACATCAGATCCGCCAGCCCCATAATGCCCAGCCCAATCCGCCGCGCACGGAGAGCCGCCTCGGCAAGCTGGGGCACCGCCGGTACGTACTTGTTGGCGTCCACCACGTCATCCAGGAAACGCGTCGAGCTGACTACCGACTGACGCAAACCCTCCCAATCCACCTTGCCACCCGGTGCATAGTGTTGTGCCAGGTTGACTGAACCCAGGCAGCAGTTTTCATACGGTCCCAGCCACTGCTCGCCACATGGGTTGGTGGCTTCCAACTGGTACAGGTGCGGTACCGGGTTGGAGCGGTTGGCGGCATCCAGGAAAAGCACCCCCGGCTCACCGTTGTGGTGTGCCTGGCGGACGATCTTTGCGAACAGCTCACGCGCACGCACTACCCTGTCGGTGATCAGCGGAACACCCGCTTCGATCATCTGCTCCAGCGTGCCGCGCACCTGTCGGTAGAGCGGTGAATGCACGTCCGGGAATTTCAGTTCCCATTCCTCGTCGTTTTCCACCGCCTGCATGAAAGCATCTGTGATGCCCACCGAGATGTTGAAATTGGTGATGGCATTCTCATCCGTCTTGCAGGTGATAAATTCTTCGATATCCGGGTGATCCACACGCAGAACTGCCATGTTTGCCCCGCGGCGTGTGCCGCCCTGGGCAATTTCTCCAAAGGCGTGGTCATAGACACGCAAAAAGCCAACCGGACCAGTTGCCTGCCCGGCGGACGACTTGACTAAGGCACCCTTGGGGCGCAGCCGCGAGAAGCCGAACCCATTGCCACCGCCAGTCTGCTGAATCAGAGCGGCGTCCCGCAATGTCTGGAAAATGCCCGATGAATCGCGCCCCATGTCATCATTGATGGGCAGGACGAAACACGCTGCCAGCTGCCCCAGCGGGGTGCCTGCGCCGGTAAAGGTGGGTGAATTCGGGAAGAATCGCTTGTCGGTCAGCAGCAGGTAGAATTCGCGCGCCCGCTCCATCACATCCTTGCCCCATTTTTCCTCTACCACAGCAACGTGATAAGCCACCCGCCAAAACATGTCATCCACGCTCTCAGCCGGCTCACCGTCGTCGCCGCGGCGGACATAACGGCGCACCAGCACCTGACGGGCGTTTTCGGTCAGCTCAATGGGCGGCAGATCCTCCGGTCGCGGCGGGGTGGGCAGCAAGCCGTTTTTGATCTCTTCATTGCGAGTTACCATCACGTTCTCCTTTCTAAACTAACCTTCCAGTAATCGGTCAATTTCTTTGCGAATGGCGTGTAAATCGTTTAAATGCAAATAGACTATCGCGTAGCGAATATAAGCCAATTGATCGAGCTGTTTCAGTCCGGCAATGACCATGTCACCGATCACCCGCGAGGAGACCTCCGCCCGGCCCATCTGTTGCAGCGAGGCTTCAATTTCACCCACCAGGCGTTCGATTTCGGCGGCAGAAACCGGGCGCTTAGCGCACGAAATACGGATGCCGCGCACCAGTTTTTCGCGGTCGAACTCTTCGCGTGTACCGTCCCGTTTGACCACCAGCGGTGTTGCCAGAATAGCCCGCTCATAGGTGGAAAAACGCTGCCCACACTTTTCGCATTCACGCCGCCGGCGGATTCCGCCGCGCTGGTCGTGGGTAGTATCCAGCACTCTGGATTGTTCATTTTGACAGTAAGGACAGCGCAAGTCGTACCTCCATTGCCTTCCGGTATACTCGTGAGCGACTCTTAATCTGCATCCCCTTATGAGCCTTTATTTCACTGTTCCTTCCCTGGCGGAAGGTTGATTTTTCCGAAAACATACCCCCCATATATGGGGGCACGGCGAGCTAGAGTGTCATATGTACGGTAATATTCTAGCACAAGTGTACAACACACGCAATAGAAAAACACCAATTCTAATCTTAAAATTGTCGGGCTAGAAAAAATGTTCATAAATTATGTGTTGCGTTAGAATCCGATACACCCACAACCGAAAGCACCCCAAAATGACCCCAGATGTGGATGATGCAAGCGTGTTTTTTCCGTCAACCCCCATAAAGAGACGCTCCAATTCAACGGTTTTAAAGCCTCAACACAAATGTTAACAAATTATTAAGTGAAACAGAGTAACGTTGTCGTTTTTATCGTCTGCTTGCCACCCAACTGCAGGCGGTCATCCCCCTTGCCCATCCACCACTTGGGAAAAGCCTCCGCCAAAACAGCGGTAAACCGGGAAACCTCCCGCAGGGGTGATCTTCGGGAGGTTTCCACAAGACAGGTGTTTATACCGCTAAGAAAGATGCTGATAACGGCTGCCTGCTGGAGGAGGGTGGCAACACGTCACAGTCGTAGCAATACAGGCGAGCTTAAGCAGGGGTTTTTGGGAAAACCCCTGACCAGGCGTTCATCAGCCCAGCCGAAATCATCGGCTCACCGCATCCCGCTGGTAGTGACGATCAGCGCTGCGTGTTGCGATTCCGTAAAAATGCCGGAATATCCAGGTCGTTGGTGTTGATCACATGAGGCTGGAATTCGGTCGGCGAGGATGCGGGCGCTTGCCGCTCAGCCCTGCTTGAAGCCGGGCTGCTCGCCGGGAAGGAAGCGGTTTCTTCCTTCTTCGGGGCGGGGCGCTGATCCACTAAAGGGGAACGCACGCTGGGGCGGTCGAAGCCAGTCGCAATGACGGTGATGCGGATGTCATCGCCCATGTTCGGATCGACCACTGCACCAAAGATGAGATTGACATCCGGATGGGCAGTTTCTTTAATGATGGCTGCCGCCTGGTTGACCTCGAACAGGGTCAGGCTGTTGCCACCGGTCACGTTGAACAGAATACCGCGTGCGCCGTCGATGGTGATGTCCAGCAACTGGCTGGAAATCGCCATTTCTGCCGCAACCCGGGCGCGGTCCTCGCCACTGGCATGACCCACTGCCATCAGCGCCGCGCCGCCTTCGGACATGATCGCGCGCACATCGGCAAAGTCGAGGTTGATCAAACCCGGGACGGTGATCAGCTCGGAAATACCCTGGATGCCCTGGCGCAGGACATCATCCGCGGTGCGGAAGGCTTCCTGTAGCGTGACGCGCTTGTCCACAATTTGCAGAAGGCGGTCGTTGGGGATGACAATCAATGTATCGGCGTGTTCCTTCAATTTGGAAATGCCCGATTCAGCCGACTGCTGGCGGCGCATGCCCTCGAAGGTAAACGGGCGGGTGACCACACCGATGGTCAACGCACCTACTTCTTTGGCAATTTGTGCCACAATTGGCGCTGCGCCGGTGCCGGTGCCGCCGCCTAAACCGGCGGTGACGAACACCATGTCGGAACCTTTGAGCACTTCGTACAGTTCCTCCGCCGATTCTTCCGCCGCCTTGCGTCCCACCTCAGGGTTGCCGCCCGCGCCCAAACCGCGGGTCGACTTATCACCAATCCGAACCCGGGTTGGGGCTTTGGAGAGCAGCAAAGCCTGCGCGTCTGTGTTGACGGTGATAAATTCAATGCCGCTCAATCCCTCCTCGATCATGCGATTGACAGCATTGCAGCCACCGCCGCCCACACCGATCACCTTGATGCGGGCAAATGATTCTGCCTGGTTTGAGTAGAGATCCATCTTGTTTTCCTCCGCTTTACCTGTCTTGATTTGATCCATAAAAAATTCTCGGTCCAGGACCTTCGAATGGATTAAGGTAACAGGCGTTTCAAGAAATTCTTGAGCCTGTCGCCATCAATGGATACGCCGCGCGGCAGTAGTGAGCGGCGCGGGCGCAGCGGTTCGGCTTCGCTGAGCAGCAATGCCCAGTACAAAAGCCCCACGCTGGTCGAGTACGCCGGCGAGTGCAGCTGATCGGTCAAGCCAATCAGACCTTCGGGTTTGGCAACCCGCACCGGCAGCCCCAAAACGGAGCTGGCTAAATTTTTCATTCCGGGCAACTGGCTGGCACCGCCGGTTAATACCATGCCTGCCGGCAGCAGCCCATCGTACCCGGAGCGTTTGATTTCCTGCAGCACCAGCAGGAAAATTTCCTCCACCCGCGCCTCGATAATGTGCGCCAGGTCACGCCGGTTGACTTGGGCGGGCGAGTCCTGCCCAAACGAGCGCACGCTGATCACGTCATCCTCAGCGATGTCGGCTTCCACCGCGTGCCCGTAGCGCTTCTTGATTTCTTCTGCCTGGTCGATCGACAGGCGCAGTCCATGGGCAATATCCGAGGTGATATGATTGCCGCCCACTGCCAGCACCATCGTGTGCCAGACGTCGCCATCGATATAAATCGCCAGATCCGTGGTGCCGCCGCCGATATCGCACACAATCGCACCCATCTGGCGTTCGGTTTCGGAGAGCACCACCTCTGCCGATGCCAGCGGGTTGAGCACAAACTGGCTAACCTGTACCCCAGCGGATTGCACACACTGGCGCAGGTTTTCAACCGTCGATTCGGCAGCCGTGATGATATGGGCTTCCACCTCCATGCGGTAGCCATGCATCCCTATCGGGGTTCGGATGCCGTCCTGTCCATCCACCACAAAACTGCGCTGGATGACATGGATGATCTGGCGGTTGTGTGGAATGGCTACTGCCTGGGCAGCTTCCAATGCACGGGCAACATCCACTTCGTCGATCACCCCGCCCGAAATACCCACCACCCCTCGACTATTGACCGAGGCAACGTGTGAGCCAGCCAGACTGACCAACGCCGAGGTGATCTCAAACCCGGAGGTGCGCTGCGCTTTTTCAATGGAGCGGGCAATGGATGTGGATGCCGCGGCAAGGTCAACAATGTTGCCTTTGCGAATCCCTTGTGAAGGCTCGATTCCCACCCCCAAAATCCGCATGCTGCGCTCCCCCTCTACGCGCGCAACCAGCGTGCATACTTTGGTCGTACCAATGTCAATTCCCACTACGATTGGTTCATCCATGGCATTCTCCACTATCGATAGAATGGAGCGTTAATGAACTCCACACTGACCAATTCTTGAGGATAGACACCTTGTTTCTCAAAGTTTTCAACGATGGACTCATAAACGGTCAGTTTTTGTTCAAAATTCTCCAGGTTTTTGCCAATATAGACTTCCCAACCGCGCGGGTCCTGCCAGCCTAACCCATTCATAGAATTATAGACCAGCTTGGATTCTGGAGGCAAGCGCAAAAGCAGGTCATTTATTGCTTTCAAAACCTGCGTATCCGCCACTCGTCCCCATATTTCGGTTGGTGAAGTTGCCGCTGCCGGATTATCCTGCGCTGTTTGCGCCGCGGCAGGCAGTGCTGCCAGCGGTGGGATTTGATCCGATTCGATCCATAGTAATTCGCCCGCATCGCCGCGCTGCGGCAGGATCACACCTTCGGCATCCAGCCAATAGATTGTGTTGCCACCGGCTTCCCACGCGATCACTGGCTGACGCTCTACGACTTGAATGGTCACCTCTGCCGGAAGCCCGACCGAGATGTGAATAGACGAGAGTTCCGGGTACGCCTTTGCCAGGGCGGCAGTGGCGTGCTGCGGATCGAATTCGATTATTTGTGAACCTTCCAGCTTCAACACGGCTTCGAATTCGCCATAGGTCAGGCGCTGGATACCTTCCACCTTGAAATGAGACACTTCGAACTGCGATCCAAAACCAAGCATGTACAATGCAAGCAGTCCTACCACCAGCAAAATCGCCGAGACAAGCCGGGAACCCGGGTTAATTAATGGGATCGCCGGTAAACGGATTTCCGCCCCGTTGGCACCGAGCGAGTAATAATACTGCTTGCGAACTTTCATCGGTTTTGCCTTGCGCAGCGGAATACTTGCGCTGGATTGGAAACCGCGCATCACTGCCGGTTGATGGCGCGGTGCCACGGGCGTGCTCTTTTTTACGGGTGTGACCCGTGGTTGGGTTTTCTGGCTGCGGCGCTGGCGCAGTTGCTCAGCGCGGCTCATTGAGGAGGATGAATTAACGCTCATGATTCCCTCCGGTAGGTGAACTCGGTTCGGTCGCGGTCTGCTTTGCGTTCGAATGCCAGAGCGATCAGCCGTTCCAACAATTGCGGATACGGGATACCGCTGGCTTCCCACAATTTCGGGTACATGCTGATGCGGGTAAATCCGGGAATGGTATTAACTTCGCTAACGTAGATTTTTTCGCTGTGGCGGTCCAACAGGAAGTCCACCCGTGCCATACCGGCACAATCGATGGCACAATAGGTCTCCACAGCAATGCGGCGAATTTCCTCGCGCAGCACATCGGGCAGTGGTGCAGGGATCAACAATTGCGACTGGTCGCTTAAATATTTCGCAGCATAGGTATAGAAGTCGTCACCGGGAACAACCTCACCGGGAATCGAGGCTTGTGGAGTTTGGTTGCCCAAAACACTCACTTCGATTTCACGCGGCGATTCCAGCCCCGCCTCGACCAGAATGCGGCGGTCAAAACGAGCAGCTTCCATCAAACCTTCCATAAGGTCTGAATGGCTGCGGCATTTGGTGATACCGACCGAAGATCCCAGGTTGGCAGGTTTAGTGAACATCGGGTAATCCAGGCTAGACTCGATATATTTCATCACTCCAATCGGATCGGTCTCGAAGTCGTGCCGGGTGATAAGCCGGTAATCCAACACGGGCAGGTTGTGAGCGCGCAGCACTGATTTGAACAAGCCTTTGTCCATTCCAACCGCAGACGCCAGTACCCCGGCGCCCACATACGGAATGCTTGACATCTCAAAAAGCCCCTGCAGCGTGCCGTCCTCGCCAAAGGTGCCGTGTAATACCGGAAAAACCACGTCCAGGTGGGCGTATGGCTCAAACTGGCTACCCGTCACACGATACAGCCAATAATCACCCGGCTGAGCCCGCATGGTCACCGGGATCAATGTCTCCAATGCGCTGGTTTCCAGCGCTTCCAGTACGCCATCCCCGCTGTACCAGTTACCCTGTTTGGTGATCCCGACCGGGATAATCTCGAATTTCGCCACGTCGAGGTTGGCGATGATCGAACGCGCCGATTGCAGCGAAACCTCATGTTCGCCGGAGCGCCCTCCAAAAAATACGCCAACCCTGGTCTTTTCTGTCATTTCGGTTCCTCTTCGACCTGGTATCGTCTCACTGCCAGTCTCCAACCAATTCAATTTCCAGTTCTAGCCGCACTCCGGTCTTTCGCTCTACCTGACTGCGCACCTCCTCGATCAACCGGTAATAGTCCATCGCGGTCGCCGACTCATCATTGGTGAAAAAATTAGCATGCACCGGGCTAACTTGCACACCGCCGACCCGCTTTCCTTTCAAACCGCTGGCTTCGATCAGCCGCCCGGCGTAATCTCCTGGTGGATTTTTGAACATGGAGCCAAGGCTGGCTCCAGGTGGTTGGGTTTGTTTTCGTCGTGCCGCAAACTCTTCCATTTTTGCCTTGACATCTTTGGGGGTGCTGCGGGTCAGTCCCATCTTTGCCGCGAGAATGACCGCTTTGACAGCCGAACGTTTGAGCATGCTGCTGCGGTATTCGTACCCCATTTCCGCTACCGACAGCGTTTGCCTTCCCCGGTCAGGGTGCAAGATTTCTGCCAGCAGCAGATTGCCGTGCATATCGCCGCCAAACGCGCCCGCATTGCCATACACAGCACCGCCCACCGAACCAGGTACAGTGGCTGCCCATTCCAGCCCGCTCAAGCCGCGCAGGGCAACCTGCCGCGCTACACCGCCAAGATTTGCGCCCGACTCGGCGTAGACTGAGGGAGGTTCACTTTGGGCATCGATGCGAATGGTATGAGCGCGGTTTAGAATGGTTACCCCGCGCACGCCGCGATCGCTAATCAGCACATTCGCACCACTGCCCAGAATGATAAACGGCACCTGCAGCGCCCAAAGGGATTGGACGTCCCTTTCCAGTTCGTCCGCACTGTGCACCACCACCAGCGCGTCACCGACCCCCCCAACGCGCGCGGCGGTGTAATTCGCCAGGCGCACGTTCTCTTGCAGGCGGTTGCCGAATAACTGGCGCAGGTTATCCACAGGCAGATCGATCATTCCCATCCTCACCCAAAAATACTTAAAGGCTCTTGATGGCTTCGATCAACCGGTTGAGCACGTCCTCACGGGCGGCATCCAGGCTGGGCGGTCGGGCAGTCAAACACTCCCGCCGCGAGTGTACTTCCGGTTGAACTTTGAATTCCACACTTTCCAACCGGAATGCCGGCGCTGTGGTAACAGCAGACTCATACATGTGTTTCTGTTTCTCAGCCATGCTTTTGCTCCCTTTCTTTCAACCCGGCAAACACCCGGGCACTGACTTGATCGGCGTCTCCCGCCGAAAGCACCAGCAACGCATCGCCGCTGGTCAGGTTGTCCAGCAAATAGTCGGTAGTTTCATCCAGTGTGGGGATGAACTGCACCTCAGGATGTGCAATATGTTCAATCACCTGGGCGGCGGAGAATCCTTCGCGCCGTTCGCGCGCAGCGTAGATTTCGATCACCACCACCCGGTCGGCACTTTCGAAGGCTTGTCCAAAACGATCCAACAGTGTTATTGTCCGGGAATAGGTGTGCGGCTGCCAGACCGCCCAAATGCGCCGTTGCGGGTAGCGCGCGCGGGCAGCCGCCAGCGTGGCTGCTACCTCAGTGGGATGATGGGCATAATCATCCACCACCACAACCCCGTCAGCTTCACCCAACACATCGAAACGCCGTCCGGTGCCGGAAAATTGCTGCAGTGCATTGGCTACTTGATCCAGCGGCAAACCCAGGCTGCGACACGCGCTGATTACAGCCAGTGCATTCGCCACGTTATGCAAACCAGGCACCTGTAAACGCACCTGCAGCAAATCCGAATCCGTTTTAGTCGCCCGTTCTTGCAGCCTGAAATCTAACCCGCCTAATGAATTGGTGGACAAATCTACAGCCCTGAAGTCCGCCGGTTGCTGTATGGCATAGGTCAGGCAGGCTTTTTGTTCGATTTTATACCCCTCAACCAAAAGGCGTGACCCCGGATTGTCCAGATTGGCAACCAGCAGGCCGTCCGTTGGCAAACGATCAAGAAATTGCTGGAAGACATCGAAATACACATCACTGGTCGGAAAGCAGTCTGGGTGATCATGTTCAACGGTAGTCAATAGAATCACTTGAGGATTCAAGCCCAGGAACATGTAATCGTATTCATCAGCCTCGATGACAAACCACTGCCCCTGCCCGGCGTGTGCATTGCGTTTGAGATTTTTCGAAACCCCACCTATAATGTAGGAAGGATCCTTTCCCAGGCAGGTCAGCACCCAGGCCAGCATGGCGGTGGTGGTGGTTTTTCCATGCGTGCCTGCCACTGCCAGGCAGATCTTCCCGGCAGTTAGTTCTGCCAGGAACTCCTGGCGCTTGAGCACGGGTATCCCTGCTGCCTGCGCCGCGGCAACCTCGGGGTTATCCGCCGCAACCGCGGAGGAGCGCACCACCAGGTCAGCGCCGCGCACATTGGCAGGATCATGCCCGGTATAGACAGAGATGCCCTCGCCTGCCAGTTGTTTTGCCAGCGGGGAGAGACTGCGGTCCGAACCCGTCACCCGGTAGCCCTTTTCCTTGAGGAACAGGGCGATGGCTGAGAGACCGCTGCCGCCGATGCCGATGAGATGAATGTGTTTCATTATATAAACACCACCAGAACAAACACAAACGCGATAGCCACGGCAAAATAGATAATCGGGGTTCCAGTGTCCGCCATCAACCACACCGGCGGCAGCATTTTGATCAAGCGAAGCGCCTCCTGCCCCATGACTGTGGCTTCGTCTGGTGCGGAGATGATCGGGAAAGGATAATTGGCGTCATCCAGAAACCACCAGATTGTGCCCCACACCAGAAAGCCATTAACTGCGCCGAGGAAAAAGCCCAATAGAATGTCCTGCAAGCGTTCTCGGGCAAAGCGCCCGGATTGGGCAATGCGAGGCAGATTGGGAGTTTGATAACCAAAAAAGACCAGCGATAACAAAATCACTGAGCGCATCCAGAATAATGTTTCCGGCGCATTCTCGCGCAAAATACGGATGAAAGGCACGAACCGCTCCAACACAGTGATGATGAACATGGATAGGATGACCGCGAATGAAACCAGGATTTCCCGCGCCCAGCCACGCACGCCACCAACCAGGGCGAACAAAATCACCAACATCCAGAACACCACGCTGATACTTACCATGTTGTCAACCTCCCCTTCTGCGCGGGGGCAGCTGCCAGTTCCTCAAGCAGGCTGGCAATTGCCTCGGCGGCGCCCGGGCGGGATAGTTTGAACATTTCCGCGCGCATCCGTTCCAGCCGGGTACGATCTGCCAATAAATTCTTCACCGTAACTGCCAGTCGGGCTGCCAATTGATCGTTTTCGAGGATAATCGCCGCACCGCGGGACGCCAGATAATCCGCATTGACTTTTTGGTATCGCCAGGCATAAGGATAGGGCACCAGGATTGCCGGCAGCCCAAAAAAGGGCAATTCGCCCAGTGTTGATGCGCCCGAACGGCATACTGCCAGGTCAGCAGCAGCCAGCGCGGCACCCATTTCTTCGTGCAAATACGGAAATGGGTGGTAAAAAGCAGCCTGCTCGCGCGGCAGTCGGGCAGCCTGACCTTGAATTTCTTCCCAATCGAGTTGACCGGTAATGTGAATGACATGCACTCCCGGCAACAGCACGGGCAGTAACGTTTCGACCACAGCACGGTTGATACTGCGCGCACCTTTGCTGCCGCCAAATACCATCAATACCTGTTCACTTTCACCAATGTTGAAAAACTTGCGACCTTCTGCACGCTTCCAGGCAATTAGTTCAGC
Source organism: Bellilinea sp. (assembly GCA_034411135.1). Taxonomy (GTDB): domain Bacteria; phylum Chloroflexota; class Anaerolineae; order Anaerolineales; family Anaerolineaceae; genus Bellilinea. Next base: position 28,133 of record DAOUMN010000090.1, read on the forward strand.
ACGCAGCGGATAACCCGTCACCACAACCCGGCGGGCGTGAGGGAAGTAAGCCCGCGATTCCTCTACTGTCACAGCAATACAATCCGAAAAACGCGCCAGGGTTTTCAACGCCAGCCCCGGCTCGATATCCGGAACATACAGCAGGCTGTTAACCGGGATCCCCATCACTGCCATTGGAACTGCCACATAGCCACCGGTGAAAAATAAAACATTTGGGCGGAATTCGCGCAGAATGCGCCGCGAAGCCAGTGCGCCTTTTGCCAACCGGAACAGGTTGCCCGGCAGGGCGCGCGCGCCTACGCCGTGCACCCCGGCTGCCGGAATGCCGCGGAAGGGGACGTCTTGGCGGGTTACCAGTTCGGCTTCCATTCCATCATCCCCGCCCACCCATAAAACCGGGTTGGCATTATCTCCGAGTTTCCGTAGAACGGTGAGCGCGGGATACACTCCGCCTCCCGTTCCCCCGGCGCAAATTAACAACCGCACCAAATGTTCTCCCTTCTTCCTCGAATTTTTTGCGGTTCGAAACACGTGCAACCGACAGGATCAATCCAACTGCCGCCATAGTCATCGTCAGGTTCGAACCACCAGCGCTGATCAAAGGCAGCGCGTTTCCCGCAAACGGGAACACACTGACCATCACACCCATGTTTAAGACCGCCTCCATCACGATCCAGAAAGTCAAGCCCGCTGCCAGCAACCTGCCCTGCATGTCCGCAGCGCGACTGGCAATGGAAAGCCCGCGCCACAGTACGATGATGTAGGTAATTACCACCACGGTTGCGCCTAAAAGACCGGTTTCTTCGGCAATCACCGCAAAAATTGAGTCGGTGTGTGAAACTGGCAGGGCAAACTTGGACGCCCCGCGCCCAATACCCACGCCAAAGAAACCGCCGCGCACTACCGATTCGATCGAACGCTTGATATGATCGGAAGCGTTGACCGGGTCCTGCAGCGCAATCAGATACTGGTCGAAGCGGTAGCGTCCTGTCTCCGAAACCAGCAGGAACAAAGCGCCCAGCCCGCCGACGATTAACAGAATCAAGATGATCTGCCTCAGGTCAACCCCAGCGAGGAAAAACATCAATCCGCCCAACACCAGGATGGTCAACGTGGCACTCAAATCCGGCTGTAGCATGATCAATCCCGCCGTAACACCCAGAATGAAGATCATCGGCACCAATCCAAAGTGGATGTTATTCAGCACTTCTTGCTTGGAATGCAGCCAGAATGCCAGGTAAATAATGATCGCCAGTTTTGCCAGTTCGGAAGGCTGCACCGAACCGTTGAACAGCGTTCGACGTGAATTGAAGCGCGTTTCGCCAAACAAAACCACGGCTATCAGCAGCGCAATCATCACCAGTACCATCAGCACAACCCATTTTTTCCAGCGCCGGTAATCGACGTACATAAAGAAAATTGCACCGATGATTCCCACAATCACCCAGCGTAGTTGATTGAGGAAAAAATAACTGACTGGTTTTTCTGCCAGCATCGAAGGCTGCCAGGATGCGGAATAGACCATCAACAACCCAAAGCCCAGCAGGAACATTACCGCCAGCACAAATGGGACATCGATCCCCAGGCGGAGCGGGCGCACAGCACTTGCAGCAGCAGGCGCAGACGCAGAGATGCGGGAATTTACGGCAGTCTGTTCACCCATAATCGGTATGCCTCCCCTCGTTCTTCAAAATCCTTAAATGCGTCAAAACTGGTACAGCCGGGTGAAAGTAAAACCACATCCCCGGCTTTGGCTACCCCGGCTGCTGTCTCAACCGCTTCTTCCAGCCCATCACAGCGCCGAATGCTGTAGGGCTTTTCACCAGGCTGCGGCTTGCCAAGCGCTTGTTCAATTTTGCCAGCAGCTTCGCCAAACAGAATGACATGATCTACCCGCTGGCGAATTTGTGCAGCAAGTTCTTCCCAGGGCAGGTGTTTATCGCGCCCGCCGAGCAGCAATACCAGCGGTTCGCTGAAGGCGTTCAACGCGGCACGTACGCGTTCCGGTGCGGTAGCAATCGAATCGTTGTAAAAATGGATACCGTTCCAGGTGCGCACAAATTCCAGCCGGTGCTCCACGCCACGAAAACCGCGCACGCCTTCCAGTACTGCCTCACTTGAAACACCCCCCGCCAGGGCAATCGCGCAGGCAGCCAGGATGTTCATGCGGTTGTGCTCTCCGCGTAGAGCAATCTCCGTAGCTGGAAAGAGCGGATGTGCACCGCGCTCATCCTGCCAGTAAAGCCAGTCATGCATTAAAAACGTTCCTCTTTCTGAACGTTCGGGCCGGTTACTACCAAAGGTCACCAGGCTGCCGTGCACGCGGGCTGCCAATCCCCAAGATCCTGCATCTTCCCTGTTGAGCACCGCCACATCGCACGGCTGTTGAAAATCCAGAATGCGCGCCTTTGCGGCAGTATAGGCTTCCATTGTCCCGTGGCGGTCGAGGTGGTTGGGGGTGATATTCAATACCGCGGCAACCTGGGGTGAACAGGAAATTAGTTCCAGTTGGAAGCTGGACAGTTCCAGCACTACCCGATCTTCGGGATCGATCTGGTCAAGTTTTTCGAGCAATGGGTTGCCAATGTTGCCACCCACCCATACCTGGCGCGGCGCACGTACCCACGCTTTGAACATCCTGCCAACCAGGGTAGTAGTGGTGGTCTTACCCGCCGAACCGGTTATACCAATAACCGGGCAGGTGACATTTTCAAAGAAGAGTTGCGAGTCGTTCGTCAAGGGTATGCATCGACGACGCGCCTCGACCAACAAGGGAATGTCCAGTGGAACCCCACCAGAAACGCACACCAGATCAATCCCTTCCAGTGCCTGGATGGGATGTCCGCCGGTCAACCATTCAACGTTGAAGTCTCGCAACGCGCTCTTCTCGGTACTCAGCTGCGCCTCACCGCGCTGGTCATTCAGCACTACCCGTGCGCCTTTCCCCGCCAGGAAGCGCGCCAGAGCCAAACCCTGTCGGGCGGCACCGATTACCAGCACATGCATATCTGACCAGGATTTTGCCATCACACCACCGCCAGAGCCACACCGAGCATGGCAAACAACAGACTGACCAGCCAGAAGCGCTGCACTACCTGAGTCTCACTCCACCCACCCAGTTCAAAATGATAATGCAGCGGCGCCATGCGGAAGAACCGCTTGCCCTTGGTGGCTTTAAAGTACAGAATCTGGATCACAACGCTCAACGCTTCACTGACCGGAATAATGGCAATCACCGGCAGCAGCAGCCACTGCCCGGTCATCAGCGCAACCACACCGAGCGTTGCACCAATCGAAAGCGATCCGGTATCACCCATGAACAATTCCGCAGGGTGAACGTTGAACCACAAAAATCCGAAGATTGCACCAACCAGGGTGAAACAAAAGCGCGCCAAAAAGACCTGATCCTGTAGCAACGCCACACCGCCGTAAGCAGCAAATGCGGTTGCAGCAATCAACCCGGCAAGTCCGTCCAGCCCATCGGTAAAATTGACCGCGTTCGACATACCAACGATGATGAACGCCGCAATGGGAATGTAAAAAACTCCCAACGAAATTGGTTCTTCGAAACCGGGCCAGAACATCTCCGGAACGCCCAGCAGGTATTTCAATGCGAATGCGACACCCAGCGCCAGGATTAACTGGATCAAAAATTTTGTGCGCGCGCGCATACCTAAACCGCGCCGCGGTCCGCGAATACCTTCCCAGTCGTCAATCGCGCCCAACACGGCATAAGTCAATAGCACCAGCAGCGGCAGCAGAACCGACCTGCCCAATACCGATACGCCAATCAAAGATGCTGCATTGAGCAAAATCGTCAGCAGCATGACCGGCAGGATTATCATAACCCCGCCCATGGTCGGCGTCCCCATCTTGGTGAAGTGCCGGTCAGGCTCTTCCACCCGGATAATTTTACCGAT
>DAOUMN010000091.1:0-13925 GCA_034411135.1 Bellilinea sp.
CCGCTGCGCGAGGCAGCTGGTCGACAGGTTTATCGCCTGACTGTGCAGGGCAGCGGGGCGAGGCTGCCGTTTGAGGATGCAACCTTTTCCAGCGCGGTGAGCAATTCGGTGCTGGAGCATATCCCGGATTTACAGCCGGTACTGGTGGAATTGCAGCGGGTGCTCAAACCTGGCGGTGTTTTTGTGTTTTGTGTTCCCAACCATCGTTTTCTGCCTAAACTTTCGTTGGCGCGCTGGCTTGACCAGCTTAGACTGGGCTGGCTTGCCGGAAGGTACCGGGCGTTTTTTAACCGTATATCGCGTCACCATCATTGCGATGATGCTGTCACCTGGGAAGCCCGGTTAAGTGTAGCCGGTTTTGAAATCCTCCAGCAATGGGACTATTTTTCCTCGCGCTCCCTGGCAGTATTGGAGTGGGGGCACTATTTTGGGCTTCCTTCCCTGGTCAGCCGGGTGCTTTTCAAGCGGTGGATATTGTTGCCCAATACTTGGAACCTGGCATTAACCCGCCGGGTTTGTGAACCGGTCTATAACGAACCCGACCACCAGGTTGAAGGGGTGTATTCGTTTTATATTGTGCGTAAAATGATTGCTGCCTGACGCTCCATTTGTGCTTGTCAGCATTTCCGCCTTGATGTAAGATAAGTATTCAAAGTTGAACCACGATGAACGAACCAAGCCCCCTGAAAGAACCCAGCGTTCTCGATTACATAAAAGCGTTGTTGACCCCCTGGAAGGGGAAGCCGCCTGCACTGCCCAAGGATGAACCACCAGAAACACCGATTGCAGTTGGTGAAATAAAGCCAGTCGAAACGATTACCACATCTGTGAGAATCGAAACACAAACGCAGGATGTGGAAAGCACGATTGAACGCCCAGTAACGGTTGAGGAAGTGCAGCCGCGGGCGCCGCTTGGCTGGCGAACTTTAATCGCGTTTGTGCTGGCAGTGATTGGGCAATCCTTCATGGAGCCGCCCGAACAGCGCATCACCATTGCTTTAGCCTTTTACATTTTGTCGGCGGCGGTGTTGGTCTTTGCCTGGATTTCCCGCGAGTGGCTGCTTCCCGACCTGGACGAACAGGAAAAACCGGCTTTTCCCGTAACGGTGGCGCGCAACCCACTCTTTCTGAGTGTGCCATTGCTGCTGGCGGCGTTTATCTTTTTTGGCGGCAACCGCTTCAATGCTATCAATCTAACTCTGTGGCTGTTAGGAATAGCGGTATTCATTGGTGCATTTTATCTGCCGCTTCGCCGCACAACAAATTGGATAACCCGCGCACGACAATTTCTTGAGCGACGCTCATGGTCGCTGGATATCACACCATGGACGGTGCTGATGTTGGCTGCCCTGGCACTGGTAATATTCTTTCGCTTCTACCGGTTGGATCAGGTGCCGGGAGAAATGTTCAGCGATCATGCTGAAAAATTAATGGATGTCGGGGAGGTATTGCAAGGGCAGTTTTCGATCTTCTTCCCGCGCAACACCGGGCGTGAGGCTGTGCAAATGTACTTGACTGCTCTGGTGGCCATCGTAACCGGCACAAAACTTTCATTTATGAGCTTGAAAATCGGCACGGCGCTGGCAGGTTTATTGACTTTGCCCTATATCTATTTGTTAGGCAAAGAAATCGGTGGTCGGTGGGTGGGCTTTTTCGCCTTTGTTCTGGCAGGAACTGCTTATTGGGCGAATGTGATCGCGCGAATCGGGCTGCGTTTCCCGCTTTATCCACTATTCGTCGCCCCAACCTTGTATTTTTTAGTTCGAGGTATTCGTTACCGCCGCCGTAATGATTTTATCTGGGCAGGGATCGCACTGGGATTGGGTTTGCACGGTTACAGTCCAGCGCGCCTGATCCCGCTGGTGGTGGTTGCGGCAGTGGTTCTTTATTTGCTTCATCGCCAATCAATCGGAAACCGTAAAGAAACCGTTGTGGCGTTGTTGATCCTGTCATTTACTGCACTGGTGGTCTTCTTGCCGTTGCTGCGATATGCCATCAGTGACCCGGATATGTTCATTTATCGCGCTATAAGTCGTGTGGGTGAAACCGAGACTGCCTACCCTGCGCCGGTGATCTTGATCTTCCTCAACAATTTGTGGAAGTCGTTGGTTATGTTCTTTTACAACAATGGAAATATCTGGGTGCATTCGATTCCCAACCGCCCGGCATTGGATATCCTTACCGCTGCGCTTTATTTCACGGGTAGTATTCTGGTGTTCCTGCGCTATTTGCGCCGCCGGCATTGGCTGGATTTGTTCTTGTTGATCTCCATTCCGCTGTTGATGCTCCCATCCATACTATCGCTGGCGTTTCCGGACGAAAATCCTTCCCTCAATCGCAGCGGTGGGGCAATTATTCCGGTGTTCATCCTGGCAGCGATTGGGTTGGATGCGATTAGAAAAGCAATTGGTCGTCATTACCTTGGCTTGGGGGGAAACCTGGCAGCGCTTGGTGTGACCTTTGTCATTCTGTTAATGTCCATTTCCGCCAACTATGACCTGGTCTTTCGCCAGTTCGATCGCCAGTTTATGGCTGGAGCCTGGAACACCTCTCAAATTGGGGCGGTTATTCGTGCCTTTGCTGATTCGCAAGGTAATCCTGATACAGCCTATGTTGTTCCTTACCCGCACTGGGTGGATACCCGGCTGGTGGGGATCAATGCCGGCTATCCAATGAAAGATTATGCGATGTGGCCCGATCAGTTTGAATCGACACTCGCTGAACCGCGCGCAAAGTTATTCGTTGTCAATCCGCGCGATGTGGATGGTATGAAGAAACTCGAGCAGTTGTATCCGCAAGGCTCGCTATATTACTACGATGTTGACCTGGATGGCAAAGATTTTCTACTTTATTTCGTCCCACCGCGAGATGAAATATTCCTGGAAACGGAGCAACCATGACCGAAGAGGTCGGAGTCAAGCGAAAAGTTCGCTTGAGCTCATTATTGCGTGCCGACCTGGCAACCTGGGCGGTTGATCTTTTGCTGCTGAGTGTGCTGATTGTGGGGTTATGGCTGCGCCTAACCGGAATCAATTGGGGCGAAGGGCAGTATCTTCACCCGGATGAGCGTTTTCTGGTGTGGGTTACAGCGGATATCCAGCCGGTTTCATCCGTGGGTGACTATTTCGATACAGCCAATTCAACCCTAAACCCACACAATGCCGGTCATCGATTCTTCGTGTATGGTACATTCCCGATCTTTTTGACCCGTTACCTTGCAGAAGGGCTACTGGGTCGTGTTGGGTGGGATACCATCCTGTTGATGGGTAGAAGCCTGAGCGCGATTGCCGATTTATTGACCGTTTTATTGGTATACCTTATAGGGGAAAGGTTGTGGAACCGGTGGGCAGGATTGGCGGGGGCAGCCTTTTCATCCTTTGCGGTATTGCAAATTCAGCAGTCTCATTTTTACACGTCGGATTCGTTTGCTACGTTTTTTGCCATATTGGCGATATATTTCGCAGTTTTACTAGCCAGGTTGCCGCTTCAATACCCTGTTGAACCAGGGGCGGAAATCGAATCCGCCCGTACCGGACGGTGGATGCGGCATTTTTGGTGGTACTCGCTTGGTTTTGGCATTGCAGCCGGTTTGGCGGCTGCCAGCAAAATCCATGTTTCTGTGGTTGCATTATTGTTGCCTGCGGTTTTCGCCTGGCGTTGGCTGAGGACAGCCCAATCAGCACGTTGGCACGCGCTGTGGTCGAGTCTCTGGCTTTTGGCAGGCGGAGCAGTCGTATCGTTCATAACATTCCGCTTGTTCCAACCTTACGCCTTCCAGGGAGCGGCGATTTGGAACGTTTTACCAAATCCATTGTGGGTGGAAAATCTTCGTAGCCTGCTTGCCCAAACCAGCGGTGATGTGGATTTCCCGCCTGCACTGCAATGGGCGCGCCGTCCGGTGACTTTTTCATTGCAAAATATGGTAATGTGGGGGATGGGTCTCCCAATGGGACTTTTAGCCTGGGCAGGTTATATCTGGCTGGGTTGGCGAATCATTAAGGATAGATTTGCTCAACCGGATGTGTTAGTGTGGGGCTGGCTCGGTATATATTTCATTTGGCAATCCTTACAAAGTAACCCGACCATGCGCTATCAACTGCCAATCTATCCCATCCTGGCGGCAATAGCCGGTTGGACGCTGTGGAAGCTGTTCGAAAAAGGCGGCAGGCTTATCGAAGCTGGACGGGTGTCAACCGGAAAGCTGGCGCGCTTTGGCGCAATTTTTGTGAGTATTGTTACCTTGTTGAGCACGGCTGCCTGGGCGTATTCCTTTACCCGCATCTACACCCGCCCGGTTACGCGGGTCGAAGCCAGCCGCTGGATTTACCAAAACGTGCCTGCGGCAGTTAATCTGGTTCTGGAAACCGGTCAAGGTGAATATCGCCAACCATTGGTTTACGAGCCAATGGTGATCTTGCAGCAAAACAAAACACTGAGTACCAGTTTTATAGCCTGGGATTCGGGAATTATCACCCAGATCATGCTTGATTCGATCGTGGATCTGGCAAGGAATTCCAATCCCAAAACGTTGGTAGTGTCTCTCGTTGAAGCGGGTATGCCAGACAGCGCTGGTGGTTACGGCGTTCTGGAGCATACATTCGACCCTGGCGATAATCATCCGAGCCGGGTGAGTCTGGATGTGCCACTGGCGGTACAAAAAGGGCGGCTGTACAACCTGAATATTTCCTTCTTTGGTGCTGAAACCGCGCTGACTTTCAAAGGGGGTGGAGAAATCCTCCTGCAAGTGGGAGAAACTCAAATTTACCAGCCGCTGCCGCAATGGGTTGGCGCGGTAGCCAGTGACCAGGTTCAAGAAATCCGCTTTCAGGCGCAGCGATCGGGACGATTGCAGGCGATCGACTTGTACCGGGTCAGTGACCGCCTGGCAAAGCCAACCGAAAAAACACTTAAATTGAGCTTGTATGAAAGTGCTGCGCTGGATAAGCAATTAGCTGTTGGCAGTCTGCGCCAGACCTTCGTGGTGGATGGTATTGATGCGCGGGGTGATCAATACCGGGTGCCGCTTGAACCGGTAATTATGCTTGAAAGTGGGCGCACATACACCTTGCATCTGGACTTGTTAGAAGGCGAGGGCGATCTCGCAATTTTACCAGCCAGCGCTGCCAATGAAACAGCATGGGATGATGGTCTGCCATTGCGCCTGGAGGGATATGATCCCTATGGCGGGATTTACCCACGCGACTTAAATTTCGACCTGTATAGTGATGATAATGATGCCAAGCGCGAGCGTTTTAAAAGCTTACTGAACCAAGTGGATTATATTTACATTTCCTCCAATCGCCAGTGGGGAACGACCACGCGGCTGCCTGAGCGCTATCCACTGACAACAACCTATTACCGCCTTCTACTGGGCTGCCCAGCTGAGCGTGACGTTCTGTGGTGTTACCGGGTTGCCGAACCGGGCATGTTCTCCGGTAAGCTGGGGTTTGACCTGGTGGCGGTGTTCCAGTCCAACCCCAATTTGGGCGGATTTGAAATCAACACCCAATTTGCTGAAGAAGCCTTCACGGTGTACGACCATCCCAAGGTGTTGATTTTCAAGAAAAGTGACGGATACGACCCACTCCGAACTGCGCAGCTATTGAATGCTGTCGATTTGCGCTATGTAATGCACATCCTACCTGGCAAGGCGCCATCTTATCCGGCAAATTTAATGCTGCCAGAAGAACTGCTGGAACGCCAGCGTACTGGCGGAACGTGGTCGGAATATTTCGATTCCAATGGGCTCTTAAACCGTTATCCGCTGATTGGCTGGCTGGTTTGGTACGGATTGATCTGCCTGTTGGGATGGCTGGTATACCCGATGTTGCGCATAGCCATGAAAGGTTTGCCGGATCGGGGTTTCCCGCTGGCGAAAATCGCCGGGTTGTTATTGTGGAGTTGGATTGTATGGCTGGCCGGCTCGGCTGGGATTGCTTTCAACCGCGTGACGATCAGCGTGGTTATGTTAATGCTGGTGGTTCTGAGTGGTCTGACTGCGTACTGGCAACGCGAGAAATTGCTTGAGGAGTGGCGTGGGCGAAAACGGTATTATTTGGTTGTCGAGCTTGTTGGGTTGGCTGTGTTTGTGTTGTTCACATTGATTCGCTTTGGCAATCCCGACTTGTGGCATCCTGCCTTTGGCGGTGAGAAACCGATGGATTTTGCCTACTTCAATGCCGTTATCCGGAGCACCATCTTTCCACCGTACAACCCATGGTACAGTGGGATGTACATCAACTATTACTATTTTGGGTTTGTTCTGGCGGCGGTGCCAACCAAATGGCTTGGCATAATGCCGGCAATTGCTTACAACCTGATTCTGCCAACCATGGCAGCAACCTTTGCATTGGGAGCTTTCAGCGCCGCCTGGAATCTCACCCGCAAGGCACAAAAAAAAGAAGATGATGGTGATCCGCAATTTGTGACTCGCTTGGGGGTTGACAAGGCACTGCTGATTGCAGGCATCGGCGCAGCAGTGGCAACTCTATTCCTGGGCAACCTTGGCACAGTTCGCATGATTTGGCATGGTTTAATGCGCCTGGCGATGAGTGGTGGAAACCTTGAAACGGCGAACCTGTTCCAGAAATTATCCTGGACGGTGCAAGGGCTGTCACGTTACTTTGCCGGTGCGCGCTTGCCGTATAGCACCGGCGACTGGTATTGGATTCCAAGTCGGGCGTTGCCGGGAGAAGCGATCACCGAATTCCCGTTCTTCACCTTCATTTATGCGGATCCGCATGCCCACCTGTTCGCTCTTCCGTTGACCATGCTGGCGCTTGGCTGGTGTCTTTCGGTGTTATTCGGGCGGTGGCGATGGAGCGAAAAGCAAAAAGGTGGTTGGGTGGAATGGTTGGTTACCCTCTTGATTGGTGCGCTGGTAATTGGCGTGCTGCGCCCCACTAATACATGGGATATGCCCACCTACTTGGGCTTGGGAGTGGCTGCTCTTCTATACACCGCGCTTCGCTATGCCCAGCCACCGGAAGGGTTTTTCCCCTGTGCGCCATTGTGGTTGAGACGCCTGATGCCGGGACTGGCTGTCAGTGCATTGCTAGTGGTTTTTTCATTTTTCCTTTTTGAACCGTATATTCGTTGGTATGCGATGGGATACGGCAGCGTGCAAATCTGGCAGGGGGGGCGTTCACCGGTCTGGTCTTACCTTACCCACTGGGGACTTTTCTACTTTATCATCGCCAGCTGGCTAGTTGCCCAAACCATCGATTGGATGGCAAATACGCCCCTCTCCGCACTGCAAAAACTGCGTCCATATCGGTTTTGGATCTTTAGTGCCCTTGCCGCCTATTTTTTGGCAATTGTATTGCTGGCAATTCCTCAGAAAGTGGAAATTGCGTTCATCGCCATTACTCTGGCGACCTGGTGTTTAGCCTTGCTGCTGCGCCCCAACCAGTCTGATGCCCAACGGGCAGTTTTGTTTCTCACCGGCACAGCCGTTGTATTAACCCTGATGGTTGAAGTGATCGTACTGGTCGGCGATATAGGACGGATGAACACAGTGTTCAAATTTTATTTGCAAGCCTGGAATCTGTTGGCGGTCAGCGCGGCGGTATGCGCTGTGTGGCTGATGCCATCTGTAGAAAAAGTACGTCAGGCAGGTTGGGGTCGTGTTTGGCAGGTTGTCGGTGCGAGCTTGCTCATTGCGGCGCTGTTGTATCCTCTCACCGCAGGACCGGCAAAAATTCGTGACCGGATGAGCACTGTCGCGCCGCATGGTCTGGACGGCATGGCGTTCATGCGCACGGCAGAATATTCCGATCAGGGTCAACTGCTCGATTTGAGCCAGGATTATCGCGCCATTCGCTGGATGCAAGACAATATTGAAGGATCCCCGGTTCTCATTGAAGCCAATACGCCGCTTTACCGTTGGGGATCGCGCTTTTCGATATATACCGGCTTGCCAACCGTCATTGGGTGGGACTGGCATCAACGACAGCAACGTGCAGCAGTGCAGAATGACCTGACGATCCAGGACAGGATTAACGACGTGGCCGAGTTCTATAATACCCTTTCTTTGACCAAAGCCCGGCAAATACTGGAGCGTTACGGGGTAAAATACATTATTGTGGGACAACTGGAGCAGGCTTATTATGAGGCGGCTGGTTTAAGTAAATTCCCCGCTTTGGAAGGGCAAGCCTGGAGAGCCGTTTACCGCGATTTGGATACCACGATATATGAGGTCATCCCATGAATTCCAGACGGGTTGAGCCATTGATTTATCATATAACCTTTGCTGAGGACTGGTATCTGGCACTGGAAAATGGGGAGTACGCCGCTGAAAGCCTGCTGCGCGAGGGCTTCATTCATTGTTCGACCCGAGATCAAGTGTTGAGAACAGCACAGGCTTTGTTCAAGAATAGATCCAACCTGATCCTGTTGGAAATCGCTGTTGATCGCCTGCCGGCAGAGGTAAGATATGAAGCGGCGGAAAACGGGGAACTATTCCCTCATGTTTACGGCAGCGTTGAGGTATCAGCCGTCGAGCGGGTTTTACCCTTGCTCATCGGTATGGATGGTCGTTTTGAATGTAATTTTTAATACAAACCCATGAATCAAGTTACAGCTGTGCTCACCTGGTATGTGTTGGCGTTACTGGTTGGTTGGATAATCTTTCCTGCTGCTTATCGCTTGTTTAAGTTTCTCCCCGATCGTGGATATACCTTGAGTCGCCCGCTGGGACTGCTAGTGTGGGGTTATCTGTTCTGGTTTTTGACTTCGTTGGGGGTGTTACGCAATGACAGCGGGGGGGTCTTGCTTGCTCTGTTTCTGGTAGCGGGAATCAGCCTGTTCCTTATCCAGCGCAAACGACTGGAGTTTTTCGATTGGCTGCGTGGTCAGTCGCGGCTGATCCTTGGTGCGGAAAGCTTGTTTCTGGCAGCGTATGTGCTGTGGGTGATTGTCCGTGCAGCCAACCCGGAAATCCTCTACACCGAAAAACCGATGGAGCTGGCGTTCATCAACGCGATTCTGCGTTCGCCGGAATTCCCTCCCTTCGACCCGTGGCTTTCGGGTTATGCCATCTCCTATTACTATTTTGGTTATGTGATGGTTTCCATGCTAATCCGCCTGAGCGGCGTAGTCAGTCCGATTGGCTTTAACCTGGGTATTGCCTTGTGGTTTGGATTAACTGCGCTGGCATGCTATGGGATTGTGTACAACTTGCTGATTGGTGTGTTTTTCCGTAAGGACAGGGAAACGGCAAAACGTAAAGCCGCTGGCTGGGCGTTTCTTGCGCCGGTGTTGGTTTTACTGATTGGCAACCTATCCGGTTTGCTGGATGTCCTCCATGCTCGCGGAATTTTCTGGCAGCGCAACGAACAGGGTGTACTGGAATCTTCTTTCTGGAGCTGGCTGGGCATCAAAGAGCTCGATCAACCGCCGCCCGAACCGCTGGACTGGATGCCTAAGCGCACCTACTGGTTATGGTGGCGCGGTTCACGGGTGATCCAGGATTACAATTTACTCAACCAGCAGGAAGAAGTCATCGATGAGTTTCCCTTCTTTTCTTATTTGCTGGCGGATATGCACCCGCATGTCCTGGGTATGCCTTTCGTTGTCCTGGCTGCCGGGCTGGCATTGAATCTCTATTTTTCTTTGAAAAAACAGCCGCCACTACACCCGAATATAAAGGTCTGGCTGAAGCAACCGCGCACCTGGGTGGCTGCACTGGTCTTTGGCGGCTTGTCCTTTTTGAATACCTGGGATTTTCCGATTTATCTGGCATTGTTCAGCGGCGTTTACGTGCTGGGTAGGTATCTCCAGCTTGGATGGTCACGTTGGAGGATTGCAGATTTCCTGTTCGTTTGTTTGCTTGTGGGCGTTCTTGGTGTGGTTTTGTATTTGCCGTTTTATGTTGGTTTCGCTTCGCAGGCGGGGGGAATTCTACCCAGCCTGATTTTCCATACCCGCGGTGTTAACTTTTGGGTCATGTTTGCCCCGCTCTTACTGCCGTTGATTGCCTGGCTTGTCCACCAGCGCAACTCCATCATCAGCAATGGTACATTGCGCACTGGTCTGGTCGCAGGTGCAGCTATTGTGGCTGGAGGATGGATTTTAATGCTGCTGGCTGCCAAAGGAATTGAATTGGCGCAGGCAGCGGGTCAGGGGATGATGGTATCCACCAATCCCTCTCTGGCGCAAACCGGTCAGACCTTGAACAACCTTGCCAGTTTATACTTCTTCAAACAAGGCGGGCAAGGCACGGATTTGTTCCAGACAGCGTTGCTGCGCCGGATTGCCAGTCCTGGCAGCTGGTTGACATTGCTGGTTGTGATTGTTGCGGTATGGGCACTGCTGGCAGCTTTACGCCGGGAATCGCTGCCAGATGACAACCAGGATAGCGCACCTGACTTGTCCAAAACCGATCTGGATACGGACAACCGTGGATTTGTCCTGTTGGTGATCCTGCTGGGTGCCGGTTTGACCCTGGCGCCGGAATTCTTCTACCTGCAGGACGGATTCGGCACGCGGATGAACACCATCTTCAAGTTCTACTTCCAGGCGTGGATTTTATGGGGTATGGCGGCGGCTTATGCCAGTGCGGTACTGTTATCACAAGCGCGCGAAATCGGTGGCGCACTGCTGCGCACCGCCTGGCTGGGATTGATGCTTGCCGCATTGCTCTACCCGGCAGTCATGTTGCCTGCAAAGACCGGGCTGGCGAGTGGACAGCTACCAAAATTAACGTTGGACGGAAAAGCCTATTTACAACGTTCCTCGCCGGATGAATGGCAGGCATTCCAGTTTTTGGCTTCGGCGCCATTAGGAGTGGTGGTCGAAGCGGTTGGACCACAGTACAACCCTGATTTTGCCCGCGTAGCCACACATGCCGGTCAGATGGGTTTACTCGGATGGGAAGGTCACGAAGTCCAATGGCGCGGAGGGGGTGAAGAAATGGGGTCACGCCGCCAGGATATCGAAACGCTGTTCCAGTCCCCGGATTGGGAACAAACCCGTGCAATCATCCAACGATACGGTATCCGCTATATTTACATTGGCCCGATCGAGCGCGCTGCTTATCGGGTCAATGAAAACAAGTTCTCTGCCAATTTAGGTTTGCTGTTTGGCAATGCTTCTGTGCGCATTTACGAAACTCCATCCTATGTATTGAATTCTTCGCCTTAGTAAAAACGGTGCTTATGAAAAATCCCTTCATGCGAATCAGCGCTGAACATGCTTTTTATCTCATTATTTTCCTGGTTGCACTCCTGGTTCGATGTTTGCAATTGGGGACATTGCCACTAGGAGACAGCGAGGCAAAGCTTGGGTTGCAAGCGCTTGAATTGGCGCAGGGAGAAAATCCGATCATCCTGGACCCGGAAGCGGGCTATCTGGTCGGTACGGCCGGTTTGTTTTTTGTGTTTGCGGCGACCAATTTTCTGGCACGATTGATTCCGGCTTTGCTTGGCGCCGGAATTTGCCTGTTGCCCTATTTTTCTCGAGATTGGTTGGGCAGAAAACCCGCACTTCTCTTTTCTCTCTTGCTGGCGCTGGATCCAGGCTGGATCATGGCTTCCCGGCAGGCGGGTGGGGCGACCTGGACGGTTTTTTTTGGTGCTTTGGTGATCATTGCACTTTTACGCCGCCAGGCTAGACTGGCAGGTGCGGCGGCTGGGTTGATGCTTTTGGGGGGGATCGGTTTGTGGAAACTGTTGTTTCCCTTTGGGCTGGCGCTTTGGTTGTTCTCCCGATTTTCGAAGAATAGTCCAACGTTCGATTGGCTGCCATGGAAATCAGAAGAATTCAACCGGAAACAGGCACTGGCTTGGGTAGTTGGAACCTGGCTGGTCAGTGCAAGCCTGCTCTTGTTGCTGCCGCAAGGTTTAAGCGCTGTAGCGGGCTCGATCCTTGCCTATTTCAAAGGTTGGACCGCGGAAGGGGGGCGCTCATTGGGTTTATTTCTGCTGGGCATCCTGGTATATCAACCCATTGGCTGGATTTTTGGTTTGTTGCGGATCATCCGGCAGGTGAAATATCCTTCTGCATTGGAGCGTTTCCTGGGCATTTGGTGGCTGGTGGCACTGATCGCTGGGTTGTTATATCCTGCCCGCCAGCCATTGGATATTCTCTGGTCGTCGATCCCGATGTTGATTCTATCGGCGCGGATGCTGGCGGATATCTTGCGGTTTGATTTTGAACAAAGCCGCGTAGCAATGCTGTACAGCATCGTTGTGCTCTTGCTGTGGTTGTTTGCTGCGCTCAACACTGCCCGTTTGTTGAATAATTACCAATTCACCAGCAGTCTGCAAATCCCGTTGATTGGGATTATCGCGGCAGTCTTTTTCATCCTGGCTTCGCTGGTATTAGTCGGCTGGGGCTGGTCGGTGCGGGCAGCGACGATGGGTTCCGTTTGGGGTACGACGGCTTTTCTTGCCCTATTTGTCTTTGCCGCTGCCTGGCATACTACCGGCATGGGGGGGAGACCAGAAACCCGATTGCTTTCCAACGATCCATACAGACCGGATGTTGACTTGCTGATAGGTACAATTGGCGATCTTTCGGAATGGAACACGGGTGTTCGCAACCAGCTCGAAGTGATGATTGTTGGTCTGGAGCAACCATCTATGCGCTGGTTGTTTCGGGATTACAATCGAGTTGCGTTCGAAAATACGTTTCCACCCCAAGCCGAACCTGCTCTGGTTATTACTCCTGCCAATGCCAGCCCACCTTTTGTCCAGTCTTACCGCGGTCAAGATTTTGTGTGGAGTACCACCCCACGCTGGGACTTGATGATTGGCGTTGAGTGGTTGAAATGGATGATTTTTAAGACAGCACCAATGGATTCTCAGGCGATTCTTTTATGGGCACGAGAGGATGTTTTTCCCGGTGCCATATCTCAACCCTAGAGGTGATCGTTGCCAAAGCCGCGTAGCATTGCGATTGATGGACCTGCATCCTCCGGAAAGTCAACCGTTGGACTTAAACTGGCGGAAGCGCTGGGCTATTTATTTTTCGATACGGGTATTTTGTACCGGGCAGTAACACTTGCGGTTATTCGTGCCGGGTTGAACGCGGATGAAGAAGCCAATGTTGCCAGACTGGCATGCGGGGTTCAGATCGACGTTCAGCCCCCTTCGATAAAGGATGGACGCAAAGAGGATGTGTTTTTGAACGGCGAGGATGTCACCTGGGCAATTCGCGAGCCGGAGGTGGACGCATTGGTATCGAAAATCAGTGCCTATCCGGATGTGCGCCGGGCAATGATTGACCAGCAGCGCCGAATTGGCAATCGCGGTAAGGTGGTCATGGTGGGCAGGGATATTGGTACAGTGGTTATGCCGGATGCGGACTTAAAAATTTTCCTGGAAGCCTCGCTGGAAGAACGAGCCGAGAGGCGCTACCGGGAAATAGTAGCGCGAGGCGAAAAAGCGGACTTCCAACAGGTGCTGGCGGCATTGCGCAATCGCGATACGATCGATTCATCCCGCGCTGTTGCTCCATTGCGACCTGCGGAGGACGCGGTAATCATCAATACTGACCGTCTCAACGTGGAACAGGTACTTGACAAAATTTTCAGTCATTGCCAGGAATGAGAACATGAGAGCGAGCGAAAAGGTCGAACAAACCCTCAAGGATACCCGCCATATTCTGAACCGGCTGCTGGCGGTCAGTCCGGCAGTGATTTATTCGACCACTCCGTATCCACCCTATCAGGTGCGCTACATGAGCGACAATGTCGCTATTGTCACGGGTTACTCAGCCGACCAATTTATCGAAGACAGCGGTTTCTGGTTTTCTCGAGTACACCCGGAAGATCGTGATGCGTTGCGCGGGATGCTGCAAAAAATGCAAGTAGATGATTTCATTCAAATGGATTACCGGCTGTTATGTGCTGACGATCGTTACCATTACCTTCACGAAGAAATCAAAGTGCTTCGCGATGCGTCTGGTAACCCGGTTGAAGGGGT
>DAOUMN010000092.1:0-1658 GCA_034411135.1 Bellilinea sp.
TGCTGGCGACCCGCCTGCAGGCGGGCGATCCGCCCGATTCGTGGCAGGGACATGCCGGTCAGGAATTGATCGGCACGTATGTGGCTGGCAATCAAATCAAGCCGTTGAACGATCTCTATCAGTCGGAAGGCTGGCTGTCGGTCATGCCGCAGACGTTGATTCCGCTGATTTCGGATAACGGCAATATCTATTCGGTGCCGGTCAACATCCACCGCGCCAATGTGCTGTGGTACAACCCCGCGGTGCTCGAAGCCAACGGCGTTTCAGTGCCGACCACCATGGATGAGTGGTTCGCCGCGATGGATACCCTGCAAGCCGCCGGTGTGACGCCGCTGGCGCTGGGCGAGCAGTGGACCAAGATGCACTTGATGGAAACCGTCCTGCTGGGGACGCTCGGACCCGACAAATACAACGGTCTGTGGACCGGCGCGACGGACTGGGGCAGCCCCGAAGTCACGAAAGCGCTGGAGAACTTCCAGAAGGTGCTGACCTACGCCAATAGCGACTCTGCCTCGCTCTCCTGGCAGGATGCCGCCAAACTGGTGATTGATGGCGACGCCGCTTTCAATGTGATGGGCGACTGGGCGGAGGGTTACTTCCGCGAACTGGGCAAGACCCCGAAGACAGATTACGGCTGGGCGCCTGTGCCCGGCAGTGTGGGCGTCTTCCAGTTCCTGTCCGACTCATTCGTGCTGGCGGTTGGCGCGCCGGATGAAGAGGCGGCGATTGCCTGGTTGAAAGTGGCAGGCTCGAAGGAAGGTCAGGAAGCGTTCAACCCGGTCAAGGGTTCGATCTGCGCCCGCACTGACTGCGACAAGGCGCTCTTCGGCGAGTATCTGCAATCTGCCATGGATGACTGGGCAAGCAATGTCGTGGTCGGTTCGCTGACTCACGGTGTGGTTGCCAATGATTCCTGGAAGACGGAAATTGACACGGCGCTCGGTCTGTTCGTGCAGAACGGCGACCTGGCGGCTTTCCAGAACGCGCTGGTTGCTGCCTGCAAGAATTCCGGTCCGTGCAAGTAAAAGTTGAGTACAATATCGAGGCTCCGCGCAACGCGGAGCCTCGAAAGTTTAGCGAGAGGCATCTCCCATGTCCAGAGATAAAGACCGATATCTTTCCATCCTGCTGATTTCGCCGTCCATTCTGGCGGTGTTGATTTTCATTTATGGGTTTATTGCTTGGTCGGTGCGCGTTTCGCTCAGCGAGTGGAAGGGTCTCAATCCCGATTACACATGGGCGGGCTTGAAGAATTACATCAACCTGTTTTCCGATCCGCGCTTTCATGTGGACATTCGCAACACCCTGATTTTTACCGGCGTGTTCGTGGCGGGGAGTATTCTGGTCGGTTTCTTTCTGGCGGTGATGCTCGATCAGGGCTTGAAGGGGGAGGGGTTCTTTCGCAGTCTGTTCCTCTTCCCGATGGCGATTTCCTACATTGTGACCGGGGTGGTCTGGCGCTGGCTGATGAATCCCGCTACGGGCGATCGTTTGAGCGGATTCAACCTGTTATTTTCCTATCTTCATCTCGATTTTTTGATCAACAAGTGGCACACCACCGATAATTGGGGCATTGCGGCAATTGCGCTGGCGGCAATCTGGCAGATGTCCGGTTACACAATGGCGATTCATCTGGCAGGGCTGCGCTCGATTCCGGA
>DAOUMN010000093.1:0-8146 GCA_034411135.1 Bellilinea sp.
TGTTTCCGCTCGCCCCGGCAGCTGCCTGAATCCCGTGCGCCGCACCCAGCCGGTTGATTACCAGGGTAGTGGTTAGCTGGTCGGGTGTGAAACTGGTTGAATTTGCCGACCAGTTCGCCGCCATGAGTATCAGACTGTTGTTGTGAGCGGTGGTAATGCTGGAGGCTGTAATCACCGTACTGGAGCCTATGTTGTCTGATGGATTGGCATCCAGCGGCGTGTTGGGATCTGCTCCGGATAGGCGAATCACGATTCCACGGCGAGAAGACCCGGAAACATTCAGATTAAAGGTGTGACTTGTCGGCTCGCCAACCTGCACGGTTCGGGTCAGCACCGCCAGCCCCTGCTGATTATTGGAATGCTGTCTCTGGCGTTGTAAGGTCCATCCGATTGCCGAAGCGTTAAATGTTCCGCTCGTGAATGAACAGCCAATCAGTGCAACCAGTACCTCTCCAGCCTGAACTCCGCTGGGGGTATTGACTGTTATGGATGTGCCTGACCCACCAGGTGCATTACTCGACGTAGATTCAATAATGATCGCCATATATCATGAGTTTACCGGGTCGCGATTTTCGATGCTGAAGGATGGAATATTGACCGTGTTTCCAGAGTATATGGTTTGCGAAGAGGTTTCATCCACATAATACAGCAAGCGTTGATTGACCGTATCTAGCAGCGCGCAGACTACCGGGTCACCGGTCGCGGTCACGTTGACGTTGTTCTTTGCGGCAACCGTTACCCGCCGGCCGCTTACAGCGCCGTTTCCCAACGTGAAATCCGATGGAGACATCGTCACGCTGGCGAGTGCATAGGTGGAATTAGCTTCTGTGTAGTTAGTCGGGACAGCGCTGCATAATACCATCCGGTTACATTCTTGCCGGATGGTATCCAGTAGCTTATCGTGTAAGTAGGGGTTACAGTAGGGCATGGCTTAATCCTTTCTTTTTCATCATGTTTTTCCAGTTTAATGATATAACAGAACGCAAATTCTAAATAAATTTTCTGTTTTTTACCTCCTTTCCACAAACGACAACAACACCAGAATGATCAGCACGGTAATAAAATAAACCACCAGGAATGTTTGATTCTCAACCAACAGCCATAGACCGTTGATGAATAAAATAACCAATATCAAAAAATAGAAAACGATCAGGATCAATAACACTTTCTCAACCTTTTTCAACATCTCACGCTCACCATCCCAGCCGCTTCAGCGTCTTGCGGTCATAGTCCACGATCGCAAGACAATTGTAATGATCGCGGAATACCAAACCAGGCGGAAAATTTCCGTTTTCCAGACCCAACTTCAAGTCTCGTAACCAGAACGATTTGAAGTTGAAATCAAAATATTCATTGATGTCAACATCAGGAAAACGGATGTAACCAACAATCTCTATAATTTCGTAGGCCATGATTCACCTGATAATTAGTTCTGGAATCAGTACAACAAAAACAATCACGATAATCCAAGACAAAATACAAACCAAAATAAGGTCAAGCCAGGAAATGACGCTTTTGGGCGAATATTTCTTCATTTCAATCTCCAAAAAATTGGATCTGCACCTGGCATTCAACACATTCCTTGCGGTGCCGAAAATACAGCTTGAGCAGTTGGTAAATATCGTTCTTGCGTTCCGCGGTTGGTTCGTAGCGTTGTTTTTCCAACAATTCGTCCAGATCGCGATTGATTTCATCCCCAACGACACACAAATTACGTTCGATGATCACGTTCATGTCAAAATCTCCATGCAAAGGGATTGCGATTGGCCAGCCAGGCCTCGCCGGCCCGCCGCGCATCGCCGACACCGGCAATTTGTTTTGCCATTTCGGCGATTTCCGCGATGGTTGGAATGCTGTTGTAGCGGTGGCGGAATAACAGCTCATTGATTGTCTCTTCCAGCAAACCCAGCGGCAGGTAGCCAAGCGCCTGCTCGTAGACCGCAATTTGACGCGGATCGGGTTCCCGTCCGACTGCAATCCATAACCGGCTGAGTATTTTCAGCCATTCCATCCGCGCTTCGTGCCATTCGGCAGATGATTTATCCTCAATCGTTTCAAGCTCGTTCATGGTTCATCAACTCGCGGGGGTGGATATTTCTGGACATAATCGCGCAAAATATCATCTATGCTGTTATTACTGCCATCTTTACTGCCTGCCGGCGCGCGCTGACGCGCCCGATAGATATTAATCCCATTGATAATTGACCACGGACCAGCGATTTTCAACCCCTGGTTGAGCATTTCTACGCATGTAGCGCTGATTTCTTCCGGCGATGCGCGTATTTGTACCAACTGCATCATGGCGTCATACCAGCGTTTGGTGTAATGACCCCCACCGACCGGCGCATGGATACCAGTTGATGCTGTAAATGCCTCAAGCAAAGGTTTCATTGCTGGCGAAAAGTAGTTTTCGCCGCCGCCGCTGCCGCCCTTAACTTCAACTTCATCTTTAACTTCATCTTTAACTTTAACTTCATCTTTAACTTCTTTTATACCGCTATGTATCTCGCTATGTACCTCGCTATGTACCTCGCTATGTACCTCGCTATGTAGGCTTCTATGTACATCATCTTTGTTTTGTTCTTCAAAACCGCCCGGCCTGTTCCAATTGATGGTGATTACTTTGTTGCCTGTATCATGCATCTTGATTCGATCCTGCCAGCCGTCCGGCGCGGGAAAGCGTGATTTGGCCGCCCAAGTCGGCTTCTGATACTTCCACCAGTTGACGATCTGACACAGCCGCTTTCCGCCTGCGCTGTATCTGATGATTTTGCCAGCCGATCCTAATTTGACCAACGCCTGCTCGACCTTGTCATCAGTAATGTTTGCGTCATACGGAAAAACCTTTGCACGAATGACAGCCGGGTTGTCTAAAAACCGGCCCTGGTCGTCCGCGACTGCCCCAAACAATCCGATCCAGAGCAAACGCTCAAAGTAGCTCAAGCTGCCTACAAAATCATCCATAAATAGATCGCTGTTGATTAACCTCGAAGAAGCCATATGTGTTCTCCTAATCTGATGTCACGCAGCGTATTCCCGCACCTTTGCAGTAAGTTTTTTATTCATAACAGCCTCATCTGGAAACTATCCCCGAAAATCTTTTCTGCCGCCTGATCCATCTTTCGGAGAGTCTCGCTCATGTCGGCAATCTTGGCGGCGTACTCCATATTTCGGAATTCCCGATATTCTTCCAGCGTGTCGGCCCAGTAATAACCACCATCGGCGCCCGGTGCGGAACAAATCAGGTAGCCCTGCCGGCGCAGCTGCTTGATCACCTCGCGCACCTGCCGTTCGCTGACCGGTTGGCCGAGCCGCCGCACGAGCGCAGTCAATTCATTGCGCCCAATCGCGTTCTGACGTCCGCGCCGGCTTTCCAGCACACGCAGTACCGCCTGTTCCAATCCCTTGGGAAAATCGGAGTAAATCCAAACTTCATAATCGTTATTTGTCTTCATCTAAAATTCTCCGTAAGTACACCAAATATTCGTCAATCTGCCCAAATGGCTCGTCCATTTCGCTGTGCAGAAAGGGACATTCGGTTTGTTTGCACATTTGCATTGCCCCCCAATCCGGGTACTCTACAAGTGCCAATAAGCCCTTTCCGCAATCACCTAAACAGTGTTTTTGATTGCATCCGCTTGTAACGTGATCGGTATGGCAAAAATCTTTTTAGTCACCTTTTTCTCAATCTCCCTCGTGCGTATTTGGCATGCGCACCCCGCCACCGGTTTTGAGCCAATTCCGATAATCACCGATGCATGAAATACACACCGTTCATTCGCTGATACAACTGCATTACCAGGTGCACGTCACTAACCTGATAATTGACAAGCGAATCCGCATCCAGACCGGCAACCTGGCTGCCATCAATGCCATCAGCGCCGTTTTCCAGCCTGTACAGCACGGCTACCGTCTTGAGCGGTTTGTACCGGTCCCCACCCCAGTTGTACAAAATTGCCATTAAATCCGTTACCGGATCGGTGCGGAATTTTGCCAGCATTGGAACGAATGGCAGCTTGACGCCCAGCGCCATCGAACGGCGCATCAGGTAAGGCAAATCAAAACTCAAGATGTTGTAGCCAACACAGCAGCCGCTGCAATCTTTCAGCGCATCCCAAAACCGCTGAAGCATATCCACTTCCGGTACTGCGTATTCGTGTCCCGGAAAAACGGCTTCGTTCAACAGGACCGCAACCGCATCGCCGCCAAAAGAATAACCAATCGAAAGCAGCCGGCCATAATCCGGGTCAAGCGCAGCCATTTCTACCAGTTCGCGCTTTTTCTCCTCAATCGCAGCGGCTATTTTTTCCGGGTCCTTCAGGTTTGCCGGTGCTTTTGGGTCAGGCATCAACTGGACCGCGTCCGGGTTTGCAGTGGTTTCGATGTCAAAAAATAAGCGTTTCACAATTTTTCTCCTTCTCTAGAATGGCATTTCCAATTGTCCGTTTTCACGCATGAAATTGCTCCAGGCTGCGCTGGCTTCCTGAGCAGCGTGCGGATCGGTTGGAATAAAAGCTACTTGCTCAGGACTGTACACGGGTCTGAGCCAACGCATCATGGCCATTACCAGGCTTTCATCCACTTCTTTTATGCTTTCGGTCTTTCCTTCCGTCAGCCAGCGGATGAAATCGTGACGTTTGTCTTTGCTAAGAAAGACGTATTCAAGCGTAGCGGCCACTTCCTGCCGTTTTTTCTCGTCAAATCCAGCCGGGCCTTTGTTTGCGGATTTGTACAGAGCTTCTTTCAACGCATCTGGAGTAAGCGGACGTTCCATTTTTTTGTTTTGATTCGCCGGAGCATCTTCCGGCGGTTCATCCACAATATAGGTTTCGCCATCATCATATTCCTCATCATCATCATCTGCGTCCATTTCTACCGGTAAATCTTCCACTTTCTCAGGCAGCAGGTTCAACCCATTTCCCGGAAGAGAGAGGTGTTTAATCTCCAGCAGTTTGGCTTTCACCCACTGCGGATCGGCTTCGATGGACAGCAACCACTTTTCCCGACGCACCCGCTGACCGTCCGGCCCGGGTGTGCTGATCATCTTCGGACGCCTGCGCAAAATGAGCGGTACACCCGCGATCCGCCCGGAGTTCATCACCCGGATGGCTTCCAGCTGCGATGACAGGTTCATGATGTCGTGGATGGATGTTGTGTGCAGGGTAAGGTAGGCAAGACGTTTGAGTTCTGGAATGACAACCTTCATCCGTCCCACTGGACGCAGTTTGATAGGCTGCTTGCTGCCTTTGCTGTCTTTGTAAAAGCCAACGATACCGTCCGCCGGGTGCGGCGTTTTGGGATGGCCGCCTAGCACGCGCACCTCTCCAGTTTCGACATCCAGCAAATATGTGAGAAATTCACCATCCGAGCGGGCAACCATGCGCCCGGCCGTATAAGCCTCATGCCAGGCGTCCCACACCTTATCAATTTCATTGAATGGGAGAAGAATATTGATTTCGGTTGGCTGATTGCCGTATACTCTACGGAAGATTTCCGCGCTTTCGACTTCGCGCTCGTCAAACTCGACGCGGAAGTATTTCAAATCCGCGCCAGGTTTCCTTTCGTCTGATTTCTTTGCCCCCTTACGGATGCTGCCGATTTCCGGGAAGGCAAGACCGCGATCGGTTAGTCCTTTGATTCCCATATCCGTACCTCCTAAAATCCCAATTCCTTCAATAATTCATCCGCCGATTTTGGGTTCGGATTTAAAACCGGATTTAAGTTCCAGTGCGCGTTGAGATAATCCAGATGGTCTTCCTTTCGACGTCTCTCCATGTAAGCGCGGCTGACATATCCATAATGTTCATCGCCGTACTTTGAACAAATCAAACCATCGTTTTGGATCATCAGTTCACTCCAGCACACTGCGCAAACGTAATTTCGCTGTATTTGCAGTAAATTCATGGTATAATCACCTCATAAAGTGAAATTTCCGTTCTTCACCAAAGCCGCCCCCGCCAGGGCGGTTTTTCATTCTTTTGAATTGTGCTGTATTGACCAAACCCGATTCCAAATACGCGCTATGACCGGTTTCATATATGACCAATCATCGAAATACAATGCGTCAGGAATGTTGTTGTCATCGTCAAACCATGCTTCCCATTCCGGATCAATGCGTTTCAGTTCATCTAACGCTTCGTAATATCTCGCCTTGGTGTATTTGATGATTTGCTCGCGGAGTGCTTGTTTCTGGTCGGCAAGTTCCATTACCGCCGCTCTTCCGGTGCGTTTCAAGTTTTTTGTCAATGCCATTTTTTTTCTACCTCCGGCAGTATCCAATTGCGCTTATTCCAATACTGTTGAGTATTCTTGCCGCTTCCTTTTCCCGGTTGATCCACTCGATTATTTTTTCGATCAGGAGCTGCTCGAATTTTGATTGAGGAACGGGAAGCGCTTTGTAAATGTCATCCATCAGCATGATGCGCATGGCAATGTCTGCATCGTCGATAACATTTTTGCGGCTAAGCAATATCCAGACTGCAATCAGAAACCAAAGCGGCATGGAGAAAACTGCGTAAAACGAGCGGTTCATTGCTGCACCTCCGTATAGGGGTTGTATTCCAGCGCTCCGGCCGGCAGGATGAGAGGGGTTATCAGCGCCCGGCTGCCGTTGGCCACCGCAGCCATAACCTGGCTGAGCAATACACTGGTAATGGATACCGGCAGGGCTTTCGGGTCCACCTGTCTGAAGCCGTTACTTTCCATCCAGCGGATCAGGTCGCTCATGCGGTAGACATTCACCCCGTTGGCGTTGACCATCCGCAGCAGGTCATCCACCAGGTCGCCCTGCTGATTGATTACAGCAAAGGCGTACTGCCCGCGGTGCGGCCAGATCATCACGTAAAGGTTGTGGCCCTCATAGATTGCCGTACCACTGCGGCCGGCCGCTGCGGCGCGCATCCCCGCAACCGTGCTGTAAAAGTTCAGCGGATACACGCTGGCACAGGCCAGTGATACAAGGCCTATTAGCAGCATCAAAATGGATAAGCGTTTCATGAATTTTTCTCCTTTCGTCTGTTTTTGGATACAAAATTGGTTTGACATGTATTAATGTGTCCACTCAATCTTGCTTCTCATCCCCTCCTGCCCTTAATTTGGGCAATTTCTTCCGCCAACCGGATGGCGGATGCGTTCAAATCTCTCAATGCTCCGCGCAATTCATCGTTGTCCTTGATGTTGAAGCGAAGCTCATAAGCGAAGAATGCCACATCCATAAAAAATTCGAGCAGATATACAAGATTAATCTGCGCAATAACTTCCGGTTTTTGCTTTTTTGATTTCAGTTTCAGTTCCGCCCAAACCCGATTTGCTTCATCGCCCTCGATGACGACTGCTTCACTATCACCATTGAGCCAGATAACTAACTTCCCCGTTTCGTTTTCGTATACCGCCGTGTTGATATTTGCGACGGGTATTAGTGCTTCGTTTTTGAAAAATTCATTTCGATAGGTTATAACGTTCATTTCTTCTCTCCAAATTAGTCGTTGCGCCATTCCTGCTTCATGCTCCCCTTGCGCCACTGCGGGGGAGCGTGGTGTCGTATGGGGGTTTCCCGCTGACGCCCTCGTGCGCCGTGGCCGCGCTCTGCCGCCATCTGCCCGCTAGTACGGCTCTTCGCAGATCTAGCCTCGCCATCGCGTGGGAGTTTTTACTCCCCGGCAGCAGGTATGTGCGTTATATCGAGTGCG
This sequence comes from Bellilinea sp., assembly GCA_034411135.1. Classification (GTDB taxonomy): domain Bacteria; phylum Chloroflexota; class Anaerolineae; order Anaerolineales; family Anaerolineaceae; genus Bellilinea. Next base: position 7,689 of record DAOUMN010000093.1, read on the forward strand.
CACCCCTCGCTCAACCTGCTGACTACACCGGTTGCCCGTGCCGTCCTGCCGCCCAGTCCATCCCCGTACCACCACGGGATCGGATCGGCGCCTTCTCCCGCTTTCGCTGTCGGAGGGTGGTTAGCGCCGCTCGCCGCATTCACGGACAGAACAGTCAGCGGTTTACCCTCTACACCGCCAGGTCTTTGCCCTGCATTGCACAGGGCGGACAGTCTTCACCAGGGTCGTGTCACTGTCTTGGCAATATCCGACACTCTTTTCAAGCCGGGCAGTATGCCCGACCTCGGAAGGCGTCCAGCCATACCCCTTTCCCGTCTCTCCGGGCCGTCACCCTGCCTGTGCCCGGCACTGGTTAGGGTATGCCGGGCTGCACCTGCCTGCTGATGGGGTCAGCAGCCCCGACAGGTTCGGCAGACCAGCCGGGCGGGACTTGCACCCGCCGGTGGGTGGGACTCGAA
>DAOUMN010000094.1:0-33359 GCA_034411135.1 Bellilinea sp.
CCTCAGGTTGATGGGGCGCAAGATGAAAGCCGCACAGCTCGTGTACGGGGATGAGGTTGGTGGCGCGATTGTGCCCGAAGATGAAGGCGACTTCCTGACCCAACTGGCGCGCGATGTGCTGGATGGGGCAAAGCTGCCGGACCTGCAAACCCTATTCGCTGATGACCTGCAGGTGAGTCACAACCCTCTAGGCAGCCTGACGACACCGAGTGCGGCGATCCTACCAGGCCCGAAGGTGCTGACCTGGGACGAGTGGGTGACGCAGAAGTCGGTAACTGTTAGAAAAACGAGGAGAAAGGAGGTGGTACCGGAGAGTCAGATGGAATTGGGAATATGATTTTAAAGGGCTTTGAGGTGACTCGAGCCCTTTATATTTTTAACAAACATAAGACAGTTATTATTAACTTGGCAAGATAATTACTATAAAATACATTCGTATTATATACATTATACGCCTTCGGCAAAATCTACTTCATCAGCATCTCTTGATAGATATTGAGCGTACAACTTGAGTAAACGCTCTGCACCTGGTGGCCTTATACGCCCTACCCTTTTTAACCCAAAGTTGAAAACACCATTTTTATATGGTGTAACCGCTAAACCTAAATCAGTTATTGATATTTTGGGCATTGTAGCTTGCCATATCTTTCTTTGAACATCCTGATCAGTAATATTTCTTAACTGTGTCTCAAAAATTTTTAAGTCCTGTTCATAATTGCTAAATGTTTCGATCAGCTTTCTTGTTCGTATTATCCAACCAGGGGTAAAACGAGTAGATGGCTTCCTTCGTTTCTGCTTTCGAATGTCAATTTCACATAATCCTAAAGCGTGAATAACTGCTAGATCTAGTACTTCCACATCGACGTGGAAACTTTTTGCAAATGAAATAATAGCGATATTTTGTCGATCTAAGAAATAATAATCTAGTTTCGCATGAGTTTTCCAATACGAACTCGCGAATTTCTTGGCAGCCGATTCCCTTTCGATTAAAACCAATGGAACAGCAAGATTGGGGTTATTTCGTGCTCCATCCTTACGCATTAGTAAATCACATGGTTGCCCCAATAAAACATAAAGCTTTTGTTCATCAAGGGACGAAAAAATATCCCCTGTTTCTAGAGGTGCATGTAGAAGGATATTGTTTTCTTCAAATAGTTCTTTTCTCCGAATAGGCTTTACTTGTGGATAACCGTATTTTAATATACCGTTGAGATCCACTTCGTTCAACTTCCTAGCCAATTCAAAATTTTGTGTCATTTTCCGAGAATTGCCTAATCCCAACATAGCTCTAACAAATGAATCTTTCTGAAATATCTGATAAATCCTCATCAAAGTTTCGGCTTCCCATACGCCATCATTATGTGACGATTGAAGAACCATCTGGTCAAAATCATAAACATCCAAGTTTTGAAGTTCCTGAAGAGCTAAATGGCTTCCTTTTTTTACAATATTAATCGCAACTTTCTTTATGTTTTCAACATGTAGATTTAATGCTGCCTTTTTTAACCCATCAGCAAAAAGTGCCGGGGATTCACCATTCGACAACCTTAGCTTTGCTAAAGGTAAGAATTCATGAAGTTCTAAACTGTTAGATTTAGCTAAATGCCTCCAGGCGACCATCTCACCTTCAAGCGACGTTATTGTATGGGTGAGTAAGCAACATATCACGTTATCATGGTTGCCGCGTTCAATAATTTCTTTTACTAGCCCGATTCCGCTTCTCGGTCCTGTATCAGAAAATCCACTCGCCCAACTCAAATCCTGATCAAAAAAGCACATGGCTTTTGCTTGCGGAGATGCGGATAAAAGCAACTCCTCTTTTTGTAACATCCACTGGGTAGGGGACAATAAGACAACTTGGATTTCGCCAGGGAATATTCCAGAAAATCTCCCAACCACTATATTATCTTGTGACAGACTTTTGCCGAGTATTCGGGCTACGTTGATCGCTATTTCTTTTTGATTAGCAGACCGGAGGTTCCCCCAATAGTGACGAAATGCTTGTGCCCAAATATCGCGATTTGCATAAAAGGGGATATCAGTGAATATTTCTTGTACTTGAGGAAGATTATTGTTTTGCTGATCACTAAGCCAGCCAATCATGGTTTCCACTTCAAATCTCTCTTCAAAATAATCATCTACATAGATGATCCGATTGATTTGAAAATTTCGCATTATTGACTGAATCGCTTGAGTAGCTAACTCACCTTCATTTCTGACTACCATTTACCACCCCCGTGAAGTCAATCTGGAAAATATACCTGCGGCCAAAATGGTTTGTTTCCGGAAGCAGAGTAATACCACAGCCGCTAGAGTCTAAGAGTTCTCGTACAATGAATAATCCTAGTCCACGCCCTATATTCTTGGGCTTGGTTGTAACGAAAGGTTGAAATATGGAATTTTCAATTGACCGATCTATCCCTAATCCATTATCGAAAATTGAAAGGAAAGGATATTCTGATCTGATAGTAATCTCAGGGTCTTCGATTTCTTTTCTTCGAACAGCTTCTTTTAGCCAATATTCTGAGTTCAATATTAAATTGTCAGCAATTTGGGTTAATTTACCTTTATTGATAAGCAAGGTGAAATTATCAAATGGTTTTTCAATTGTAATCTTTATCCCTGTTCCTTTGAATCGCCCATCACGGCCAGTATAAAACTCGCGTAAATCATCGAAAAAGTCCTGAATGCTTATCTCATCCTTTGTTTCTCTAACGTACCTAAGTGAAGGGGCCAGATGGCTAAGTTGCTTTCGAAGTGCGGAAATCGCACTGTGTACATACTCTGTGTATGTAACGATATCAATGTGAACAACTTTCTTTGTTCGTATCGCCTCAGTTAATTGCTTAGTTTTTTCAGCAAGGTTATCGGCTACAGTATGAATTTCATGTGACAGAGCTTCTGCAGTTAAGCCAAGCCCTGCTAATTCCGAGAATTGCGTAAGTTGATCCTCGAGTATCTCCACTTCCGCTTCAAGTGCAATTGCACGTGACTCAAGATGTTTTAATCGTCCCAATAAAGCTAGCAGCTCTCGAACCATAGTTCGAGCTTCAGATAATTTTTCGCCCGCTTCAGCAAGAACAGGAGACAGCTTTCGTTCTTCTTGAGATGCCAACAGAGGTGTTTGTTGAACTCGGCTGACAATTCCTTGTACCGAATCGGTGATTTCATCTAACCCTTGATTGAGCTTTATTACCTGTTTTTCTATGGTCTGAGCTGCTGCAGTTGTTTCGTGGATTTCCTCAAACACATTATCAGAAAATGGCTGGCCAGTTTGTTGTATTGCATATAGTTTTTTGAATTCGTTGTAACTACGTCTCAGATTATTAAAAAACACATCTAGTATGCCGACAAATTTCCCCATAATCAGCGAAAAATTGCGCGAATATGGATTGTCTATGAAACCCTCTCGATCGGTTTTTTCCTCTAGCTGGCTATTTTCTTGTGCTGTTAGCGCAACATAACCAATAACATTCCTGGGGCGTAACCCATAAAAGGATCGCCCTGATGTTTGCCCGCCCCCTAAGCTCAGCCAATCGTTGCCTTCAAATCCATAAGGGCGAATACCAAACCCATCACGATAAATCCGTATACCAACATGTTGTCCTACAAATTCTTTATAATCTGCTCCTTTGCTATAAATATCTTCTAATGGTTCTAAATTGACTCCTCTAAATAAAAATTCATCAATTTCTCCATGAAACTTTCCGGGATTCGCAAGGTTCCCGTGTTTGTCTAATGCCAATCCGCTAACCGATCTAAGGTCTAGTGTTTGTTCAAAAAAAACAAACCAACCTTCTTTTCCCATGTATTCCAGGTTTGATATTGAGAAACGATTGTTGCGATCCACAAGATAGTTATAAAAGGCTTTACCGCGATCTCTAGCTAAAATTTGATTATAGATATCTTCTTTTTCTTCGCCTAATCCTTTAAGCCTTGGTAACTTTAATTTACCGCTCAATATTAACTTCTGGTCCCCGTTTTTGTCGAAGGAAAATTCGAAGCGCGATAAAGAGACATCACGAAGACTGGATGAGATCGTTTGTAAATCAAACCTAATCCCATTAATTGTTAGGTAAACGTTGAACGACCTAACTTCTTCAAACGGGAAAATCAGTTGAGACAACTGGCCTATTATTTTTTGTTGAGCTTCTCCTAGCCATACTCCAGGTTCTCTTAGATTTGTAATGAATAGCCGTGTCCCACGTACATGTTTTTTGGTGATGGTTGACTTTAGTTCGACTGGAACATCTGAAAGCGCTTTATCTTCAGAAAAGTCGTTCCAGTCAAATGCTACATGGTATAAGACATTCTGCTCTGAGGCATTTGTAAACTCAGGGTCTTTCTGGGTGAACAATTCTAAGCAACTACCGAGGCGCTGAGTACTAAGCCTTCCTACCCCCTTTTTTCCAAGCGGTGTACGTTTTTTCTTAGGAGTCAGTTCTCCTGTCTTCCTCATTTCTCTCTTTGCAGAAAATGAAATAGTGAGCCAACCTTTATCAATCTCGCTTTCTGTCATCCCAATTCCGTCATCCTCAATGAGAATGTAACCAGGTTTAGTGGAATTGTTTGCATTTTCGCTGTAGAATAATTTCTCAGACGGCCAACTATTGGTGTCGATCACCACATTAACATAACTTGCATCGGCATCATAGGCGTTTTTTACCAATTCAATGAGTGCAGTGATTTCATCAGAAACCAACTCTTCTCCTAGTTGTTTGACAACTGCTGCACTAATGTCAAAATGGGGTTTATCACTCATTGGGCACATATCCATTCGGCCGTTTTCTGAAAATCATTATTTTTTCCGATCCCATTAATTGGGCGATTTTATTTTTATGGGGCATCCTCTTAAAGTGAATATTACGATTAATGTCTACAACTAGAGTGGCGTGGCGGCTTGATAATAATTCTATCAATATTTGATCATTCGGAATTTCCATTCCGCCCACATTCCGATTTCCAATGGTCCATACAAGGTAAGCATTATCTGCTAAAGACGACATTATACGATCCAGTGCGGCAATAAAATCCAAATAGAAAGCCGCTATTCGTGCTTTACGATCTGGAGGTTGTTTGGTTTTCTTAAAACATTCGAATACATTCACAAGACTTGCTGATTGCTGTTCCAATTCCGATGTCTTTTCATCCAACAATTTTCTCGAGATATGTCCACCAAGGCTTCGACGATCTATTTCTTGAGTAGTTCGCAAATAAGAGGTGTCAACATGTTGGTCTATGTCTGCAAGATCAATCCATTGAAGAGGTAAATAAGCATGCTGCCCATAAGGCACTGTACTGGTATTGTCGCCATATGGAGGAGATGTAACTAATAAATCGAAGCCAGCTGTATTGGTGTTGTGTAACGTAGGTAATGTTTCGCTTGTACTACCCAAAATCAATTCCGTCCTTCGAGTATATCGATCCTCGACGATACGGCCAGCTTGAGACAAGGAGCTTTTAAAACTTATAACATCTGTAGCACTTAGTTCAAGTAAGCTTTCAAATATTGTAACCGGGGATATGGTGCGTTCTTCAATTTCGGATGCAGGGCGGGCGTGTAATTTGTAGGTTGATGTCCTATCATTGCTTGTGAGTCTTATGGTTTCGGCAAAAATTGCCCATAAAATCCTACGGATTCGAATATCTTCTTGAGTCGTGATGGCTCTACGAATCTTTGAAAGGGAAATTGACACATCGGGCTTAAACCACTTCCCCATATTATGGAAATTTACCGATACATCTGTCCTGTCGTCTGCCCTTACTGAGGATATTACCTCTTTGAAGGCAGTACGCAATTCCTGGTCACTCCAACCCAGGTCGGTCTTAGCTTTCGTCACGAGAATAGCTAGAGGATTAATGTCCTGTCCATAACAATCGAGCCCATAACTCATCGCAGCAGTAAATGTTGTGCCTGCTCCGACATATGGATCCAGCATGTTAGAAATATTAGGTTTGACCCCTAGAATAAGTTCTATTACTTTTTTTTGAACTATGGGAACCATCATCGCGGGATATTGGAATAGCGAGTGCGCATACTCCCGTGGATCTCTCTTTATAGAAGACCAGAAATCAATATCCTGTTCTGTAAATTTTTCAATCTCAGAACAAAGATTTTTGTCGATTTGTTCAGGAGTTACCGCAGCATTGTGATCAGGTCTCATGTATCCCGCTATTTTTGAGGAATTTGAATCTTTTATTTTACCCGGTTATCCGTCCTTGTAAAGAATTATCCTATAATTTTTATTTTTCGCAATTTAAAACCTGAGGCTTCTTCTGCAAATGTGTAAAATCAATTAGGGCGAACATACGAAATCATATGTTTTTAGATACTTTTTCGGTCTCCCCGCCTGGCTCGATGTGAATAAATTCGCACTTACTTGCTAAAGCTGCAACCAGCAAATTGCGCTGCCGCGCAGCTTCCTTCGTCACACGATGTGTTTTCTGATCGAACATCGACACCAATAACAGATGGCCCTGCTGGACAGACTGACTCCATCCCTTCGGAATCCTCATCCCCTCCAACCTTCTTGCCAGGCAAATCACGATCGGGTCCTTGCCTTTGAGCAAAATCTCCAGCATATCCTTCTCGACCGGCGTATGAAATCCACTGATCACCGGGATTTCTTTCTCTCGTAGCTCACGAGCCAGATCGTAAGCTTTCAGGATGGCATCGCCCGGGCATTTGCGCGAGCAAAATAGAGCGGTCAGCGGCAGTCGCAGCAGGTCGGGATTGCCAAGCGTATGAAGCGCCGGCAAGTTGGGGAAATATGTCGCTAATCGGTCTTTGGGATATATTTCATCTTCTGGTGAAATGACAATGATATCAGCCATGAATCCCCATCATTTCCTATTCGCCAGGCTTCTGCAAAAGGGCGCGCATCTCACCTAAATTTAGCACGATTTTCTGCATATCGGCGATGGCGTTTAGATCTTCGACCTGCATGCCTTCCGCGCGAAAGGCGATTGTCAACGGCACCGCCGATGCTTCTTCGTTCATCAAATCGCTCAAGGAGACGCCAAACAAGCTACCCAGCCTTTCCAGATGATCGACCTGGAACGGACGTTTGCCCTTTTCGCACTTCGAAATCGTGCTTTGATCCACTCCCAAAAATTGCGCAATCTGTACTTGATTTATACCGGACTTTACGCGCAGCGCCTTAATCTTTTGTCCGATGGTGGTACTCGTCATCATGTCTCTCTCCGGTCAAATATCCTGACACCAAGAACTTACTTACAATATTCTCACAAATACCGCCTTACCCGGCGACAATAGGCCGCATATTCATGCCCATAATGCTGTTTCAAGTACGCCTCTTCGCGCAAAACCTGGCGATGGAATAGCCATATAGCGGCGGTGAGGAAGATCAACAGGATCCAATTGGGCAAGACCAGGAATTGACCCACCAGGATGATGGCAAAAGCAACATAGATGGGATTGCGGCTGAAAGCAAAGCTGCCGGTCGTGATGAGCTGGTCGGGGTGCTCTTGATCGATGCCCACCCGAAAGCTGCGCCCAAAGGAAACCAGCGTCCAGATAAGCAGCGCCAGCCCGGCCAGGCAAAAAAGCACGCCGGCCCAGGCAACGGCCTCGGAGTGGAATAATATCTGAGTGCTTACGCTTGGCCAATGGAAAGCCGCCGCGAAGATGAGATAGAAATAAAACAGCGCGAACGGTGGGATGAAGAAATCGGTTTTGTCGATTTTGCCAAACTGCATGGCCGCCACGCCCTGTCGCTTCAACAGGAAGGCCCGGGTCGCCACCATCCCCAGCATGAGCACAATGGTCAAGACTGCGAAATATGCCGGCATGCAGATTCCTCCTTGGGCTTTAGCCAGTTGGAATGGCTATTCTTCTTCGTTTTCCTCGGTAATGCTTCCCAATCGATACTTGATATCGTAATTTATAATGAGATCAAGATCCTCATCATCAAATTGGAATGCTTTCGCCAATATCCTATCTACTTCATCCATTACTGGCTTTGAGTGAGAAGGATAAAATTCCTGGTATGTAACACCATCCATCCGTTTTTTAATTTCCGAATGTGCCTTGAAGTCCTCCATCAACTTATCAAAAACAATCCGTAATTGATCGCCAAAATTTCTATTCAGTTCTACGACATTACAAGGGAACAATTGTATGTCTCGTAATGCCACATTCCTTCCGTTTCCATAAACCAGAAACCAAAGATAAAAAAGGCTGCTATTAATAATTGCACCCACAATCTTTGCATAATCCTCGTTTGTAACATTAAAGCTCTTGAAGTGATGGATAGAGCGATTTTCTCCACTAGGGGAAGAAAACATGGGGAGAAAGTCCATGCTTCTTATCCAGTATAGTGGTGAACGATAATAGAAAATTATGTGCGGTGAAGATTTGGAATAAACATTGCCTATCACCTGCTTTTGATCACGCACCTTTATGATTAACGATTTGAGCCCGTTGTTGCCTATCTTCGGAATACTTCCCTCAATTTCCAGGCCAATAACTCTGTTATAAGAGAGTGTATCAAAAAGGATAGGGCGAAACTCTGTATACCAGCGCATTAAATTCGTTGAGAAAGCATCAGACGAATCAACCCCGTTCTTAAAAACTCTCGACAATATAATGGACGCACGAATGTGTTCTAAGCCATCAAACAGTTTTGCTGGTCGATCATCATAATTGCTGATCCAATAACTTGACGAGCATAATCTGATTTTCTTCTGTAAACTTGCCATTCTATCAGTGCATATCGATGACAACTGTACAATAACCCCCATTTGACCATTATTTCGGAGAAGATCGTAACACCGCTCAATTATAAAAGCATATAGATTGCCGCAATTCTCTGTTACAAATCCTTTGATTTGATACTCTTTCCTAACTACGTTGTATTCAATGTAAGGCGGATTGCCAATAACAATATCAAATCCACCAGAATTCATAATTCCATAAAAGTCCACGAACCAATGAAACGGCTGATATGCATCAAGCCATTTTCTGTAGGCTTCTTCCTTTATTGGCGCACCCAGATAGCGCAGCGCCAGAGCGTGGTTCAACTCGTTATTAAGATCATTAAGACGCTTTCGGAGTTCCTCTTTCGCGCTAGCGAACGCCCCCGAATCCATTTCTTCCTCGGTCTGCATCTGCCGGAAGCGTTGAAAAGCCTTGTCAGCCAGCTCCGCCTGTTCTTCTACCCGGTCAGCCGCCTCGCTCTCTCCAAATAACCCTAACGTTGCTTGCTGCCCCTGGCTGGTCAGCGCCCGGCGCACTTCCTCGCGGGTGGTTAAGCCGATCAGAGTATTCCCGGCCCGTACGTTGAAGTCAATATCCGGCAGCGGTTCAATCTTTTCCACTCCATCCACCTGGGCAATCAGCTTAAGGAACAGGCGCAGCTTGCAGATTTCCACCGCCTCTTCCATGATGTCCACGCCGTACAGATTCTGCACGATGATGCTTTTGAAAATGAAGTAGCTGCGGTTGGGATGCTTCGCGACCTGACCGAGGATGCGGCGGAAATCGCCGTATTTTTCGGGGTGGTGCTTTTCCCCCTGTTCGGCCGCCGCGTCCAGTTCATCTATAAAGCTCTGCATGCGGTCCAAGCAGGCTTCGTACAGCAGTTCAAGGGTATTTAATGCAGCAAACAGGAACGCGCCCGAGCCGCAGGTGGGGTCTAATACCTTGATGTCCGCCAGCGCTTTCCAGAAGGCGCGAACCAGTTCCGGCCCCTCACTGCCTTCGATTACATCCTGAGCGAACTGCTGGATATCCAGGTTGTAAGTGATCAGGTCGTTGATGTCGCGTACCTCGCCGGCTGCCAGGCGGGCGCGTACTTCCTCGGCCCGCTGGCGGCGAGCCACCGTCTCGCGCCAGATCTCGGTCGGCAGGGCATGGGCTTCGCCGGCGGGCCGGTTCCAATCGCCGCGCCTGGCGACGTCGTCGATGCCGGCAGCAATATTCGCCGGCAGGGGCAAATCCAGCCCGTGCAGCATGGCCGGGTAAATGTAGCGCTCCGGCTCAGCCGCCAGGTACTTCCACACCGCGCTTTCTCCTTCAAAGGCGATGCGGCAGTCTTTGCGCGCGCGCTCGAACAGCGCCGGCAGGATGGTGTATTTCGAGATGTAGCCGGTGATGTCCTCTTTGGTGTAGTACGCCCCCATCTGCTTCTGGTTGATGTACTTCTCGAAGATAAAGCCCAGCACATCCGGGTTGATCTCCCGGTCATCACGCAGCGGGCGTTCGTCCAGGTGCCAGTTGTAGCCATCGAAGAAATCAAACAGGCGCGTAAAAGCCGCATCGGGGATCTGAATAGCCTGGCCAAAGCGTTCTTCTAGCTGGTGGCGCTGGAAGATGCCGCCGTTCAGGTAGGGTACGTTTCCCAACAAGGCGCGGGCCTGCGGGGAACGCTCCTTTTTGGCGAAGCCCTCGAAGAACAGCGGGCAAAGAAACTCGCGATAGAAACGATCTTCGCCCAGTTGCTGGCGCGTGCGCTCAAGCCGATTGCGCAGGTAATGCTGGTCGCCGTCCAAAAAGCCTTTCCACTGGATAAAATACACGAACATCAGCCGGTTGAGCGTCACCGAAATATACCAGCGCTGCAACTCTTCATCGGGGATGCCTTGAAGGAATTTGAGGAAAGCCATTTGTTCTGTCTTGAAGCGCTCGTAGAAGCGTTTGGTCACCCGTTCCAGGTCGAATCCGGCCCGCACCCGGCTGGTCACATCCACAATCGTCAGCCCTTCCTCTTCTTCCAGGCTGAAGGCCAGCGTCTGCAAGCGTTGGATCAACCCTTCGCCGCTTTGGCCCGCGCCAAAGCCAATTTCGCGGCCAGCGCTGGGCTTGCCCGGTTCGCGGCGCACCCACTGCCACTTTTGCTGTGTGTTGGCCGTATCCGTAAAGATAATCAGGTGTTCGTGGAAAGTTTTGCGCGTCTTGGCGTCGATCTTGCGGCGGGTGGCATAATCGGGGAAAGGCTGACCGGCCGGCGTGGGGCAGTGGAACACCACCAGGCCGCGTTTCTGCGCTATGGCTTGCAGGCAGTAATCCTGTCCATCCACCTGCACGGTTGCATCGGTATTGGCTTTGTCCCAACCTAGTTCATTGATAAACAGCTTGCGAAAGTCAAAAGCGTGCAACTGCTTGCGCAGGCGGTCAACGTTGATATTCATTCCCCATTACTCCTCATTATGTACCTTTACCGGTCAACGCTCATCACGTGGATAAGAACTTATCCTGTCGGATACGCCAGGCCTAGACTGCAAATGATCTGCGGATCACGCTGTTCCACTTCCTCTTCCACGATGCACAACCGGTCCTCGGCCCGCAGGCTCACCGCCAACTCCGCCAGTTGTTGGTCACCGATGCCCGAACGAAGCTGGCGGTTCAGAATATCCCGCGCCGTTTCACGCAGCGGGAAGCGGTAGATCTCGTCCACGGCGCGCAGCAGTTCCTGTGTAATGAAGAGCGTGCCCTGGTTTTGGTCTACGAAGCGTTTGAGCTTTTCATAGGTGCGGAAACGCGCGCCGGACGGCCGCCCAAGCTGCCCGCCGGTCACCCGTTCCTGGGCGTTGACCAGCTCCACGGCTTTCGCAACCAGCCCGTGATGGTTTGGCGCGTGGGGCAAGGCCGGGGTATCGGGAGCGCACTCCGCCGCGCGAAGGATTTCAAACTGGCTTTCAGTGACGCTGTTGCCTTGATTGTCTACCCAGGCCAGCGCATCGTTTCCGTCGCCGGTCCGCAGGTAAACCAATGCACCATCCGGCGAAAGCGTGGTGGCCAGGTGGGCTTTGGTGGAAAAGGCCACCTGGGGCAAATCCGGGATGATCTGCTGCAGCGCCGGGTCGTGGCTGATAGCGTTCTTCCAGATCTGGTAGGCATAAGACGCAAGGTCTACCTCGTTATCTTCTTCGCCATCCAGAATCCCGGCCTTTTCGTTATACAGGTCCACCACGGCCTGGTCGTTCTGATCGTCGTCGAAGAAGGCTTCATCCGTACCCACCACTTCGGCGTTTTCCTTCAGCCGCTGGCGCACGCGGGCGCGCAGGCGCAGGATGCGTTCCACCCCATCGGCGGGCAGGAAGGAATAGCACAAAATTTTCTCCGCCCGCTGTCCGATGCGGTCCACGCGGCCGGCGCGTTGAATCAGCCGCACGATTGCCCAGGGCAGGTCGTAGTTGATCACAATCGAGCCGTCTTGTAAGTTTTGGCCCTCGCTCAGCACGTCCGTCGCCGCCAGGATGCGCAACTCTTCATCCGCTCGCACCTGGTTGCGCACCCCATTGCTTTCCGGGCTGAAGCGCCAGGCAAGCTGGGTCGGGTCCGACGAGCCGCCGGTCGCTCCGGCGAACAGTGGAATACCCAAAGCTCGGAAGGCGCCATCCAGGTAGCGCACGGTATCGGCAAATTGGGTAAAGAGCAGCACCTTCTGTCCGGCGTGTTGATGCTGCATCAGATCAAGCAGCGCCTGGAGTTTGGTGTCGCGCCGCCAATCCCACTGGCCACAGCTGCTTAACACGCCAATCAAACTCAATGCGTCCTTGCGAAGATCTTTTGCAAGTTGCGCGTTGAATAACCCGGCGCTCAGCCACTTGAAGCGAGCCAGGTAATTCTGCCGGTAGGCCTGATAGATCTCCGCGGCGCGTTGGCGGAACTGTTGTTCGGTACGCAAGCCACCATTGCGCGGCGTTTCAAGCTGCGCTTCCTCGCCAACCATTTCATCCAGAGCTTCATCCACGCTGGGATCGTCAATGAAGCCCGTCTGGTCCACATCTTCATCGTTGGTACGGGTATCCAGTAGCCCCAAATCTTGCGTGCCAATCGGTAACGGAAGATCATTTTCTAAAGCATGCAGGAAAATGTAGTTGCGTAGAATATGCCGCTCCACCGATTGCAGGAAAACCTGGCCGCTGCTCTCCAGCCGCTTGAATAGGTTGGTGCGGCAGAAACCCATCAGGCGCTTGCCGCCACGAGATAGGTCTTGCAGCGTGCGTTTCTCTTGCTCAGTCGGCTGCACTTTCAAACGAGCCGGCACATAATTCCCCATACCGTAGCGGGGCAGGGATAGGTTATTGATCGCGTCTACCACATCGGGAGAAAATAGGCGGGCATACTGGTCCGCCGGATCATTCTCATCAATTGAAAAGCGCACCGTTTTTGGCATGCGGTTGGGAAAGAAAGAGCGCTGCCCATCGGCCAGCAGGAGAAAATGGCGGTTCGTTTCTGGGTCAATCTGAGCGTAGTTCTGCAAAATAAAGCTGCGCGTGCGGCGGACCATGTACAGTCGCATCAACTCGCGCCAGTCGTCCGGGTAGGCGCTGTGCTCAAAGGCGGCCAGCGAGCGCACCGAGCACTGGTGGGCGCGGATAAATTCCGTCTCGCCCATGTCGCGCAGCAGCCGCTCGGGACGAATGCCCAGCTCTTGATCTTCCGCTACGAACAGGCGCAGCTGGTTGGAAAGATCGAGATAAGTCTTGTTATAAGGCGTGGCGGAGAGCAGGATCACCCGACTCTCATTCTTCTGAATGTACTCCTGAATGATCTTGTAGCGTTTACCCTCGCGGTTGCGAAGGTTGTGGCTTTCATCCAGGATAATCAGGCGGTAACGTGGCAGGTTGGGCAGCTCTTCTTGCACCCGGCTGATCGATATCACCCTGGCGCGCATGCGGTAGCGCTCGCGATAGCCCTGCCACATTTTCACCAGGTTCTTCGGGCAGATAATCAGCGTTTCCAGGTTCTGGTCATCTTCAAAAATCCGCGCCAGGGCAGTCGCCATTAAGGTCTTGCCCAAGCCCACCACATCCCCGATCAAGACTCCGCCGCGTTTATTCAGGTGGTGCGCGGCGATCTTGACCGCGGCAGTCTGGAACTCAAACAATTGGTTACCAAAGTCTCTGGGAATGCGGAACTCATTCAGGCCAGCGCGCGCTTCTTGCGCCATGTGATAGGCCATTTTGACGTAAATGTGATACGGCGGAATGAGGGTCTCGCGCGCCCAGCTTTCTTCGATGATCTGGGCCAATTCCGCCGAAATATCCATGCAGAAACGGTCGCACCAGCGGTCTTCAAACCAGGAAGAAAGCTTCTGACAGGAATCGCCATCCAGAACATCGATATTCAATTCTCCCTGTCCGGAAAGGCCGGCCAGGGTCAGATTGCTGCTACCCATAAAACCAATAATCGGGTTGAATGGATCCTGCCGGTACAGAAGATACAACTTGGCGTGCAGCGGGTGGCGGAGAAACAGCTTGACGATCACTTTCCCAGCGCGCAGCTGCGCGGCTAGGCGATGCAAGGCTTCTTCATCCGCGTTGGTCGGCACGCCGATCGTGAGCTGGGTTTTGAATTCTTCCGCCAGCTTGCGTTTCAGCCGGATGGCAGTTTGATTATCGATCTCTTCTTCGCTTCCTTGGATGCGATAGAAGGCGCGTAGCTCATCTTGTGGTAATCGCTGCATCCCAACTAGCAGGCGAACGCAATGTTCCTCACCGCCAATCCAGGGTTCAACCAGCGGATCAAGCTCCTTCCAACCACGAAGGTTGAAATAGCCGACGCAGAAGTCAGCCCGATGAGCAGCTTGAATCGCTTGTTTGAGCGTCGGAAGGAGATGAATGGCGATATTGTCAAATATGTGTGGCATTTAGAAACCCCTGGAGACAGCACCCGATCCGCATTTTTGGACGGTCTCTTTATTCAATCCGTATTTGGTTTCGGAGATAGTTTATTAGTTTGATAAAGGGCAGATGTTTCATCAAACCATTTTTCTATCGTTACTCTTCTAAAACGCCAATGCCGGCCAATTTTTGAACAAGGTATTTTTCCCTGTTGTGCAAGCCTATAAATTGACGATTGAGGGATTTTTAAAAATCTTGCCACTTCTTCAATTGTCATTATTTCAGAAGCATCGTCGGCCATTTTTTTCTCTCGCAACCTGGCAGGATTTAACAATTATATATCGAGTTGTTGTTAGTTGTTATCAAACTGTGGCATTTATTATCACAGAGCGTCTATTAGTTCACAATACTTGACCCGCATTAGTCTTTTCTGAATGTCATAATTCGGTCTCACCAGGGACGACTTTATGACTAAAGAAAGAACAGAAGCATTTATAAAGTGGTTGGATGAAGAGCTCGCCAGGAATCACCTGACGGATCACCAGCTGGCCCAATTGGCAAAGATGTCGCATTCTGTGTTCAGTAGAGCACGGAAGGGGTTCCTGCCAAAATGGCAAGCATGCGCAAAGATAGCAAGCGCATTGCATGTGAATCCTGTTGTGGTTTTTATAGCGGCCGGCTTGATTCCACCTACTCCAGACCTGGACACGGAATTTGAACGGTTGAAACACATATACGGCTCAACTTCACCAAACTACCGCAAAAAGATCGTGAAATTGGCCGAGATTGTAGTTGAAGAGGGCTAGCTTATTTGGGAGTCTCTTTTCCTCTTGATCTATCGGGCCGGAAAATTCAACCGAACACAACTTCCCGGGTCCAACAGTCAAAGCAACCTCCTTCACCAAAGGAGGTTTATTTTGTTTACGGATTGCGGGAATCCGCAATCAAGGGCCAAAATTTGCGGGAATCCGCAACGATTCTTGCGGACTATCCCAGTTATCGATCTCAAAGGGCGCGGATAAACTTGGCGAGTAATTCCAAATCCACTTTGAGAGGTATTGAAATGACACTCGCAACCGTTGCCTATCGGATTTCCACGGACGTTTCGTTCGCTGCGCTGCTGCAGCAAAACGCGGAAGAAGCGCTTCAGCAAGCCGGCATCACTTTGGAAAAGACAGAGAAAAAAGCCCTGGAAACCTTTCTGTCACTCCCCGGTCATATTTCCCGCGCCGGCAATGTAATGCTCACGGCCGAACCCTGGGTTATTTGAGACCATGAACGTAGATGCGTTGATCATCGAACGCGTGGAGTTCGCGCTCGGTCGCCTGGACCTTACGCCCACTTACCGGCAACTGCTTCAAACGGTGGCAGAACGCCACTTGACGGCGCAATTCAAGCACTTTGAAGTCTGCAAACCGCCAGCCTATCTCCCCTTCTTGTGCTGTGAAGCCAACGGAGTAGATCCCAAACGTGCTGTTGGCGTCGCAAGCGCCTGGTATTTGCTTGAGTTAGCAGCGCATCTGCTGGATAAAGTCGAAGATCAGGAACTAGAGGTGATCGGCGTACATCAGAGTGCACGGGGTATCTACACAAACCTATCCACCGGTATGATTTTTGTGGCGGAGTGGATCCTTAACCACCTCGAACTGGATTGTGTGGATGCCGGCGCAGCCTGGGATATCCAGCGAGCGTTTCAAGAAACGGTTCTAGCGGTGTGTTCGGGCCAGCATCTAGATCTTTCGGTCGCAAGCCCCGATCTATCCACCTGCTGGCAGATCGCCGAAGCCAAGTCCGGTTCAGCTTTCGCCCTGGCCTGTTACGTTGGAACCCGCGCTGCCACTAACCAATCCGAACGCCTGCGCACGATGGAGAATTTTGGGCGCTGTCTGGGAACGATTATCCAAATCTCGGATGACATAGAGGATCTTGGCCGGAACCCACATCATGATGATAGAAAATCGATCTTGAGCCCGTTGGCCAACGCCTATCTTGCTCATATCAGTGCATATCATGGGGCATCACGACCTCCATCCTCATCCGATCAGCCAGAGACGCCTCCCCTGAATGACAGCTTGATTCTGTATCTGCGCCTGGAAGCCTTGAAGTACGCCGAATTGGCCAGAAATGAATTGAACACCATTCAACTTGCTTTGGGTCCTCGCAAACAAATCCTGGCGATCTTGAATCATCTTTCCTGGTTAGGAGCAAGTGTAAATTGAGAAAATCCCTACTCGTGTTTCTGCACGTCTTCTCTCTGTTCACACTCGTATTGATTGGGTGGGCTGTTGCGCTGGCCGTGCAGAAACCGAGTATTGGGGCATACTGGGGATATCCGTCCGGCGTCATATATGCCATCGACACCGGACATCCCTCTTCACAACTGTTCCGGGTTGGCGATCAGATCATTCAGATTGGAAAGATACCCCGCGCAGACTGGTACAAATTACCGGGAACAACGCCCGGGCAAAATCTTTCGATCGAAGTAGAGCGTGATGGACAAATGCATGAATTAGATGTCCAAATCGCACAATCCAATGTAAAGGCCATCTTAGGACGCATCCCTCCATTTCTTGTTGCACTGGGCTTCTGGATAGCTGGCAGTTATGTGCTGGCATTCAGTCGGGCCAGACAGCAAGCCATCCTCTTCTTTCTACTTTGCCAGATCGCAGTGGTAACCCTGACGTCTGGCGCAATCAGCGCATATGGCCCTGAGTGGACCAAGATCGGACTCCTATGCGGCCTATTATGGTTGGGAATGGCGGCAGTCCAACTTCATCTGGTTTTTCCGAAACGAATTGACCTGTTGAAGAAGCGTCAAATCAGTTCCGTTTTGTTCTTGGTTACGGCATTGATCAGCTCTATCTACCTGACAGAGATAATCTCGGGCATAGCTCTTGTGCCAGTCTCGCTCATGTGGGCTGCGACGATTGCTGTTTTCGCCATCGATATCATCGTGGTTATTTGGATGCTGGCGCAATCCTATCGAAAATCTTCTAATGTGATCGAACGCAACCAGGTGGGGATCATCACCTTGAGCAGTTTGATTGGTATCCTGCCGGTCGTCACGATGATCCTGATCCCTCAGCTCATCCTGGGGCATCCCTGGGTATCCTTTGACCTGGCGTTTCTTGCCCTTTTGGCCATTCCCCTCGGGTATGGCTTCGCGATCTACCGGTATAAATTGATTGGCGTAAAAGAAACCATCAACCGGGGGTTAGCTATCGTTTTGGTTTTATTGCTGCTCACCGGTTTTTATTCCCTTTTCTTCTCTATATCATCAAGGTTCATCTCTGCATCGATAACCCAATCTCCGGCGTGGGGTTTGGTTACCACGGTCATTCTCGCCGGTTCCGCAGTCAAACTTTACGGCAGCCTGACCCGATTTGTCAACCAGATCCTGTATGGTGGATGGTACGATTTCCGCACTGTAGTCGAACAAACGAGGCACTCCTTGACCACAACTGAGCATAATCAAGAATCGATCGGGGCATCCTTAGCCCAGGTGATTGGGCAATCCATGCGCCTGGAAACGGTAAGTCTAATTTTGTCCGACAGGATAAGGTTCACGTATGAACATGACCTTACCCTCCGGACAGAAATTCTACCGGATGATCAGATATGTAACCTTGCCGATGTAGAGGCACTTTTCACGAATGCACCAAACGATTTTCTACCCTGGAATCCTGAATATGCCGCTGCCTATCCATTGGCCATATTGAAGAATGGGGTCCACCCAACACACCTGGTTCCTCTGAAAGGTAAAGACGGCCATTTGTTGGGCGTTCTCTTCCTTTGTGAAAAACGGGATGGAGAACCGCTGAGCGAGTCCGATTTTGAAATACTGAAGGTCGTCATTCACCAGGCCCAGGTGACTCTTGAGAACGTAAAGCTGTTGGACGAAGCCCAGAAGCATTTAGAGAAGATAAGCCGGCTACACCGGCAAGTTTTGCGCGGTCGTGAAGAGGAGCGAAAGCGATTAGCCCGCGACTTACACGATCTGGTTATCCAATCGTTAGCCGGATTAAATTACCAGATGGCTGAGATTCGGACTCATTTGAATGGCGCTCAAACTGAAAACCTCGTGAAAGCGCAGACCGAAGTTCGAGAGCTGATCGGTGTGTTAAGGCAAATCTGTAATGACTTACGCCCCCCAACGCTAGATGTACTCGATTTCTTTGAAGCCATCCAGTCCAAAATCTCTGAGGTTGAAGAAAACGCCGATTTCAAGGTTCGTGCACTAATTGAGGGAAATGAAAATCAGGAAATGGGCGAGGATGTAAAGCTATGCATCTACCGATTGGTTCAGGAAAGCCTGGTCAACGTTCATAAACACGCCCATGCTGATCATGTAGAGGTGTGGGTCAAAGTCACATCTGAACAGGTTTCAGTGATGGTAACGGATAACGGAAAGGGTTTCACGGTGCCCGATCGTCTGGAGCTACTGGTTCCAGACAGACACTACGGTCTGATAGGGATCAAGGAAATGGTCGAAGCTGTGAATGGCTGTTTGTCGATTTCATCGAGCCCGGGCCAGGGCTGTATCCTGTCAGCCCAGGTTCCAATTTAATAATCTTATTGGAGGCAGATTTGAGAACACGTATTTTGATAGCGGATGATCACCCGATTTTCCGCTCCGGCCTAAAAACCGAATTGTCCCGTCATACCGACTTTGAAATCGTGGGCGAGGCAGTCGATGGCGATGAGGTGATTGCAAAGGTGAATGAAGCGCCGCTTGATGTTGTGATCCTTGATATCAGTATGCCAGGGATCAAAGCCGTGGACGTTATCAGGCGGCTAGGGAAAAGCCATCCCGCCGTAAAAGTGTTGGTGCTGACAGCCCATGGAGATAAAGGAACGATCACGTCCATGCTGAAAGCCGGCGCACACGGCTACATTCTGAAAGAAGAAGATCCATTTGTAGTCCCAGAAGCGATTCGTTCTGTTACCAAAGGTAGGAATTGGGTAGGCCCTTCCGTAGCAACCTTGATGATGGGAAAGTTTCGCGATATTCCATCAGAAACGAATTCCGGTGTTCTAACAGAAAAAGAGTGTGAAGTAATCCGGTTGATTGCGGATGGCTTAAGTACAAGAGACATTGCTTCTCGCACTCATATGGCGGAGCGAACGGTCGAATTCCACATATCTAACATTTACGACAAATTAGGAGTCACCACCAGACCCAGCGCGGTGCGTTGGGCGCAAGAACACGGCATACTTTAGCTTACGCGAATTACAAACTCAGGCCCCGGCGCTTTTTGCCGGGGCTTTTTTATTATCTGGCCCTTGCGGGTTTCCGCAATGAAAGCCGATTTTTTGCGGGAATCCGCAATGTTTTTTGCGGGTTTGGACAGCTAGCAAAATCGACCCTTGAACCTATAATTTCGTCCGGTTGAAACGAGAGAACATTACGTCAAAACCACTACCCTACTCATCGAGGTATCCATGAACGATCGAGATTACGATATCGACCAGGTGCTGAACACCAAGGTATTAGGTGTATCTGAGTCGCTGCATAAACTTGCGGATCAATTTGATCATGAAAATGCAAAACTCAATTCATCTCGCATGAAAGTAATGAGCGTAGAGCTTCAGCGGATCGCTTGGAGCTCGCTGTTCGTCAGCACAACGATCGAAAATTTGGTTAGCGTAATGTCGACAAATGATATTGCTCCGAACGACAACGACCATACCACGCTCTTTCGCCAAATCGATGGCTTACATGTGGCAGTGAAGTATTTGGCTCAAAGCGTGCGTTCTGTGCAAACCAAGCAGGCAGATCAAACGGATCAGAGGCGAACTATTAATGCGGCGTTGGGGCAATTAGCGGAAAAGCTCTTGGAGGTGGCCGATGAATGCCAATGCACCAGATGACAAACCGCAAGGACCCAGGGCAGATCATGCCACGCAGGAGAAAATCCGTGAGTTTTGCTATGAACTGGCCTTGGCTCTCCGGAGGATTACAGGTAAAGTGGTTGAGAACGATCTGGACTTTTTGAGTGAAGAGAAAGATCAACCGACTGACACTCAAAATGAAACTACATTGGATAAGAAATCGGACGATTAGGATAGGTTGACAATGTTGGATTTTATCCCAAACAGCCTGGATGATCTGAACAGGAAAGTCCAGGGATACGTAAATGAATTGAATCGGCCTGATGGCGCGGAAATGGTAGGGATTTACACACGCGTGTCACGGATCGATCACCGCGCCCACGGTTATTCGTTGGATATTCAGCCGGATCGCTCTGAGGAGTATGCCAAAACAAAGGGCTGGCAAATCTACCAGGTTTACGAAGACCCGGCCAGGACTGGACGGAATAGCCGCAGGCCCGAGCTGCAGCACATGATCAATGACATCAAAGCCGGACGCATCACGATCGTGGTCGTCCATCGTCTGGATCGCCTGTATCGCAACCTCGAATCGCTTCTGCGCTTTCTGAGAATGATCAAGCGTTATCGCGTGCGCCTGGTATCGGTGACCGAACAGATTGACACCGATAACTGGTGGGGGAGACTGGTGCTCTACGTTCTTGGAGCCCTGGCGGAAATGTACATCTGGCAATCGTCCGCCCGCACTCGGGAAGCGAAACTCGAACGGGTCATGCGTGGGCTGTCCAATGCATCCTTTCGCTTCGGTTACTGCAATGGCCTCTGCTCAACTTGTACCGACCCGAATGGAAAGGATTACTGCCCGCAATATGGCGGCCCAGATCGCGTCGAAAGCCAGCGCGGCCGGATCGCTGTTCCTCACCCAGTCGAAGCGCATGGGGTCCGTATGGCGGTGAACCTGTATGCCCAGGGGAAGAGCGATCTGGAAGTTGCCGATGATTTGAACCGTCATCTGTTCCGCCTGCCAGATGGGTCCATGATTCATTTCCGTACAAAGGGTCTGCCGAATCAGAAAATGCCAGGGACATTTAGCCGCGACAGTGTCCGTGAAATCGTTCGAAGCCCTTTTTATGTAGGATTAGTTGCTCATTATCCAACTCGTCCGCTCGATATGGAAGATGATCCGGAGAATCCCAAGAAACTGTTGGCCTCGTCACCACTTACCAACAAGCGTAATCCTCAGGTATTGACTCAGGGCGTTCATGAGCCGCTTTATCCAATGGATCTTTGGAAACGGAATATGCAAAAACGTGAAGCCAAGTCACATGCACCGATTGCTGCTGCAACCCATAACAAACGCGAATATCTTCTCAGTGGGGTAGGTCGATGTTGGATATGTTACCAACATGGCAACCATCAAGTTGGTTTACGCGGATCCCAAGGAGGAAGTGGAAATCGGTACTACCGGTGTGGATTAATGCACGAAAAACGGAAGGGGAATACAAAAAGAGAAATACTTGATAAAGTGTTACAGGAAGAGGGCATGGGGGTGATCGGCAACACAATGTGGCAGCAACTCGTGGAAGCTCATACAACGAATGTTAAGTCAGATCTAGCTGAAGCGAAGGTGAATCAGCTCTTATCGCAACTTGTTATTCCAAAAGCCTGGTACGAAATGATTGCTGCTTATTACATGAGCGACAATGGTATGGCTGACTTTGAACGGGAGAGCTTTAACCTGCGCCAGGAGCTGAACCGGGCCAAAGAGCTCTATTCCAACGGATATATCAACTTGGCGCAGTTCCATGAGAAAGCGTTGACGATTGGGAAAAGGCTGGAGACCTATCAACCTACCACACAACCCGAAGCGTGCGAGATCGTGGCTCTATTGGAAAACTTCCCGAAGATTTGGGCAAGCTGTAACATAACGGAACGGAGACGACTACTTAAAGTCATGTTCTTGTCCATTTACTTTGATGCTGCGTCATCTATACACCTCGTTCTAGCGCACGAACCCTTTGACCGACTGCTGGCGTTGCAGAAAGTGTAATCGCGTACCAAGGGATATGTAAGAAAAGAGAGGATCTGTCGCTGAGGCAGATCCTCTCTTAAATCCCGAGAGTGTTCGTCAATTAACGCTTGATGGAAATAACGTCACTAATAAGGAACGCCCCGATCACTCAAAATACTTTTCTACCAGCGTAAGGATAGCCTCTGCGACTTCTTTTCGTTTCCCTGGCGAAGGTATCTTCTGTATAGCCACTGCCACGTCAACCACTTCGGGAGAAAGACTTTCGTGCTCGAGCGAACGAACTTCAAAGGCATTTAAAATAGGCCAGCCAGCCATTTGTAGAATTTCATTGGGGTTGACTCCGAAGTGATCCGCTAACAAGATACAAATATGCATCTGCGGTTTCTGCCCAGCGAAGATGCGCCGGATTGCCTGGTGGTCTAATCCTGCACGGAGCGATGCTTCCCGGTAACTCTCATTATGTTTTTTGAGCAGATCTTTAACTCTCGAAATCAACGGTTCTGGATCATAGGGCGCTTGAACAGCTTCACGTCTGGCTTTTGCGATTGGTTTTTCCATATTGGTTCCTTGTAGAACAAAAATGCGAACAATGGAGTACAATAAAAGCGCATCAATTCCATTATAGCACTAGGAGGGCGTGAATGGAAAAGGATAAGTTGAGGGCGGTGGGGTACCGCCGGGTTTCGATGAAAGAACAGGTGGATGGTCATAGTTTAGACGCACAAGAGAAGAACATTCGAGATTACGTAAAACATAATGATTGGGAACTGATTGATATTTATACTGATGCAGGCATCTCGGCGAAGAAGGATAGTCACCGTCCAGCGCTGGCGCAGTTGATGAAAGATGCAGAAGCGGGAAAATTTGACGTAGTAATCGTGGATAAGGTGGACCGCTTCTATCGTCACCTGGCTGGTTTGCTAACAGCGCTCGATGAGCTACGCGGGTACAACGTTTCGTTCGTTTCGGTTCAAGAACGCTTAGATTTTACTTCTCCCTGGGGCAAGTTGATGCTCACGGTATTGGGTATCTTGGCGGAAATTTATCTGGACAATTTACGTCAGGAAACGATCAAAGGCAAGCGGCAACGGGCCAGAGAGGGGTTATGGAATGGCTTTTCACCCTTCGGATATTGTCGGGGGCTGTGCGCCGAATGTCAGGAGCCGAACGGGAAAGGGTATTGCCCCGAATATGGTTCGCCAAACAAGACCAATGGCAAGCGATTAATTCTACATCCCATCGACTCGGAAGTGGTCAAGCTGGTGTATGAATGGTATCTACAGGGAGACCAATCCGATTCGAAAATCGCAGAGCGACTTAACGAGCTGGAGTTAACCCTCCCTAGCGGCTTTTCCATCAAAGTCCGCCAGCGGGGCCACCCGGGTTATTCAGAACCGGGCCCATTTACGCGAGACTACGTCCGCGATATGCTCAAGCGGATTTTTTATACCGGGAAGCTGCCGTATAAAAGCACGAAAGAATTGGGTGGGCGCCGGACCAAGCGCAGTGAGATGCGGGAGATGGAAATCTTCGATGGTAAGCACCCGGTGCTGATCAGCGAGGAAGCGTTCAATAAGGTTCAGGAACTACGCTCGCTTAACGGAACCAATTGCAAAGCAAGAGGCGGCGCGCCGGTGCAGGCATTCCCGCTGACAGGTTTGATCTTTTGTAGTCAATGTGGCAATACGTTCCGTGGGGTTTCTTCTTATGGCCGCCGGTATTATCGAGATGCCTCACGCATCGACCGCACCTGCGACTGTCCGCAAGAATCCGTTCGTGCCGATGACCTGGAGTTGCAGCTTGTGGCAATAATTCGTGACCTAAGCTACAACTGGCAACAATCGCAGCAAATCTATAATCAGGTGCAAAAAGAAGAGGATGCCGAGCGCAGACTTGAGCGTGCGAAGGAACTGTACATTGCCGGCGAGATCAGTCGCGAAGTCTTCCAGACGGAGAAAAACAGGCACGAAAACACCCTAAAAAGCTTGCAAAACACGAATTTGGGTGCTACAATGGCACTAGCCCAGGAGTTGCAGGGCAATTTAGACGCCTGGGACCGCACTTTACCAACCGAAAGAAAAAAGCTGCTCCGGAGGGCAGTCCGGTCAGCTTTTGTCCGAGGCGACACGTTTGTGGCTTTGCAACCAACTGAAGCGTTCTCACCTCTTGTCGAACTAAAAAGTGGTATCTGCGGGGAGGGCGGGATTCGAACCCGCGGTCGAGATTTATAGTCCCGACAACCGCTTAGCAGGCGGCCCCATTCGACCACTCTGGCACCTCCCCAAATTGTTAACGAGATTCTACTACATGCGAAAATCTCTGGCGGAGGGAGAGGGATTCGAACCCACGGTGAGTTGCCCCACACCTGTTTTCAAGACAGGCGCCTTAAACCACTCGGCCATCCCTCCGGATTGGAGTTTTTCCCTCCAGGCAGGCATCATTTTATCATAAACGTCCTGCCCTGTACAAGACTTTTGCATCCCGCCGCCGGTTACCAGCCGGGTAAAATGGGGTAAGTGATCCCGCCTTGCGGGAAGATCAGCACCCGCGCCTGCTCGGGGACGCGCTGGCGTGCGATCTGGACAGCCTCTTTCGGGCTGTGCACAAATGTGACGAACGGCAGCCGTTCGTGAATCGGCTCCGGGATGGTGGGAGCGTACATCAGCAGCGTTCCGCGCAGCATGGCTTGCAGTGCAAAGTAAAGGAAGAACTTATCTTCCTCACCCATGCCTTTGAGCTTCAGGCGCGGTACCAGCGGTAGAATCAACGGGGCTGCCAGACGCAGGGCTCGCCTGCCCAGGGGCAGTTTGCGGTTTGCCAACCCAAACACACCCAAGCCTTCTTCGGCGCGCACAGTAGTGATCATCACCCCGCCGGGGCGCATAGCGCGAATGGTGTTAGCCAGCGCCTTGACACCCTGGCGCAAATCTTGATCCATCGGAAAGGAGGCAGTAATCACCACATCCGCCTGCTGTGGGATGGGCACGCCGTAAATTCCCGCGCTGACCAGGGTTCCTTCGCGGTGAGCGGTGATCGGATTGCCGCATACCACCCGCACCAGTTCCAGGCGGCTGTTGAGTACCGCATTGACAATGAACACCGGCGCTTTCAGTTTGCGGGCGGCTTCTTCCAGATCCAGGCGCATTGGGTTGAGTTCAATCGGCTGCCCAACCATGTTGAAAGTGTCTGGGTGGCAATTGAGCGCATGGTTGTGGGCAATCGTCTCGCGGCTTGCCAGCCCGGGCACCAGGTTTTTATAACCACCGCCAAAACTGGCGATGATGTGCGGTTCGATGCAGCCCATCGAGACGATCAGGTCTGCTTCGGCAAGCGTGCGGTTTACCTTGATCGGCGTTCCGCGCGAGGTAACACCCAGAAAGGTCAACCCTTGCGGATCATCGCAGTCGTGGCTTTCCAAGCGCATGTGCGCCAGCCAGTCACCGCCCAGTCGGCGGGCAACTTCCTCCGCCGTCATGGGGCGGTGTACCCCCAGCGCGGGCAAGACGGTGATTTGGGAAAGTTGTGCACCGCCGCGTTGCAACTCTGTCATTACCTCGGGCAGCATTCGGGCGATTGGGGTTGGGCGGCTGCCGTCATCGATCACCAGCGCAATTTTGCTATCGGGTTTTACCAGCTGGCTCAGGTGGGGCGATGAATACGGCTGCTGAAGGCTGGCGCGGGTTTCTTCTGTCGGGTCGACTACTGCTGCGTTGGTCGAAGGGCTGAGCACGCCCGCTACCTGCCAGCTGGGTGGGAGTTGCAAGGAAAGCGTCTTGTTTCCCCACGGCAGTTCATACAGGTGATTATTTTCCATGTCATATTCTCCCTGGCGGCTGGTGTTGTGATTTACGGACTGGGTGGGGCAGGCGGACGATTTCCTCATCTTCGCTGTATCTCAAAACATGCCTGTCCTTATCTCAACTATACTCCTCTTTGTGCGTTTGAAAAGCCATGATGCGTGGTAAGACATCGTATTCCTATCAGAATTGCAAACCGCACCGCGTAACCGATGTGCCCCGGCAGGGTTTGTACTATGTGTGTGATTGCATCCTTGCCCATGGGCGAATCAGGGTCATACGGCTACCTGCGCTGTCAACCGTGACGGAGTGTGACCATCAATCTACCCTGCGGGGGATGTGAGCCAAACAAGCCTGTGATATGATCGGTTCATCTTGACTGGCATTCATTTTTCTTTTTATTCCCATCTGAAATCATTAACTGAGGTTGCTCCATGCTATCGGATCGATTAATGTATTGGGCATCCCGCCCGGTGGTGCGCACGTATACCGGCACGATGCTCAAAATGGATGTGTTCAAACACGAACCACTGCCGCAGGGCGCGAAAATTATCGCCGTCAACCATCCTAGCACCACCGATCCTTTCTTTGTGGCTTCGATGGTCGGGCAACAATCCTTTATTTTGATCAATGAGTTGCTCTTCCAGGTTCCGATCCTGGGCGAATATCTGCGCCGTTCCGGGCACATCCCGGTGGCTGCCGGACAGGGTCCCCAGGCAATCGAGTCCGCGCTCAACCGGTTGAAAGAAGGCAAAACGGTGATTATCTTTCCCGAAGGCGCGCTCAGCCCAGAAGAGGGCGGTTTCCAGAAACCACGTACCGGTGTAGCCCGCCTGGCACTGGCAAGCGGTGCGCCAGTTATTCCGGTTGGTGTGCACTTGCAGCGTGAGCGCATGCGCACCATCCGCTCCACTGTGCGCGGTCGGGTGGAGTATGGACGCTGGTATATCCGCGGACCTTACAACCTGACGGTTGGCGCTCCGCTGGTGTACCGCGGCAACCCCGAAGACCGCCCGCTGGTGCGCGTAGTCGCCGAAGCCGTCATGCATCACATCATCGAGTTAGCGCGCGAGAGCGAAATGCGCATGAACAGCGGCTTCAGTCCGTTGACCAGTCTGCTCGAGACCTCCTAGACGCGTAAAATTTTCTGTTTGACAATTCCTCTCCAGGTGGTATAATAGGCTCTGGTGAGCGGATTCGATCCGCCTGTACTTTTGATTGGTCGGATGAACAGGTTTTTAGGAGGTTGTATCGTCCCGGATGCCCTCGAGAATAAAATCCCCTCTGGTGCTTATTCCTTCGGCTGTTTGGGCGAATTGCAGCCGAAGTTTTTTATGTCCGGCATCCCTGAACCAGAAGGGAGGTGAGAAACGTGACTGTTGTAACACTGCGACAAAATGAATCCCAGGACCAGCTGCTCAAGCGGTTTCGCAAGAAGGTGGTCAAGAGCGGTGTGTTGAGCACGGTGCGCCGCAAGCGTTGGTTTATTTCCAAGAGCGAACTGCGCCGGGTGGAGAAGAAAAAAGCCATTCGCCGTATCAAGCGCCGCCAGTATTCGCGCAACGCCGAGTAGGTATCGGGACAGGATTCCGGTCAATCCTTAACCCCGACCGGTGCGGGAGGAGATAATGGCTAAAGAGGAAGACAAGATTCAAGTAGAAGGCACCATCGTGGAAGCCCTGCCGGGAACGCAATTCCGCGTCCGCCTGGAGAACGGTCACGAAGTGCTCGCCTATCTTTCGGGCAGAATGCGTAAGTACTACATCCGCATCCTGTTGGGGGACCGGGTGCGGGTGGAAATGTCGCCCTACGACCTGACGCGCGGCAGGATTGTTTACCGTCAGCGCCGGGTTGGTGAATCGATGGCTTTGGAAGAATAGCAACCCGCTTTTTCCGCAATCATTGCCTGTTATTTGTGTTTAAGCGCCCCTGAAGCAGGGGCGCTTTTATTGACTTATTTTCAAGGAATACCTGGGTAATCACCGAAGTTTTTTCCCCTTTAAGGTGTTACACTGCGGCAGATTTGCCGCAGTGTAACACCTTACCAACCAACCTACCAATAATCTATCCTCTTGTGAAGTGATCTTCGCGCAAGAGAGGATATTCACTTTACTGAGGGGGCAGGATAACTGTGTCGATCACGTGAATGACGCCATTGGTGGTTTTGATGTCGGTCAGGATGACCTGCGCTTCGTTGATGAACACCTTGCCGTCCTGCACTTTGATAGTCACCGGCTTGCCCAGTACTGTATCGGTGGACTCCAGTTTGATGACATCCTCAGCCAGCACACTGCCGGATACCACGTGGTAGAGCAGAATGTCGGTCAACTGCTGTTTGTTTTCGGGCTTGAGCAGGGATTCAATCGTCCCGGCGGACAGTTTGGCGAAAGCTTCGTCGGTGGGAGCGAAGACCGTGAAAGGACCTTCACCTTTCAGGGTTTCGACCAGATCGGCGGCGGTCACCGCAGCAACCAGTGTCTCGAACTTGTTGAAGACCGCAGCGTCCACAATGTCCTTGGGCAGGATGACAGTATCGATGACATGGATCACGCCGTTGGAGGCTTCGATGTCGGTCAGGACAATCATGGCTTCGTTGATGTAGGCATTGCCCATATCCACCTTGAAGAAGACTGAGGTGCCCAGCGCCGTATCGGCGATCAAACCATCGGCAACGCTTTCTGCCATCACTTTACCCGGCACAACATGGTAGAGCAGAATGTCGGTCAACTGCTGCTTATTCTCGGCTTTGAGCAGTTCGTCAATCGTCCCGGCAGGCAGTTTGGCGAAGGCGTCATCGGTGGGAGCAAAGACGGTGAAGGGACCTTCGCTCTTGAGCGTATCGACCAAGCCAGCAGCCTGGACAGCGGCGACCAGGGTGGTGAAGCGTCCGTCGGCAACCGCAATGTCAACAATGTTTTTTGGCGCTTCAGTGGTCATGCTAGGAGGTAGGATGACCGTGTCGATAACATGGATCACGCCGTTGGAGGCTTCGATATCGGTAATGATCACTTCGGCTTCGTTGATGAACACCTTGCCGTCTTCAACTTTGATGGCAACTTTTTCGCCCAGCGCAGTTTCGGCTTCACTCAGGTTGACTACATCCGCAGCCATAACCTTACCAGGGACAACGTGGTAGAGTAGAATGTCGGTCAACTGCTGTTTATTTTCGGGAAGCAGCAGGGATTCAAGCGTGCCTTCCGGTAATTTGGCAAAGGCATCATCGGTGGGGGCAAATACGGTGAACGGACCTTCGCCGGAGAGCGTTCCAACCAGATCAGCCGCCTGGACGGCAGCAACCAGCGTAGTGAAACGGCCATCCGCTACAGCAATGTCCACAATGGTTTGTGGAGCCGGCATGGCGGTTGGCATGGGCATGGGGGTGTTGGCGGGCGCCATGGTTGGCGCGGGGGTGGCGGCGGGTGCACAGGCGGAGAGCGCCAGCACAGCAACCATTGCGAACAAAATCAAGCGTTTCATCGTTTTCTCCTCTTTCCTAAACTTGGTTTGTTTTTATCCGATGTACAAAGTATAAAGTTTTGTATAAACCATGTCAAAGCTATAGGTCGTGTTGTATAATGTTTGTGTATGGTATTAAAAGATTCTTAAGAACAGACAATAGCAAATTCATCGACCCGCTTGGTAAATTAAAAAACTCTTCCCAAAAATCAAAGCGCGGAAGGCATGTTACGCCTTCCGCGCCAGTCTGGTTGTTGATATGGATCAGTACAGGATGCGGTTGTCGAAACTGGAGAGTGCCTTCATGTAATTGGCTCGTTCAAAGGCTGCCGGTTCCGCCACCGATTGCTGGCTCATGCTGCCGGTCATTTGTTGTACCGAGGCGTATTCGAACTCCTCCATCCAGCGGTTAAGGTCGGCAAGCATTTCCGTTGCCCGCCCAATGCCCTTTGCCAGAAGCTCGGAGGTGGTCATGGCGACTTTTGCGCCTGCCATGAGTGCTTTGACCACGTCTGCAGCGGAATGCACCCCGCTGGAAAGCGCCAGGTCGGCTTTGATCCGTCCGTAGAGGATGGCAACCCAACGCAACGGCAGGCGTAGCTCATCGGAGGTGCTCAATACCAGGTTGGGAATCACATCCAGCGACTCAATGTCCAGGTCGGGCTGGTAAAAGCGGTTGAACAATACCAGTCCATCTGCACCGGCATCCGAGAGTTGCGCCGCCAGATTGGGCAGGGCGGTGAAGTAAGGGCTGAGTTTGACTGCCAGGGGAATCTTGACCTGGCTGCGGACTTCCTTTACCAGTTGAACGTAATTCTGTTCCAGTTCCTGGCTGGTCAGTTTGGTATCGGTGGGGACGTAATAGATGTTCAGTTCCAAAGCGTCTGCCCCGGCATCCTGGATGCGGCGGGCATAATCCACCCAGCCACCGCTCGAAATGCCGTTCAGACTGCCAATAACCGGTATCGATACGGCTTTCTTGATGCGGTACACCAGTTCCAGGTAATTTTCGGGACCGATGTTGTAATTATCCAGGTCGGGAAAATAAGTCATTGCCTCGGCAAAGGACTCGCTGCCGCGGGTCAAAAAGTGATCCAGGGCGAGGCTTTCATGGGTAATTTGTTCTTCGAACAACGAATACATCACCACGGCGCTGATCCCGGCTTCTTCCAGGCGGCGGACGCCTTCCACTTTCTTGGATAGCGGCGAAGCCGAGGCAACCAGCGGGTTTTTGAGTTTCAATCCCAGGTATGTGGTGGATAAATCTGCCATCGTGTTTCCTCCTCATCAAAAAATGCCGCAGCGTACGGGAGTATTCTCCCGTACGCCGCAAGCCATTGGTTTACTCGGACTTCCCGGTGGCAGAATCCTCACTCTGCCCATTATATTGAATGGCAGCCATCTGCTGGTAGAGTTTCCAGCGTTTGGCGGCGTCCTCACGCGCCTGGCGCATCAGCGCTTCGGCGCGGCTTTCGTCGCTTTGCAGCAGCATGCGGTAGCGGGTTTCGTTGTAGGCGTATTCTTCCACCGGTACCGATGGTTCGCGGGCGTCGATCTGCAGCGGGTTCTTGCCTTCGTCCGCCAGCAGCGGGTTGTAGCGGAACAGCGGCCACACACCGGACTGAACAGCCAGTTTTTGCTGGTCGAGCCCTTTGCGCATGTCGATGCCGTGGGCAATACAGTGGCTGTAGGCGATGATCAAGGAAGGACCCTCATAAGCGTCGGCTTCGAGGAAGGCTTTCAGCGTCTGGGCATCGTTGGCACCCATGGCTACCCGCGCAACGTACACGTAGCCGTACGCCATGGCAATCATGCCCAGGTCTTTCTTGGGCAGCCCCTTGCCGTTAGCAGCGAATTTCGCTACCGCGGCGCGCGGCGTGGCTTTGGAGGACTGCCCGCCAGTGTTGGAGTACACTTCGGTATCCAACACCAGGATGTTGAGATTGCGCCCCGAAGCAAGCACATGGTCGAGACCGCCGTAGCCAATGTCGTATGCCCAGCCATCTCCACCGATGATCCACACACTCTTGCGCACCAAAAAGTCAGCCAGATCGAGCAGCATCCCGGCGCGCGCGTCCTTGAGCGTCCGCAGCACCTGCTTGAGCTGGGCAACCCGCCCGCGCTGGGCGTTGATCCCGGCTTCGCTGGTCTGGTCGGCGCTGAGCAGTTCATCCACCAGCACCTGCCCAATTTGCGGGGCAAGCGCTTTGAGCAGTTCAGCAGCAAATTCGCTCTGCTTGTCGATAGTCAGGCGCATCCCCAGACCGAATTCGGCGTTGTCTTCAAACAGGCTGTTCGACCAGGCGGGCCCGCGCCCGTCGCGGTTGACAGTCCATGGTGTGGTGGGCAGGTTACCGCCGTAAATCGAGGAACAGCCGGTGGCGTTGGCAACCACCGTTCGATCACCGAACAGCTGGGAAACCAACTTAACGTAGGGTGTCTCACCGCAGCCAGCGCAGGCGCCGGAGAACTCGAACAGTGGCTCGAGCAGCTGTGAATTTTTGACCGTGCCGACCGATAGGGCGCTGCGGTCAACTTCTGGCAGGGAGAGGAAGAACTCCCAGTTGGCTCGCTCCGGTTCGCGCAGCGGCGGTTGATCTGCCATGTTGATGGCTTTTAAGCCCGCCTGGGCTTTGTTCTTCGCCGGGCAGGCTTCCACGCACAAGGCACAGCCTGTGCAGTCTTCCGGTGCCACCTGGATGGTATACATCATATTGGGAAATTCTTTAAACTTGGCTGGCGTAGCTTTGAAAGTCTGCGGGGCATTTTCCAGGTGTTTGGGGTCGTACACTTTTTGGCGGATGACCGCGTGGGGGCAAACCAATGCGCATTTACCGCATTGGATGCAGACATCCGGGTCCCAAACCGGGATCTCCAGCGCAATGTTGCGCTTCTCCCAGCGTGCGGTGGCGGTTGGGAAGGTACCATCCACCGGCAGTTTGCTGACCGGCAGATTGTCGCCATTGAAGACCATGATCGGGGCAAGCACATCGCGCACAAACTCGGGTGCTTCAGCCGAGACCGGTTCATGACGGCGAATAGGGCTGGTGGCTTGGTTGGGAACTTTGATCTCGAACAGGTTCTCTAGTGTTTGGTCAACCGCTTCGTAGTTGCGCTGCACTACCGCTTCACCGCGTTTGCCGTAGGTCTTTTTGATGCTCTTTTTGATTTCAGCGATGGCTTCGTCACGCGGTAGCACGCCGCTGATGGCGAAAAAGCAGGTCTGCATGACGGTGTTGATGCGTCCGCCCATGCCGGTTTTGTGGGCAACTTCGTAGGCATCGATGACGTAGAATTTCAACTGCTTGGCAATGATCTCCTGCTGCACCTCGCGTGGCAGGTGATCCCACACCTGGTCGGGCGGATAAATGCTGTTGAGCAAGAACACCGCACCTGGGGCGGCATATTTGAGCACATCCAGCCGTTCCAGGAAGGAGAACTGGTGACAGGCGACAAAATTGGCATGTCCGGGTCCAATCAAATACGGGGCGCGGATCGGACGTGGTCCAAAGCGCAGGTGTGAGATGGTGACCGAGCCGGATTTCTTCGAGTCGAGCACATAGTAACCCTGAGCGTAGTTGTTGGTTTCCTCGCCGATGATCTTGATCGAGTTCTTGTTGGCGCCGACGGTGCCGTCTGCCCCCAGCCCGAAG
>DAOUMN010000095.1:0-4975 GCA_034411135.1 Bellilinea sp.
CAGGAAGTAAGGCAGGCTGACCCAAAAACCAAAGCGTTCGGGGGGAAAATAATACACCAGCGGCAAAATTATCAGTCCCAGGATCTGAACAATCCAGGCGCGTGTTTGCCTAGAGCGTCCACAAATCCGGCAAGGGGTAAGAATCAGATAATCTACACCGGAAATCCGACTGGCACAATGAGTACACTCCGGAGGAACAAGCCGGCGTGAAGGCGGCAGCACATCCTCAAGATAATTGAGCAACGAACCACTTAACCAGCCGCCTGCCAGGACAACAAAAAACTCGATCACATTGGCAATCATTGAAAATTATGGGGTCGAATCCGGAATGACAGTGTTAAAACCGGATTGGGTCTGAAACGCCAGTTCGTTCTTTGCCCGTTCAGCCAGTTGGGCACGCAAATCCTGAATATCTTTTGGCAGCAAATATATTGCTCCGAGAAAGAACAGAAAACACAACACCCATGCGCCAACACAGATGATCAGGATGGCATCTTTGAGGGATGCATTGACGGCAATCAAGCCAGCCAGCGCTGGCGCAACTGCAGAGCCGCCTTGCTCGATCAGGTTTTGAACCGAATTTGCGGTTGAGCGCACTTCCGGCAGAGATACATCATAAACCGTCGAAAGCACATTGGGTGCAGCGAAGGGGATGAAAACCGCCGTTATTGCCATCGAAATTGTAAAAAACATGGTGTTGCTATCTGGGATACTTAACGAGAACCACAGTAGCAGCGCACCGGTTATCACGCCAAACGCAGAGACAATCAATCTTCCGCGCATTGTCCGCTTGAAGAGGAAATCGCCCAAAGCGCCACCGATCGGGTATCCAGCTGCCAGGAATAAAACCGCAATCACCATCGTCACCAGAACCTGCCCGGATTCGAATCCACGTTCAGTCTCCAGATATCGAAAAAACCAGAAAGTGATCACCTGCCATGGGAAAACCCCAAAAAATCCCTGCACAAACAACAGCAACAGGCTCTTCTTTTTGAACAAACCGAGTGCTATTTTCCACTCAAAGCGGTAACGGGTGTGTTGCTCAATGTTTTCCAGTTCCGGCTCGGCACCCCCGCGCGGCATTTCTTTTACAGTGAAGAAAATCACAACGGCCAATACCACCCCAAGTGAACCGGTGAGAAAGAATATTCCTTGCCAATGAAACGCCTGCGCAAGGGTCAACGCCAGCACCATGCCGATCATGTAGCCAAGCGGGCTGGCAATTTGCAGCAGTCCATATACTTTTCCACGGATCTTGGGTGGGAAGTAATCTGAAATTAATGAATACAAACCGGGGTAACTGGCATCGTCGATGCCGGTGGATGCGCGGGTCACCACGAAAACACCGAACGTTTTTGCCATGGCGCTTAACGAAGTGGTCAAACCCCAGATTAAGGAAGCTAGGGCGAGTAATTTAGCCCGGGCAAAGCGGTCGTAAAGGAAACCCCATAATGGGTAAAATATCCCACCTACCAAAATGGCACCTGAAAACACTAATCCCATCTGGGCTTCGTCGATCTGGAAATAGTCCATAATTGGCGTAGTTAACGGTCCAATCAACAATTTATCAGCCTGATGCAGAAGCATAAAAACAAAAAATACCCCTACAACAAACCAGCGGTAACGACCAGTCGGTTTCATCAACGCTTCCTCCTCATTACTGGATTGGTGACGGCAAGGATTAGAGAAAGTATAGCCAAAGTCCTGAAAAAAGAATAATGATTTCCTGACCAAACTCCCCAAGATCACCTTTTTCTGTTCATCTCCACCTTGCGGGGTATGCTGGAATCAAAGTAAACTGAATTGGTTTTATCACATTACTGTTCGGAATGACCTGCTATGCACACCTTCAACCATCCAACTCTTGCAGTTCTAGATTTTTGGATCAATGATCCCGCTACAATGGAGAGTATTGCTCATATTCGGTACACCCCTCCTTCAACAGGTGCATTCGTTCCACTACCGCCAAATCTGCACGACCGTCTTCATGAAACATTGATCCAAAATGGAATTGACCGATTATTCAACCATCAAGCACAGGCTTTCGATTTAGCAGCCAATCACCAACATCTGGTCATCTCCACTGGAACTGCCAGCGGCAAATCATTATGCTATTTATTGCCCATCCTGGACAGCCTATTAAGTAGCGACAACAGCACCGCGTTGCTCATTTTTCCAACTAAGGCGTTGACGCAGGATCAATATCGAAGTTTTTTGCAGCTTGCACCCGAAGAATTGCACTCCGCCATTGCCATTTATGATGGCGATACTCCCTCTCATCACCGCCCGGCAATCCGAAAACAAGCCCGCATTTTGCTAACCAACCCAGAGATGCTCCACAACGCCATTCTGCCCCACCATCCCAACTGGGAGCGATTTTTTCGGGGTTTGTCTTTTTTTGTGCTCGACGAAATCCACCTGTATCGCGGTGTTTTTGGTTCTCACATTGGGAATCTCATTCGGCGGGTTAAGCGGATTTGCCAGTTTTATGCTACTGATCTTCAGTTTATTTTCACCTCGGCAACTATTGCCAATCCGCAAACTCACGCTCAAAATCTAGCAGAAGAGTCCTTTATGTCCATCGAGGATAATTCAGCCCCAACTGGTGAAAAACATTTCCTGCTTTATAATCCACCGATAGTTCACCAGGAATTGGGCATCCGGCGGTCTGCACTTTCCGAAGCCACGCGGCTAACCGGTGATTTGATATCCAGGGGTATCCAGACGCTTTTATTCGCCCACACCCGCCGCAGCGTGGAAATTGGGTTGAAATATCTGCAGGAACAAAATCCACCGCTGCGTGAGCGCATATTCGCCTACCGGAGCGGCTATCTTCCCGCCGAACGCCGCCTCATCGAGGCGAAACTCAAAAATGGCAATGCGATGGCGGTAGTAGCTACCAATGCACTCGAGTTGGGCATCGATATCGGTGCCGTCGATGCCATCGTCATTAGCGGATACCCCGGAAGCATTGCCGCAACTCGACAGCAAGCGGGGCGTGCTGGCAGGCGGCTTAAACCCGCCCTGGTTACTTTGGTTGCGTCAGCCAATCCCCTCGATCAATATCTGATCCAGCACCCCGACTACCTGTTCGATCGCTCCCCGGAACAGGCGTTGATCAATCCGAATAACCCCCTAATCTTGCTTCAACATCTGCGCTGCGCTGTTTTCGAATTGCCATTCAAAGAATCCGATACATTTGGATCGCTGGAGTGGAGATCCATTAAACCTTACCTGGATGTACTCAATCATATGGGGGATGCCTTTGCCAGCGCCGGTCGCTACATCTGGCGTGGCAGCCAATACCCGGCACAATTTGTGTCGTTGCGCAGTGCCAGCGGTGAGACTATCCTGCTGCAAAGCAAGGTTGACCAGCACATTACCACCATTGGGGAAGTGGACCGGGAAAGCGTAGATTGGATGGTACACCCTCAGGCGATCTATCTCCATCAAGGGCAGACTTATTTTGTTGAAGATTTGGATCTGGATCAAAAAATTGCCCGCCTCTCCCCCACCCAGTGTGATTATTACACTCAGCCATTGATGGATCAGATTATTCAAAAAGTCAGCGAAGAGCAACGCGAAGCCATTGATGCAGGGCAAAAACACTTCGGCGAAATCAATGTCACCACTCAGGTAATTGGTTTTCGAAAGATACATTGGCAAACCCACGAAACATTATCCGGGGAAGTGTTGCAAATGGCACCACGCGAACTTCGCACCATGGGTTATTGGATCGAATTGTCGGCTGAAACCGTCAAACTTTTAACCGAAAACAATTTGTGGGGAAGCGCGCCCATTGATTACGGATCGAATTGGGAACAGCAACGCAGCCTAGCACGCACTCGCGACAATTACTCCTGTCAGTTATGCGGCGCGAGGGAGGGCAGGATTCAACATCATGTCCACCATAAAACACCTTTTCGACAGTTCACTTCCTACCAGCAAGCCAACCAGCTGGAAAACCTGATTACACTGTGTCCAGCCTGTCACCGAAAAGCCGAAGGAGTCGTACGGGTGCGCAGTGGATTGGCGGGGTTACGCTATGTACTCTCGCAAATGGCGCCCTTGCATGTTTTATGCGATCCAGGCGATCTCGGCTCGCACAGCGACCCGCAATCACCTATCGCTGACGGGAATCCAATTGCCCTGATCTACGATAACACCCCTGCCGGTGTTGGTCTATCGGAAAGCCTGTATCAATCACACCAACAATTATTGGCTGGGGCTCTTGAACTGGTGTTGCAATGCCCTTGTGCAGAAGGATGCCCCGCCTGCGTGGGCGTTTCGGGTGTGGACGGTGTAGCGGGCAAACCCGAAACCCTGGCCATATTACAATTACTCAATGGCAAACCCCTTCGGATATAATACATGGTACTTCACAAATGGACGATTCCCTGTTCAACCGGCTGAAATCATTGGGTGTTCAATTGGGCACCACCCAGACCAAGCCTCTCCCCAAAGAGGATGATTGGGGCATCCCGGTCGAAAAAGTGCTTTCTGGTCGGGAGCACACCAATATTTTCGGCAGTACCTTCCTGGTGGAAAACCGCTACCCAGCCAATTATCAACACGGGAATGTAGTCTTGGGAACCCCTGCCGATTTATCGGCTTTATTGGCATGGTCGCGCTTGTCTGAATGTGCCTTGTTATCACGCGAAAAATTTCTCTTCCTCGATACCGAAACATCCGGTTTAGCCGGCGGCGCCGGAACGATTGTGTTTATGGTCGGACTGGGCTTTTGGCAGGGTGAGGAATATCGACTCATTCAGCTATTTTTACGCAATCCGGCAGAAGAAGCGGCATTCCTAACCACTCTGGAAGAGCTACTTACACCTTTCCCTATCTTGGTCACCTATAACGGCAAATCATTCGACGCGCCATTGTTAAATAATCGTTTTGTACTTAATGGGTTCCAATCCCCTCTCCACGACAAACACCATATCGATTTACTGAGTCTCACCAGGCGAGTATG
>DAOUMN010000096.1:0-10145 GCA_034411135.1 Bellilinea sp.
CAGCATGACCGGCAGGATTATCATAACCCCGCCCATGGTCGGCGTCCCCATCTTGGTGAAGTGCCGGTCAGGCTCTTCCACCCGGATAATTTTACCGATTCGAAAATGGCGCAAGATTCGCAACAGCGGCGATCCCCAAATAATTGCCAGCATAAAGCTCAAGCCACTCAGCGCCAGGGCAAGGGATGCTTCTCTCATGCTTCCGCCTCCAATGACGCCACGATGCGATCCATGCGCAGACCATGCGAACCTTTGACCAGCGCCACGTCGCCGGCGGACAACCGATGGCGCAATATATTCGTTGCCTGTTCAACAGTGGGTAGGGTGAAAATTTTCGCACTCGACAAACCAGCCTTATGCGCTGCCGTGGCAATAATCCTGCCAAGATCGCCCACGGTTATCAACTCATCGACCACTTCCGCTGCCCGAACCCCAACCATTTCGTGTCCCTGTTGTTCATACTGTCCCAGTTCGAGCATATCACCCAGCACAGCAATTTTCCTTCCCCCAATATCCGCCAGCAGGTTAAGGGCTGCCAGAGTCGATTCGGGCGAGGCGTTGTAGGAATCGTCCAGGATCATTGCTCCGTTGCTCAGGTTGACCGTGACCAGCCGCAATTGCGATTGGCTGTGCTGCAATCCATAAACGATTTCCTGCCAGGTTAACCCTTGCACCAAGCCAACCGCTGCCGCCCGTAGAATGGTGTGCACAGAGTGCCTGCCGATCATTGGAACGCGTAAATGCAAACTTTCCTCACGAAAATGCAGCCGGCAGCGAACACCTTTCAAACCCAGGCTTTCGATTTCATCTGCCCACAAATCAGCCTGTGGGTCGAGGCCATAGGTGAACACCTGAGCGCGGGTTTTATCCGCCATCCAGCGCACCCAGGGATCATCCCAGTTCAACACCGCTACACCCTGCGGAGCAGGCGGAAGCGATTCAACCAGTTCTGCTTTACCACGGGCAATATCTTCCTGGGAGCCAGCCCGTTCGGCATGGACGGTACCAATCCCGGTTACCACACCCACTTGCGGCAAGGCAATATCGCACAGGAAGGCAATCTCTCCCGGAACATAAAAACCCATTTCCAGCACGGCTGCCTGGTGTCCAGCAGTCAGGCGCAGCAAGGTCAGCGGCAAACCGATCTCGTTATTGAGATTGCCCTGGGTTTTCAACACGCGGTAGCGCTGGCTCAGCACATCTGCGGTCAATTCCTTGGTGGTTGATTTGCCAACCGAACCGGTGATCCCAATCACACGGATATCATGTTTTCGGCGCCAATAAGCCGCAAGAGTTTGAAGACTCTTGAGCGTATCTTCCACACGGATACAGAACGGCGGGCGTGGCATAGTCGCCTGAGGTGAGAATCCATAGCGTAAATCCAGCACCGGGCAGGCAATTCCGGTTTCCCGCTGTACCAGCGCCAGGAACGCTCCGCGTTCGAAAGCCTGCTGAATATAATCGTGCCCGTCGCTGCGCTCGCCTTTCAATGCAACAAATAGGCTGGCAGGAATCGCCTGGCGTGAATCAATCGCAGCCTCACTGATCAACAGCGAGGCAGCTTCCGGTCGCACGCCCGTCAGGGCTTCGAGCACATCCGCCAGGGTCAACACGTCACAATCACCTCATGGTCCTGCTGCATATTGCTGCCGCACCTCATCGGGCGGAATCTTCATCATCACCACCAGTTCTTCAACCGCCTGGGCAAACACCGGCGCTGCCACAACCGAACCCCATTCAGAACTGGTTGGTTTCTCCAGCCAAACATAGACAATAAAGCGCGGGTCATCCACCGGTCCCCAACCGACAAACGAAGCATTGGTCTGGTTGGTGTAGCCGCCAGGTCCGGGAATTTGCGCCGTACCGGTCTTGCCTGCTACGCGGTAGCCTTCCACTAAAGCATTGGAGGCTTCGTTCTCCAATGATATCGCCAGCATTTCCGTCACCATGCGGGCAGTTTCAGGCTTGACAACCTGGCGGATAACGCGCGGATTGACTTCGTACTGCACGCCATCCTGAATGTACGCCTTGACCAGATGTGGTGCCATCATCTTGCCATCGTTTGCCATCGCCGCAATGGATGTGATCATTTGAATAGGGGTGGTTGCCAACCCTTGACCGAAGGAGTTGGTCGCCAGGTTGACCGGGTACCAGTTTGAATCGCCCGGCAGGCTGAGGGGGTAAACCTGCTCACCTGCCAGATCAATTCCGGTGTAGCGTCCAATGCCAAATTCCTGCATGTACTTATAAAACTGGGTAGGACCCATTTCCTGCGCAATCCAAGCCAGACAAACATTCAAAGAGTGCTGCATACAACCGGTCATATCCTGCGGACCCCAGGCGCCTCGGTTCCAGTTGTAAATCCATGCGCCGCCTACTTCGATCACGCCCACATCGGTAAAGGTGGTATCAAGTTCCACTGCGCCTGAATCCAGTGCGGCAGCCATGGTCAGCACCTTGAAAACCGATCCGGGTTCATACAACTGGCTGATGGCGCGGTTAAAGTAACTGCCAATCGTAAAGACTTTGCCATAATCCCAATATTCGTTGGGGTTGAACTTCTCACTGGTTGCCATTGCCAGTACTTCGCCAGTTTTTGGATCCATCACGACCAGTGTTCCAGATTCTGCACCGTTTGCCTCAACCGCATTACGAATAATCCGTTCCATCGAGGCTTGAATATCACGATCCAGGGTGGTCACCAGGCTCGAGCCTGGGGGAATATCGGGGATCTCTTCGATCTCGCTGGGATTCATTGGAATAACCAGGCGTTGTTTGCTTCCAGCCAGCAGGTTATTATACTGCTCTTCCAAGCCGAGCATACCGCGCCCCTCTTGCCGGTCTTTGAAATTATAAAAACCGAGAATATTGGCTGCCAGCTCGTTTTCGGGATAACTGCGAATGAGATGCGGTTTCCAATAAACACCCAACAGGCTGGGGCGGGTTCCCTTTTTGGGTTTTTCGGCTTCCTCGTATTGCTTGACCTTTTCCTCCAGCTGGCGAATCTTGTCTGCCGAAACAAAATCCTCGATCAACATGTATTTTTCGTTGTTTTCTTTGTAATAAGACTGGGCAATTCTCAACATATCGGAATAATCTTTGCCCAAAACCGCGCTCAAGTCGCGGGCAACCGTTTCCGGATTGAGCACCTGGGGTGGTGCAATGCCCACTTCGTACACTTCTTTATTGCCAGCCAGTAAATTTCCCCAGCGATCATAAATATTGCCCCGTTCGGGAATGATCACCCTCACCTGCTGGTTGTAATTTTTGGCAAAATACTCCACCAGTTGGCGGGAATGTTCATTGTTTTGTATTCGCACCATCTGGTATACGATGGCAACACTCAAGAGGACAAAAACAACTGCGATCAGGCGCATGCGACCAATTCCACCACTCATTGCCGCTGTCCTCCTCTGGTTTCCATAATCTGGAAAGCGCCCTGGTACAGCCAATCCCACAGGGATTGTGTGTACGCCGGGCGGATCAGGTTGGCTTGCTTGCGCGGTGCGGTGGGTGGTGGGGCTAGAAAAACTACCGGGCGACCGGCGTAACCTTCCACCGGGAGGTAGGTTATGTCTTCCTGCCGGGCAGGACGAAAACCAAGGTCTTTCGCGCGTTCCACCATCACCTGGGACGAGTTGAGCAAAGCCAGCTGAGTGCGCAGGTCCGCGATGCGGATTGCCAACGCTTCGCGCTCCAGTTCCAGCCGCTTGATGCGCGCTCCGCTTTCGGCCGCCTGACCACTGACGTACAAATAAACTCCGGCGATCAGCATTGCCACCACCAGCAACAGCAAAAACATGCCAATCCACTGGAGCTGGACGCGCCAGGGGGCTTGACGATAGGCTTGAATGATTCGCTGGTTCATTATTGGGTACAAACTCCGTCTCGTATCTTGCTTCAGGTTTGGTGGTGTGAAATGCAATTGTCGTGCCAGTTCAGATCTTTTCTGCAATTCGTAATCGCGCACTGCGCGAACGAGGGTTGGTACGCATCTCATCCTCAGACGGGACAATCGGACGGCGGGTAATTTCCTTCAGGCTCGCCCGGTGACCGCAAGTACATACGGGTTGCTGCGGAGGGCACAGGCAATCCCGGCTTTCGCGGCGGAAGAATTGTTTGACAATCCGGTCTTCCAGGGAATGGAACGAAATCACCGCCAGCCTCCCGCCAGATGCCAGTGCCTGTATGGCTTGTGGCAGGACCGCCTGCAAAGCCTGCAGTTCGTCGTTGACGGCGATGCGCAGCGCCTGGAAGGTACGCGTGGCAGGATGAATCCGTTCACGCCGCCCGCCCACCGTCCGCTCGATCAATTGCGCCAGCTCCAGCGTGGTTCTCAGAGGACGCTGGCGACAGATTTCCTGGGCAATCCGGCGGGCAAGGCGTTCCTCTCCATATTGCCAAAGCAGGTCAGCCAGTTCCTGTTCCGGCAGGCTGTTGATCAAATCGGCAGCGCGGATGGATTGACCAGGGTCAAAACGCATGTCCAGGTTGCCATCTTTGGCGAATGAAAATCCGCGCTGGGGTTGATCCACCTGCATGGAGGATACCCCCAGGTCAAAAACGATTCCATCAACCTGTTCCCAACCCAGCCGGTGTAGTTCATCCAGCAGTTGGATATAGGAAGCGTGCACCAACCGAACGCGCGAAGGATATACAGACAGGCGCTGGCTTGCGATTGCCAGCGCCTGCGGGTCACGATCCAGCGCTAAAAGCTGCCCATTCGGCGCGCTTGCTTCCAGTATCCCCCAGGCATGCCCCCCGGCGCCAACCGTTGCGTCGACATACTTGCCAGGGCTTTGCGGCATTAAAGCGTGTATAATTTCTTGGTAAAGTACAGGATGGTGGGGTAGCGCTTCCTCAGCATTCATCCAACGCCCACCACTTACAAACGAACATCGAAAGTCGAGAACCGCTTGGCTGTCTGCTCCGAATCCTCAATTTGGTTGAGCCGCTGGCGCCAAATTTCCGCAGACCAGATCTCAAAATAATCGCCAGCGCCAACCACCACCACTTCGCCATCCAGCCCGGCTTTCTCGCGCAGATGTTGAGGTATCAACACCCGCCCCATCCGGTCGACTTCCACCCAGGTCGCATTGGAAAAAATCCACCGTTTGAGATCCCGGGCATCTTCATTGGTTATACTGGTAGAGCGAATGCTGCCCGCAATTTCTTGAAAGGAGGAAGCCGTCAACACCATGAGATTCTGGTCGAAACCACGCGTGACATACGCGCCGCCCAGTTCGAGCATATCGCGATAGCGGCTCGGAATCACCAGACGTCCCTTTTCATCAATGGAGTGTTCGTACTGACCCAAGAACATTTGTTCCACTTCCTCTTTAATAGCGGAACGCCGGTTGGCATCCGGCGCTTCTACCACTTTCACCCACTTTCTACCACTAACTACCACAAGTATAGCCATTTTCCTGACAAATTGCAAGTGATTTGACATATTTGTTAACCTGTTGTCCCCCCGAGGAGGCTATGACCACGCATTCGACCCAGTTTCGCCATCTTTTTTCTTCTGTCGATTACCCTGCGCCCGTGTTAAGCGGCAAGCGGTTGCCTTACCTGAACCTGGATAACGCGGCGTCCACCCCGGCACTCAAGCATGTTCAGGATACTGTCAATGCTTTTCTCGAAATCTATTCCAGCGTCCATCGCGGAACTGGTTTCAAGAGCCAGGTTTCGACGCATGCCTATGAAGCTGCCCGCGAACAAATGCTCCACTTCGTTGGCGCACATCCTCGTGAGCATGTTTGCATTTTTGGGAAAAACACAACCGAGGCAATTAACAAACTTGCCCGTCGTTTCCCCTACACCCCACAAAAGAACGTTGTCCTGGTCAGCCAGATGGAGCATCATTCCAACGACCTGCCCTGGCGGGCGGCAGCCGAGGTGGTGCATATCGGTTTATTGCCCGACGGGCGCCTGGATGAAAACCATTTCGATGCGCTGTTGAATGAATACGCTGGCAAAATTGCGCTGGTGGCGGTCAGTGGGGCAAGCAACGTGACCGGTTACCTAAACCCAATCCACCGCCTGGCACAAAAAGCTCACGCTGCAGGAGCGCAGATTATGATCGATTGCGCCCAACTTGCCCCCCAT
The DNA here is from genome assembly GCA_034411135.1 of Bellilinea sp. Lineage (GTDB taxonomy): Bacteria > Chloroflexota > Anaerolineae > Anaerolineales > Anaerolineaceae > Bellilinea. The sequence goes on from DAOUMN010000096.1 coordinate 6,109, forward strand.
CGCCGCATTGACATGCTATCCCCGGATGACCCGGCACACCTGGATTACGTCGCCATCGCAGCTCACAAGATGTACGCTCCCTTTGGCAGCGGTGCACTGATCGGTCGAAAAGAAATCTTTACCGTCGGTGATCCGGATCTGCGCGGCGGTGGTCAGGTGGAAATTGTCACCGTTGATCGGGTGGTCTGGTCGCAGCCACCGGAACGAGAAGAAGCGGGCAGCCCCAACACGGTCGGGGCAATTGCCATGGCTGCCGCCGCTGCCCAGCTAGAAGCAATTGGGATGGAGACCATTGCGGCACATGAAGCCGAATTGACCGCCTACGCACTCCAACGGCTGGTCGAGATCCCCGGAATCCACATTTACGGTGACCCGAATCCACAAACGGCAGATCAGCGCCTGGGGGTGATCCCAATCAACCTGGAGGGAATGCCGCATTTTCTGGTCGCAGCCATTCTCGGGCACGAATTCGGCATCGGAGTGCGCAATGGCTGTTTTTGCGCCCACCCTTACCTGCTGCACTTGCTGGGTTATGATGAAAACGAGGCGGAGCGCATTCGCCAGCAGATGATCACCGGCGACCGGCGCAACGCACCGGGCATGGTGCGCATCTCCTTCGGTCTGTACAATACATTGAGCGATATAGACCGCCTGATGGATGCGCTTCACGCGATTCGTACCGGCAGGTACCAAGGGCAGTATGTCCAGGATACTACCAGCGGGGAATTCCATCCAACCAACTGGCAGATCGATTTCGATTCCTATTTCACCTTCAAACCAATAACCTTATGATAAGGAGAACGCACGATGAAGCCCGAATGGTTTGCTCTGCTGGCAGCAATCTGCTGGGGGGTAGGCGGATATTTCGAAAAGAAGGGTTTGCACCTCGGACATTTATCCCCCACTATGGGCATCACTCTGCGAACTTTGGTGGCATTGATCCTTTTGGGTATCGCCTCCTACCCGCAATGGAAAACCCTGCCCCAGGCAGGCAGTAAAGCCTTGCTGTACATGATCATCGGCGGAGGTATTGTAGCCGGGGCAGCCGGTATGTTGTGTTTTTACACCGCTATTAAGGGTGCACCACTCACACGGGTGATGCCAATTGCCTTTACCTCCCCCCTCTTTGGCGCATTGATGGGATTACTTTTCGGTGGAGAGCCGTTTAGCGTTAAGACCGTTTTGGGTATGCTAATGACGATTGGCGGCATTGTTTTACTTACCATCGAGTAAAATAGAAGCAAATCAGCGGGAAAACGACGAGGAAAGGAACGCATCATGCCATCCCTCTATTTATACGATACGTACACTCGTACTGTACGCGAATTTCAGCCCCTTAACCCGCCGCAGGTTGGTATCTACACCTGTGGACCAACCGTTTATGACTACGCGCATATTGGTAACCTGCGCACCTATGTTTTCGAGGATATCCTTCGCCGTGTGCTGATCTTCAACGGCTACTCCGTCAAACATGTCATGAACATTACGGATGTTGGACACTTGGTCTCGGATGGGGATACCGGTGAAGACAAAATGGAGTTGGGCATTCGCCGCACAGGGAAAACCGCCTGGGACATTGCTGCCTACTACACGGCTCAATTCCAGCATGATCTTCAGCGGCTTAACATTCTTGAACCGACCGTCTGGTGCCGCGCCACCGACCATATCGCCGAACAGATTGATTTTATTCGCTGCATCGAGGAAAAAGGCTTTACGTACCTCACCTCAGACGGCGTGTATTTCGACACCAGCAAATTACCAACCTACGGACACTTGGGCAGGCTGGACATTGAAGGGCTACAAGCCGGGGCTCGCATCGAGATGGGCGAGAAGAAACACCCCACCGACTTTGCGTTGTGGAAGTTCAGCCCACCCGATCAGAAGCGTCAGATGGAATGGGAAAGCCCATGGGGGACTGGCTTTCCGGGCTGGCATATTGAATGCTCTGCTATGTCCGCCAAATATCTGGGACCGTATTTCGACATCCACTGCGGCGGCGAGGATCATATAACCGTTCACCATACCAACGAAATTGCCCAAACCGAAGCCTGCTTTGGAACCCGGCTGGCAAATTTCTGGTTGCACGGCTATTTTTTGCAGCTAGATGAAAACACCCGCATGTCCAAATCAAGCGGTAAATTCCTGCGCCTCGAAACCCTGATCGAAGAGGGTTATGATCCGCTTGCCTACCGCATGTTCTGCCTTTCCGCAATTTACCGGCAAAAATTAAACTTTACCTGGGAGGGTCTGGATGGAGCCGCCAAAGCCCTTGACCGCTTGCGCCATGCTTTCCACGATTGGGATGCCCCTTCCACCCCAGACTCAACGTACATCGAGCGTTTCACAACCGAGATCAATGACGACCTGAATATGCCGCGTGCGTTGGCGCTTACCTGGGAACTGGTTCGCTCGGATTTACCTTCCGCGGTTAAAAAAGCCACACTGATTGAGTTTGACCGCGTGCTGGGACTTAACCTGACACACTGGCAGCCACCTGAGGAAACCATTCCGGCTGATATTTTGCAGCTGGTCGATGCCCGCCAGCAAGCCCGCGCCGAAAAGCGCTGGAAAGATGCCGATGCGCTGCGCGACCAGATTACGGCTGCCGGCTACGAGGTGATGGATACCCCTCAAGGACCCAAAGTCAAGTCGCGCCGTGGCGCTTAGATTCGCTTCAAACAAATCGTGAACGTGCTACCGATTCCGGGTTCGCTCTGCACCCGGATCTCCCCATCGTGTTGTTCGATCACCTGGCGAGCAATCGACAATCCCAGCCCGGCTCCGCGGAACAGGTGACCACCTGCCTCATCCAGGTGAAAGAAGCGATCGAAAATTCGCGGCAGGATTTCCGGGGCGATTCCCACCCCGTTGTCCTGCACACTAACCTGCGCCCACCCGCCTGCGCGTACTACGGCTACTTCGACTTCGCCACCATCTGGGCTAAATTTGATGGCGTTGTCCAGCACAGCCGCAACCGCCCGGCTGAGACTTTTCGCGTCCGCCTGGACAATCAAGGCTTCCGCAGGTAGTTTCAAACTTAAGCCAATGTGCTGGTTTTGGGCGGCGCGCTGGTAGGCTTCGACCGTCCGGGCAACGATCTCACCCAGGTCGGTTGGCTGAAATTCCGGCAGGATTAATTCCATTTCTTGAAGAAAGAGAATGTCATTAGTCAATGCTGTGATTTCCTGAACATTGCGGGTAACCGTCTCTATCGCCGCGTTAAGTGCTTCACCTTGCAGCCTGCCCGAGCGAATCATTTGCAAAAAGCCATTGGCAGCCATCAAGGGGGTGCGTAGTTCGTGGGCAATAGTCGTCAAGAACTGGCGGCGGGCGGCTTCTTGCTGAGAAAGTTTTTCGTATGCCTGACTCAACTCGGCGGCTTTTTTACGCAAATCGTCAATGGCAATCTCATCATTTTCACGCAGACGCCGGCTGACTTCACGCACCATTGCCAGTGAAAGCCGGCTGTTACTTTGCAGCAGGCGCGAAAATGCATCCCGTTCTAATTCCAGCACTTCCACTGGCGAGAGGGTGGTAATGGTTGCTGCGCGGGGTGCGTCATGGATAATGGCCATTTCGCCAAAAAAATCACCCGCGCGTAAAATTTTAAGCAGCCGTTCTTCGTCCTCGCTGAATTTCTTGGTAACCTGTACTTCCCCACAGATCAGGATGTAAAACGTGGTTTCGTACGCGCCTTCCGTGGTCAGGCGAACTCGTTCCGCATACCGACGGATCGTCCCCAGGTGGAGCATCTGCTCGGCTTCATCGTCTTGAAATCCTGGAAATGCCCGCTTCAATATTTCGACCAGTTCAGGTTTATCATTCATATCCGAAAAAGTCCCATCCCTCCAAATGAAAACAGCTGTCTAATCTGGGGCATTTTGGTTACCCTCGGTTCATTCATTTACCTTTGCTAAAAAACAGATATAGAACTAAGTAAGTAGTCCGTCATAAGTCTTTAGAAACATGGAATTTCGGATCTGATGTCGTACAGTTTTGAGCGGTCATTATTTTTACAGCAGCTTTCACAACTTCCT
>DAOUMN010000097.1:0-10968 GCA_034411135.1 Bellilinea sp.
GGCTTGCATAACCCCGCGGCAAGGCATTCCCGGCAATCTCCAGCACGGCACGCGGAGAGAGATCGAAAAGCACAGCCCGCGCTGGCGGCAGTTCTTCCAGTGCACGAACCATCCAGCCGGTTTGGATGCTGCCACCCAGGCTCACCAGGTGAGCAACCAGCGCCTCGCTCAACCGTTGGGTTCCACCGCGAACCAGCATCCAGCCGCTGGTGTGTGCAGTTGCCAGAAGCGCCAGCCCAAAGGCAGAAGTCAGCGCCTGTTCAAGCGGCAGAATGGCATGGGCAGCCATGCCGGCAAGTAACGCCCGCGCCCGCGCCCCACGGAATGCCAGACGGGCAAGCCATTCGGCGGGCAGCAGCGCACGGCTGCCAAAGCGTAAATCCGCCACCAGATTGGGCAGGGATAGACGAAGTGGACCGAACAGATCGGCTGTCACTGCCTGCCAGTCGCGCTTCAGCGAATCCGCCAGTCGCTGGTAAGCAGCAGCGTCTTCTCCAAGGTTTGCAGCGGTCTTGGCAACCGAACGGTATACCACCAGCGGCGGCTCGCCATCCAGCGGGTGAGCCAGCACGGCGGGAGAATGCACCCACTGCACACTGTAACGAGATAGCGGAAGCGAGTTAAAAAAGGGAGAAGCTGCCGCCAGCGGGACAAGCGCCGCACACATATCGTGGCGAAAACCCGGCAGAGTAAGTTCCAGTGTGCGAGTGCCACCACCGGGCTGCTCATGCGCCTCGATCACCAGCATCTTCCAACCCGCCTGCGCCAGCGTTATAGCAGCTGCCAGCCCGTTGGGTCCCGAGCCAACGACAACAGCATCCCACGGCGGGTTCATCAACGCCTGCCTATCACCAACGCTGAATTAATCGGTGAATCTTAACCGGAAAAGCCCACCCGGCGGTGGCTGCCGTCACAAAACGGTTTGCTGCCAGACTCGCCGCAGCGGCACAGGTAGGTTTCGGTGGTTCGTTCGGCTTCCCCACTGCCGCCATCGATGATTTCCAGTGGACCAATTACCTTAAGCGACTTGCCATCCTGCGGAATGACCACCACGGCGCCGCGCTCCAATTGTTCCGGCAGGCGGTCAGGCGAGAGCGAAAAACTGACCCCGGCGCGAAAGCCGCTTTGCAAGTGGGAATTATCACAGAAAGGCTTGATGCGTGACGCCCCGCAGCGGCACAATGCCACCCGCGTGGTCGCGTAGAGCAGGTCACCTTGCGGAGAGCGAATTTCGATCTGCCCGTGCAGATACAACGGACCGTCCTCGACCAGCGTGGCACGGTTGACCGGCGGGGGCGATTCGTCTGCCCCGCCATCCTTGCGGATGTATTGCAATGCACCGGTGGGGCAGCGTTCGATAACCGCAGCGATCTGGTCCGGGCTGGCTTGTTCCGGCTGGATCCACGGCCGGCGGGCAGTATTGAAGACCTGGGGCAAACCGCGCACGCATTCTTCGGCGTGAATACAACGTTGAACGTCGTAGGTCACGTCGATTCCTGGGCTGGTGTAGCGTTTTGGTTCAGTACTCATCTTAGATTTCAACCCCTTCCGCAAGTAGATTGTGGTATTCGGGATGACGCTTGAGGTAACCCCGCACAAAGGGGCACAGCGGCACCACCGCCAATCCATTTTGGCGTGCGTATTCCAGCGCAGTTTTAGCCAATGTGCTGCCAATCCCCCTGCCTTCCAGCGCGGGTGGAACTTCGGTATGGTCGAATATGATTTGCCCGGGCTCAAGCAGGTAGGCAACCAATGCAGTGTGCCCTTCAAGGTGCACTTCGAATTGTCCGGCTGTTGCATTATTTTGTACTACAAATTTGTCCATGCCTGCCTCCTTGAAAAAGATTATATCCGCCTGTTGGCGCGGAAAGCAAGCGTATGTACCATATCCTCATTTTTAACCTCTCCCTTCAAGGTTCGTTAAAAACCGATTAGAACAAACTCTATCGAGTCACCATGGCACAGTTTATTATCTGGTCAGGTGGACAGTGATCAACTAATCCATTGGGGCAGAGAACAACCTGTCTCCAGCTGTATACTAAGTTTGATCAGATTGCCAGGAGAATCCTGTCATCCTTCCTTAACAGCTTTCTTTAGGAGAGTTACATGAAATATCAAGCCATTCTGCGCTGGCTTATTCCACCAATCTTTCTGCTTGCCCTTTTAGCAGCCGGCTTTGGGTTGTTTGATCCAACAGCCGGTGAGGCATTTGCCTACACCAACCATCGCGGCGAAAATGTTCTGATTAATGGCAGAGGTTTGTATTTTTACGATTCGGTCAGTTCTGCCGCACAGATGCAAGGGAACGATCTGATTACGCTCGTTGTAGGACTACCCATGTTGATCTTCTCAACCTGGTGGGCGTTCCGCGGCTCCTTACGTGGGAGGCTATTGCTAACCGGAACGCTTGGATTTTTCCTATACACCTACATGTCCATGTCGACTTTGACCTCATTTAACCATTTTTTTCCGGTCTATGTAATCCTGTTCACACTCAGCCTGTATGGTTTTATATTGGCAATGATGTCATTTGAGGTGGCCTCTCTTCCTTCGCGCTTCTCTAAAAAATTGCCGCGCGGTTGGATCGCCGGATTATTATTCACTGTTGCGATTTTCCTGAGCATCGCCTGGCTGCAGCGAATCCTCACGCCAATTGTTCAGGGACAAGTGCCAGCACTTGAAAACACCACTACCCTTGTGATTCAATTCATGGACCTGGCATTGATCGCCCCGGCTGCCATGTTGGGCGGCATTCTGCTATTGCGCCGCAACGCTTGGGGCTACTTGCTGGCATCGGTTTTACTAACCAAGGGGGTAACGATGGGATTGGGGGTAAGCGCAATGGGCATCAACATGGCACTGAAAGGTGTTCCAGATAGTCTCGGGATTTTGATCCCATTTCTTGCAATCACAGCCTCTAATCTGGTGATGGCAGTTATCCTCTTGAAAGGTGTGCAAGAATAACATGAGAAACCGATCAAAAACCAATAAACTCAGCAGTAGCCGCCGGATTATCGAATTCCCTCGAGTCGCTCTACTTATACCATTCGTACTATTTTTGGCGGCAATCTGTTACACAGGTATTCAATCCATCCGGCTTAAATGGTGGGTTGCTTCGGATAGTGTGAGGTTACAGGAATTGACGCCTGACGAAAAAGCTGCAGACATGCGCTACCTGCTTGACCTGATCGGTCAGATTAGTCAGGTGGATGCCGTGTGGCAGGCAGCCGGTCTAGAAAACCCTCTCGACCAATCGGAAATCTGGATCGAACGCGCCCGGTTGACAGGCTCCAACAGTGAATTTGCTGATTTGGTGCTTCAATTGCTAGTTCATGCCGGCCAGGGTGGTCATGCTTATTTGGCTTATGATCTCCAATTCAATCCCACGACCAGCCTGGTAGGTAATATTCCCCGGGATGCTTTTTATAAGATGCCTCTGTGGGGAAAAATCATTGCCGGTCTTGCCTGGAATGCTCACGCAAAACTAAATCCCATATATCAAGATGGTCAATACGTCCTCAAACAAGATTACACCCTGGAAGGAATTTTTCTTCCCGCTGGCTCGATTGTTGAAACCGTTAATGGCTTATCCACTGATGAATTTATCCTACAACAACAGTATCGCGCCCATTTACGGTTCGATCCTGTACTCGAAAAGTTCTTCCTTTACCCTCTATTCATCATAGATCCTGGACCAAATGCCTCCGGTTGGAATGTGGTTTTCCGCTTGCCAAATGGAAATCTCGTGTCCAGCCCGATTCCAAAACTTTCCGGCTATTTGCCACATCGTCCAGATGAAAGCAAGGCAGATAATACCCGCTGCCTACCTATCAATGATAGCGTTCTATATATTAAGATTCTCACTTTCTACGGTGAGCATGCTGCCAAGGATGCCAAAACCCTGCAGCACTGTTTTGAAATGGGCAAATTCCAAAAAGTCATTTTCGATGTGCGCGGCAATAACGGCGGTGAAATATGGAGTTACATGGATAACATCATTGCTCCGCTTATCCATCAACCATTAACTTTTGACATGGTTTCGGCTGTTAAGACAACCTTTTTCAAGTGGTACGGATGGCGACTCTGGCTGTACCAGGTGATGACCAGCAATGAACTTACCGATCCTCCCGCACATGTGGAACAGATAAAAAGGATCGAATATCCTCCCTACAACAATCAGGGTTGGCAAGTAGTTAAAGTAACCCGGACTATCCAACCTGCGGCTGAGTCATTCAATTTTAATGGGAGTGTGTACGTTTTAACCGACAACAATACCCTATCGGCTGGTGACAGTTTCGCTTCCGTGATGCAACGCACGAGCCTGGCAAAGATCATCGGGACAAACACTGTTGGTTGGGGTCAGGGTTACATGGCAAAAATGCCATACGCCCTGCCTAATAGCGGTTTGATCTTTTACCTGGATTCAGAATTGACACTCAACCAGGACGGCACGCTCAACAATTACAGGGGTGTACTGCCGGACGTAATCTTGAGCGTATCCGCCTATCCAACTCCGTATCCTTTTCCATTCAACCTTAACACAATTCAGGCAGATCCATGGGTGCAATGGGTTATTCAGGCTCAACCCTGAGTGTTAAAACAGGACACCGCCCCTTTCGGGGTGGTGAACCTGTTGATAATTCTTGAGGCGACGACGGGATTTGAACCCGTGATCAGGGTTTTGCAGACCCTTGCCTTGCCACTTGGCCACGTCGCCTGAATACGGAATGGATTTTAACCAACAACACCGTAATGGTCAAGCCAAACCTTAAATAACGAACAAATCCACGAATTCATCCACCGGCATGGCATCCAGTTGCTCGGCGTCCAGGCAGACCGTCAGAATGCGTTCCGCCTGCTTGGGGGCAAACTGGCGCGCCAGGTTAGTCTTGAACTTCTCCACCAAATGCGGAATGCTTTCCGCCCGGCGGCGGCGATGACCGAGCGGGTACTCAACCAGCACCTGGGCAGTTGAACTACCATCGCGGAAGAAGACCTGCACCGCATTCGCAATCGAGCGCTTGTCCGGGTCAAGGTAATCGCGGCTGAACTGCGAGTTTTCAACCACTTCCATTTTCTCGCGCAGCGCATCGATACGCACATCCGAAGCAAGATCATCCTCGTAGTAGCGCGCGGTCAGCTCGCCAAAGATCAGCCCAACCGCGGTCATATACTGGATGCAGTGATCGCGGTCAGCCGGGTTGTGCAGCGGTCCGCGCTTGTCAATAATGCGGATGGCGGATTCGTGGGTGGTGATGACGACTTTTTCAATCTCGTCCAGGCGCGAACTGACCTGCGGGTGCAGTTGGAAGGCTGCCTCAACCGCCGTCTGGGCGTGGAACTCCGCCGGAAAGGACACCTTGAAAAGGACGTTTTCCATCACATAAGAACCAAATGGACGCGAAAAGCGGAACGGCTGACCGCGAAAAAGTGCGTCGTAAAAGCCCCACGTTTTCGCCGTCAGCGCAGAGGGGTAGCCCATCTCGCCTTTGATCGCCATCAACGCCAGACGCACACCGCGACTGGTTGCATCGCCAGCCGCCCAGGATTTGCGCGAGCCGGTGTTGGGCGCGTGGCGGTAGGTGCGCAGCGCCTGCCCGTCAATGAACGCATTGGATAAAGCGTTGATGACCTCATCCTTTGTACCGCCTAGCATGGCGGTGACCACAGCAGTAGTGGCAACCTTGACCAGAATGACGTGATCCAAACCCACCCGGTTGAAGCTATTCTCCAGCGCGGTCACACCCTGGATCTCGTGGGCTTTGATCATCGCGGTCAGCACATCGCGCATGGTCAGCGGCGGCTTGCCCCGCGCCACCGCAGAGCGCGAGAGCCAGTCCGCCACCGCCAGGATGCCGCCCAGGTTATCCGAAGGATGCCCCCACTCCGCCGCCAGCCAGGTATCATTGAAGTCCAGCCAGCGGATGATCGTGCCAATGTTGAAGGCAGCGCTAACGGGGTCAAGCACATAGGAAGTGCCCGGCACGCGCGCACCGTTGGGCACAATCGTGCCTGGCACCAGCGGTCCGAGCAATTTGGTGCAAGCAGGGTAGGCGAGTGCCTCCAGCCCGCAACCGAGCGTATCCATCAGGCACAACCGGGCGGTCTGATATGCCTCGGTGCTAGCGATTGGCGTGTTGAGGGCGTATTCCGCCATGTCCACCAACACCTGATCGGGCTGGGGACGAATATTGCTTTGCCTCGCAATTCCGCGGGATTGCCCGGCGCTCATTTTAATGGCGCTTCTCGAGCCGTACGAAATCGCGCGGCTCAGGTCCGATGTAATTGGCAGACGGACGGATGATCTTGCCATCCAGACGCTGCTCGATGATATGCGCTGCCCAACCGGCGGTGCGTGCCATGACAAACAACGGGGTAAACATGGCGGTGGGAATGCCCATCATGTGGTAGGTTACCGCACTGTACCAGTCCAAATTGGGGAACATGCGTTTCTGCTCCCACATCACATCCTCAATCTTCTCAGCGATGTCGCACAACGTCTCGTCGCCAAAGTCTTTGCACAGCGAGCACGATAAGCCTTTGAGAATCTTGGCACGCGGGTCGGAGATGGTATACACGGGGTGGCCAAAACCCAGAATGATACCCTTGTTATCCAGAATGCGGCGCACGTCTTCGGCGGCTTCTTCGGGTGATTTATAGCGCTCGATCACTTCCATAGCGCCTTCGTTGGCACCGCCGTGTTTGAAGCCCTTCAACGCACCAATCGCGCCGGTGATGGCAGAATACATGTCCGTGCCGGTGCCAGTGATCACCCGGCTGGTGAAAGTCGATGCGTTGAACTCGTGCTCCGCGTAGAGAATGAAGGTGATATCCAGGGCGCGCTCATGCAGTTCGCTGGGTTTGTGACCATGCAGCAGGTGCAAGAAGTGCCCGGCAATCGAATCATCATCGGTTTCGACTTCGATCCGGCGTCCGTGATGGGTATATTGATACCAATAAATCAACATGGAAGGGAAAATCGCCAGCAGGCGGTCGGCGATGTGGCGCGCTCCTTCGATGTTATGATCGTCGCGTTCGGGCAGCACCGAGCCGAGCATCGAGCAACCAGTGCGCAGTACGTCCATCGGATGCGCTGCGGCAGGAATTTGCTCCAGCGCCGCTTTAACCGGAGCCGGTAAACCACGCAGGTTCTTCAACTTACGACGATAGCGGTCCAGCTCGTTCGCTACCGGCAACTCACCGTGAACCAGCAGATAGGCGACTTCTTCAAAAGTAGCATACTCCGCCAGATCGTTGATGTCGTACCCGCGGTAGCGCAAGTCGTGACCCAGCGTACCCACCGTGCAAATGGCAGTGTTCCCGGCGGGAACTCCGGAAAGGGCAACCGATTTTTTCCTGGTATCTTTCTTTTCCATCACCTGTTCGCTCATTCTGTCCTCTCCTTTGAGAATAATAAATCCAGCTTCTCTTCGTAGGCGTAGTAATCCAACACCTCGTACAGTTCTGCCCGGGTTTGCATGGCAGAGACCACGTTTGCCTGGCTGCCCTCACGGCGCAGGGTTTCGAACACGCGCAGCGCAGCAGCACTCATCGCACGAAACGCCGACAACGGGTACAACACCAGGCTAACCCCTGCCTCCGCCAACTGATGGGTGGTAAACAGGGGCGTCTTGCCAAACTCGGTGAGGTTTGCCAGCACCGGCACGTCCGTGGCTCGGACGAAAGCGGTATAATCCGCCAGGTCGCCGACCGCCTCGGCGAAAATCATGTCGGCTCCGGCTTCAACATAGCGGCGGGCACGCTCGAGCGCGGCGGGCAAGCCCTCCACCGCCAGGGCGTCGGTGCGCGCCATGATGACAAAATCCGGGTCGCTGCGCGCGTCCACCGCGGCTTTGATCCGGTCAATCATCTCCTCCGCCGGCACAACTGCTTTACCCGGGCGATGACCACAACGTTTGGCTTGTACCTGATCCTCGATGTGCATGGCTGCTGCTCCCGCTTTGACCAGCGAACGCACCGTTCGGGCAATGTTAAAAGCGCTGCCAAAACCAGTATCCACATCCACTAAGAGAGGAAGGCTGCAGGCATCCGTGATCCGGCGGGTATCCACCAAGACATCCTCCAGGGTGGTGATCCCCAAATCCGGCACGCCCAGTGAGGCTGCCGCCACTCCACCACCGGAGAGGTAAATTGCCCGGAAACCCGCTTTTTCTGCCAGCAGCGCGGTATATGCATTGATTGTTCCCACCACCTGAAGCGGTTTTTCGACCTGCAGCGCCTGGCGAAAGCGAGCGCCAGCAGAGGTGGATTGAGTCACATCAGCCTCCTGAACTATGTTCTGAAAGGGGAAAAGCACTTAACCGCGTATAGTTCTCCCCGGCATACCCTTCTTCCCTTTACGCAACCAACAGCAACCCTGCGGGTTATTAAAATGATACCAACCCGATATTTCAAAGTCAAATATTTTTACCGGATTAGTTGGAAATTCATCATTTCGGTTGAAAGGGGGTTAACCCCATTGTCTGACATGGATATTGTTATTTCGCCATAAATGTCAGACAACTGACGAAAGCCGAATAAATTCGGGAAATCTTTCACTATTCTTTCGCCCGAAAAACCCTCTATAATCAAAAATATCCACATTTTGCCATTTGGCAAATCATGTCTCAACCTACCCCAAGGACGGAGCGAATGAAAAAACACAATTTCAATCCCGGACCCTCCATTTTGCCGCAGTACACCATCGACCAAACCGCTGCAGCAATCCACAATTTTGCTGGTACCGGACTGTCGATCCTGGAAGTGTCCCACCGCAGTAAGGAATTCGAAGCGGTGGTGAACGAAACCGTGGAGTTATTCAAAGAACTGCTCAACATTCCAGCCGGCTATGCGGTATTTTTTGTCGGCGGCGGCGCAAGCACCCAATTTTTCCACGTCCCTTACAACTTGTTGGAGAAGAAAGCCGCTTACCTGATCACCGGACAGTGGGCACAGAAAGCCTACAAGGAAGCCAAACTTTTCGGCGCGGTTGAGGTGGTTGCGTCTTCCGAGGATAAGAATTTCACCTATATTCCCAAAGATTACACCATCCCGACCGACGCGGACTACTTCCACATCACCACCAACAACACCATTTATGGCAGCGAAATCCTCACCGACCTCGATTCGCCCGTCCCGCTGGTCGCTGATATGTCTTCGGACATCTTTTCCCGCCCGATGGATGTTTCCAAGTATGGCTTGATTTACGGCGGCGCGCAAAAGAACCTGGCTCCCGCCGGGATCACCTTTGTGATCGTGCGCGAAGACCTGCTTGGCAAGGTCAGCCGCCCGCTGCCTGCCATGGTGGATTACCGCACCCATATCAAGAACAATTCACTCTACAACACCCCCCCAGTGGTGGTCATCTACTCCGCGTTGATGACTTTGCGCTGGATGAAAGAACAGGGCGGCGTGGCAGAGATGGAGCGGCGCAATAAAGCCAAAGCCGAACTGCTGTACAACGAAATTGACCGCAATAAACTATTTGTGGGTACAGTAGCCATGGAAGACCGCTCGCGGATGAATGTCTGCTTCGTAATGGCACCCGGTTATGAAGCGCTGGAAGAAGAATTCGGTAACTTTGCTAAAAGCAAGGGCATGGTCGGCATCAAGGGACACCGCTCGGTGGGCGGTTTCCGCGCCTCGCTCTACAACGCCCTGCCGCTGGAGAGCGTCCAGGCGCTGGTGGACTGCATGCGCGAATTCGAAGCCAGTCACTAACCGACTGCCGTTCCACTTATATGCTAAAGCAGTCCCTCCGCCGTGGCGGAGGGACTTTTTTCAGGAATCGGTTTTCTCGTAGCGTGCGCGGGTCAGGCGGCGGCGGAAACCCAGCTCATAAAAACGCCTGCCTGCTGCCGGGTTGTTAACGTTGACGTGCAAGCCCGCTTCGCGGTATCCCTCGGCTTGAAAACTACGCAACACCTCAACCAGCATGGCATAGGCAATTCCTCGCCCACGCATGTCCGGCACCACACCCGTCTGGCTCAACCAGGCGAAGCCGCCCAGATCGCCCGTTGTAACGAACGCCACAGGTTTTTTACCCAACAGCGCCACCCGCGATAAATCACGGCGAAAATCGGCATCGGCTTCGTACCCCCCAATCCATTCCTCCGCCGCTTCGATTCTACCTGGGCGGTCAACGAACGAGTCACGGTACGCCTGGTAGTAAAGCCCGGCTGTTTCGGTTGACCAGGGAAGTAAACAGACATTGTCCGGCAGGCTGACGTAGGGCAAATCCCCTTCCAGCGCACGAACCATCATGTGCTCAGCAAAGACCTGTCCGAAACCAGCGCGGGAGTAGATCGAATGCGCATCCGCGGTGAGCGCTTCATTGCGAATGATCAGTCGCCGTACCCGCGAGACCCCGCCCAACCGAGCCGCACGGCTTTCCAGCCATTCCAGCAGCAGACTGCCCAGCCCTCGGCGGCGATATTGGGGGTGCACGCAGCCACCCAGTTGTAAACGCTGCTCGTCTGCGCCGGAAGACAGCGCCATCACCCAACCGGCAGCCATAATCTGACCGTCGTTTTCGGCGCAAAAGGTATTATCGGCATGAACACGCACGGCTTGCATGGCATCCGCTGGCAGATTACTGACCGGCTCAGCGCCGTCCACCTGCTTGCAGGCAAGATCAAGCGCTTCCAGCGCCTGGTAATCCTCAAGCTGCAAACCCCGCCAGGTCATCCAGGCTGGACCGGGACTGTAAGGGTACATCACTTCTGCTTTCTCCTCATAATCATTTTACCCGTTTGCGCTTAAAATTGGGACGCAAGTATTAACCCTTTTCGATCGATTTCGTCACTGGTTAATCCGCTTGTTCACGAACCATTATTGACCTTGGCTTACAGGTTAACATTCTTACGAGAATAAGTAATCAGTCGAATGTACTTTAACAAACGTGATAAACTATGGGCATGCCAAAAGCCCGAGATTATCACCTCACAGAACAAGAATTGATAGCGGTGG
>DAOUMN010000098.1:0-17079 GCA_034411135.1 Bellilinea sp.
GGCGCGCGCTATTGCACCGCATCTGCCGGTGGTTGCTTCAATGACTTTTACCCGCGATGACCGCACTCTGTTGGGCGATGATCCGGTAAAAGTGGCGCGCGGCATGCATGCTGCCGGGGCGGAGGTGATCGGAATCAATTGTTCGGGTGGTCCCAACCAGATTTTACGCATCCTCAAGCAGATGCGCCAGGTGGTTCCAGAGGGACGGTTTTCGGTTATGCCCAATGCGGGCTGGCCCGAACGGGTTGGCGGGCGGATCATGTACCCGGCATCGCCGGAATATTTCTCCGAATATGCGCTGGCGTTCTGGCAGGCAGGTGCTAACTTGATTGGTGGATGCTGCGGCACAACACCAGCGCACATCACGGTGATGCGCCAGGCAATTGATACCCGTCCATTGGAAAAGTTCAGCAATGGTTTTTCTCTGACGGTGGTTGAGAAGGAAGAAGCCAGCCACGAAAAACAGGCGCCGACCGAGCTGGCACAAAAACTGGCAGACGGGCGTTTTGTCGTTTCGGTTGAAATGGACCCGCCGCGCGGGCTGACCATTCAAAAAATTGTGGCTGGTTCAAGCCTACTGGCGGAAGCCGGGGCAGACGTGATCAATGTAGCCGACAGTCCTATGGCGCGGATGCGCATGAGCCCTTGGGCGGTTTGCCGGTTGATTCAGGAAAAAGTTGGTATCGAAACGGTGCTGCACTT
The DNA here is from genome assembly GCA_034411135.1 of Bellilinea sp. GTDB lineage: Bacteria > Chloroflexota > Anaerolineae > Anaerolineales > Anaerolineaceae > Bellilinea. Next base: position 703 of record DAOUMN010000098.1, read on the forward strand.
TCCCACCCGCGGGCGCAATCTATTGCGCGTTCAGGGAGACCTGCTTGCCGCGCACGCTTTGGGTGTGCGCAACGTCTTTGTCGTGATGGGCGATCCGACCGCGATTGGCGATTATCCGGACGCAATGGACAATTATGACCTGGTTCCTTCCGGTTTGATTAAGCTGATTAAGCAAGGCTTCAATGCTGGGGTGGATCACGCCGGGATCGGCATTGGTCAACCGACCACCTTTTTTGCCGGTTGTGCCTTGAACCTTAATCCGCCCAACCCGGAGGATGAGCTCAAGAACCTGCGCCGGAAACTGCGCGCCGGAGCGGATTACATCCTGACTCAGCCAATCTATGACTCTCAACCTGCGCTGCGCTTTCTGGAACGAATCAAAGCCGAAATTGAGGGTTTCGACACACCCATCCTGGTGGGCATCTTGCCGCTGGCATCTGCCCGGCACGCGGCTTTTTTGCAGCACGAGGTGCCAGGCGTGGAAATACCAGAGCGTATTCAACAGCGCATGGATGCTGCTGGTGAGCAGGCTGCCCGTGAAGGTATCGAGATTGCCATTGAACTGATCGAGCAAATCCGCTCGTTTGGACAAGGAGTGTATCTGATGCCTGCCTTCAATCGCTTCGATTACGCCGCCGAAATTATCGAACGCATCCGCTTAACCGAACCAGAAAGTCAATGAAAACCAATCTCCTGTTGTTGCTTGTCCTGCTGACAGACTGGCGAGCGCTTTACCGAGTGCTCTTGACATTCGGTTCGGATAAAGCGGCTGAAGTGGTAGAGGTGAGCGAGAACACAGACCTGAAATGCACTTGCAATGTTAAAGCAATAGAAATGTGCTACACTCATAGGTAATCCAAATCCTGTGGGGAGAAGAGTGTGAGACAGATACTGGTACTTTCAGATATTCACGCCAATCTGGATGCACTTGATGCGGTTCTGCGAGATGCCGGTAAGGTCGATGCAGTTTGGTGTTTGGGCGACCTGGTCGGGTATGGACCCGACCCAATGGAATGTGTTGAACGGATTGCCAACTTGAATAATTTGGTTTGCCTGCTGGGCAATCATGATGCAGCAGTTACTGGAAAACTGGAGCTAACCGCGTTCAATCGAGATGCGATCCTATCGGTTCAATGGAGCCGGTCGCAGCTCAATCGCCGCCAGATCGAATTTCTGGCAGGATTGCCAGAAATGGTTGAATTGGATGAAGTGACCCTGACTCACGGCAGCCCGCGCAACCCGATCTGGGAATATCTACTTGACTTGAACACGGTACAGATCAATTTCCTGCATTTTTCGACCCCATTTTGTTTTGTTGGTCATACCCATATTCCCATTTGGTATACGCTCAACACGAATGGCAACGGTAATGAACACGTGGATTGGATGACCCCCCGCCCCGGTGAGCCGATGATGATCCTGCCCAAAGCTATCCTCAATCCTGGTTCGGTTGGACAGCCACGCGATCGCGACCCGCGTGCAGCGTATGCCATTTATTACCCAGATAATAAACATTGGGAGCTGCGGCGCGTCAACTACGATATCCAAGCGGTGCAGCACCGCATTCTGTCTGCCGGGTTACCCAGCAGACACTCCGCGCGTTTGGACGAGGGCTGGTAGGGGAACGAAACGGGATAGCTGAGCGTCATAGGCATAAATCAGCCTTTACACTCAGGAGGAGAAAAATGTTCAAGCGAAGTCTGTTGGTTCTCGCCATAATGGCATTTTTACTGGCAGCCTGTTCGCCAGCCACGCAGAGCGCCGATAGCCGGGTAACTATGGAAAAAGAATTGTACGCCGGTGCGCCGCCGATGGCACCAATGGAATCCTACAATTCGGGGATGCCAGCCGATCGGGCTGCTGTGGCAGTGGGGCAGCCCGCCAACTCGGTTGAACGATTGGTGATCCGCAACGCCAACCTAGGGATTGTGGTCAAGGATCCGGCGGAAACCCTGGATGGGATTATCAAGATGGCGGAAGAGATGGGCGGATTTGTGGTCAATTCCAATCTTTACCAGCGCCAGTTGAGCGATGGTGTCCAGGTACAGGAAGCCTATATCACCGTACGTGTACCGGCGGTTCGATTAACCGAAGCGCTCGATCGGATCAAGGCGTATGTCGAAAACCCGACTACGGATGTATTGTCCGAAAACGTAACCGGTCAGGATGTCACGTCCGAATACACCGACCTGAAATCCCGCTTGCGCAACCAGGAAGATGCCGCTGAACAATTGCGGAAAATCATGGCAGAGGCGCGAAGGACCGAAGATGTGCTCAGTGTGCTCAACGAGCTGCGCAATGTCAATGAGCAGATCGAGTTGCTCAAGGGACAGATCAAGTATTACGAAGAATCAGCCGCTATGTCTGCCATCTCGGTGAACATCCAGGCGCAGGAAACCGTCGCTCCGTTGAGCATTGGTGGCTGGAAACCGCAAGGCGTTGCCCGCGATGCATTACAGGCGCTGATCAATGCCTATCAGACCATTGCTAACGGTGTGATCTGGGCGGTCATCTTCTGCCTGCCAATCGCTTTGCCGGTAGGACTGGTGTTTTACCTCATCTTCCGCGGAGTGCAGCGCATGCGCCGCAATCGTAAAAGTGCTGCGTCATCTCCGGTAGCAACCCCGCCGCCTTCTGCCGGTCAGGAATAGTGAATTGTAATGTTCAATGGTTCGCCTTTAGAGTGAACAAAGATGCGCACGCGTTGTTGATCAACCTTCTCGCAGCGCAGCGGCTCGCCCAGACAAACCGCTTGAACCGCATCACTCTCCAGAATTAGGTCAAACCAGCCATCAAAGGCGCGTTCCAGGTCGAGCACCAGCTCGACCTGGTTTTTTTGCATCTGCCAGGTGCTCACTTCTGCGCCTTGAGAAACATGTAAATTGCTGCCAGCAAAGCCTGTTGACTGATGAACCGGGTATACTGCCAGCAGGCTGACGCCGTGAGCAGGGATTTCTGGCAGGGCAAGTGGTTCGCCTATCTTTGTGGAAGCACTGAAATCATCCCAAAATGTGTGAAGGGTATACTCGCCATCTGGCAGGCGAAAATCTGCCGGGCTGAATTTCCAGGTTTGGGGGCGATCATCCCAATTGAAGCGTGCCAATACATGCCACTTGCCAATAGCACCATCCAGGTCAACGCGTAGCAAAGCTGGGGGGGTGGATTCGAACAAATCGATTACCTGCGCGGTTTTGCCGATCACCGGCAGCAGCACCTGTGCCAGGCGCAGCCGGTCTTCCGGCAGTGCAGGCAAATCGTCCGAAACGAGCAGTGATCCGCCGGTCAATGCAATGGCAGTAGCCAGGGTGTGCACTTCTGCCAGGGTCAGGCGGGTATCCGGTCGAACTAGTAAACAGTCAGGATCATTGATCCACCAGTGGTGATGAAGTGGGGCACGAGTGAGGATATTGTTGATCGAATTGCGCGCCGAAGGCATATGAGGTTCGTTTTTGAAGGGGAAGCCCAGATTGTAAAAAGCAGGCAGCCAATCTCCGCTCACATCGGCACCGATGCGCATTGCGTCCACCAGTCCCAAAGCGCTGCCCAGCGGCGCGCCGCAGCCCAGCAGGAACGTTTCTTCTCCAACCGCATCTCGTAAAGCTTGCATTCCCTTGCGAAGCACCTGAGCGCGGGTTTGAGTGGGATCGGTATAGACACCCGGCAGCGCAGCAGCATACAGGAAGTCGAGTTTCAGATAGGGGTAATTCCATTCTTCCCGAGCCGTCTTTACTACCCCGCAGGCATAGTCAAGCGCTTCCGGCACGGTCAGATCCAGCCCGTGGGTGAAGGCATTCCAGACAAAACCGGCATTGACAGGTTTACCGCGCCGATCACGAAGCAGCCAATCTGGGTGTTGCTGTTCGAGTTGCGAGCGAGGATGAACAATGAATGGTGCCAGCCACAATCCGGGGGTCAGTCCGGCGGCACGGATGCGATTTGCCAGCGGCGCGACCCCATCCGGAAACGACGATTTGAAAGTGTACCAATCACCAACCTGGGTCTCAAAACCATCATCGATCTGGATTAAGTCCAGCGGCAGGTGGTGTCGATTGGCTACCACGGCATCCAGGTTTTCGATTACATTTTGGGCGCTCACATTGGTGTAGAAGTGATACCACGAACACCAGCCGGATGGGACCGATTCCGGCAGGCGCACCTGGTTTTCCAGTGCAGCGCTTTTTAGATAGGATTCGAGCAAGTTGTGGTCATCCATAGAGCCGGCTGACAGAACTGCCCAGTCGGTGTAGATTTCTCTGCCGCTGTCCAGGCGGGCATGATCACCACCTGCCCACAAGCGCAGGCTGGGGCGGTCGTACAACAGGGCTTCCAGACTGCCGAAGTGCTCGCGTTGTGAAAGGAAACCAGTCAGCAGCGCGGTACGCTGGCGGTTGTCAACGATCAATCCAAAAAAGTCCGAGGTGAAATAACCGGGCTGCTTTACATCCGGTGTGCTGGCGTTGATCACCATCGGTTTTTGAAAAGGACCCAGGCGGGAGCGCCGGATGGAGTCCAGAGCGGAATACGCCCCGGTGTACGACCAGGATTGCCAGCCGTTACTGTAAAACCAGGTCTGGCGGGGAGAAAATTCACCGCCCATTGTGAATTGGCTGTGCGGGGATTGCCCCCCCGCCCGCAGCAATTCAATCTGGTCGATCCACAACGGATGATCGCTGCGATTGATGAGGTGAATGCGCCATAACAAAAAGGAAAGAGAGGGGTTTAATGCAAATTCTACGGAAACCCATAAGCCGCCGGGCTGTTCACCGCATTGCAACGTAGTGATGGACAGGTTCCCCAAGCGAGAAGGAGTGATCTGGTTGATATCCAACTGGCTGGGCTGCCCAGCCTGTGAGGTAATGCGGTATTTGCGGTCAGCCTTCTGGTAGGTTACCCCCCAGCGAACATCTGCCAGTCGCGGGTAATGTTCATCTCGTGGCAGGAAGGCGAAAGACCCTTCTTCCGGATTGAGTTGAAATAGAAACAATGGATGCTCGAAGGTGGGCATTTTCCCTCTATTGGAAGATTGATTAGGATATTGATTGGGGTGAATGGGGAGTTTTCAATCCTCAGGCAAGTATAATTGAGAATTGCAGGATACGATCATGAAAACTCAGGCTGGACGGTTTCAAACCATTGTTGCTCATCCAAGGGCGCTGGCTTATTGGCTGTTTCAGCCTGATGAGCAAATTATCAACAGCGTGGAAAAAATGCCGCTGTTGCTTTATTTGCATGGGGCAAGCTCGCGCGGGCACGATATTAGCATGGTGTTGAATTCCGGACTGCCGTATTTGCTGCGCCAGGGATTGGAAGTGCCGTTCATGGTTCTGGCGCCACAATGCCCGCCTGAAACCTGGTGGTCGGATCACCTGGACGTGCTGGATGTTTTATTGAAGGATGTGATCGACCGTTACCCGGTGGATGCCAGCCAGGTACTGGCAAGCGGGTCGAGCATGGGCGCCTATGGGGTCTGGCACCTAGGAGTTACTTTTCCACAGCGCTTTGCCGGACTTTCACCGTTGTGTGGCGGCGGGGCATATTTCTATGGATTTCCGGAGCGAGTGCAAGTACTACGGGATGTGCCGGTTTGGGCGTTTCATGGTGAAAACGATCCGATTGTCCCCTTGCGTGAAACGCAAGCCCTTGTGGAGATGCTAGAGGCAGTGAATGGCAGGGTTAAGTTGACCACCATTCCTGGCGGAGGGCATGACATTTGGCAGGTGGTTTACCCGATGCCCGAATGGATCGATTGGGTGATGGCACAGCGGCTGGCGTAACTTTACAGGCGCGGCAGCAAAATACCTTGCTGGTTCTGATATTTGCCTTTTTTATCGGCGTAGGAAATTTCACACGGCTCGTCGCCTTCGAAAAACAGCACCTGGGCGATGCCTTCATTGGAGTATATCTTCGCGGGCAGGGGGGTGGTGTTGGAGATTTCCAGTGTGACAAAGCCTTCCCATTCCGGCTCGAAGGGAGTAACGTTAACGATGATACCGCAGCGTGCGTATGTGCTCTTGCCCACGCAGACTGTCAACACATTACGTGGTATACGGAAATACTCCACTGTGCGCGCCAGCGCAAATGAATTGGGCGGAATTATGCAAACTTCGCCCTTGAAATCAACCATTGACTGAGTGTTGAACGATTTTGGATCCACGATGGCAGAAAAAACATTGGTGAATATCTTGAATTCGTCGGCAACGCGAATATCGTACCCATACGATGAAAGCCCGTAGGAAATAACCCCGTCGCGTTTTTGATGATCGACGAACGGTTCGATCATGCGGTGTTCTTGTGCCATAGTACGAATCCAGTGGTCGGGTTTGAGTCCCATGGTTTACACTCCCTGTGGTTTGGATGGATTAGAGTGTCAAGCCCCCGCGTTCCACCATAACCTGGTGCAGCGTGGACTCCAATTGCGCGGATTGTGATTCGAGCCAATGCAGCCGGTTCAGAATTTCTATTGTAATCGGGGTCTCCCCAAGGCTGTTCAGATTGATGCGCACATTGTAGGCAGCACAGGTCAAGGCGGCGCGTGCCAGCGTGGCTGCCGATGCAGCATCGGAAATGGCGTTGAGGTTGGCAGTTTGGGCGAGTTCGACGGCAAATTGTTGCACCTGCAGACAGTGTTCAGCGGACTGGAGCGGCGCCTGTGCAGCGGTCAGGGTGGCAGCCTGAATGGCTTCGTTACGTGCTGCCTCCTGCTCAGGATCGTCTTTGGGAAGTTTAAAGGCTGCCATAACGGCATCGAAAGCCTGGGCATCCGCCTCGACATCCTGAAGCAATTCAACCCGCAGGCGCTCGGCGTGTTCGAGTATCTCCCACATGCGTTCCTTGACTGCTTCGTATTTCTTCTTGCCCATGGTCAGGCGTGAGACCATGGCAACCAATGCAGCGCCGACTGCGCCGGTATGCGCTGCAGCAGAGCCGCCGCCGGGGGTGGGAGTGGCGCTGGCGAGTGCGTCAAGAAAACTGCTTTCCTTCGGCGCCACCTCCGCTGGTTGAGTGCGCATCAATTCCATCAGACGCTGTTCGAGCAATTGATCAGATGAGAATTGATCCAATTGTAAATACCAGATAGCAGCGTCGTTGAGCGCTTCCTGGGGCAGCAAACCAACCAGTTCGGAATGGTGAATACCGACTCCATAGCGTTCGGCTTCCCGGCGGATCAGCTCGACCACCCGCGCGATGGGTGTCTGACGGTAGTTAGTCAGGTTCATCGAAACCTGGGCACGCCCTTCCACAAGCACGCCCATGGCTTTGACGAAACGTAATCCGCCGGATGAGTGGCGCACAGCCTTGGCAATTTTCTGGGCAATACTGGTATCGTTGGTGTTCAAGTACACATTGAAAGCGATCAAGGGTTGACGTGCACCGATCACAGTTGCACCGGCAGGGCTCAATCGGTCGGGACCAAAATCGGGGCGGCGGTCGGGATTGGACGATATTTCGTGCTTCAATGCCTCGTACTGCCCGCGGCGTATGTTTTCCAGGTTTTGGCGCTCGGGACGGGTGGCGGCTTCTTCGTAAAGATAAACAGGAATGCCTAACTGGCTGCCAACCCGTTTGCCAAGGCGGCGTGCCATTTCGACGCAATCCTGCATGGTCACATCGCTGATTGGCACGAAAGGTACAACATCGGTGGCGCCGATGCGCGGGTGCGCGCCGACATGCTCATCCAAATTGATCCGCTCCGCGGCGCGGGCAATGGCTAGAAAGGCGGCTTCCTCGACTGCCTCGGGCGGACCTACGTAGGTGATTACTGTACGGTTGTGGTCGAGGTCGGAGTGCCGGTCCAGCACGTGAATACCGGGCACACTCTGGATGACTTGCAATAACTCTTCGATGATTTCCGGACGGCGAGCTTCGGAAAAGTTGGGGATACATTCAACCAGGGGTGTGGGCATATTAACCTCTTGTGGTTGGGATAGGTCAATTATAATCGCAAGCAGGCAATTGTTCGGTATAAGGAGGTTGCTATGTGTGGACGATTCACATTGGCACTTGACCCGGATGAATTACGCGAAGCCTTTGATCTTTCGACTATGCCGTTGCAATGGGTACCCCGGTATAATATTGCCCCGTCCCAGCCACTGGCAGTGATCCTGGACGCAGAAAAACGGACACTGGAATTTTTGCGCTGGGGGCTGGTGCCGTCCTGGGCTAAGGATGTATCCATCGGGCAAAAAATGATCAATGCCCGCTCTGAAACGATCATAGAAAAGCCATCGTTTCGGACGGCATTTGCCCGGCGGCGCTGCCTGATTCCAGCCGATGGTTTTTTCGAGTGGACCAAACCCAACCGCAGCCGAGATGTTCCGGCTGTGCCGCATTATTTCCGCCGTCGTAGCGGGCTGCCGTTCGCCTTTGCCGGTTTGTGGGAAGTCAGGCAGTCGTCCGAAGGCGAGCCGTTGAAAACCTGCACGATTCTGACCACAACCGCCAATCCGCTGGTGCAGGCAGTGCATGAGCGAATGCCGGTCATGTTTACTCCAGCAGAAGGCTGGCAATGGTTGCAACCCTTGCCAGCAGAAGAACTGCTGGCTATGCTGCGCCCCTTTCCTGCCGAGGAGATGGAAGCTTATCCGGTTAGCCGTGCAGTTAACGACCCGCGCCGCGACGACCCGCTGTGTATTCAGCCAGTGGACGTTTGAGCCGATGGAGCCAGCGTTTAGTCTTTGAAATTTCCTTGACCACTACCGGAGGTGGTGGTAGAATTACGCCCGTTGTTGCCCCCATCGTCTAGGGGACCAGGACGCAGCCCTTTCAAGGCTAAAACGAGAGTTCGAATCTCTCTGGGGGCACAGGAAGCCAGCCTGCGTAAGCAGGCTTTTTTTATTCAGCCCTTTCACACCATCGAGGTGGAATCAGCAAAGCCGAGAGTTCGAATCTCTCTGGGGGCACAGGAAGCCAGCCTGCGTAAGCAGGCTTTTTTATTCAGCCCTTTCACACCATCGAGGTGGAATCAGGCAAAGCCGAGAGTTCGAATCTCTCTGGGGGCACAGGAAGCCAGCCTGCGTAAGCAGGCTTTTTTATTCAACCCTTTCACACCATCGAGGTGGAATCAGGCAATTGCTTGACGAAGGTTGTGCACCTTCGATACAATGTTATATGATATAAGATATATTGCTTTGAATGCTGAACCGATCGGCGTTGCCGAGGATCGAGGAGAGTGTCATGTGCCCGGATCCCTATGTTGACCGTTTGCTGGATCAGAAAATGCCTTGCAAAGCGAAACTGCCGTTACCAGGCAGGATCAGTTGCGTACTCCATGCCCGCGCCGAAGCACGCGGGCTGGAACTGTGTCCTTACCCCTCCCGCGCAGTTCTGCAAAACCAGATTCACGAAATTATCCTGACCACAGAACTCAGTGCTGCGCCAGGAAAGGTGGTTAACGGTATTGCCTACCTGGCGTTTTTCGAAGTGCTTGAGAGCGGTGTGCTCTGGGTTGGTGACCAGCTGCAAGTCAACGGAAGGACGATTGGCGAATTGGCTGGGTATGATTTCTCACACCTACCCAACCACATGAACCTTGTCATTCGTGTGAATGAACCGTTGAAAACCGGCTATGAACAGGGAATTAAACCTGGAGACCAGCTGGTATTTGTTTTCCGCGGAGACGAGTTAAAAGTTAAAACGGATCAGTGAATGATCAGGATGAATTCCGCCTTGCGACCTTGGGTCTGACGGCGGATATCACCGATGCTGCCGCGCAGGATGGTTTCGCCGGGCATGGTTAGGTCCATTCCAAGAGTCAGGCGGCAATTTTTTCCGCCGATCTTTTCGATATCCTCCAGCAGGTTGTTCAGGCGGTAGGGTGTATCCATAATCACCACAGGTAAATTGAGCTTAAGGTACCGTCCCAATTCTCTGCGGCGTTCTTCCGGCGTGCGTGAAAGAAAGCCGGCGTACACAAACTGTTCCAGTTTGAAATCCACAACACTGAGCAGCGCCATGAGCGATGATGCACCCGGAAGCGGACTGACCCGGATGCCAAAATCGACTGCTTGGCGGATTAAATCGGCACCTGGATCGGCGAACACCGGCGTGCCCGCATCGGAGATCAGCGCCATGTTCTCTCCGCTTAGGATGCGCTGAACCAGTGCAGCCGAATCGAACTGCTCGTTGTGCTCATTGAGCGGGATGAGCGCACGCGGAGTAATGCCCAATTGTTTGAGGAGTGTGCTGCCCTGGCGGCGTTCCTCGCAAATGACTGCGTCCACTTCTCCCAACAGTTTAACCGCCCGCAAGGTGATATCCTGCGGGTTACCAATCGGTGTAGCGACAATGTATAATATACCGGCTTTCATTTTCATGATTATAAAGCATGCAGGCGTAATTACCGAAAACCATCGCATGGTGTTCGAGTAAATCGTGGCATAATAGAGCATTCCTATGATTTCAACCCTCGAAAATTTCAGTCCTGTTGTCCAGGCATTGTTTGCCACCCTGTTTACCTGGGGAGTGACAGCTCTGGGGGCGGCTGGTGTTTTTCTTACCCGGGAGATCAACCGCCGCCTGTTGGATACCCTGCTTGGTTTTGCCAGTGGAGTGATGATTGCAGCAAGCTTTTGGTCGCTGCTGGCACCGGCTATCGAAATGTCATCCGGGATGGGCATACCGGGCTGGATTCCGGCAGTGGTCGGGTTTTTATTGGGCGGTGGGTTTCTCCACCTGGTGGATCGTATCCTGCCCCATTTGCACTTCCGCGAACCGCTAAGTGCAGCAGAGGGGTTGAAAACATCCTGGCGGCGCAGCGTATTATTGACTCTGGCAATAACGTTGCACAATTTTCCCGAAGGGCTGGCTGTGGGGGTTGCTTTTGGGGCAGCCGCCAGTGGAGTGCCCGAAGCATCGATTGCTGGGGCTGTGGCGCTTGCCATTGGGATTGGTTTGCAGAATTTTCCGGAAGGTCTGGCGGTTTCCGCGCCGTTACGCCGCGAAGGGCTTTCACGATGGAAGAGTTTTCTACTTGGGCAGTCTTCCGGGCTTGTAGAACCGATTGCCGGGGTGTTAGGTGCGGCAGCCGTGCTTTTGATCCGCCCCATTCTCCCGTATGCCCTGGCATTTGCCGCCGGGGCAATGATTTATGTTTGTGTCGAAGAATTAATTCCAGAAGCCCAGCGGGGTGAACACTCTGACATGGCGACTCTGGGGATCATGATCGGCTTTGCTGTAATGATGGCTTTGGATGTAGCTCTTGGATAAACAAAGCAAACTCTCCCGAGTCACCCGAATCACCTTTCTGCTGATGGGTTTCTTTGCGCTGGATAAAATCGTTGCATTTATTCGTCAGGTGGTCATTGCTCGTCAATTCGGACTTTCGGCTGAACTGGATTCGTTCAATGTCGCCAACAATGTGCCTGATTTGCTGTTTGCATTGATCTCCGGCGGCGCACTGGCGATGGCGTTTATTCCAGTACTGGCAGAGGAGATTACCCGCGGCGGCAGGCAAGCTGCCTGGAACCTGTTTTCAAAGATCGCCAATCTGGCTTTTCTGGTTACAACCGGTTTTGCAATTGTGGTTGCACTGTTCGCCGAACCTTTGGTGCGTTGGGAGTTGGGAATTGCACCGGGGTTTGAGAGCGCCCAACAGGATTTGGTTGCCAACCTGATGCGTCTCAACCTGATCGCGACGCTGATATTTTCGATCAGCGGGTTGGTGATGGCGGGTTTACAAGCCAATCAGCATTTTCTGCTGCCTGCTATGGCGCCGCTGTTGTACAATTTTGGGCAAATCTTGGGGGCAGTCGTCCTTTCTCCCGATCAAGGTTACGTGATTGCGGGCATTCGTTTACCTGTGTTTGGCTTGGGTGTGCATGGACTGGTCTATGGTGTCATTATTGGCGCGCTGCTCCACCTGGGGATACAAATCCCCGGCTTGTTGCGCTACCAGTTCCGTTGGAACAGCGGACTGGGCTTGAATACTGAACCGGTGCGCAGGGTACTTCGGTTGATGGGACCAAGACTGGTGACGATGATGTTCATCCAGCTGATCTTTATCGTGCGCGATAACCTTGCGTCACGCCTCGAACAAGGCGCAGTAACTGCCTTGACTTATGGCTGGATGATCTTCCAAGTGCCAGAAACGCTGATTGGCACAACGATTGGCACAGCCCTTTTGCCCACGCTATCCGAACAAGCCGCCCGTCAGGAAAGGGAAGAATTTCTTGCCAGCATTCAGCGCGCGGTGCGCGTGTTGGTGGCAATTACCCTGCCGGTGGCGGTGATTCTGTCATTTGGGTTGCGACCACTGTTGGTATTAGCATTTGATTTCGACCCGGCGGGTACGGACCTGCTCACCTGGGTTACCAGGGCTTATCTGGTAGGTTTGCTTGGGCAAAGCCTGGTGGAGGTGGCGGTACGATCCTTTTATGCCCGTCAGAATGCGCTCGTTCCCTTGTTGGGTGCGGCGTTTTTATTCACGGTTTATGTTGCTGTTGGCAGCCAGTTGTACCGATGGATTGGCGCCGCCGGGATCAGCCTGACCGACTCAATTGCCTTTACTGCCCAGGCAGTCTTGCTGCTGTTATTGCTCAATCGTCGGCTGGTGCGGGCGATCAGCCTGGGGGGCAGCCTGGTGCGTGGATTCCTGGCAGCTGGTTTGGGCGGGGGCGTGGTCTGGCTGGGTATGAGTCTGTTGGCTGGATTCCACCCCCTGATTCAAAGCGGGGTTTCTCTGGCGGCTGGCGGGTTGGCGGTCGTGCCGGTGATCCTGCCTGAATTGCGCCTGCTGCTCAAGTTGTGAGTGTAGAGTAGGGTATAATTGCGGGCATGACGGAAAACGAAAAAATCATTGCACAGCCGCCGGTTGCCACTGCGCCTGAGGGGCTGATTGAAACTGAAACCGAAGCCAAACCCCGCCGAAAAAAACGGTTGGGACTGATCATAATTTGTATCTTCCTCATCCTCGCCGGTGCCGGAACTGGAGCGTTTTTGGGCTACCGGGCGGGTATCGAACTGCGTAAACAAGCCCAGCAAAACCAAATCGTTACTGAGGCAACCTATCAGTTTCAGTTAGGGCTGGCAGATATCGAGGCAAAACGCTACGATACGGCGCGCAAACGTTTTGAATATATAATTTCGCTGGATCCAACCTTCCCCGGTGCGGCAGAAAAACTAACCGAAGCGATGATGCTGGCGTCACAGGCATTAACGCCCACCCTGGCGCCAACGCCCACCTTGGAGCCCACGCCCGACCTGCGTGGTGAGGAAGAATTGTTCAACCAGATTCAGCAACATCTGCTCAATAAGGAATGGGAACCTGCCATCGAGACGATCCAGAAATTGCGCGATCTTAACCTGGGTTACCGTTCAGTTGATGTGGATGGCATGTATTACCTTGCGCTGCGTTTCCTTGGCATACAGAATGTAACTTTTGGGCAGTTGGAAGTGGGTATATACAATCTGACCCTGGCGGAGCGCTTTGCTCCCCTGGATGTGGAAGCCAATAATTACCGCAATTGGGCGCGGTTATATCTCTCTGCCGCCAGTTTTTGGGGGGCGGACTGGGCACGGGTAGTGCGCTATTTTGCGGACATTTACCCATCACTGCCTAATTTACGTGATTCTTCCGGCATGACCGCTACGGAGCGTTTTCGCATTGCGTCTATCCGTTACGGTGATCAATTGATGACACAGGAACAATGGTGTGATGCGGAAATCCAGTATCGCACTGCGCTGAACATTGCTTACGATGCCATGGCAGAGGCCGGTGCATCGCAGGCAGCGCAGTATTGTGCCAATCCACCCAATCAGGAGGAAGAACCGCCGCAGGAAGTGCCGGTAGAGGGAACACCCACACCGCCGCAGGGAAATGAAGGCGGCGGCGAGACCCCGACCGAAACGCCCACTCCAGAAGGCGGCGGATGAATGTAAGTTTACCGGATTGGGGGCTGGCAGTAGCCTACTGGCTGCACATGCTGGCAACGGTTGTCTGGCTGGGAGGGCTGGCAATGCTGGCGATTCTGGTCATCCCGGCAGCCCGGCGAAGCCTGACCACGCTGGACTATTCACACTTGATGGACAAATTGAATACCCGCGTGCAGCAAGTGGGATGGTTCAGCCTAGCTGTGCTGATCGGCACGGGCATGTTTCAGATGAGCGCTCATCCATCCTATGAGGGTTTTTTAGCAATTGGTAATGCCTGGTCACTGGCGATTTTGAGTAAACACCTGGTTATTGGCGGGATGGTTGCACTCAGTGCCTACAACACTTGGGGGTTGACACCTGTGCTGCGCCGGTTGGCGATGCTGCGCGCAGCAGGGAAGGCCGTCGAAGAAACAGTGCAGCAGCAATTATTGCACAAGGAGCAACTGTTACTGCGGATCAACATCGTTCTATCTGCGCTGGTATTGCTGTTGACTGCTATAGCGCGCGCTTCCTGACCTTTCAGGGGCGCGGTGCGGTATAGAACCGGTACGGTTCATCAGGGTAATAATGCCAGACCGAACGGTCAGGGAAGGCATCCATTACAATTTGATTATCGGCATCGTCGCGGCTAAAGACGAATACAAACGGTGTGTCCAATTGGGGGGAACTGAGCTCGAGCAGAGTGGCATATTCCCGCCAGTTTTTCTGACGGTGAACAAAAATCAGGGCAGGGGTTAACTGCCTGGCTGCTTCAGTTTGAAATGGCACCAGCTGCTGGCGTGTTGCACCATACAATTGGTGCATACTGCCAAGACGGGCAGGCAGGTAATAAGTCAGGTTGGCGCCGATCAACAGCCCAACGAGCATAGTGGTCAAGCCGAAACGTAATCGAGAACGCCAGCGTTGAGTAGAAGACGCAAATGGGCTTGCCAGATGACCCGCCAGCCAGGTTATACCGGCAGCGCTGAGCAGCGTCGCGCTGATCAAGCCTTCGAAATAATAACGCGGACCGTACACCCAGGCACCGATCCAGTACAACGAGTAAACTGCGATCAGCGAGGGAAGAATAGCAATCGACGTCCAGGCGGTTTTTAATTTACGCAAAGCCAATAAACCAAATGGCATGAATAACCAGGAGATCTTGCCCCAACCGAATAAGTCACTATAACCGGCGTTGAGGCTGTGTTTCAGGTTCAACCGCGCCCAGTACAGGTTATGCCCACCTTCCTGTATACCAATTCCGGGTCCAAACCCGAGCTTGTCATACGGCCACCACAGCGTGTAAGGGTTGAGCAGGAAATCACCTGTGACTGCATACTGCCAGATGAACAACAGGCTGGAAGTCAGTGCGGCAATTACGCCGGTGAGAATCACAGCCCGCTTGAGGTGCACCGGCTGGCGTACCAACAGCACCAGACCGTGAATGAAGAAAGGAAAAGCCACTCCTATAGCCGTCAAAGGGCGGGTGAGTGCCAACAGCCCCAGCGATAGACCTGCTGTTGGAATGGTCAGCCAGCGTGGAATGGAACTGTCCGGGCGGATTACCTCCAGCCAGGTAGTTATCCACGCCAGGGTTAAAAAAAACGACCACAGATGGGAGAGCAGCGTTCCACCGTTGAGCAGGAAGAAAGGTGAGGTGAGGGTGAGCAGAGCAGCCATCAAGCCGGTTGTGCGGCGGGTAAACCGGCTGACCAGGCGATAGGTGAACCACATGCATAAGGCAGCCAGAAAGGGATTGACCCAATCACGCAAATCCAGGCGCACACCCAAAGAAAGCGCGGCTGCCCAGCCGGGTGGATACTTGCTGAAACGCAGCCCATTATGGTCAACCACGAAGGGGGTTAAAAAACAGTGCGGGCAGGGTGGGCTTGGAGTGGCAAGTTTGCCTTCAGCGTACAAGGCAGCCTGCCAGGAATAAGCCACCTCATCCTCGATGTGGGGCACGCTTTCGTAAATGGCGGTGGTTGCCCAAAAAACCGCGCCAAAAGCCGCCAGGCTGAGCAATACAGCGAGGATGTCTAGTATGCGCTTCATAACGAAACCGGTTTAATTACCTCCATCAATTGGCAAAGCGGTCAAATCGTGGGGCAGCGCCCCACTAACGCGCACGGGAACAATTTCGCCAACTGGCAGATTTCCATCCACGAAGACAAGGCCATCGATCTCCGGTGCATCGCGATAGGAACGACCAACCGAAATGTGACGGTCAAAGCCTTCGATGAGCACATCCAGTTTTTTGCCGATGAGCGCCTGGTTGCGGCTGAGAGAAATTTTTTCCTGTTGTTTCATCAATTGCTCAAGCCGTTCCAGTTTGACTTCGGAAGGGACAGGATCACCCAATGGTTCACTGGATGTACCGGGTTCAAATGAGAATGTGAATGCCCCGACCCGATCCAGTTGAACATCCAACAAGAAATCGAGCAAGGTTTGGAATTCCGCCTCGCTCTCGCCAGGATAACCGACGATGAAGGTGCTACGAATGGCGAGATTGGGAATGGTGGCGCGCAT
>DAOUMN010000099.1:0-2131 GCA_034411135.1 Bellilinea sp.
TCCGAGAATAATTTTTGAGATCAGGGTTCCTGTTGCAGCAGAAATAAGAAGCGGAATGAACGCGGGAATGGATAATTCCAGGAGTAACACCTCAAGTGAAAATATTACCCCTGCTATTGGAGAGTTGAAAATGGCGGCAATTGCGGCTGAAGCACCGCAACCGATAAGGAGGGTTCTTTTTTTATAGCCCAGGTGCAGCAATCTTCCGATATTCGAACCAAAAGCCGCTCCCGTTGTAACGATCGGACATCCGCGCGAAAAAAAATCCCAATGCGAGGAATTCTGAGATGCCGGCCAGGAAACCAAAAGCATTGATTGTCAGACATGAAACCGCGGCGGAAAAATCCAGGCGCGAATCAGGTGAGATGGCAATGCGGCCGAATCGGGAATTGCCGCTGAATGCTCCATCACGCCTGCGCGGCCATGAAATTGCTGAGGCAACCTGGCGGAGATTGATGCGTGAGTTCATGTCTATTGAAGGTGAAATTGTCACCCGTCTGGATTTTGACTTGCTTGCTGATTATTGCATTTTGATTGAGCAAATTCATGAGCTGGATGCAATGAGAAAGACAGCTCATGACCGTTGGCGTGAGCTTTTGAAAGACCAATCCGATGAAAAGGTAATTGAAGCCTGCGATATGGTTGTCAAATTGGATTCACGAGCGGATCGCAAGCGGGCATTGTTGTTACAGCTGCGCCAGTCGTTATATTTGACGCCGCGTGCAAGGGCTGGTGTTGCGCCATCGAAAAAAGAGGCTGATGAACCCAAAGACGAACTGGAAATGCTTTTAGATGATGTCAACGATTTTGTGAACGGTGGCAGTGGTAAATGAAGCGATTTTGGTTTCTGGTTTTATTGCTTTTACTGCTCGGCGGAGGTTCGATGTTTAGTGAAGCTCATGCCCAGCGGGCAATAACCTTTTTCGAATCGCTCAAACACACCAAAGGCAAGTTCTACGGTCAGCCGTTCAAGCTGCTGGACTGGGAAAGACAGATTGTGCGGGATGTTTACGGTACGGTAGATGAGCGTGGTTTGAGAATCATCAAGTACGTCTACATTGAAATCCCAAAAAAGAATGGAAAATCTGAACTGGCCGCGGCGGCCGGCCTGTACCACACCTTTGCTGACCGTGAAAAGAACGGCGAGGTATACGGTTGCGCTGCAGATCGAAGTCAGGCATCCATTGTTTTCGATGTTGCAGTGGACATGATAGATCAGGTCCCGGCGCTCAAAAAGCGCACCAAACTACAGTTGAGTAAAAAACGATTGGTGGATAAGGTGACCGGAACGTTCTGCCAGGTGCTGAGTGCGGAAGCCTATACCAAGCACGGGCTGAATCTATCTGCGTGTATTTTTGACGAGTTACATGCTCAGCCTAACCGCGATCTCTGGGATGTGATGACCTTTGGGGCTGGTGATGCACGTGAGCAGCCGATCTGGTGGATCATCACAACTGCCGGGGATGACCCGGATCGGGTATCCATTTGCTGGGAGCAGCATGAATATGCCCGGCGAATCATCTCCGGAGAGATCATTGATCCGACGTGGTACGCGGCCATTTACTCCTATGATGGAGATGATATCTACAACGAAGATAACTGGAAGAAAGCCAATCCCAGCCTGGGAACGACCATCCAGATAGATACGCTGCGCGAAGCGGCGGCAAGAGCCAAAGAGCGGCCTGCTGATGAACGGCTGTTCCGCTGGTTGCGGCTGAATCAATGGCCAACCTATAAATTGACCAGCTGGCTGCCAATGGAATTGTTCAATGCAACCAATGGCAGCTGGTCAAGGGCGGAGATGATCGGGATGGACTGCTATATAGGGCTGGACCTGTCCTCAACCACTGATCTGACCGCAATGGCGCTTGTTTTTCCACCTCAACCGGGTCTTTCGGAGTGGCGCGTGATCTGGGAGGGTTGGATTCCGGAAGAAAATATGCAGGAACGCATCCGCCGGGATAAAGTTCCATATGATCAATGGGCAGCTCAGGGATGGATCACTCCTACACCGGGGAACGTGGTGGACTATACCCGCGTTCGCGAAAAGGCGCTGGAATTCAAAACATTGTTCAACGTCAAGGAAGTGGACGCTGATCCTGCGTTTGCAACCATGCTGCTGCAGGAATTG
>DAOUMN010000100.1:0-4006 GCA_034411135.1 Bellilinea sp.
CGTCGAGCCCGATATTTACCTGGCGCCGGACTGCAACGGTGTGCCGTGCCAGAAAGGCTTGATGACCCCCGCCCTGGCGCAGCAGTTCAGCCCGGCGGAACTGGACGCGATTGTCGCCTATCTCGCCAGTCTGAAGGGCGAAGCCATGCCTACCGGCGGTGAAGCTACCCCCTCGGCGGTTGAACTGGTTCAGGCGCCGGAGCTTTCGCAGATCGAGTTCGAGGAAGCCCGGCAGATCTTCTTCGACCGCTGTGCCGGTTGTCATGGTGTGCTGCGCAATGGCGCCACAGGGCCCGCGCTGACCCCCGATAAAACCCTGCCCAAGGGAACCCTGGCGCTGGCGGCAATCATCTTCAACGGCACCCCGCGCGGCATGCCCGACTGGGGCAAGCAGGGCGTACTCAGCCAGGCGCAGGCTGAATTGATGGCAAAATACATCCAGAACGAGCCGCCTGCCCCGCCGGAAATGTCCATGGAGCAGATGCGCGGATTCTGGAAAGTACTGGTCGCGCCGGAGGACCGCCCGACCGAACCACAGCACACCCGCAACTGGCAGAACTTCTTTGCCGTCACCCTGCGGGATGCCGGGCAGGTAGCCATCATCGACGGTGACACCCACGAAGTGGTTGAAACGGTCAACACCGGCTACGCGGTGCACATTTCGCGCATGTCGGCTACCGGGCGTTACGTGTACACCATCGGGCGGGATGGCAAAACCGCCCTGGTTGACCTGTGGATGGATCCCCCGGCGGTGGTGGCAGAGGTCAAGACCTGCTATGATGCCCGTTCGGTCGAGGTGAGCAAATACAACGACGAGCTGGGCAATTTCACCGACCGTTACGCAGTGGTGGGCTGTTACTGGCCGCCACACTTTGTCATCGTCGATGGCGAGACGCTCGAACCGCTTAAGATCGTCAGCACGCGCAGTTACACCTATGATACCGAGGAATACCACCCCGAACCGCGCGTGGCGAGCATTGTTGCCTCGCATTTCAGTCCCAAATGGGTGATCAACGTCAAGGAGACCGGGCAGATCTGGCTGGTGGACTACACCGACATCCAGAACCCGACGATCAAGATGCTCGAAGCCGAGCGCTTCCTGCACGATGGCGGCTGGGATTCGAGCGGGCGTTATTTCCTGGTGGCAGCCAACAATGCTAACAAGGTTGTCGTCCTCGACGTGCAGGAAGAGAAGGTTGCTGCAATTGTGGAGACCGCCAAAATCCCACACCCCGGGCGCGGCGCGAACTGGATCGACCCGGTCTATGGTCTGGTGTGGAGCACCTCGCACCTGGGCGATGGCGCGCTGGTGGCGATTGGCACCGACCCGGTGGGACACCCCGAATACGCCTGGAAGGTAGTGCGCACCATCCCGCTGCCGGGCGCTGGTTCGCTGTTCCTCAAGACGCACCCCAACAGTGACTGGATCTGGGTCGATCACACTCTCAACCCGGACGAGGCAATCCAGCGCACGGTGTGCGTGATTGCTAAAGCCGACCCGACCAAAACGCACAAGTGTTGGCAGGTGGCAGACTACGGGCGGGCTGTGCATTTTGAATACAACATGCAGGGCGATCAAGTGTGGGTCAGCGTGTGGGGGCGCGCCGACGAGCCGGGCAAGACCGGCGAGGTGGTGGTGTACGACGACAAAACCCTGGAAGAGGTGGCGCGCATTCCCAACTTGGTCACCCCGACCGGCAAGTTCAACGTGTACAACACGATCAAGGATATTTACTAGCCGAATGCGTTGCCGAAGACGTCCGTACACCGAGCCAGCCGAGGTGTACGGATGTCAATTCCGCAACCGGCGCAGCCCTCAACCTGCCCCTTGGCAAGATCAGGAAAAAAACCTGGCGAGCTCGCGGACTCAGCCTGCCTGCACTCGGTTGCGCCCTTCGTGTTTTGCCCGGTACATCAACCCATCGGCACGCTGAACGACCGATTCGGGGGTATCGCTGGGATGCAGCAGGGTAGCACCGATCGACAACGTGACCGATAAACCGCCTTCCACCCCGTCCAGGCGCGAGGCAGCTACCAGGCGGCGCAGTTTATCCGCAATGGCGGACAGGTTTTCCAGTGCAGTGACGTGATAAAGAATAACCAGAAATTCCTCGCCGCCCCAGCGCCCGACCACATCCGAGGCGCGCAGATTGTGGCGCAGTGTGGCTGAGACCATTTTTAGCGCCTGATCACCGGTTTCGTGCCCGTAGGTGTCGTTGACCCGCTTGAAGTGGTCGATGTCCATCATTAAGAGCCCGGTGGTCAGCTCAGGCTGATGGGCAAATTCTGCCAGTGCGGCGCGCAAGCGCCCCTCCAGAAAACGGCGGTTACCGATGCCGGTCAGCAGGTCGGTGTGGGCGGAATGGCGCAGCATACGCAGCTCGCTGAGCAGCGTTTCGCCTTCACGCTCAGCGGAGAAGATCTCCACTGCGCCAATGATATGACCGGCTTCATTGCGCAGCGGTGCGCCACGCACCAGCGTGGGCACGCGGTGACCGTCGGCGTGGTGAAAATACACGTCGGCTTCGCGGGTGTTGCCGTCGTCCATGCACGCCGCCAGCGGGCAGTGACTCTCGCACAGATTGACCCCTTCGGCAGTGACATGGTTGAGCAGGTTGTCACGGCATGATTTGCCGATAACCTGCTCGCGGGTATAGCCGGTCAGGCGTTCGGCGCCCTTGTTCCAGTAGGTAATCACTCGATCGAGGTTGACGAAATAAACCCCGTCATACAGATTTTCGATGATTTCCTTGTACAGGTTGTCTTCAGCGTGCATCGCCGTTTGTCCTCTGCCAGAATCTGGAATCACTGAGCCTACCGCTGCTGCTTCGATTATACGCCCGGCAGCGGGCAGCACCATAAAATCAATATAAAATCTTTTCAACCCCGGTCGCGTCCCAAAGACGCGCTCAATGCGCGACGATCATCTCGTGGATCATCCAAATTGGCTTCCACACCCCACTTTCCATGTTGGATAGAATGGTTACGCTGATGTCCTGGGCGGGAAAGTAGCGGATTACCCCGCTAACCCCGGCATTGACGCCTTCTTTTTGGTAGCACACCACCCGTCCGCTGCGGTCAACGTAGAACCACAACCCCAGCCCGTAGCGCTTGTCCCAGTCTTCGTAGGAGCGGTAATCCACCTGGGGGGTCAGAAAGGCTTCGGTCATTGCCGGTGAAAGCAGTAAACCGCGCCGCACCGCGCGCAGAAAGCGATCCAGGTCGGCAACGGTGACATGCGCGCCGCTGTCCGGCGAGCCGACCGGTGGGAAGGAGTAGATGTTGCGTTTCCAGCCGGTGATGTTGCCCTGCGCATCACGGATCGGGTCGCTGCCCTCTGCCACACGCGGGTTGACCTGATCCATGCGCAGGAAGTCCGAATCGATCATGCCGGCGCGGGTAAAAATATTGCGGCGCACGTAATCGCGGTAGTGCATCCCGCTGGCTTTCTCGATTGCCAGTCCGACAAGAATATAACCGCAGTTGCAGTAGCGGCAGCCTGTCCCGGGTGGGAAGTTGGCGGGTTTGTTGATGAATTGGGGCAGAAAGTCTGCCGTGCAGTTGACGCTGTAGTTGGGGCGGGACTTCCACAAGTCCTCGTAATTTTCGCCGTTTTCCTCCTCTGCGTCGTCGCCAATGCCAGAAGTGTGGGTCAGCAGATGGAAGAGGGTTATTTCAGGTGAGAGGTTCGACCCGTTCAGATCGAGGTATTCGACCACGCGGGTGTCCAGCGCGAGTAATCCACGCTCAACCAGCTGCAGCGCTGCCACTGCGGTGAATAATTTGGTGATCGAGGCGGTATCGAAACGTGTGTCCAGCTCGTTCTTGACCTTCCAGGCGCGGCTGGCGTAACCGTACGCTGCGGCAAACAGACAGAACTCGCCCTGACTGATCCATACAGCCCCCGAAAAACGATCCTGCTGTTCCAGGGCGCGAAAGTAATGATGTAGACTGCTAAAGTCTTGCATGGGATGTAAACAACCCCCTCCAGGCGGACGAGGAAATC
>DAOUMN010000101.1:0-27284 GCA_034411135.1 Bellilinea sp.
CCCCTAAGTGGTCTTCCATGCCTTGAATGTCAGTCAGGATCTGAAGGCGATCGCCTTCCTTGATAAGTCCCATGGCAACTCCTGCCACTGGGGCTTTGATAGGCACGCCAGTATCCATCAATGCCAGAGTTGAACCGCACACGGATGCCATTGAGGTTGAGCCGTTGGAAGAAAGCACTTCGGAAACCAGACGCAGGGTGTAAGGAAACTCGCTTTCCGGGGGAATAACCGACAGAAGCGCACGTTCTGCCAGGGCGCCGTGACCAATTTCCCGCCGGGACTGTCCGCGCAGGGATTTGACCTCACCGGTCGAATAGGGCGGGAAGTTGTAATGGTGCATGTAGCGTTTGCTTTCCACCGGCGAGAGGTTATCCAGTTCTTGGGCTTCCTTGGGAGTGCCAAGTGTTGCCAGGGTGAGCACCTGGGTTTCGCCACGGGTGAAGATGCCCGAACCATGGGCGCGCGGTGACACATCCACCTCACACCATATTGGGCGTATCTCGGTTGGAGTGCGTCCATCGGGACGGATGCCACGGTCGAGGATGCGGTTGCGCACCACTTCCTTGAGTACCTGATCGAAAGCCTCCTTGGTCGGTTTAACCAGGCTTTCGTCCTCACCAGTCATCTCCACCACCACGGCGTCGCGCAGTTCATCCAGCCCATCATAAAGCTCCGACTTTGTGTGTGGGGCATCCATGCGGGCTTCAATTTCAGCATACACGCGGGCGCGCATTTTCTCGACCAGGCTTTCATCCAACTGATCAAGGGTCACTTCCCGTTTGGCTTTACCGACTTCGGCAGCCATTTTTTCCTGAACATCGATCAGTGGCTGCATCTCGCGGTGACCAAACATCAGCGCTTCGACCATTACGTCTTCGGGGATCATTTCAGCGCCGCATTCGACCATTAAAATGGCATCGCGGGTTCCGGCAATGCGTAAATCCAGGTCGGAACGCTCTTTTTCTTCAAAGGTTGGGTTAATGACGAACTGACCGTCGATGCGACCCACGCGCACAGCGCCGACCGGACCGCCCCAGGGTATGTCGGAAATGATCATCGCGGTGGAGGCGGCATTCACTGCCAGAATATCGAGTGGATTGTCTTTGTCGGCGGAGAGTGAAAAGCAGACCACCTGGACTTCGTTGC
This sequence comes from Bellilinea sp., assembly GCA_034411135.1. GTDB lineage: Bacteria > Chloroflexota > Anaerolineae > Anaerolineales > Anaerolineaceae > Bellilinea. Next base: position 1,147 of record DAOUMN010000101.1, read on the forward strand.
GCATATTCTTAGGGAACAGCGGGCGCAGCGGACGATCGATCAGACGTGAGATAAGGATGGCTTCATCGGATGGTTTGCCTTCACGGCGGAAGAACGAACCGGGGATGCGGCCACCGGCGTACATACGCTCTTCGTAATCAACCGAGAGGGGAAAGAAATCGATACCCTCGCGCACGCCGCCCATGGTGGCGGCAGCAAATACAATCGAATCGCCGAGACGCAGTGTGACGGCACCGCCTGCCTGCCCGGCAAGTTTGCCCGTTTCGATGGTGATCGTGCGACCACCCACCTGGGCAGTGAAGACTTTTGCTTCAGGTTTGTTCATGATGTTCCTTTCGTGTTTTTCCCCCACCTGGTCAGGGACTGAAAGCTGGCGAGGAAAAAGTCCTCAACAGGTTTCAATACCCAACCGTGGGGGTGTAACAAAATATTGAATTGTCGCAGTCGAATCTGCACCAGGCTGTGCCTTATGAAAACGAGTAGATGACGGATCCGGCTGCCACCTACTCGTTCTTTGTTGAGGCTATCAGCGGTAGCGCAACTTCAACCGCTCGACGAGCGCTTGATACCGCGCCAGGTTTTTGCGACGCAGGTAAGCCAACAGTCTGCGGCGGCGTCCGACCAATTTGAGCAGCCCACGGCGCGAAGACTCATCGTGTTTGTTGCTGCGCAGGTGCTCGGTCAACTGGTTGATGCGCTTGGTTAGAATGGCGATTTGCACTTCCGGCGAACCGGTGTCGCTATCGTGGCGGTGGTATTCACCGATCAACTCGGCTTTGGCGTCTTTTGTTAACGTCATGACGTCTGCTTTCTCCTGTTTTACATGGTTTTATTTGAGCAGGTCTCCGCATCAGCAGCATGCACCGCCGACGGGTCCAGTCACAGTAGAAAATTATACCAGAATTGGCGGAAATCGGAAGGGGAGTGTGGAGCTTCTCGCGCGGTGGGTGATCTTTTTTGGTGGGTGCAGGGGTATGAATTTAACCACGTGTCTGCTTTTGCAGCATTGGACGCAGGCGCAGTTGAACCTCGTCAGGCAGGTCGGGCAGACAGCGGCGAATCAACCGCTGCAGGTCTTCGGATGCACCGGAGCCGATCAATTGGCGGACATAATAAACCACCTCGGATGGTGAACGATTACCCAGCCGAACAAGAACGGCGCGCAGTTCGTTCTGCAATGCTTTGGGTTCCGATTGGAACAGGGGCGTGCAGGCGTTGAATACCATCGGCAGGTTTTCAAAAGCGCGGTCTTCAATCAACGGTAGCAAGGCAAGTAATCCTATGCGCTGGAAGGATAGCGCAGAGCTGGACAACCAATCGCGCACCTTGTCCACCCACAGCCGGAAAGAATATCGGCGCAGGCTACGGGTGCCTTTATCGAACAACGCATCCAGAAAGGCTTTCTCGCTTTCATGCTGCGCCCATTGTTCGATCCGCACAACGACCTGGCTATGCAATTCTGGCGGCAGGCTGCCAAGCAAGTGCAGCGCCAGGAGGCGAGGTTCGACGTGCGTTTCTTGCCATAGCGCATCGGCAAGTTCCAGGCCGGGCAATGCAGTCTCGGCAACTAGACGGTTGAGCGCCAGCTCCAACTGAGTCATTACAATTGGCGGTGTGTGATAGGATTCACGGGTCAACACCATCTCCTGGAGCGTGTCTGCCGGACGATAAGTCAGATCGGCATATTGTTCCAGTAACTGGCGCAGGCTGGCAGCAAATTCACGCGGACGGGTATACTGCCAGTTCAATAAATTGATCTGGCTGCGCAGGCGGGTAAGCGAAACTGCCGGCATGGCGAATCAATAGGCACGGGCAAAATATACTTTTCTACGGGCTGGTTTTCCACAAACGATGCAGGTGCTATCCGTCTCGGGTTGATCAAGAGGCATGCAGCGTGTGGTGGCTTTGGTATCTTCTTTGACACGGGTTTCGCAGTCGGCGCTGCCGCACCAGGCAGCAAACGCCCAGCCCTTTTGGACAACCTCGACCAGTCCGGCATAGTCGGCTGGCTGATGAATGTGGTCGTCGCGGAAACGGGTGGCGCGTTCAAGCAACGCGGTTTGAATTTCGTCCAGCACTGCGCCAATGCTTCCGCTGAGTTGGTCGATCGGCAGGGTGGATTTTCCAGCCTTGCCGGGCAGATGGCGGCGCGCCAGCGTAACCACGCCGTTGTCCACATCCTTGGGACCAATTTCGATGCGCAGCGGTACACCGCGCATTTCCCAGTCGTTGAACTTGAAGCCGGGGGTGACTTCTGGGCGCAAGTCAAGTTTTACGCGCCAATCAAACAATTGTTTTTCAACCTGCTCAACCGCTGCCAGCACTTTGGATTGTTCCGTATCATTTTTATAGATTGGCACAACGACAATTTGGATCGGTGCCAGGCGTGGTGGCAGAATCAGTCCCTGATCATCACCGTGGGTCATGATGATCGCGCCAATAAAACGGGTGGACAAGCCCCAGGAAGTCGTCCAGCAGTACTGCAGGGCGTTATTGGGGTCGGAATACTGGATATCGAAAGCGCGGGCAAAATTTTGACCGAGGAAATGTGATGTGCCAGCCTGCAACGCGCGCGTGTCGCCCATCATCGCTTCGATGGTATAGGAATCAACCGCACCCGCGAATTTTTCGGTTTCACTTTTTTTGCCAGGGACGACCGGTACAGCAGCCTCATTAATGGCGAAATCAGTGTACACATTCAACATGCGCACGGTTTCTGCAAGTGCTTCGTCCGCGCTGGCATGAGCGGTGTGTCCTTCCTGCCAGTAAAATTCGAGGGTGCGCAGGAACAGGCGGGTTCGCATTTCCCAGCGCACAACATTTCCCCACTGATTGATCAGCAACGGCAGGTCCCGGTAGGATTTGATCCATTTGGAATACATGTAGCCGATGATGGTTTCCGAAGTGGGGCGCACCACTAGCGGTTCTTCGAGCGTTTCGCCACCGCCGATTGTGACCACCGCCAGTTCGGGTGAGAATCCTTCCACGTGCTCTTTTTCCTTCTCCAAAAAGGACATGGGAATGAACAATGGGAAGGCGGCATTGACATGTCCGGTGGCTTTGAAGCGCTGGTCAAGGGCTTGCTGGATGTTTTCCCACAGCGCCCAGCCGTATGGACGCACTACCATGCAGCCGCGCACCGGCGCGTAATCCGCCAGTTCGGCGCGTTGAATCACCTGGTTGTACCATTCGGAATAATTTTCACTGCGGGTGGGTAGTTTTTCTGTGCTCATACAATCTCATCCTGGAAATGGGGTTTAGCGGTGGTCAACAGCGATCTGGTACGCCTGATGAATATCATTGCAAAACGTTAGCCATTGCCAGTCGCTGGGGTTGACATAGTCGCCCAATTGCTTGCGGTAGGTTTCGAAAACGGCTTGCCAGGCTGCGCCAATCAGTGCTACCGGGCGGGGCGGAATCGCCTGAATGACCAATAAATTCCACAAGAGCGAGACCTCCACCAGTGTGCCGGGTCCACCCGGTAGAACGATTGCCGCCTGGCAGTTGATGATGAGTTTTTGCAGCCGTTCGAGCAGTGTTTCGCAGCGCCATTCCTCTTTCACCCATGGGTTTGGTCCGTTTTTTCGCCAGCGTTCGATCTCCACGCAAGTTACCCCGATGACATGCCCGCCGCTCTCCGCTGCCCCGCGCGAAACAGCTTCCATGGTGCCCATGTACCCGCCGGTAATTGCCGTGTGGCCAGATTGGGCAATCATCTGCCCGAGCAGTCGCGCGGTTTCATAATCGGGTTCGCCGGGGAGCGGTTTGGAACTTCCAAATACGGTAATGTTCATGGTGGAAAATTGTTCCTTATTTTACTTGATCCTGATCCCATTCCCGGTGGTAATTTTGTTGCAGTTTGGCAAGAATGGCTTGCTCAAGGTCAATGCCGCTTAGGCTGGCAAGCTGAAGCAAGTAGAGCGCCACGTCTGCCAGTTCGCCAGCCAGTCTTGCCGGGTCGGGGGCGTTATCGCCCCACTGAAAATGCTCCAGTACTTCTGCCGATTCCAGGCAAAGCGAGACGGCGATGTTGCGCGGGGTTTGCGGGCGAAGGCTGTCTGGACGGTACCAGCCCTTTTGGCTGACAAACTGGTGCATAGCCTCGGTTAATTCATGCAAGTGCATGGTCGAGTTCCTTCCGCATTTTATTGTGCCTTGATTTCCTTCAACGCAGCCCTGGCTGATGACACCTGTTCAGGGTGCCAGCCTTCTTCTGTTGCCATGCGTTCGAGGTGGTTCAATACCGCGCTTTGTGTAGCACGATCAAGAGCGTTGAAAGCTGCTCGAATGCGAGCCGGTTCGCGTGAGAGAAGATTGTCCCAAAAGATTTCCAGCGGATCGGTAGGTTGGTCAAGTTCATTCATGGACATGTCTGTATCAAGATTAGCATAAAAAAAGAGGTTTGTCTGCCCGAAGAACCGGCGCAAACAAACCTCCTGGTTTGAACCTGCCGTTCTACTCTTCGCGCTTTTCAGCCAGTTCCTTCTGGCGGGCAGCAACGATTTCGGATTGGATGTGCGGGGGAACAATTTCATAGGAAGCAAATTCCATATTGAAAATGCCCCGACCGCCAGTAATCGAGCGCAGCTGGGTGGTGTAGCGCAGCATTTCTGCCAGCGGAACAGTGGCGGTGATGGTGGATCGTCCTTTTTCGGTGTTCATGCCTTGTACGCGCGCGCGGCGGGTGTTCAGGTCGCCCAGCACGTCTCCCATGTTATCTTCTGGGACGATGATCTGAACATTCATGATCGGTTCGTACAGCACTGGGTTGGCGTCCTTGAATGCCAGTTTGAACGCTTCGCGACCGGCGATTTCGAAAGCCACTGGTTTCGAGTCAACCGGATGTTCCTTGCCATCATACACGGCGACCAATACGCCGCGCACCGGATAACCGGCAATAACGCCTTCTTTCATTACGCTGTGAATACCTTTTTGGATCGATGCCGAATAAGTTTGCGAAATAGCGCCGCCAAACACTTCCCAGGTGAAATCGAACTCCTTATCTGCCAGCGGTTCGACCCGCAGATGAACCTCACCGAACTGCCCGGCGCCGCCGGTCTGCTTCTTGTGGCGGTACATGGCTTGAGCTTTGCGGGTAATGGTTTCCTGATAGGGCACCTTGGGTTCACCAATAAGCAGGTTGACCTGGAATTTGGTCTCGGCACGGCGAATGGCAACGTCGATATGCTGGTCGCCCATGCCCTGCAGAATGGTTTGCAGGGTAGCCGGTTCGTTGTACCATGAAAGCGTCATGTCCTCTTCGCACAGGCGGGTCAGGGTCGGGCTAATCTTGGTCGAATCCGCTTGTGTCTTGGGATGAATTGCCACCCGGTAAAGGGCATGTGGGTATTCCGGCACTGGCAGAGTCAGCGGGTGCGCCTTGTCAACCAGTGAGTTGCCGGTCACGGTTTCGGAGAGTTTGGGCACCACACCAATATCACCGCTGTGGATGATTTTAACCGGCATAATTTCCTTGCCGCGCGGGATGCTGACTGTACCAAAGCGCTCTTCCACGCTCTTGGTTTGGTTCCACACCCGGCTGTCGGAGGTGACCATGCCGGAATACACACGGAAGAAAGTCTGCTTACCAACGAACGGATCGGCGGTGGTCTTCCAGACGTAAGCAGCCAGGGGACCGGAATCGATGGCTTTGAGTTCCTCTTCTTCACCGTTTTTGCCAAGGGCTTTTATCGGATCGATTTCCGCCGGGGAGGGGATGAAGTCAATGATCGCGTCCAGCAGGCGGAAGATGCCGATTTCAGCAGTGGCGGATGTGGCGAACACCGGAGCATAGTTACCCTGGCGTACCACAGCCTTAAAGCCGCGCAGCACTTCTTCGTTGCTCAGCTCACCACTTTCCAAATATTTTTCCAGCAGGGCGTCTTCGCCCTCGGCGGCGGCTTCCACCAGAGCAAAGCGGGCTTCCTCAGCAGCATCTTTGAATTCAGCGGGAATGTCCACCGCGCTGCGTCCGTCACCCTTGTAGGCTTTCATCGTCAGCAGGTCGATCACTCCCTGAAAACTGGCTTTTTCTCCCCAGGGCAACTGTACCGGGATCAGCCGGGTTTCGGTAAGTTGCTGTATGGATGCCAGTGCTTTTTGAAAATTGGCGTTGTCGCGGTCCATTTTGTTGATGACCACGAAGCGGGGCAGCCCGAAAGTGGAAGCGTGGTTCCAGGCGATTTCGGTGCCCACCTCTGCTCCGGCGACCGAATCAACCAGGATGATCGCGCCATCCGAAACGCGCATGGCGGAGATGACTTCTCCGACGAAATCGGTGTACCCCGGCGTGTCCAGAACGTTGATCTTGCATTCGCGATATTCGACCGGCAAAACGGTGGTGTACAGCGAGATGCCACGCCGAATCTCTTCCTCGTCAAAGTCGGAGATGGTTGTGCCATCTTCGATTTTTCCCAGCCGGGTGGTTGCCCCGGTCAAATGCAGCATGGCTTCAACCAGCATGGTTTTTCCAGCGCTGCTGTGGGAAGCAAGGGCAATATTACGGATAGACTCAGTAGTATATTCCTTCATGAAGCAGACCCTTCTGAATTCCTTGAAATTAACTTTCTTATTTTAAGACGCTTGAGACGAATTGTCAAAGCGCATACCTTTATGCTTTTGGTTTCCCCAAAAACCCTGCCTATTATATCAGCAGGCGCACATTCTGGGGTGACGAAAACGGTATATTCGGGCTACAATCCAGGTATGCGATCGTTTTTGCGCTGGCTGCGCTTCGAATGGTGGTATTTTCGGAAGCCGCCCTGGGATACAGGTATATCACCGCCAGAATTATACGAGTACATTGCCACGCATTCTCCGGGTCGAGCGTTGGACCTGGGTTGTGGGACAGGCGTCAATGTGCTCACCTTGGCGTGTGCTGGCTGGCAGGCATGCGGGGTGGATTTTTCTCGCCGGGCAATTGGGCTGGCAAAGCGGCGCTTGCGGCAAGCGCAGGTGATGGCGGATGTGCGGGTTGGGGATGTTACCCGAATGGACGGATGGGATGGCGGTTTTGATTTCATCCTCGACATGGGTTGTTATCACCAACTCACGTCCGATGGACGACAGGCATATATAATGCAATTGAGTCGATTGTTGTGCCCCGGCGGCGATTACATGCTTTATGCACATTGTAAAAGTGCGCCAACCGACTTGCACGGAATTGACGCCGGTGATCTGGAACGCTTTACGGCAATTCTACGTCTGAAAAAGAGAAGCGATGGCTGGGATAGAGCCACCCGTCCCTCGACGTGGCTTGAATTTCAAAAGGAGCGCGAGAAATGAAACGCTGTCCCTGGTTGACTGTGAGTTTGTTACTGCTAATGGTTTCTATTTCTCAGGGATGCAACCTGCCCAGTGCGCCTTTGGCGGTGGGGGATTTAGCCACCCCAACCGAAACTGCTCAGATATTGCCGGGTGAAAGCGGTGGAGGTGTGACAACACCGCATGCTCCAACCGAACAGCCGTGTGGTTATATGTGGGCAAGCCAGCCGCTGCCGGATGTCAGCAGTGATATTCAAGCCATGCTGGAAGAATCTGGAGTTGAACAGGTTCGGGTCAGCGCGGAAGCGTTTGGTGAGAATTGTGTTCTGCCGGATGGGGAAGTTGCTCGCTTCCTGGTCATGCAAACCGATATCCGTATTCTATTGGGTGTTGAAAATGTAAATGGCCTCAATGCGCTTGGCGATCTGGCGGCGAAGGTTTTGCCGGTGGTGCTGGGACTGCCGGAGGAAATGCTGCCGGGTCCGAACGAGGGGTATATTGGGCTCCAATTCAGCGATGCGGACGGGCAGGCTCTTAATGTTTGGCTGCCCAAGGCAGCTGTGCGCGAATTGATGAAACACCAAGCCAATGGCAGCGCACTGATCGAACTGCTGCAGCGAAAATGACTACCTCAGGCGAGAACTTTTTCCATCCGCCAGGCGGGCTCTTCCACCGTCTGGCGCACCCCGTTCTCGTCAAGATATGACCAGATGCCCGGTTCACTCGCTACAATGGCGAATCCATGCCGCAGATAGAGCCGGATAGCCTCTACGTTTTCCCGGGCAACATTCAAGGTTAAAAAACGAAAACCGCGTTCGAGTAAATCGGATTCGACATGTCGGATCATCAGGCTGCCTAATCCCTGGCGACGATAATTGGACTGAACCCGGAAGGAGTACAGGTACGCACGGCTACAACCATCGGCAAGTTCCTTGCGGTTGCATATTAACTGAATAAAAACCTGGGCGATAATGCCCACGACAGGAATTTCTGCTACCCATAAAACTGCCAGCCCGCGCTGCGCCCGCTCGAACGCCTCTGCGTAGACTCGCCGGAAGCGCGAAAACTCGCCCTGCCATTCCAGGGCGGTTAGATCCTTGCGGGCGACCGGGCGGATCGTCACCGATTGAAGCCATTCGTGGGGTAATGCCTGGGCGGTCATGTCAACTCAAGTTTTGAGTGTAAACCAGCTGGTTCAACAGGGCATTTTCCTGTTCGCGGCTGTTGATTTTTCCATCCAGCCAGGCAGCCCGCAGAGCCCACAGGATGCGGCGGTACACGGGACCCGGTTCGATGCCCATGGCATGCAGGCTGTAGCCGTCGGTGAGGGGGTGGATCTTGCGCCAGTGAACGGCATACTCATTGAGCATCCGGCAGATTTCCTCGCCGGGGCACAGGTGGATGATAGCGTAGAGGGTCGGCAGCGGCGCTTCCTCCAGCCGCGCCACAATCCGACTGGGGGCAGCGTGCACCATGGAGGGTAATTCAGCCAGCAGGTGATGCCCGGCTTGGATGGCAGCCTGCAGGTGATGGTTTAGTCGCAGCCGTTCGGATATGGCACGGGCGGCGTTTTCCTGGAATGGGATAAGCCAGACCAGGTATGCCAGCGCATGGCGCAGCGGTTGACTGCCCAGAGTTTCGGCTAACTGCCAGGCAGGATCGATCGGTTCCTTGAGCACCCGTTCCAGTGCAGGGGCGGTTTGTGCCTGCCAGCGCAGTTCAGGATGTATTGCGGTGAGCAGATTCAATTCCTGAAGTCGTTCGAGGGCAAGCACCGGATTTTCTTCTGCAAGGATCAGATCCAACTCGTGGCGCAGGCGGTCACCGGAAACCTGTTTGATCAGGTCATGGGCTTCGTTCATCAGTTGCAGCGTGCGATTTTCGATTTTGAAATTAAAACGCTTTTCGAAGCGCACCGCACGCAACATGCGGGTAGGGTCATCGACGAAAGAAAGGGAATGCAATACCCGCACCAAACCCTTGCGCAGGTCGTTCATGCCTCCCCAATAATCGTAAAGGGTGGCAAAATGGCGTCCATCCAGGCGCAACGCCAGGGTATTGATGGTGAAATCACGCCGGTGCAGGTCTAGCTTGATGCTTCCGCGTTCCACGGTCGGCAGCGCAGTGGGGTAATTGTAAAATTCGGTGCGCGCGCTGATAAAATCAAGCGAGTCGGGCAGGTCTTCTGGGTTGACTCGCTGGTCATCCTCCAGCCCGGCGGTAAGATCTGATCGGATGGCAGCAATTTGCCATTTGGCGGTACCAAACCGGCTATGACTGGTAACCTTGCCGCCTTTTTTCTTTTCCAGAGCACGCGCCAGGGCAATTGCATCACCTTCGACAACAATGTCGAAATCGAACGATGGGCGATCGAGCAGCAGATCACGGACGAAGCCGCCAACGATATAGACCGGCAAGTGGTGGCGATGGGCTTCCTGGGCAACCATTTTCAACAATGCGAGGCGAGCAGGCGGCAAGGCTTTTTCTAATCGGTCGGCAAAGTTTTTCCGTTCCGGCAGGATGGTTTCTTCGCTACCGATCAACTTAAGCAAATCGGTGCGGGTAACGATGCCGATGACCTGTTGAGTGTCTTCATCCACAACTGGCACCTGCCCCCAGCCGGTGTCTGCCATCAATTGTTGCAACTGGGTAATGGGCGCGGAGGGGGTAACGCTCACTTCGCCCGCTTCCATTAAACTCGCTGCTGGCAGGTTTAACCGATGGCTTAGCGCGCGGTCGACCGCGCGGCGGGTGAGCAGCCCGACGACTTTCCCACCGCTCACCACTGGGTAGCCCTCATAGCCGTACCTCTGCATCAACCGCGCAGCTTCCTGAGCTGATGTGTCCGGATTCAAGACACGCGGATTCCGTGACATAATCTTGCCTACTGTGATGGCAGGCTGGACGATGGCTGGAAGTTGATCCACCAGCTGGTTATACACATCCAGCAAGGTTGGCGTCAGGGTGTTGGATTTTTCACTTAAGCGGATTAAGGCTGCTGCTGCCCGTTCGTGACCTCCGCCGCCAAATAAGCCTGCTACTGCCGCCACGTTGATACGGTCGGTGGTTGAGCGTGCCACCAGGCGAATCCCCTCGACCGTGTTGACCAGTAGAAATAGCGCATCCGGATCAAGCAGATCGCGCAATTTATGAGCGATGCTGGAGATTTCCTCGTTCATATCACGCGCATCGGCACAGGCAATAATGACATGTTGCCCGTGAATGTGCAGGTTTTCGGCGCTTTGCAACAGGCGGTTATACAGGTCGCGTTGTTCCTCCGAAAGGGGAGGGTTAAGGTACTGGGTGATGATTTTCAGGCTGGCGCCTTGTTCCAGCAGGAAAGCCGCCGCACGAATATCGCGTGGAGTGGTGCTCGAATACGTCAGGCTGCCGGTATCCTCATAGATACCCAACAATAACAAAGTGGCTTGCAGGCTGTTGAGCGGACCGTTATGATCTTGAATATCCTCGACCAGCAAGGTAGTGGTTGCACCAAGTCGTTCGATTACCACCGTCCATTCAGCTGGCAGGTCTTCGCGCAGTTGATGATGGTCAATCACATGCACGCGCGTATTCTCGTTCATTCCTTTCAGGGTGATCAATGATTGAGTGTCTACCAGGGTGACAATCTCGATATCCTCCGGTGGAAGATCACGCGCCTCAAGGAAAGGTAACTCGGCACCATATAGGTTTAGGAAAGAACGCACGTTACGATTTGCCCGTCGCGGGAGAACCGGAATGGCGCGCTCATTCAGGATGTGGGCAGCCAGAAGTGCTGCAATGGCATCGAAGTCTGCCTGCTCGTGAGTGAGGATAACCTGCATAATCTTATTGTAACGGAAATTGGGCGATTTCGCTCCTGCTCAGTTGAGAGGAAGGAGCACGACTTCGAAACCAGAGCAACCTTGCTGTATTCCCTTGAAATCCGTTCCTGACGTAGTACAATTTTGACACGTTCAGCGCACCGAGGACTGGAAGAGATGATGATGCTCAATAGTGATTTAAGTCAGGAAGAAATTTTACGCTATTCGCGCCACCTGCTCATCCCTGAGGTGGGATTAGAAGGGCAACGCCGGCTGAAGGCGGCGCGGGTGCTGCTGGTAGGCAGCGGAGGGCTGGGCTCGCCCATTGCGCTGTACCTGGCGGCTGCTGGTGTGGGGCGAATTGGACTGGTGGATTACGATACAGTCGATCCCTCCAACTTGCAACGCCAGGTTATTCACGATAGTAAGCGCATTGGCATGTTGAAGGTCGAATCGGCTCGCGAGCGCTTACAGGCGTTGAACCCATACATCCAGGTGGATGTATACAACGAGGTATTCAATGCTGTCAATGCTGAACGAATTGCCGCACCGTATGATATCCTGGTGGATGGCAGCGATAATTTCCCAACTCGTTACCTGCTCAACGACCTGGCGGTGTTGAGCGGTAAACCATTTGTGTACGGGTCGATCTTTCGCTTTGAAGGACAGGTCAGCGTGTTCGATGCTGCTCGTGGTCCGTGCTACCGCTGCCTGTTCCCGGAACCGCCCCCGCCGGACAGTGTGCCTTCCTGCGCGGATGCGGGTGTATTTGGTGTACTGCCGGGAACGGTGGGCACCATCCAGGCGACCGAGGTGATCAAGCTGATCCTCGGCGTGGGTGAACCGCTGACAGGAAAGCTGCTGTTATACGATGCGCTCGAAATGAGTATGCAGATCGTTCACTTGCGCAAGAACCCGCGTTGCAAGGTGTGCGGGGAAAAGCCGGAAATTGACCGGCTGATTGACTACGAAGCGTTCTGCGGTGTGCCGACGGTCAATCCCCATCAGAACTCCGCAGGTGCCGGGCGGGACATTGATCCGCCGGTATTGAAGGCACGCCTGGATGCAGGCGAGCCACTTCAATTGATCGATGTTCGCGATCCGGTGGAGCAGCAGGTATCCGCGCTGCCCGGCGCGTTGGTGATCCCACTTGAACGACTGGGGCATCGTTTGAAAGAACTTGACCCCCAGGTGGAATACATTCTGTTCTGCCGCACCGGGGTGCGCTCGGCACGCGGAGTCCGCCAGATGGCGGCAGCCGGTTTTCAGCGGGTGAAGAATCTGCGCGGCGGGCTGAATGCCTGGGCAGACCAGGTAGATACGCACATGTTGAAATATTGATTAGAGGTTAACTTGTTAATGAGGGACAAACCGGTTTTACTGGCTGTGCTGGCTCATCCAGATGATGAGACGTTTGGTATGGGTGGAACGCTGGCATATTATGCCCGCCGCGGAGTGGGCACCTACTTAATTTGCGCAACCCGCGGCGAGGCGGGCGATGTGGATGCCGAGTATTTACGCGGATTCACCAGCATTGCTGAGCGCCGCGAAGCCGAACTGCGCTGCGCAGCGGAAAAGCTGGGCTTGAGCGGCGTATACTTTCTGGATTACCGCGATTCCGGAATGCCCGGTTCGCCAGATAACCAGCACCCGAATGCGCTGGCAGCTCAGCCAGTCGAGGTAGTGGCGGCACGGATTGCCGCCTATATACGCCAACTGCAGCCGGATATTCTGATCACCTTTGATCCAATTGGCGGCTATCGTCATCCCGACCATATTCAGATTCACAATGCCACGGTCCAGGCTTTCCAATTGGCAGCGGATGCAGCCTGGCAGGACGAGAAAAAACAGCCGCCGTATAAGCCTGCCAAATTTTATTTCCAGACCATCCCACGCGGCTTTTTACGCTTTGTGGTGCGTCTGCTGCGCTTGTTTGGGCGCGACCCGCACCGGTTTGGGCGTAACAAGGACATTGATCTGGTTTCGATCAGCGAGGTTGATTTTCCCACCCATGCGGTGATCGACTATCGCAAAGTGGCAGATATCCGCGACCAGGCATCCCGCTGTCATGCCAGCCAGGGCGGTGGCTCCTTAACCGGCGGGTTGTTCGCCCCACTGCGGCGTTATTTTGCTTCGCGGGAATTGTATATGCTGCACGATCCTGCACCGCAGAACGGGCGGCTTGAACGCGATTTGTTTGCCGGTGTAGCGGAATTGCCCCCCTTTCAGCGCTGGAAAGGGGAATAAACAACAGCCTTTTCCTGTTGGTGGAAAAGGCTGTTGAAAGGTGGATCACGCTTCGACTGGTTCGCCTTCCACCACTGGCTGGAAGTTCAGTCCGTGGGCGTCGGCGTCCACCAGGATTGTATCCCCTTCCTTGAACTCGCCGGAAAGGACTTTGAGCGCAAGGACATCCTGCATTTCGCGTTGGATGGTTCGCTTGAGCGGGCGCGCGCCGTAGTCGGGATCGTAACCGGCTTCCGCCAGATATTGCCGAGCCGCCTGTGTCACATCCAGTTTCAGGTTGCGCTGCGCCAGCAGATGGGCAAGCCGGTTCAGTTGAATATCAACGATTTGCACCAGGTCCTGGCGGGTGAGTGGATTGAAGATGACAATTTCGTCAATACGGTTGAGAAATTCTGGGCGGAAGTGTGCCTGAAGCACCTGGTTGAGTGTTTCGCGGCTTGGCTTCTCTCCACTGCGGCTCAGCCACAGTTCACCACCCAGGTTAGAAGTCATGATCACCACCGTGTTCCGGAAATCGACAGTGCGCCCCTGCCCGTCGGTCAGGCGGCCGTCATCGAGCAACTGCAGCAGCACATTGAACACCTCGGAATGGGCTTTTTCGATTTCATCGAACAGTAGCACGCTGTACGGCTTACGCCGCACGGCTTCGGTTAATTGACCGCCTTCCTCGTAGCCAACATACCCAGGCGGCGCGCCGACCAAGCGTGAGACGGTGTGTTTTTCCTGGTACTCGCTCATATCAATGCGGATCATTGATTTTTCATCGTCGAATAGAAATTCTGCTAACGCGCGCGCCAGTTCGGTTTTTCCGACTCCGGTTGGTCCAACAAAGATAAAGGAGCCAATCGGACGGTTGGGATCCTGCAGACCAGCGCGGGCGCGTCGCACCGCGTTGGACACCGAGCGAATGGCGTCATCCTGCCCAACTACTCGCTGATGAAGACGCTCTTCCATGTGGATCAGCTTTTGCATTTCACCTTCCAACAGACGGGAGACGGGAATGCCAGTCCAGCGGGAAACGATTTCGGCGATTTCTTCAGCGTCCACTTCTTCCTTGAGTAAAGCACCTTCGGTCTGTATTTGTTTCAGCCGGTTTTCGGCGTCCACCTGGCGCTGTTCCAACTCACGCAGTAATCCATAACGCAACCGGGCAGCCCGTTCCAGGTCGTTGCGGCGTTCGGCATCTTCCATTTCAATATGGGTTTGCTCGATCTTTTCTTTGACTTCCTGAAGCGCAGCGATAGCTTGTTTTTCGGTTTGCCAGCGGGTGTTGAGTTCGGCTGCCCGCTCGCGGTAGTCTGCCAGGTCTTGCTCCAGTTTTTCGAGCCGTTCGCGGGAGGCTTTATCCTTCTCCTTTTGAAGCGCCTGGCGTTCGATTTCCAGCTGCATAATCTGGCGGTCAACCTCATCCAGTGCCTGGGGTTTCGAATCAATTTCGGTGCGCAACCGCGCCGCGGCTTCATCGATCAAGTCAATGGCTTTATCGGGCAGGTGACGGTCGCTGATGTAGCGGTGCGATAGTGTGGCAGCAGCGATGACCGCTGCATCGGTGATGCGTACGCCGTGATGGACTTCATAGCGCTGTTTCAAGCCGCGCAGAATGGAGATGGTGTCCTCGACGGACGGCTCTTCCACAAGTACGGGCTGGAAACGGCGCTCCAGGGCAGGGTCTTTTTCAATGTGCTTGCGGTATTCATCGATGGTGGTCGCCCCGATCATGTGCAGTTCGCCGCGCGCCAGCATGGGTTTGAGCATATTACCGGCATCCATCGCGCCTTCAGCTGCTCCTGCACCGACCACGGTATGCATCTCGTCCACGAAGAGCACAATTTCCCCGGCTGCAGAACCGATCTCTTGCAGCACGGCTTTTAGCCGCTCTTCGAATTCGCCGCGATATTTTGCGCCAGCCACCAGTGCACCCATGTCCAGCTGGATGATGCGCTTGCGTTTCAACCCTTCGGGTACATCCCCGTTGACGATACGTTGAGCCAACCCTTCGACAATGGCGGTTTTACCCACGCCAGGGTCTCCGATCAGCGCCGGGTTGTTCTTGGTACGCCGTGAGAGTATCTGCACCACACGGCGGATTTCCTCATCCCGCCCGATCACCGGGTCGAGCTTACCCTGGCGTGCCATGGCGGTCAGATCGCGTCCATATTTTTCGAGTGCCTGATAAGTGGATTCCGGATTGGGCGAGGTCACCCGCTGGGTGCCGCGTACCGAAACCAGTGCCTTGAGAATGGCATCCTTGGTCAGACCGTATTGGCTCAGCCGTTTGCCTTCCGAGCTGTCGGTCAACCCAAGCAGGATGTGCTCGGTGGAGACATAATCGTCCTGCATTCCTTTGGCATACCGCTCTGCGGCGGTCAACGCATCAGCCGCCGGACGGGACAAGCCAACCTCGCCGCCCGCGCCGTAGACTTTTGGGCGCTTTTCGAGTTCCTGCTCCAGTTCGCTGCGAATCGCCAGCGTATTGCCGGCGACGCGAATAATGACCGCTGGTACAACGCCTTCATCCTGACGTATTAGGGCGAGCAGTAAATGAGCTGGTTCGATGCTTTGATGGTTTAAATCCTGGGCGATGTGCTGCGCCTGCAGGATGGCTTCTTGAGCTTTTTGAGTAAATTTATCGAGATTCACAGGTTACCTCCTAATAATGACATTCCTGCCGAACATGGCATGTTAATCCATGCGGCTTATCCGATGCTATCCTGCCTGTATATGATTTTTGTTTGCTGAATGTAAGAGAATGTTAAGAAATTGCGTGCAAGCCGCTGTTTAATGAATCTTGTTTTTGCCGATCCCCATGACGTACGGCGATAGGTTTTCCGAATAGCAAGATTGTGGATTGAGCACACCTGATTATGGCGCAGAGAGTCGCTCACGCTTCCAGGCTGGTCAATCCTTCCAGCAGGCGCTTTGCAGCAGCGGCGGTTTTTTCCACAGGCAAGGCATATGAGAAGCGTATCCAATTCCTCCCGTAGGGTGAAAAGAATTCACCCGGGACGATGGCAAGACCGAATTCTTCTGCCAGGAATCTACCCAGTGGAGCAGCTTCCTGCCAGCCCTGTGCCTGCAGCCAGCGACTTACGTTGATAAACGTGTAATAGCCTTTGCCGAGAATGTATTCAAAATCATGCTGGTCCAAAAAGGCACGCAAGGCATTCCGCGAGGTGTTGACCGGCTCGATCAGCGGGCGGGAGACTTTTTCAAAACCGGCTTCGTAAGCAGCCATTGCCACTGCCATCGAATAAAAGGTTGGCACAATGGTGTGGGTTGACCAGACGGTCAGAAAACGGGTGATCTCTTCACTGGCGATCAGGTGACAGTTGCGAATGTTGGAACCGCCCAGGCTCTTGGTAATGCCGTCCAGGAATATCAGCCGCTGGCGCTCCTGGGCTGAAAACAGCGGCAAAAAGGTATTCAAGTCCATGGGTTGCTCATCGGTGACGTAGTGATACATCCAATCGAAGATGACATAGGCGGCACCCGCTTGCAGAGCAGCTTGGGCAATGCGAACTTGTTCTTCCGGGGTGTAGGTGTGTCCGGTGGGGTTATCTGGGGAGGTTAGGATCAACCCGGCGACTTTGCGGTTGTGCCGATGAGTGAAGGCGATCGTCTCGCGGATGCTATCTTCACTGTAAGCCCAGCCATTTTCGGCTTTGCCCGGTGCCCAGATCACGTTCGCACCGATTCCGTAGGGTCCCCAGGTGTAGCATATCCACGGCACGCGCGAGGTGATGATCACATCGCCCTGTCGGCGATGCCCCAGGTGCAGCATGGCCATGTACGCTTTTTGAAGCGCATCGCGTCCGCCGGAAGTGGCAAGCACATTTTGTGGTCCAATGCCCAGACCGGGATCGATACGCCAGTATTTTTCGACCACTGCCCGGCGGTATGCCTCGCTGCCGTTTGGTAGATCGTAGGCAGTGCCGTGTTCGATCTGTAGTTCCGCTGCCCGCTGCAAAATATGGGCTGGCGTGCCGGGCAGGCTTGCCCCGCCGTCGCCTTGCGAGGCGTCGAAGACCGGCGCTCCAGGGTTGCGCTGTTTGTACAAATCCAGCGATTGACGGATGAAGAACATCCGGTTAGGCTCGAAGGGTTGCATCGCACCCAGGTGTTCGCTGAGCGGTATCAGCGCGGAATCGGGCACGGCAAAGACAGGAGTGTCGTCGGAAGCAAAAGCCGTCATGATGGAAACCTCATCAAAAATATGCTCGATTGTACCCGATTCAGCCCTCGCGAAAAACGGTGAAATGGTTACAATTGCTTCATGATCAAACAAAAACAAACCATCCAGGCGGTCTGGCTGGGTATGGTGGATTATCAGCGTGCCTGGCAACTGCAAAACCGACTGGCGGAGCGTATCGCCGCGGGAGAGCAGCCACCTACCTTGCTGCTGCTGGAGCATCCGCATACCTATACCATTGGCAGGCGCGGAGGCAGGCAGCACATCCTATGGGCGGCGGAGGAGATCGAACGGCGCGGGATCGCCGTATTCGAGGTCGATCGCGGCGGGGACATTACCTATCACGGACCGGGGCAGTTGGTCGGCTATCCGCTTCTGCCGCTGGCAGCGCCTGGTTGGCAGGGTGAGCGCTTGCCGCAGGCTGATTTTATTGGCTATGTGCGCCGCTTGGAGCAGGTCTTGATAGGCACACTGCAGACCTATGGCTTATCTGCTGTGCAGCGCGAAGGGCTGACCGGAGTGTGGGTGGAGCGTATCGGCGGAAATGTGCCGGTCAAGGTTGCCTCGATCGGGGTCAAGGTGGATGCGCGTGGGGTGACCCGCCACGGATTTGCACTCAACGTCCAACCGGAGATGGACTACTGGCAGGGAATTGTGCCGTGCGGGCTGGATGGAGTGCAGATGTCTGCGTTGAACGAATGGATCGAACCAGTTCCCTCAGTGGAAGCCGTTGCCCGGCGGGTAGCAGATGCTTTTATGGAGATATTCGATCTGCGGGTAGAATGGTTGGCTAAAGAATCCGTTTTGTTAAACGCTTGACGAGCGCGCGATGACGCGCACCTCCAATGGGCGGTTGAATGTCTTTTCGAACGCCTCAGCGTGGGATTCCACCCCCCACACTTCCAGCTGGCAGTCCTGGTCGGAGAATAACTCCAACCTGACGATGCGTTTGTCCCCGGCGACAAAGCGCGCGCGGTGCACCGCGCCGATGTGGCTGCGGTCGAGACTTTCAGAAAGGCGCAGGATGATCCCCAGCACACGCACAGCTTCCTGAGCGTCTCTGTCCAGCGCGGCAAAATCCGGGTCCTTTTTGTTGGGCAGTGCCTTGCGGTGGTGCAGTCCTGCGAGTGCCATGATGGCGATCTCTTTTTGGTCAAAGCCGAGCAGGTCGGCGTTGCGGATCAGGTAGTAGGTGTGCATCTGGTGGTTCTGGTAGGAGAGGAATGCGCCGATGTCGTGCAGCAGGGCGGCGTATTCGAGCAGTTCACGTTCCCAGCGTCCCAGGCGGTGCAAGCCGATCTGGTAGCCGGAGTCGTACAGGTGCAGCGCCAAGCGGGCGACATGGCGGGCATGCGGCTCGTCGAAATTGACTGTCCGGGCGAGGTGTAACACAGATCGCTCGCGCACGGTCATTTGTCCGAGGGCAAGGGACTGGTCGGTGCGGGCAAGGTAATCCATCAGCAAGCCGTCGCGCAGCCCGCGCTCACTGGGGTGAAAGGCGGGCAGGTTCAATTCTTCCATGATGGTATCGATGATGGCAGCCCCGGCGACGATGATATCTGCTCGCTCCGGATTAATGCCGGGAATCTGGCGGCGGGTGGGCAGGTCGACGCTGCACAGCATGTGCACCACTTCTTTCAATTGGGCGTGACTGATCTCGTCATCGCGTTCGAGCCGGCGCTTGAAAAAGCGGTGCGCAGCGATGTCCGCCAGGTTGAGGATCGTTCCCGACGATCCATAGAGCACATCGATTTTATACGGCTGGACGCGCTGGACGGTGCGCACAATGATGTTGCGCACATAATTCTGGATCAGCGCGTAGCGAATGGGTGAGACCGGCTCCTGTTCGTTGGGCAGGAAGAACATGGTGGTCAGGCGGATGGCGCCCAATTTGAGTGAATCGAGGAGGTGGTATTGCTGCTGGTCGCCGACGATGATCTCGGTGCTGCCGCCGCCAATGTCCACCAGCAGTGCCTGGCGGTCTGCCAGGTGCACGCCGGAAATCACGCCGAGGTAGATCAGGCGGGCTTCTTCGAGCCCGGAGACAGCGCGTACATCCAGACCGGCATCATCTTTCAGGCGCTGGATGAATTCGCTTTTGTTGGAGGCTTCACGTGTGGCAGACGTGGCGACGGCGATGATTTCCTCTGCCTGGCGCTGGCGGGCAACTTCGGCGAATGTACGGCAGACGGTGATGGCGCGCTGCATGGCTTCGGGCTGCAGGGTTTGCTCGATAAATTCACCTTCCCCCAGACGGACGACTTCCTTTTGAGCGGTGAGAATATGATAGGTTTTATTGGGGTTGATGCGCACCAACAGCAGGCGGATCGAGTTGGTGCCAATGTCAATAAAGCCAACAACCCGTTGCCGTGCTTGTGCCTCAATTGGTTGTATCACTGCCGGTCTCCAAGGGGCTGGTTTGTTGGGTAAGCTGGTCCGGCATTGGCAAATCGTCTACCGGGTCAACTACAAATGGCTGTACAGTGGAAGCACGCAGGCTGCCCCATACGTTCTCCTGCTGCCACTGTTGCCAGTTCTCGACAAACTTTTGGTAGAGTGTTTCACGTTCCTGCTGGCGCATTTGCCGGTAAAAGAGCAGACCAGGAAGTATACGTTTGAAGGGGCGTGGGTGACCGAAATAATCCACTGTCCGCTGTCGCTCCTCTTCGATAAAATCCGGCAGGGACTCTACCCACACATCTGCGTCGTGGATGGCGCCGAGCGCATCCTGGCAGGAACGCAGGATTTTAAGTGTGCCTTTCAGTTCATCGGGATACAGGGGGGCGAAGAATTCGAGTGTATAGCGCAGTTGTTTGGCGGCAATGCGCATAGCATGCAGCTCGCTGACACATTCGGGCTGGAAGACGTATGGCTCGAAGGCAAGAAATTCATCCAGTTTTTGCTGGATGTGCTCTGCGCCGGTGCGCAGCAAGGCAGGCGATTGTAAGTTCAACTGGCTTTTGTAGATTTCAAAAGGCGCAAGTTTTTGGCTTATTTCCGCCACCAAGCCGCTCTTTTCGAACTGGCGCAACGCCTTGTTCACTTTGGGCTGCATTTCACGGCGGCGCTGGCGCAGGCGCAGCAGCAGGCGGCGCACGCCTGCCCGCTCGGGAGGTGAAAGATGGCTGACAAGTTCGGTAAGGTGTTCGATTTGCACATCTGCATCACGGGCAGCGCCGAGCGCGCGAGTGATGCCGCGAATCCGTTTACGCCAGGTCTCAAAACGGCGCGGTGCTAAATAGGGTCCAAACACCGGCAGAGCGCTGCGCAGGCGGCGGGTTGCCACACGCATGCGGTGAACCGCCTCGATGTCTTCTGCTTTCTTGACCCCCTCAATTTCTGCCACGAGCAGGGACAATTGCTGCATGATTATGCTGGCGCCAAGGATTTGAACGTCCAGATCCGATTTGTTCTTTGCCATCTCGTTATCCTCTAATATTAAGAACCCCGCGAATTGATTATAGCATTTTTACCGCTCTTTCCCGTAGGAAAACCAAAAACCCGCGAGGTTGATCGCGGGTTGGATTTTTGATTAGTCAGCCGGTGGGTCTTAGATGTTCGGATCGTCCTCGTCCATGCCGTCGATTTCAAAAAGCTCGCCAGTGGCGCTGAAGACGGTGCGTTCGCAAATGTTGGTCACGCGGTCTGCCATGCGTTCCAGATTATGGATGACCCATAACATCAGGTTGGTCTGATCGATCAGGGATGGGTTGGTGATCATCGCGGCGATGATTTTTCGGTAAGCTTCATTGAAAAGCTCATCGACCAGATCGTCATCTTTGGGGATCGAAAGAGCAAGCGCCGTGTTTTCAGAAATGAAAGCGCTCAACGAGCGGTGCAGCATACTTACGCAGAGTTCCGCCATTTTATCAATTTCCTGCATCGGCATGTTAATTTCTTCTTCACCAATGCGCAGGGTTACTTTAGCGATTCCCTTGGCGTAATCTCCCATACGTTCCAGTTCGGTGTTGACTTCCAGCATGGCAGCCAGCTGGCGCAGGTCACGCGCCATGGGCTGCTGGGTCGCCATCAGGGTGATGACCGCGTTTTCGATGGCAAACCGTTTTTCGTTAATGATCTGGTCCTGCTCAAAGATTTCACGGGCGGCTTTTTGGTCGCGTTTCTTCAACGCGTCCACAGCAGAGAGGGTGGCTTGTTCCACCATGCTGCCCAGAATGAGGATTTCATCCTGGATTTGATTCATCTGTCGGTTAAGGGTATCGCGGGGCATGGAAAAGCCTTTCCTGGAAATATTTAACCAAAGCGACCGGTGATGTAATCTTCGGTGCGTTGATCTTTCGGGCGGGTAAAGATCTGGTTGGTTGTGCCATACTCCACCATCTCACCAGCCCGGTCTTCCGCCATAGTGAAAAACGCGGTGAAATCGGAGGCTCGGGCTGCCTGCTGCATGTTATGGGTGACAATGATGATGGTGTAATTTTCGGAAAGAACGCGCATCAAATCTTCGATTTTCAATGTGGCAATCGGGTCGAGCGCCGAGCAGGGTTCATCCATCAGGATGATTTCGGGCTTGACGGCCAGTGCGCGGGCGATACAAAGGCGCTGTTGCTGCCCGCCGGAAAGTGCCAGCGCACTCTTTTTGAGATCGTCCTTTACCTCGTCCCATAGTGCGGCAGCGCGCAGGGTCTCCTCGACCAAATCGTCGGTGTTGCCACGAAAACCGTTGATGCGTGCGCCCCAGGCAACATTTTCGTAAATCGATTTGGGGAAGGGATTCGGTTTTTGAAACACCATCCCGATCATGCGGCGAATTTGCACCGCGTCCACGTCCGGATCGTATATGTTCTTGCCATGGTAGCGGATCTCACCATCCACCCGCGAGCTGAGGATGAAATCATTCATCCGGTTGAAGGCGCGCAACACGGTGCTCTTGCCGCAGCCAGAAGGTCCGATGATGGCGGTAATTTTGTTGCGTTCAATGTTGAGATTGACATCCCGTACAGCGTGAAAATTGCCGTAAAAGATGTTAAGATGGCTTGCCTCGATGGCGTAGTGGTTGTTTTCGGTCATCATCTGTATTATATCCGTTTTGAGAATCGATTGCGCAGCAAAATGGCAATTGCGTTCAGGGACAGTAGTGAAATAAGCAAGACCAAAATGGCTGCCGCGGCGATGTTGCGAAAGGCGTCTTGGGGGCGCGTGGTCCAGTTGTAAATCTGGATTGGCAGAGCGGTGAAATTGGAAAAAGGACCGCTTGGGTCTGCCACCAGAAAAGTAGATGCACCTACCACGATCAACGGCGCGGTTTCGCCAATGGCGCGTGATACTGCCAGGATGGTTCCGGTGAGAATACCGGGCATGGCGTAGGGCAGGACATGGTACCAGACCGTCTGCCATTTGGTTGCGCCCAGCCCGAAAGCTGCCTGGCGCAACGAATTGGGCACGGCGCGGATGGCTTCCTGGGCGTTAATGATCAATATAGGCAGAATCAAGAGTGCCATAGTCAAGCCGGCTGAGAGCAGCGTTCGCCCAGTGGTTGCGCCTTCCACACCAAAGAAGGCTCCGGAAGTAAACGTGCCCAGAGTGCGAACGAAAACTGCAAGACCGAGGATACCATAGATGATCGATGGCACTCCGGCAAGGTTGTCGATGTTGGTCTGGATAAAGCGGTTAATGCGACTTTCGTGAATAGCATACTCTTCCAGGTAGATAGCAGCGCCTACACCGAGAGGAAAGGCTATCGAAATAGTGATCAGGATCAGGTACAACGAACCCAGCACTGCTGTTCGTACACCCGCCAGCTCGGGTCGGCTCGACATCGGAACCCGTAAAAAGCGGGCATTCAGCCAGGAACGGAACTCCATTTCTGCATCCGGATATTCCCTGGAGATGGTTTGTTCAACCCAAGGTTTGCGGAAGACCGACTCCAGTAAGGTAAAACTGCGCACCACCTTGGGTTGCACAATTTCTTCGATAACAATTTCGTAGAGGCGGTCGTAGCCTTGTTCTTCCAGTGGGCCGGCTCGTTCGATCGTTTTTACCCGATTGGGACGTAACTTTTCACGAATAATCCCGGCAAGCTCGCTGTCGTCTAAATCATCCAGCGGGCGGTTAGAAAGGGAATCGGGATCAACCCGGTTCTCGACCGCAACGTACCCAAAGGAACGGTTGGCAATGGTAATCAGCAGGGTTCCAAGGAATACGATGGCGATTAAGGTTGAAACGTAGAAAATGATTTGCCAGATTTTGGCGTTGCGGTGACGACGCTTCAGGAATATATCCAGTTCACTTTCCAGTGCGCCTTTGGATGGGGTAAGGGGTAGAGAATTCATTCGTAGACCTCGCGAAACCGGCGACTGATCTGGCGGCTGATAATGTTAAGCATAAGCGTGATTGCAAATAACAGTAAACCGATTGCAAAAATGCTGTTGTAGTCGGGCGTATCATAACCAAGGTCACCGCCGCTGATGCGGGCAATGTAGCCGGTCATGGTTTCTGCAGCTTCAAAGGGGTTGAAGGTAAAATTAGGACCTGCTCCGGCGGCGATTGCCACGATCATGGTTTCCCCTACAGCGCGTGATACACCGACAATGAAGGCAGCAATGATTCCGGAAAGCGCGGCTGGCACAACGACCTGAACCGCAGTTTCAAAGCGGGTGGCGCCTAAACCGTACGAGGCTTCGCGCAGTGCGCGCGGTACAGCGCTGAGAGCATCTTCGCTCATCGAGCTGACCAGCGGCAGGATCATGATACCCATGGTCAAGCCAGCCGCAGCCATATTGTAAATACTGACCGTGTTTTCACCGAAAATTAATCGTAAAACGGGAGTGGTGAAGGTCAGTGCGAAATAACCATACACTACCGTGGGGATACCTGCCAGGATTTCAAGGATAGGTTTGAGAATACTGCTTACCCGTGCAGAGGCATATTCGCTCAGGTAAATAGCTGAACCCAGACCCAGCGGTAGGGCAACCAGCATGGCAATGGCACTGGTAATCAGGGTCGAGGTTACTAATGGCAAGACGCCAAATTGACCTATGGCAGGTATCCAGCTCGTCGTGGTGAAAAATTCAACCAGACTGATTTCAGGATTGCCAAAGAACAACCAGGCTTCCTTACCCAACTCGTAAATAATTCCAAAGGTAGTCAGGATCGAAACCGCACCGCAAAAAAAGAGAATTGTCTGGATTAGGCTTTCCCAAGGGCGGAATTGCCTGCGCAGGTCAATGGTGCGGACGAAAGGAGCAGCCCTTTCTTTTTTTGTGATCGTTTCTTCCATCATCTTTTTCTTCTTCCCGTTGTTGTCATTTTCAGGATGAGAGGCTGGTACCCATCAGAGGATACCAGCCTCAACAAGATGCTCAGGCGGGTGTTGTTATTTCATTGCATCCAGCCAGGCTTGCCGGGCAGCATTCAAGGCAGTATCGCTGGCGGGGAAGTAGCCAACCTCTTCGATGACCTCGTTGACATTCATGAGGTAGAAGTTGATGAAGGCAGCCACCTGGGGTTTGGACTGCATAATGCTGGCATCGGAGTAAATGAACAACGGTCGGGCGAGGGGGTAGTCACCACCCTCGACGGTCTCGAAGTCGGGGGTAACGCCGTTGATGGAGACATCCTTGATGCGGGACTTGTTCTCTTCGTAGTAGGCGAAGCCGAAGTAACCGATGGCGAACTTGTCGCCAGCCACACCCTGGACGAGGACGTTGTCATCTTCAGAGAACTGGGTGTTGGTGGCTTTGAGAATAGACTCTTTACCGGCTTCTTTGCCGAAGGTGGCATCCATGACGGCTTCGACAAAGTAGTCGAAGGTGCCGGAGTCGGTGCCGGGGGAGTAGCGTTTGATCAGTTCATTGGGCCAGGCGGGGTTGACTTCGTTCCAGCGGGTGACATCGGAGGAGAACAGCTTGGCGAGTTCCTCAATGGTCAGGTTGACAGCCCAATCGTTTTGTGGGTTGATGACCACGGCGAGGGCATCGGTGCCGACACGGAACTCGATGGGAGTGCGGTTGATAGCGGCACAGGCTTCCACTTCGGAGGACTTGATCGGGCGGGAGGCATTGGCGATGTCACTCTCACCGGTTTTGCAGAAGCGTTCGAAGCCGGCACCGGAACCGATCGAGTCGATCTTGAGGTTGCCTTTGCCTTCGAAGCCATCGGCTTTGAACAATTCAGCGATCTTCTCGGTGAGCGGGTAGACGGTGGACGAACCGGCTGCGTAAATGTCGCCACTGACCTCGCCCGGATCGACTTCGGGTAGTTGAATCTTGGGTTGTTCAACGGTTACCTGGGTGGGTTCAGCCACTGCAGTTGGCTGTGGGGGCTGCGTTGCAGTGGGTGGTTGGGTTGCCTGCGGTGCAGCTGTTGGTGTGGCAGCAGGCTGGCAGGCAGCCAGTACCAGACTAAACAGCATAAACACAAACAATAACTTGCCAGCAAAACCACGCATTTTTTTCTTCTCCTTAAAAAATTTTTTGATCCTTGTGCTGTACGAATGATAGCATTCGAAGGTTAACCCCCAGAAAAAGGAAGGTTAACAACTTGTCAAAAATACTTAAGTGGGTGATACTTTCTTAAAAATAACGTGAGTTCGGGATAAGAGAAGGTTTCCAAATAGAGTAAACTTTTGTTACCACACAAAAAGCCAATCCAAAGGAAACCTTCAATGAAAAGTT
>DAOUMN010000102.1:0-43441 GCA_034411135.1 Bellilinea sp.
CACCGCTATCAATTCTTGTTCTGTGAGGTGATAATCTCGGGCTTTTGGCATGCCCATAGTTTATCACGTTTGTTAAAGTACATTCGACTGATTACTTAGACCGGCAACGCCTGGGTTATAATCATCGCCATGCAGACAGAGGGACAAAATAGACAGTCAGGTCATGTTTCGATGTTGCGTAAGATGGCACCGGGTTTGCTGCTGGGGGTACTAGTGATGGTTGGGTTGGCGCTGCTGGGTGATGTGCGCCAGGTTGGGCAGTTGCTGTGGACGTTTGATTGGCGCATCTTCCCGCTGGCATTGCTGTTTACTCTGTTCAATTACGGACTGCGCTTCCTCAAATGGCAGTATTACCTGCATCTGGTTGGGGTTCGTGGTTTTGCCTGGGCAAACAGTTTGCGGATTTTTGTCGCTGGCTTCCCGCTGGCAGTCACTCCTGGTAAGGTTGGTGAGGTATTCAAAGGCGTCTGGCTGGAGCAGCAAACCGGGCTGCCGGTGGCGCGGGGCATCTCCTTGATCGTTGCCGAACGAATCAGTGACGGGCTGGCGGTGCTGATGCTCTCCGCGTTGGGGGTGGTTGCTCATCCACGTTACTGGCCCGGATTTGTCTTCATTATGGGTATCTTGCTGGCGGTGATTGTCATTTCGCAAATCCGCCCGCTGGCGCTGGGTGTGCTGAATTTCACCGTGCGCCTGCCGTTGATTGGCAAAGCCGTTCCTGCTCTGCGCGAGTTCTACGAGGGCAGTTTCATTCTTTTCCGCCC
This sequence comes from Bellilinea sp., assembly GCA_034411135.1. Lineage (GTDB taxonomy): Bacteria > Chloroflexota > Anaerolineae > Anaerolineales > Anaerolineaceae > Bellilinea. The sequence goes on from DAOUMN010000102.1 coordinate 765, forward strand.
GCAGGCAGCGCTGGTGGGTGTTGGATTGGGGATGGTTTCCTGGTTTGGCGAAGGAGTCGGCTTTTATTTCATCCTGACCGGTCTTGGATTCACCGCCACATCGGAAACGCTATCCAATGCGGTGTTCGTGTTGTCATTTTCAACTGTGATCGGTGCGGTTTCGGCGCTGCCCGGCGGGCTGGGCGCCTTGGAAGCTTCCATTGCCGGGATGTTGGTTTTGGTTGCATCGGCGGAGCCTTCTGCAGCATCCGCAGCAACCGTGCTGATCCGCCTGGCAACGCTATGGTTTGGTGTAGCTCTGGGGGTGGGGGTCTGGGCGTTTTCCACCCGCATGCTAGGCTTACGCGCCGAGCCAGTAGGGAGGGTGAACAGCATCCCGCCGTCCGGCTGAAGGGGATTATTCCAGTTGGGTTTTCAATGCCTGGGCGATTTCGGCTGTGATGCCCTTGACGGTCATCAGTTCTTCCAGGCTGGCTTGTTGAATGGCTTCAATGCTGCCGAATTTTTGCAACAATAATTTCCGACGGCTGGGTCCAACACCGGGTATGGTCTCCAGGCGTGAAGCCAGACCGACTTTGGTGCGCCGGTTGCGGTGCGCGGTGATGGCAAAGCGGTGTGCTTCGTCGCGAATGCGCTGGATGAGGAACAAACCCTGGGAATTACGCGGCAGGAGAAGGGAATTTTTCACTCCTGGGCGGAACAATTCTTCCTGTTGTTTTGCCAGCCCGACGACAGCGATTTTATCGCTCAGATTGAATGCCTCCAGCACGGCAACTGCCCGACCTAGCTGACCTTTGCCTCCATCGACAATTAACAGGTCTGGTAGGAAGGCAAACGATGGGTCTAGTTTCCCACCTGGGCTGCGCTGCTCCTGAGCCGCCTGATAGCGGCGGAAGCGACGGGTGAGAACCTCCTCCATGCTGGCAAAATCATCCGGACCGCTGACAGTTTGAATGTTGAAACGGCGGTAAAGTGATTTGTGCGGTACGCCTTGTTCGAATACGACCATGCTGCCCACTGCGGCAGTGCCCTGTGTGTTGGATATGTCATAGCACTCGATTCGGTTGGGTGGTTGCGCCAGGCGCAGGGCTTGCTGCAGCTCTGCCAGTGCTTCGGATTGGCGGTTGGTGTCAGCTTCCCATTGGGCTTTGAGTGCGCGCAGCGTTTCGACCGCGTTTTCAGTTGCCAGTTGAAGCAGTTCCTGAGGTGGCCCGTTGCGCGGGACGAGCAGTTCAACCTTGGGTCCGCCGCGTCGGTTGTGTAGCCACTGACTGATGATTTGCGCTTCTTCGACTTCCTGGGGTAACAACACCTGCTGTGGGATGCTGGCAGCTTCGGCATAGAATTGTTTGATGAACTCCTCGATAACTTCCTTGTCGGGTTCACCCTGTGCGCCTTCCAGAATGAAATATTCGCGACCGATCAGTTTGCCGGAACGGATGAAAAACACTTGCACGCAGGCTTCACCGTTGTCGCGCGCAATGGCGATGACGTCCGAATCGATTTGCTCGTTGCTGATTACTTTTTGTTTTTCAACTACCCGCTCGATGGCGAGAATCTGATCGCGCAGGGCGGCTGCCCGCTCGAAGCGCAATTCTTCAGCAGCCTGCTCCATTTCGATCCTTAGGCGGTCAACGATTGGACCCGTGCGTCCCTCGAGAAACTCACCCAGGTCGACAATCATCTGACGGTAGGCAGTCTGATCGACTGCGCCGATGCACGGACCACTACACAGCTTGATATCATAATATAGGCAGGGACGTTCGTCCTTGCCGGTAATAACTCGGTCACAGGTCAGGTAGGGGAATATCCGCCGCAGCACGTCCAGGGTTTGGTGTACTGCCCATACACTGGTGTAAGGACCAAAATAGCGCGAGCCGTCCTGAACCATTTGGCGGGTGACCGTCACTTTGGGGAAAGCATCCGCCCAGTGCACCTTAATGTAGGGGTAGCGCTTGTCATCCTTAAGGCGGATGTTGTAGCGCGGGCGGTGTTTTTTGATCAGGTTCATCTCCAGGATCAGGGCTTCCAGCTCGGAGCCCACCACGATCCATTCGATATCGGTGATACGCTGCACTAGCTGGCGGGTTTTGAAGTCCTGATCCTGACCCGTGTGAAAATAGGAGCGCACCCGGTTGCGCAGATTGATGGCTTTACCGACATAAATTACCTGCCCGACATTGTCCTTCATGATGTAACAGCCGGGTTTGGCAGGCAGTGTATTGAGAATGCCTTGCAAGTGCGGGCTTAGATCAACCATTTGTTCTATTTTAACCGGATTTCTTGCAAATTATATTCTCCTCTAGCGAAGAGCAGGGGCAGAGAGTGCAACGGTTGGGATTTTAAGTTTGTATGCGCCAGTCCAAATGGAGGGTGAATACTCAAGCGGCGGTTCAGATTAAAGGAATGGCGCAGCCATCTGCACGCGGGTCACTGCCTCCCCACAATACACCACTTTGCGGATCGCGCAGGATGATCTGACCGCGACCGAACACCGCACGGCGCATACCGCTGACCGGCTCGATGGAGTGACCTCGTTCCTCCAGATCTTTCATTACAGTGGTTGTGATGCCCTCTTCTAATGCGATTTTCCCGCCCTGTTCGGGCATAATGCAGAAGCGCGGCCGGTCGAGGGCTGCTTGCGGGTCGAGGTGATCATCGAGCAGCGCGGATGCGACTTGCAGGTGTCCTTGCGGCTGCATAAAACCGCCCATTACACCAAATGCCGCCAACAGGCTGCCATCGGCGTGGGTTGCCAGGGCGGGGATTATCGTATGATAGGGGCGTTTACCCGGCGCCAAAGCATTGGGGTGATCCGCTTGAAGCGAGAAGTTGTGACCGCGGTTTTGCAGGCTGAAGCCCCAACCACGTGGGACAATTCCGGTGCCAAAGCCCATGTAATTGCTGTTGATGAATGAACAGGCATTGCCTTCGCTGTCCACTGCGCATAGGTATACAGTGTCGCTGGCTGTCAGAGGTGTGCCGTGGGCGACGTGCACGGCGGCACGATGTGGATCGATCCCTTTGCGGCGTTGAGCAGCATACGCCGGGCTGAGTAGTGCATCCAGTGGGGCAGGGGAAAAATTTGGGTCGGCAACATAATAGAATGCATCTGCAAATGCCAGGCGCATGGCTTCGATCTGCACATGCAGCCGCGCAGCGGACATCGGGGGAAATTGATCCAGATCATAGCCAGCCAGCAGGTTGAGCGCCAGCAGCGTTGCCAGTCCCTGTCCGTTGGGCGGGCATTCCCAAATACGCACGCCGCGGTAGTCCACGGATATGGGCTGTTCCCATGTGCTGGTATGACCTGCCAGATCATTTGAACTGAGGCAGCCACCGGCTTCCTGCACAACTTCTATAATCGCTGCAGCGATTGCACCCTGATAGAAAGCATCCTTTCCGTCCGATGCAATGGTGCGCAAGGTGCGTGCCAGACCGGGGTTGCGGAAAATCTCGCCAGCTCGCGGGGCGCGCCCTTCCAGAGTCAGTTCCATGCCGTTTAAAGCCTTGCGCAGTTGAGTCTCAACCCCGCGCTGCCAAAAGTACGCCGTCAAGGGCGAAACAGGAAAACCAACTTCCGCAAGGCGAATGGCAGGTTCTAAAACCCGTGACAGGCTCAACCGACCAAAGCGCGCGTTCAGGTCGCACCAGCCTGCGCATGCGCCCGGTGTGGTTATGGTGTACGGGTGGTAGGGCGGCAGGCTTTCCGAAAATCCTTCCCGACGCAATCGTTCCAGAGACAGCGTTTGAGGTGCTCGTCCAGAGCCGTTCAACGCAAAGATCGAAAGAGATTCTGCCAGGTAGACCAGCGCAAAACAGTCACCACCTAACCCGGTCGAGGTGGGTTCGGTTACGTTCAATGTAGCTGCCATTGCTAGTGCGGCGTCCACCGCATTACCACCAGCATCGAGTATTTCAATCCCGGCAGAGGATGCCAGCGGCTGGGAGGAGGCACACATCCCGCGGCGGCTGACGACCGCCGAGCGGCGCGATGAAAAATCGAACTCGTGAAGGTTGGGAAAATCAGACAACGGTGATGCCCGATCCAGTAACTACTTCACCAATATGCCATACGGTTAAACTTATCTCTGCCGCGCGGTGGACCAATAACGGCAATTTTTCCGGCGGCACCGCCAGGAGCAATCCACCGGAGGTCTGCGGGTCGAAAAGCAGCATCTGGCTGGCTTCGTCCAGTCCGGGAGGGAAGCGCACCTGACTGCCAAAGTACAGGCGGTTATCCGCCGCGCCACCCGGAAAGGTCCACTGTTGGGCGTACTTGTGGGCGGCAGAAATGAACGGGATGGCTGCGAAGTTTATGCGCAAGCTAACCTGGCTGGCGTTTGCCATTTCCAGCGCATGACCTAACAGACTATAACCGGTAATATCGGTCGCGCCGCGCAAGTTGAATTCTCGCGCCAGTTGCGCTGCTGCGGAATTGAGCTGTTTCATCCAGCTAACCACCTCGGCAACATCCTGCGGTTCGGCGACCTGGCGTTTAAGTGCGGTAGTGGTGACGCCAAAGCCGAGCGGTTTGGTCAGTACCAGCTGGTCGCCAGGGCGGGCGCCGCCTTTGGTCAGTAGAACGGTTTGGCTGACCATGCCAATCACCACCAGTCCATACTTGGGTTCCTTATCCTGGATGGTGTGCCCACCGGCGATCACCACTCCGGCTTCGCGCGCTTTATCTGCACCACCACGAATGATCTCAGCCGAGATTTCAACCGGCAAATCGGGAGGAAGAGCGGCGATGTTGAGCGCCAGGAACGGCACCCCGCCCATAGCATACACATCCGAGAGGGAATTGGCGGCGGCAATCGCGCCGTAATCGTACGGGTCATCCACCACCGGTGTAAAAAAGTCGGTAGTTACCACCAGTGCGCTTTGGTCGTCTAGCCGCCAGACGGCAGCATCGTCGGGGGACTCCAAACCGACCAGAAGATCGGGATAATCGCCTGGTTGGAAAATCGCACTCACCGGGCGCAGCACCTGCGCCAGCGCTTCCGCGCGCAGCTTCGACGCTCAACCAGCGCAGTTAGACAGGCTGGTCAGGCGAATCTCTTTTCCGATGGGTGGTTTAACCGGTTTGGATGCTTTCAATCCTTCCTCCTTCAGGGTGTTGGGGTTGGTTCTACCGGAGTCGGCTGTGGCTGGGGGGGCACTACAGTCTGAACCGACCCCGGCAATGGGAAGATGAACGGGGCATTGCTGGGCAGCAGTAAAGCCTGAATGTTGGGTGCCAGCTTGGTGATATATTGGTAGGTCAACAGATCCGGGTTGTCCTTGATCGATGCGGCAATGATTTCCAGCGCTTTGGCTTCGGCTTCTGCCTGGATCAGGCGCGATTCGGCTTCGGCTTTTGCCTGGATGACAACTGCATCAGCGCGACCCTGGGCAACCTGGCGAGCTTGTTCGGCTTCCTGGCGGCGCTGTTCAACCACAAAACGTGCCTGCTGTGCCTGCTGCTCGGCGATCTGCTTTTGCTCGATCGAGGCGGCATACTCAGGCGAGAAGGTGATGTTGCGCAAGACAAAATCCACCATGCGCAACCCATTGTCGGATAGTTTTTCAGCCAGGGCGTTGAACACAATCTGACTCATCTGATCGCGCTTGGTGCTGTAAACTTCCTCGACGCCAAACTGGGAAACCGCGTCACGGATGATGCCGCGAGTCTGGGCACGCACCAGTTCATTGACGTAGCGGTCTTGCCAGCGAATGTGCACGTCCACCACCTTGGCGGGATCGATCTCGAAAATCACCGAGGCATCAATAAAGACTTCCTGTCCATCTGCCGTGCGTGCGGTGATCGAGTCATCACCGTAGATTTGACCTTCCTGAGAGGCGATCGACATGGTATAGGTCTGGCGTGAAATCGGGTAGCGCACAACCCGCTCGGCAAACGGGATGATCCAGCGTAAGCCGGGGTCGAGTGCCTGCTCGCGGTAGCCATTGGGCGACAGCGCGGAAATTACCACCCCACGTTCCTGCGGTTCGATGAACACCAAACCCGCCGAAATTACCGTTAACACCACGGCAACAGCCAACACAGTCAACACGGTGACCGAAGCGTTTTTGAGCGGACGGTTGCGGCTGGCGCGCACCAGTACCAAAACTAAAACACCAAAAAAAAGCAGCCAGGCGAGTGTTGCAAAGCCTTGAAATAGATTAGCCAGGTTCATTTCTGTCTCCTCAATAATAATGGAACATATGGATTATACTAGGAAGTGCGGTAAAAGAGATCAAACACCCGCGAGAACCATCGATGGATCATGTGTATCGTATCGACGAAGTAATGGAAAACGGCAACGGAGAGGGATTTCTGCGCCTTGAGAATGCCGACCGGTTTCGCATTTTGCCCGGTCAATACTATCTGGCATGGCGCGGCGGTGATCAGGAAATTCTTCCGCTTGCTCTCTTTTCCAGCCTGGACGCGACAAGCAGGCTGGTATTGACCGGCGACCTGCCCGAATCATGGCTGCCAGGAGCGCATGTCCATCTGCGCGGCGCGTTGGGGCGCGGCTTTGATTTGCCCAGACCTACCCGCCGGGCGGGATTTTTGGCGGCTGGGGTAAATCTTGCCCGGCTGCTGCCGCTAATTATCTCAGCAGTAGAGCAGGGAGCGGAAGTCGTCTGTTGCGGTGAGAGTGGCGGTTTTCGCCTACCCGCAGAAGTGGAAATTTTACCCGTCAGCCAATCCGCTGAGCTGCTGGAATGGGCAGATTACCTGGCATTGGATGGTACTTACGAATCCCTGTTTCAACTGGCGCGCATTGAATGGAAGAATCGCCCCATACGCAGCACGATGAAGGTTGAGGCTTTGGTGCGAACCCCGTTAACCTGCGGTGGTATGGCGGAGTGCGGCGTGTGCGCATTGCCTATTCGGCGTGGGTACGTCCTGGCGTGCAAAGATGGTCCGGTATTCGATTTTTCCCAGCTGGAATTTTGAGGAATGCGCGAGATGGTACTCTCCATAGGGCTCAAGGAACTACTGACAGGCTGGCAAGAATGATCTTTCCGCTCAAACAGGAACTGCCGCTCGAGCCAGGCTGGATGAACGCGGCCGGAATGCTGGGACTTAGCCCGCCAGTGCAATACTGGTTGAGCGAACCACCGCAAGCCTATGTGACGCCGCCGGTGAGCGCAATGCGCCGTCTTCCAGCCCAAAACCGGACGATAATCCCTTATACTGGTGGTTTTTTACTGCATACCGGTTTACCCAACCCGGGATTCAATGCCGTGCTAAAGCGCTACGCTCGGCGATGGGCGCGCTCCAGTCTGCCAATCTGGGTGCACTTGCTGGCGGAGGATGTTGCTTCCGTTCAACGCATGACAGCCCGCCTGGAAGCCTCCGAAGGGGTTGCCGCGGTAGAACTCAGCCTGCCAGTCAACGCGAATGTGGAAGAAAAGCTCGCACTTCTTCAGGCTGCCGCGGGGGAACTGCCGCTGATTCTGAGTGTGCCGCTCGATCAGGCACGAGAAGCATGGGTTCTTCACGCTGTGGAAATGGGGGTGCAATGCCTTACGATCAGCGCGCCGCGCGGTCGGCTCGTAGCGCGAGATGGCAACCTAGTGGAGGGGCGACTGTACGCTCCGGGGTTGTTCCCGCTTGCGCTTGAAGTGCTTGCTAACTGGCGTGGAAAGGTTCAAAACATTCTGCTTGGCTGCGGGGTGTTCACTGCTCGTGATTACCGAACAGCCCTGGCAGCCGGGGCAGATGCGGTTCAACTGGACGCAGTTTTGTGGCGCGGGGGAATTTGAGACTCTGCATGCGCAGAGTATAATTAAAAGTGTGGAGTTCAGGAGGCAGGGGATGGGAAAAATGTCCGAGGTTAGACCTTCACCAATTGCCGGCTTGTGGTACAGCGCCAATCAACAACAACTGGCGAATCAAATCCAAGAATACCTTGCAATGGCACAAATACCGCCCATTGCGGGCAGGGTGGTGGCACTAATCGCACCTCATGCCGGGCACCGATACTCGGGCAGAACAGCTGGACACGCCTACCGGGCTGTTCAGGGTAAAGCTTTCGAGATCGTGTGCATTGTTTCACCGCTGCACGCCTATTTTCCTGCGCCGGTCTTAACCAGTGCGCATTCCTGTTACGAGACTCCTCTGGGTGAAGTGCCTGTCGATCGTATCGCGCTGCAGGAAGTCGAACGCCTGCTGGAAGAGGACTCGATATCCCTGACGGCGATCTCTAATGATGACGAACATTCCCTTGAAATCCAATTACCCTTCCTGCAATGTGCACTGACACAGCCGTTTGATTTGCTGCCGATCATGATACGGCGCAAGGATTATCGCATGGTGCGCACGCTGGGAAGCGCGCTGGCGAAGGTGCTTGCCGGGCGAAATGCCCTATTGGTTGCCAGCACAGACCTGTCTCATTTTTATCCACTCCCCATAGCTAATCAACTGGATGGAGAAATGCTGCGTCAGTTTCAGGCGTTTTCACCTCAAGGTGTGCTGCAGGCTGAGGAAAATGGCAGCGGTTTTGCCTGCGGCGTGGGGGCTGTTGCGACAGTGATGGAAGCCGCTCAGGCATTGGGAGCAAATACGGTTGAGGTGGTTCATTACAGCACTTCGGCAGAGGAGACGGGTGATACCAGTTCGGTCGTGGGATACGGCGCGGCGGTTATGTATCAGCGGGAATAAGGTTTGACAGAATACGTTGAGGTGGCGGTTTTTATTCCCGGTAGGTTGAATACTTTCGATTATCACCTGCCGGAAAACCTGCGTGGGCGGGTCAAGGCTGGGTGCCTTGTGGTGGTACCGTTTAGTAAACAGCGCGTGCAAGGAGTTGTGTTGCGCAGCCTTGCACAGCCTCAGGTTCTGGAAACCCGCCCGGTGGAAAGCCTGATTGATCCGCAGCCGGTCATCCAACCCAGCCAGTTGGCGCTGGCGCACTGGCTGCATCATGAGACTCTTACCCCGATAGCGGCCTGCCTGGATTTGATGCTCCCGCCCGGAATGGCTCAGCAAGCGGATATTCTTGTGCAAATTAACCCTGCTTTCCATAGCGATGAAAAGCCGCTAACCCCCTTGCAAAAACGTATTCTGGCATTGATCGAGGAGCGGGGTGAATTGCGTGGCAGGCAGATCGAAGCGGCTTTCCGGCGACAAAAGTGGAAACCTGCTTTGCAGAGCCTGGTGCGACACGGCGTGTTGGTCAGCCAACCCTATTTGGCTGACCCTGTGGTTCGCCCCAAGATGACTCGGCTGGTTCGCCTGGCAATTCCGGGGGAGAAGTTGACCGAAATTGAGCTGAGCCTGGGAAAAACCGGTTCAGCTGTGGCAGCGCGGCGCAGAGCTGCCTTGGAATTCCTGGCGCAGGAAGGGCAGGCGGTAGATGCCCACTGGATTTGCGCTGCCAGCGGCGCGAACAGCGCCGATTTGAAATGGCTGGCAGAAAAAGGTTGGATTGAATATGTTCCCATTCAGAAGATTCGTGATCCGTTGGCGGGATTGCGGGTTGAACCATTGCCTGCCCCGGTGTTGACGGATGCCCAGGCAAATGCATTGCAGCGGGTGGTCTCTGCGTTACGCAGCAAAACGCCGCAAAAGCCCTTCATTTTGCACGGCATCACCGGATCGGGAAAAACCGAGATTTATTTGCAAGCCGTAGCGGAAACGCTCAGTCAGGGCAGGCAGGCAATTGTTCTTGTGCCGGAAATTGCGTTAACTCCCCAAACCGTACAGCGTTTTCAATCGCGCTTTCCCGGAAAGGTGGGGGTTGTCCATTCCGGTTTGTCTACCGGTGAGCGCTATGATACCTGGCAGCGTATTCGTGCTGGTCAGATCGAAGTGATTGTGGGGGCACGCAGTGCGCTGTTCAGCCCGCTACCCCAGCCGGGTTTGATTGTGGTGGATGAGTGCCATGATCCTTCGTATTACCAGTCCGAACCTGCCCCCGCTTACAATGCCGTACAGGCAGCGGTTGAGTATGCCCGCCTGAGTGGCGCGGTTGCACTGCTGGGCTCGGCAACCCCCGATATAAGCCTGATGTACCGAGCAAGGCAAACCGGATGGAATATCCTCGAATTGCCGCAGCGAATTCTGGCGCACCGTGCTGCGGTTCAAACCTTTCTGGAAAATCATCCATCGCCAAGTGCAGTCCAGGCTGCAACCGAAGATGCTGTGTTTAGCCCGCTGCCCGCGGTGGAAGTGGTGGACATGCGTTTGGAGCTGAAAGCGGGCAACCGTTCCATGTTCTCAAATGCCCTGACCAACGCTCTCCGGCAGGTGCTGGATAATCACCAGCAAGCCATTCTCTATCTCAACCGGCTTGGCAGTGCCACGTATGTCTTTTGCCGCGATTGTGGTGCGTCGTTGCGTTGTCCACGCTGTGACCGGCCGCTGACTTATCACCAGCTGGACGAAGGGCTGGTTTGTCATACCTGCAACTACCGCCGACGCATGCCGCGCATCTGCCCACAATGTGGCAGCACACATATCCGCCACTTTGGTGCCGGCACCGAACGGGTGGAACAGGAAGTCCTTGCCCGCTTCCCTTCTGCGCGAGTGTTGCGCTGGGACTCGCAGACGACCCGTAAAAAGGGGGCGCATGAAGCCATTCTGGAGGATTTTTCCAACGCTAAAGCGGATATCCTGGTTGGCACACAGATGCTTGCTAAAGGGCTTGATCTGCCGCTGGTGACCCTGGTTGGTGTGATACTGGCGGATGTTGGTTTGAACCTGGGGGATTTTCGCGCAGCGGAACGAACCTTTCAATTGTTAACTCAGGTGGCAGGTCGAGCAGGGCGCAGTCCTCTGGGCGGCAGGGTTATCCTGCAATCCTTCCAACCGGAGCATTACGCCATTCGGGCGGCTGCCCAACACGATTATGCCGGATTTTATGCCTACGAAATCGAGCAACGCCGCAAGATAATGTATCCGCCGTTTACGCGCCTGGCGCGGCTGGAGATACGTCACACCAGCGCGCGCGAAGCGGAGCGCCTGGCACGCGACATGGCGGCACGGGTGGAAGGTTGGGTGAAACAAAGCACTTTTACCAGCAGCGAAATCATCGGACCTGTGCCATGTTTTTTCGCCCGCGAGGCGGGAAAATATCGCTGGCAGGTCATACTCAAGAGTAGCGATCCTGCCAGCATATTACGCGGTCAAGAATTGGACGACTGGTGGGTTGAAATTGACCCGCAGTCACTTTTGTAGATTATGGCAGCACGTACCAGGGATTGACAAATCCACCCAGGTAGCGCACCTCGAAGTGCAGGTGTGGTCCGGTCGAGCGTCCCGTGCTGCCTGCCTGACCGACCACCTGCCCCTGATATACACTTGCGCCGCAGCGTACACTCCAACCGGACAGGTGAGCATACAGGGTTTGGTAACCGTTGCCGTGATCGATCATCACCATGTTGCCATAACCGCCGCCCACAGGTCCGGCATAGACAACTACGCCGCTGTCGGAAGCGAATACCGAATCGCCGGTGTACGCAGCAATGTCAATTGCCAGGTGACCGGGCCAGTAATCGTTGCCGGACAGGCGACGTTGAATGGTGGGCCAAACAAAGGTACCGGTACCGAATGCGCCACCGGCGCCGGTATCGCACGCGCCTGGTCCGTAAATGCTTTTGTTGACGCCTGCCGGGCCGCGTGGAATAGTCGGCACCACCCAGGTGCGGAACTCACGCGAGCCGCCTGGGATCATTAAGTAGGTACCGGGCTCTACCACTGGGTTTGCCAGGTCCAGTTTGTTGCCAGGATAGAGCAGGATATTTTGAATATCGGCTTTGAAAGTAGATGCCACCTTTTCCAGCGTGTCGCCTTCTTTCCATTTGTACAACACGCCATCGGTTGGTGGGATCATCAATTCCTGGTCGACCGAAATCATGTGCGGATCGTCGTTGAGGATGTCATAATTCGCCCACAACACGGTTTCCGGTTTAAGGTTAAAGCTTTGGGCAATGCCAAAGACCGAGTCGCCTTTTTCGACCCGGTAAGCAATTGCCTGTTCGCGCGGTCGAGTTGGTAAGATAGTGCGTAAATTGGCACGCCGCGCAACTGATCCGGATTCGCCGGAACCGACGAATTCGGGTAAACGGACTTGTTCGGGCGCTTGGGGTAGATCCAGCGGGGCGTTGGCAGCGACCACGCCGGCATTAGCTTGCGTTCGGGTAACACGCTGCACCACCAGGTACAGGCTGAATATCAACATGCCGATTGCCAAAGCCCAAAGAAGTTTTGGCAACAATCCAGAACCAGAGTCGGGTTTTTCCCCCGCTGCTGGCGTTCCGGGTTTCGAAAGGGTCACATTTCCTCCGTCAGGCTCTCCAGGAACTCCATGTTGTTCTTGGTTCTTGCCAGACGCTGAAGCAGTGCTTCGGTTGCAACCGCGGGATCCATGCCTGCGCCTTGCGGCGGCTGGGCAATCATTTGCAGGTACATGCGTCGCATTAGCCAAACCCGCTGGAGCATGTCTGGACCGAGCAGCAATTCTTCGCGGCGGGTCGATGAGCGTTCAATGTCGATTGCCGGGTAAACTCTGCGTTCCTGCAACCGGCGAGAAAGATGGAGTTCCATGTTACCAGTACCTTTAAATTCTTCGTACACAACGTCATCCAGCCGGGAACCCGTATCCACCAGCGCGGTAGCGATGATTGTAAGCGAACCGCCCTCTTCGAGATTGCGGGCAGCGCCGAAAAAGCGTTTGGGCGGGTAAAGCGCCGAAGGATCCATACCGCCGGAAAGGGTGCGCCCGGAGGGATTCACGACCAGATTGTATGCCCGCGCCAATCGGGTCAGTGAGTCCATCAATATTACCACATCCCTGCCAATTTCGACCAATCTTTTCGCACGTTCCAGGGTAATTTCGGCGGTGCGCACGTGGGCAGTAACCGGCTCATCGAATGTCGAGGCAACCACCTCGGCATCCACCGAGCGGTCCATGTCGGTAACTTCCTCGGGGCGCTCGCCGATCAGGGCAATGATCAGGTGCACTTCCGGATTTTTGGCGGTAATCGCGTTGGCAAGCTGTTTTAGAATAGTAGTTTTACCGGCTTTGGGCGGCGAAACAATCATGCCGCGCTGTCCACGCCCGATTGGGGCAATCAGGTTGATCAGGCGGGTCGAGAAAATACCGCGGTCGGTTTCCAGATCGAAGCGTTTGTCCGGGAAGATGGGCGTCAGACGTTCGAACGAGGGTCGTTCACGGGCTTCATCTGGTGGCATACCGTTGATCGTTTCAACCTTCAACAAGCCGTAGTGGCGCTCCGATTCGCGCGGCGGACGCACCACCCCAATCACCAGATCGCCATTGCGCAGGTCGTACCGGCGCAACTGTGCCTGTGAAACGTATACATCCTCCGGTCCAATCTGATAATTGGAGCGCAGGAAGCCGATGCCTTCCTGTAAAATTTCCAACACACCACCGCGCACTTCGACACCTTCGCGTTCAGCTTCCATCTGGCGAATGCGCAGAATGAGATTCTCTTTTTTCAGACGGTGAGCGTTGGGTACTTCCAGATCTGTGGCTATTTCCCTAAGGGTTGCCAGGGGCGCTTTTTCAAGCTCGAGAATTTTCATATTCTCTTTTCCATGTATGTGATTGGGATAGAACAACGCCATATCGGTTGGAAATTACCGATGAGGGCATGATCTTATTTCAACTGAAAGATGAAGGGAATTTACTTTCGCCATGCAACGAATCCGCAAGGCTAATGAACAGCCTGTGGTACTGGCTTGAGACGATTATAACATCCCACACAGTGGCTTGCAAGCAAGAAATAAACTCGAATAGACAAGTTGTTGGATTAAGCTCGTCCGGTCAGCGCCTGGAAAAACAGCTTCCAGTTGAAGGATTGTCCAGAAAGTAAATTTTGAGCGCGGAATAAGCCTGCCACGGTGCGAATGATAAGAACTGCTGTTAAAGCCTGCAAGACGGCTGCCACCAGAATTTGCCAAAGCGGCACGGGCACCGCTGCGATGCGAGTCATCATAGCCACCGGCGAGGTGAGCGGGAAAAGGCTTAACCCGATCGACAGGGCAGAGTCGGGACGCTGGATTAATAGGCTGACGAAAACCAGCGGAATGATCATTGGCATAATCACCAGGAAGGTGGCTTGAGAAGCTTCGCGCAGGTTGGGAACCAATGCACCAACACCCGCCATCAAGCTGGCATAGATAGCATAGCCCAGTATAAAGAAGACGAAACCCCATCCCAGCACCGCCGGTGGGAGTTCGAAGCCCTGGGCAATGGCGAAGGTGCGCCCACTCATTTGTAGCATGAAAAATGCGGCTGTTAACCAGACCATCATTTGCAGCAACCCGACCAAACCCAACGCAACGATTTTTCCAGTCATCATCTGGGTGGGGGTGAGTGAGGTGAGCAGAATCTCCATCACCCGGTTCTGTTTTTCGTTGGTGATGTTGTTCAACATCAGGGAGGCTGACCCCAGAATAAAGAGGTAGAACAGTAAGGTGATGCCGTATGGGACGAAGAAGGTTAGTGGGTTATTCTGATCGCGTTGTGTTTTGTCGGAGACGAACTCAACTTTGAGGTTGATCGGTTGGGCAATGCGTGCCAACATCTCGGGCTGGTCTTTGTACAGGTTGTACTGGATGATCCAGTTGAGCGGGTAGGTGTTTTCACTATCATTGATCACGTTGAGTACGGTGGCGTAATATTCAGCCTGTCCGCTTTCCAGGTAGTCTGCTGGAACGACGTACAATCCGCCGATCTCTGCATTTTTCAATGCCTGGATGGCGGTTTCCTGCGAGGAATACAATTCAACACTGGATTGCAATTCTGCGGGAATTTGCCGGATGATACCGCTTTGATCATAGATTCCTTTGACCTGTTGTGAAGTTTCAGGCAAAAGCATCTCAGTGATTTCCGGGCTGGGGTTGTTTTGCTGGAGGCGACCGACGATAAACAGGATGATGAACCCGATCAGGGGCACCAAAACTAGCGTGAGAAGAAAGGAGCGGCTGCGTAGAATAGTTTCAACTTCGTGTTTTAAAACAATCCAGATCTTATTCATTGATACGCCTGTTCAGGAACGGGAGCGAAGAACTTCAACCAGGGTCAATTTCTTGCCGTAGCGCAGCATACCCAGGCGGAAAGCACGGCTGGCGAGCCAGATTGCCCCGGCGGCGGCAAGCACCAACAATGCCAACGAGAGGGCGATTTGCCAGGCGGGTAGGTTGGTCACCATCGAACGCAGCGGCAGGGTGAGCGGCGCAGTAAATGGAATCAGACTCAAGCTGATCGCTAACGCGCTGTTGGGGCTTTCCATGATGACTGGAAGGAACCAGAAGGGCACCACAATCGGCAGGGTGAACAAGCCTGCAACTTGCTGGGCTTCGCGCGCTTCGGTTGCCGTAGCCCCGACCATAGTCATCAGCGCGGAAATCATGACAAAAGCCGGCAGGAAGGTGGCTGCCATAATTGCCAGGAAAGAGAAATTGATGCCCATGTTAGCCAGATCGGGGAAGGTGCGCAGCGCAAAGGAACCTGCCACGCCCCCCATAACCAGCCAGAAAGTCAGCTGGGTCAGACCAACGCTGAGGTTGCCAAATATTTTTCCCGCCATGAACTGGTCGGTAGAAAGTGAGGTGAGAATGATCTCCATGGTGCGGTTTTCTTTTTCCTCAACCACCGCCTGAAGCAAGTAACCGCCGCTGGTGCTGATGGCAAGCATAAAGATCACACCGGAGAAAATGACCACCAGAAAGGCGATAGGGTTACTGCTGTCCACTTGCTGGTCACTATCCAGCGTGCGCAAGACCATTTGAGGACCTTGTAGGATGCGTTCGCGCACCGTGGCATCTTCCGCTTTCATTAAGTTATTCAATAAGAATCGCGAAAACCGGCGATGGACGCCAGAATCAACCGCCTCTTCCGACACAGCGCGTACACTGCCGTTGGCGAGATAGTCCGGCTGGATGACGTAATAAACCTGAATATCGCCTTGATCCAGCGCAGCGCGAGCTGCACCTTCGTCCGGGTAGGGCAGTATCTTGACATTGGTGGAAAACAATCCACCGCGGTTTTCCGGAAGCGGCTGGGCATCGCCAAATAAACCGGACTGATCGATGTACCCCACCGGGCGACGGTCGGTGCTCAACACCGCTGCGAAGACGGATACCCCCATGAGAAGCGCCATAAAGAGCGGGATCGAAAGCAGGGCGAAAATGAAACGCCGGCGCTTTACATGACGGAGGTATTCATGCTTGAATACCAACCAGAATTTGGTCATTGCCCGGCTCCTTGATTGGTGACAACCTGAATAAAGATTTCGTCCAGAGTGGGAATGGCGATTTCAAAGCGTTCCAGGGTGACTCCGCGTTCGACCAGGACTTTCAGCAATTCCTGCGGGCTGACCTGCGGATTGAGGTGCAGACGGAAGGAGGAGTTTTCTGGTACCACTTTTTCCACGCCGGGTAAATCGGCGGGCAAACCACCGAGCGGGTGGATGACCACGTCCTGTCCGGAATAGCTGCGCCGAATTTTATCCAGGTCGCCATACAACATCACCTTGCCCTGGTTGATGAGCACCAGCCGGTCACACAGTTCTTCCACCTGGTGCATCTGGTGCGTACACATGACGATCGTTTTACCCTTATCACGTTCCTCGCGTAACAGGTCCTTGACCATTTGGGTATTAACCGGGTCGAGCGCGCTGAAGGGTTCATCGATGATAACCAGTTTTGGATCGTGCACCAGCGTGATGATCAGTTGGGCTTTTTGTTGCATACCTTTGCTCAGCTCTTTAACCTTCTTTTTGCGGTGGTCGTACAGGTCGAAGCGCTTGAGCATGCTGTTGACACGCTGGCTGGCTTCTGCCGGGTCCAGGCTTTTCAGGCGCGCCAGGTAATTCAGGCAGATTTCCAGGTTAATGTCCTGGTACAAACCGCGTTCTTCGGGCAGATAACCGATCCAGTTTTTCTTCTCCTCGGTCATCTTTCCGCCCAGAATATCCACTTCCCCGCTGTCGGGTTTGAAGATATCCAAAATGGTGCGGATGGTGGTGGTTTTTCCGGCTCCGTTAGGACCTAGTAGACCAAAAATCTCTCCGGCTTCAACGTCAAAGGATACCTTATTGACTGCCAGCTGGGTGCCAAATTTTTTGGTTATTTCACGGACTTTGATCGTGGTCATGGGAATATGCCTTTAGGGTGCGAGTTGTTGTGTGATGGTGACAACATAATAAAAAGGGGTTTAACCCTGTAATTCTCAGTATGTATACGTGAGATGAGCCAGATTCGGTGCGCTGAAATTATAACAAAAAGAGGGCAACGCCGGGAATTGATCCTGACAATGCCCTCCAATTTATGGATAACGAGTCGTCTATTCTTTTTCGTAGGGGATGCCGTCAGCTGCCGGCACCTGTCCTTTGCCAATCACTCCTGCCAGTACAATCATGGTGGCAATGTAAGGCAGCATGAGCAGGAATTGCGAGGGGATGGCAATGCCCAGGATTGCCATCCGCGAGGCGAGTGAATCGGCAAAACCAAACAGTAATCCTGCACCAAACGCCCCGGTGGGGATCCAGTTGCCGAAGATCATGGCTGCCAGTCCGATGAAACCGCGCCCGGCGGTCATCATTTCATCGAAGCGTCCGGCAGAACCCAGGGTGAAGTATGCCCCGGCAAAACCCGCCATCATCCCGCCCAGAATGACTGCCATGTAACGGGTTTTGAACACATTGATACCGAGTGTGTCGGCAGCCTTGGGGTGCTCGCCGACTGAGCGCACACGCAAGCCCCAGCGGGTCTGGAACAAGGCAATTTGCAGGATGATCAGGAAAATAAACATCGCAAAGACGAACAGATTATTGACGAAGAAGATTTCTCCAATAATCGGGATATCAGCCAGCAGCGGAATGGAAATTGCCCCAAAGGTTGGGGGTATATTCAAGGGTTGGTACACCTGGAGAAACTTGGCTGAGATGTATGAGGTGATTCCGGTGGCGAAGATGTTGATCACCGTGCCGGAGATAATCTGGTTGGTTTTGTATTTGATGGAAAATACACCATGTACCAGCGCCAGCAGGGCACCGGTCAGAACGCCGAACAGCAGTCCAATCCACGGGCTTTGGGTTAGACTGGCGACCAACGCGGAAACCATCGCCCCGGAGAGCATCATGCCTTCGATGGCGATGTTGACCACCCCGGCCCGCTCGCACAAAATTCCAGACAAGGCACCCAAGGTGATGGGAACAGCTTTGCTGAGGGTGGTATTGAACAGCCCGACCAGGTTGAGCGACTTACCGGCAGTTGCCCAGACGAGAAAGCCGAAGACGAACAGCATGACCACCAGTCCGAGCACCCAGTTGGTGTAACGTTTGAACCCACGCGCCAGCTGCACACCCCCGATGATGGCACAAATCACCGCCAGGAAGTAGAGTGTGGAAAGCGCGGGCACGTTCCATGGATCTACCTGGGTCTTTGCCTGGAAAGTGCTCAATCCAAAGCTGGCGGTGCTGTCCGGCGCAACGGAGCGGGCAAAAAAGAACCAGATGCAAAGCCCCAGCACGAGGAAGAGAATGCCCATAACTCGCTGGCGAACCGGCGACTCGCGGACTAATTGGGTGTGAAACGAATGATTGTTAGCGGTTGTGGTGGATGCCATGATTTACTTTCCTCCCCAACTGCGGATAGTGACTCCGCCCTCTTCGACGGCGGGTTTGCGCAGGCGGTAAATGGTGCGGATGATTGCCGGCGCGGCTATGAATGCCAGAATCACCGCCTGGAGAACGGAGATGATGTCATTGGGAATACCGGCAGATAATTGCATGCGGGTGGCCCCATTGCGTAATGTGCCAAATAACAGAGACGCCAACACCACCCCCAGGGGGTGATTGTTGCCCAGTAATGCCAGCGCGATGCTGTCGAAACCGTACCCGGAGGAAAACGCCATTGCCAGAACGCGGTTGACGCCCAGGACTTCGTTAGCCCCGGCAAGCCCTGCCAGCGCGCCGGACAGGCTCATTGCCAGGATGATATTGCGGGTCACGTTCATGCCTGCATACTTGGCGGCGTTGGGGTTGGTGCCCACCGTGCGCAGTTCAAAACCCCAGGTCGTCTTGAACAGATACCAGTAAACCAAGTAAGCCATTGCAAGGGCAATAAAGAAGCCCAGATGAAAGCGTATGGGATCCGGAAAGAAACGCGGCAGCCAGGCGGTGGGCAGCACTTCCGGGCTGACCGGGTTAAAGGAGCCCGGGCGTTTCATCGGTCCGGTGAGGAGGAAGTCACTCAACCGGAAGGCGATGTAGTTCATCATAATCGTGTTGATCACCTCGTGCCCGCCAGTCTTGGCTTTCAACCAGCCCGGAATGAATCCCCAAGCAGCCCCGCCAAGTGCGCCTGCCAGCAGTGACAGTGGCAGGTGGATGAAAGCGGGCAAGCCGGTAACCGAATAACCGACGAAAGTGGCTGTCAGCGCGCCGATAAAAATCTGTCCTTCTGCGCCAATGTTGAAAACCCCAGCGCGGAAACCCAAAGCAACCGCCAGCCCAGCAAAGATGTAGGGCGTGGATGTAACTAGGCTCTCCAGAATCGGGTTGAAGGCGCGCCGGATTTCCAGCTCATTGCCGGATTGAAGCGCGGCGATCATGCGCGCCGGGTCGCCGAATGCGCCGGTGAACAGGGCGGAATAAGCCCTGGAGACAATATCCCAGCTGGCAGACAGACCGGCGCCAAACGAGCGCCCAAATCCGGCGTAGACCTCCTCAGTGGTCAGAATGATGAATACCGCCCCAAGGATTAGACCAGTAACCACTGCCAGGAATGGGATGAGGATGACTTGCCCGATTCCACGTTTGCCCTTTTTTTCATCTTCCGGCTTTTTGCCCCGGTTGGTCAATTCCTCGAGGAAGATTTGGAAGAAACCGGGTTTTTTGGACTTTTCAGGATTGGTCGTCAAAGTGCACCCCCGTTCTATGCCGTATGCACGGTTTTCTTTTGAATTTGTTGGCGGGCGTCCTCGAGGGGTATGCCAGCCATCAGCAACCCGATCAATTCCTTGCTGGCTTCCTGTGCGTTGACCGTGGCAAGGATCTTTCCGCGATACATCACGGCAATGCGGTCGGATAGTTGCATGATTTCGTCGAGCTCGCTGGAAACCAGCAGCACCGCCACCCCGTTGTCGCGCCGGTTTATGATCTGGGAATGGATGTATTCAATCGAGCCCACATCGAGACCGCGGGTGGGTTGGGCTGCTACCAACAGGTGAATCGGGCGGGAAAGTTCGCGGGCAACGATTACCTTTTGCTGGTTACCGCCAGAAAGGGATCCGGCAGAGGTGAGTGATGAGGGCGTGCGGATGTCAAATTCCTGCACCAAGCGGTCTGCATTTTCCAGTACGCGTTCCCATTGAATGATAGGTCCTTTGGCGAAAGGCGGCAAGTAATAGGTGCACAGCACCAGGTTTTCCATAACCGGGAAAGGCAGCACCAGCCCGTCACGCTGGCGATCCTCCGGCACGTGGGCTGTGCCAAGCTCGGTGAACTTTCGCGGGCTGAGATGGGTGACATCCTCATCTAAAACAAAGACTTTGCCCTCATCTACGTCGCGCATTCCGGTAACGGCTTCGACCAATTCGGTTTGTCCGTTGCCTTGTACACCGGCAATGCCCAGTACCTCGCCTTCGTGTACCTCAAAAGAAACGCCGTCCACGGCAACCTGGCGGGTATCATCGGTGACCAGCAGGTTCTCTACCTTCAATGCAATTCGATCAGGCTTGGCAGGCTGTTTTTCCAGTTCCAGTTTTACTTCGCGTCCGACCATCATGGACGCCAGTTTGCCTTGGTCGGCTTCACTGGGCAGCACCGAGCCGATCACCTTGCCGCGCCGGATGACCGTAATCAGGTCAGCCACTTCGAGCACTTCGCGCAGCTTGTGGGTGATGAAGATAATCGACTTGCCCTGACTGGTCAGCGAGTGCATAATCTCGAACAGTTCGTCGGCTTCCTGCGGGGTAAGCACGGCGGTCGGTTCGTCGAAGATGAGGATATTGGCGTTGCGGTACAACAACTTAATGATTTCCACCCGCTGCTGCACCCCAACCGGCAGGTCTTTGACATAACTGTCGGGATTAACCTCCAGCCCGTACTGGGTGGAGATCTCGCGGATGCGTTGAGCGGCTTTTTCTCGATCCAAAAAGCCGCCCGGTTTGAGGGGTTCATCCCCCAACATCACGTTTTCGGTTACGGTGAATACTGGAATGAGCATAAAGTGCTGATGCACCATGCCGATTCCGCGCGCAATTGCGTCGGACGGCGAACGAACCTGGAAAGGTTGACCGTTGACGAAAATTTCACCCTCATCCGGCTTGTACAAGCCGTAGAGGATATTCATCAATGTGGTTTTTCCCGCTCCGTTTTCTCCCAACAAGGCGTGAATACTGCCTTGTTCGAGGGTCAAGTCTATGTGGTCGTTCGCCAGTACGCCAGGAAAGCGCTTTGTGATCCCACGAAGTTCCAGAACAGGTGTCATATCGATCGTACTCCCGGGATATTGGAGCCGTTCCTCGCTGGAATAGATTTTTCGCCACGCGCCAGGTGGTGCAAAACCGGTGGGGACGGCTGAAAATGAGATACGCTATTTTACCATAAGGCGCTTGTGTGGATGGCGGGGCGCAAGCCGGTATTTTTTAAAAATAATTCGTTGACGATCTATCAAGTGCATGATAGAATTTGCCCGTCGGGCGTGTAGCTCAATGGTAGAGCAGTGGCCTTTTAAGCCATTGGTTCAGGGTTCGAGCCCCTGCACGCTCACTATTTATTTGGTTCAGGTTCCCCGGAAGGGGATGATATTCGAGCCCCTGCACGCTCACAAGTCAACACCTCCACAAGTTTAGTTCAGCACCCCGCAGAAAACTTGCCAGCCATCTACGAACCGGTTTCAATGGTCGGCTGTGAATTTTTACTCCATGAGGGTAATTTATCATCACGGAAGCCGCTTTGGAAGCCTGTCGCAAGGTGTTAGATTCTCAAACAAGTCATTCATTGTGAAGATGCACGTCATCGATTGTCCATTCAAGATGTGCCTGCATGTTCAATCATTCGAAGCCGGAAAGAATGTGCAAGCCACGATGAAGCGTTATTACTACTTCGGCGCGCGGACCTGTCCCACTATCACGCGAATGCCACTCCTCCTGCATATCCATACACATTTCGTGGCTGCCCAGGCAGCTCTTGCCGCCGGTTTCAACCGGCTTCTAACCTGGCTGAAAATTCGCTAAAGACTGGGTGTTTTCTAATCGATTTATAAAATCTAATGCCACACGCGAGGTTAAAAATCTATATTTTTTTGATAAACTTATATCACGGTTTTAGACTGTACGGTGCAGAGTTAATGAGGGTTGCTTCAAGGATACCTGGACGCATTTAGAGACCCGCAATGAGACATTGCCATGCGCAAAAACTCGATTAACGAACAACCGATCGGCGAACTGTTCGTGTCGCCGGATGTGGATGCCGCCCGTGAGTTCTTCCGGCAAAAACCGCGCGCAATGACCGATAAGCGAATGACGGTGAGCGAGGCGGTTGAAACCTTCATCCATGACGGTGATTACATTGCAACTGGTGGGTTTGGCAGCGTGCGCTTTTCCTCCGCGGTGCTGCATGAAATCGTGCGCCGGCGTAAGAAAAACCTGGGTTTTTCGGGGCATTCCACCACCCATGATTTTCAAATCCTGGCAGCCGGGGGGGTAATCGACCGCTGCGATATTGCTTATGTGGTCGGGCTGGAAATGCGCGGTTTGTCTCCCAACGGGCGGCGGCTGATGGAAAGCGGGCAGGTGCGAACCGCCGAATGGAGCAATGCTGGGCTGGCATGGCGCTACAAAGCGGCGGCGATGGGGGTGCCCTTTCTCCCAGTGCGCACGATGCTGGGCAGCGACACGATGCGCTACAGCTCCGCCCAATTGATCGAATGTCCCTTCACCGGCGCTTCTTTGCTGGCGGTACCGGCGCTATACCCGGATGTGGCCATTATCCACGTTCACCAGTGTGATATCTATGGCAACGCGCAAATCGATGGAATCAGCATTGTTGATCACGATCTGGCGCGGGCTGCCCGGCGGGTGATCCTGACGACAGAGCGGTTGATCAGCAGCGAGCAAATCCGCGACGAACCGGGGCGCACCAGCATTCCCTTCTGGCTGGTGGATGCTGTTTGCCTGACCCCGTTTGGCAGTTACCCCGGCGAAATGCCGTACGAATACACCTCGGATGAGCGACACTTTGCTGAATGGCTGGAAGCCGAAAAAGATCCGCGGACTTTTCAGCGCTTTCTCGATCGCTATATTTACGGTGTGGAAACCTTCGAAGAGTATTTGGAACTGATCGGCGGCAGGGCTCGCCTGGCGGAACTTCAGCAGCAGGAACCCCTTAAGCGGTCACTTTAGAAGCAGGAGAAGTACATGGCAGCGAGTGGAGCTACGTATACCCTTCCAGAATTGATGATTTGCGCCGCAGCCCACTTGCTTGAAGATAACAAAACCGCGGTGATCGGTACCGGTCCGCCGCTGGCGGCTGCAATGCTGGCACAGAAAACCCATGCCCCCAACCTGATTATCTTGTTCGAAGCGGGCAGCATGGCGCCCATCCTCGAAAAATTACCTATCTCGGTAGCGGGTTCACACACCCAGACGCGGGCAATCCTGCACAGCGGCATGCTGGAGATCATGGAAACCTCACAGCGCGGGCTGGTAGATTACACCTTTTTGGGCGGGGCACAGATCGATCCGTACGGTAACTTGAATTCGACCCTAATCGGCTCGGACTATACCCGCCCGACAGTTCGCCTGCCGGGCAGCGGCGGGGCGAACGATTTTGCTTCCCTGTGCTGGCGAACAGTGATCCTCATTGCGCACGACCGGCGCAAATTTGTCCCACGAGTCGATTTCATCACCTCACCCGGCTATTTGGACGGTCCCGGCGCGCGCGAGAGAGCTGGACTACCACGCGGGACGGGTCCCTACAAAGTTATCAGTACCCTGGCGGTGATGGGCTTCGATGAACACACCTGCCGGATGCGAGTTGAGTCACTGCATCCCGGTGTAACTCGAGAGCAAGTCACCGCCAATACTGGTTTTGAGATGTCATTTGCGGATGATCTGCATGAAACCCTCATGCCCACGGCAGCAGAACTGGAAATTTTGCGCTGCGAGGTCGATCCGCTTGGCAGGATCATTGGCAAGCCTTGAGTCTTGCCCCGGCATGTTTTAAAGGAGGATGACATGGATTTTCGTTGGAGCGAAGAGCAGGAACTGTTGGTGCAAAATCTGGAGGAACTGCTCCATAAAGAAGCGCCTGAAAACCTGATGGCGGAACTGGATGAGAAAAAAGAATTCCCATATAAACCCTGGCAGGCGTTGGCGGATCACGGCATTCTGGCTTTGGGCATCCCAGAGGAATACGGTGGCGTCCCGGCGGATATTCAGACACTAACCTTGGTGTGCGAAACGCTCGGTCAACACGCGTTGCCGTTGGGGATCATTTACTCGCTGGGTATCATCACTATTCGCGATATCCTCCAGTTTGGTTCGGAGGAAATCAAACGCGAAGTGCTGGGCGGCTTCATCCAGGGCGACCCGCCGGTTGCACTGGGCATCACCGAACCGCAGGCGGGTTCGGATGCCGCTGCATTGAAGACCACCGCCACTTTTGATGGCGAGGAGGTCATTTTTAACGGGCAAAAAATGTACTGCACGCTTTCGCATCAGGCACGCTATATCCTGCTGATGACCCGTGATGCGCAGGTCGAAAACCCTTATCAGGGCATTTCGATGTGGCTGCTGCCGACTGATACGCCTGGACTGCGCTTCAATTACCTGAACAAGGTTGGCTGGTGGACGGTGCCCACCTATGAGGTTTTCATTGAGAATGTGCGCGTACCGCGCAAAAACCTGGTTGGTGAAATGAACCGCGGCTGGCAGCAGCTGATGGCAAATTTCGAAATCGAACGGTTGGCATTGTGCGCTGCCTCGCTTGGGGCGGCAAAAGCCGCCTACCAGGATGCCGCGGCGTACGCCAACCAGCGCGTACAGTTTGGCAAGCCCATTGGCAGTTACCAGGCAGTCCAGCACATGATCACCGACATGGCTGTGCACATCGAGAATATGCAAAATTACATCTATAAAGTTGCCTGGATGATGGATCAGAACCTTCCGGTGCGCCACGAGCACGCCATGTGCAAATTGTACGTTGCCCGGGCGTCGTTCGAGGTGATTGACACCGCCATGCAAATCCTGGGCGGACTGGGCTACATGATGGAGCACCGTGTTCAACGCCTATGGCGTGATATTCGCCTGATGCGGATTGGTGGCGGAACGGACGAGATCATGTACAATATCGCTGGTCCGCAATTGCTTAAGAAAGCAGCCCGATAAGATATGCTTCAACCTTGAGGAGAATTCATGAACATCGTTGTTTGTCTAAAAATCACGCCTGACCCGGAAGACCTGGAAGTGGGGCGGGATGGATCGATCTCCACCGAACGGGCGGAGTGGACGATCGGAAGTTTCGATTTGCCCGCGCTGGAGGCGGGTGTCCGGCTGGTCGAAATACATGGCGGCAAGGTCATGGCTCTTTGCGCAGGGCCTGCCGAGATCAATAATTCCAAGATCAAGAAGGACATCCTCTCGCGCGGTCCGGATGAATTATTTACCATCGTGGATGAGAGCCTGCGCCACGCAGACACTGCCAAAACCGCGGCAGTGCTGGCTGCGGCGGTTCAGAAACTGGGCCAGGTTGACCTGGTGTTGTTTGGAGAAGGTTCGGCTGACCTGTATTTCCAGCAAACCGGCGTACAGGTCGGCGAACGGCTGGGATGGGTGACCATGAATGCGGTCAGCCGCATCGAAGCGCAGGAAAACGGCACGCTCACCGTTCAACGCACGCTGGAACAGGAGATTGAGTTGCTGGAATTGCCCCTGCCTGCTGCTCTCTCGGTGACCAGCGACATTCACGAACCCCGCCTGGCATCCATGCGTGAAATCCTCAAAGCCGGGCGCAAACCGATGTTCGAGTGGACACTGGCTGACCTAGGAGTGGTTGACTTGTCCGAAACAATCGAAATCCTCAAGGTGGAAGCGCCGCCGCGGGTTGCCCGCAAGCAGGTAATGATTGAGGGTAGCCCGGAAGAAGCAGCCAAAGCCTTGCTTTCATATTTGCGCAAAGAAGGCGTGCTTTAGGAGGCGAACTATGAATGAAACATCGCAAACCCTGGTTTATTCCGAAGACATCGATTTGATGTGTGAATTGATCGGAGTGGCAGCTGCAATTCAACCCCCGGTGGCGGTTCTGGTCACCAGCGCTGAGGCTGGTCAGCGTGCTGCTGAGGCAGGCGCAGATCGGGTATATCGTGTCGATGAAATACCAGAAGGTTGTCTTCCGGAAGACGTGCTGCCAACCCTGGCAGAACTGGTTCACGACTTGGCATTCAAAGTGGTTCTGATCGGTTCAACCGCGCGCGGCAGGCTGGTCGCCGGGCGGCTGGCTGCCCGGTTAAACACCGCTGCGCTGACAGATGTCAAATCCTTTTCGCTGGAAGGTGGCAACCTGACCATCCGGCACATGATTTTTGGTGGTGGTGCGGAACGGGTGGAACGCAGCCTGAGCCCGACGGTAATCCTGACTATGGGGGCGGGCATGTTTGATGCCCCGCCAGCCCAGCCTGGGCGGCAGGCAGAGACAACTCCGCTGGCTTTCATCCCCCCAGAAAAGCGAAAGGCGTTGCTTGAGCGCAAAGCCTTACCACCCGCCTCGGTCAACCTGGCATCTGCCAAGCGGGTGGTTTGCCCGGGCAGAGGCATTGCCAAACAGGAAGATCTGGCAATGGTGGAGGATTTGGCGCGCGCGCTGGGTGCCGAAATTGCCTGCACCCGTCCGCTATCGGAGGGCTTGGGCTGGCTGCCGCGTGAGCGTTATATTGGTATTTCCGGAGCGAACATCAAGTCTGACCTATACCTTGGGCTGGGTGTATCCGGTCAGGTGCAACATACCGTTGGAATCACCGGTTCGCGGATCGTTGTGGCGGTCAACCGCGATGTTAATGCGCCCATCTTCGAGCAGGCGGACTATGGTATCGCCGCAGATTTGTATGCCGTGATTCCAGCGCTCATCCAGGCGCTGCGCGAACATTGAGTGACGCGATGAGCGAAGAAAAACTGGACGTTATTGTTGTCGGTGCGGGGGTGGCTGGAAGCACGGCGGCGCTGCTGCTTGCTCGTCAGGGACTGGAAGTTGCCCTGATCGAACGCGGACCTTTTCCGGGCAGCAAGAACCTGTCGGGCGGCGTTCTCTACGGGCAGGTGCTCCATCAGGTGATCCCAAATTTCTGGGAACAAGCCCCCGTCGAGCGGCATATCACCAACCAGGTGGTCACGTTTCTGAGCGATGACTCGGCGGTCAGCCTGGATTACAAATCGCAGCGCTTCAACCAACAACCCTATAATGCCTTCAGCGTATTGCGTTCCCGCTTCGATCGCTGGCTGGGTGACCAGGCGGAAGCTGCTGGCGCGATGCTTGTGCCGGGCATCAAGGTCGAGCAGGTTATCCGGCGCGAGGGCAGGGTGATCGGCATCGCTGCGGGCGGCGAGGAAATGTACGCCGATGTGGTCATCGCTGCGGACGGGGCTAATTCTTTCCTGGCGCAGCAAGCCGGTTTACGCGAGCGTCTGCCGGAGGAGCACGTTGCGGTTGGTATCAAGGAAGTGGTTGCCCTGCCGCGTGAGGTGATCGAGGAACGCTTCAACCTGGATGGCAGCCAGGGCTGTGCCTATAATCTGGTTGGTTCAGCCACTCAGGGCGTAGCTGGGGGCGGTTTTCTGTACACCAACCTGGAAAGTATTTCGCTTGGGCTGGTCATTCATCTGGGCGATCTTGTGCGCCAACAGAAAAAGGCTGCTGACGTGTTCGACCAGTTTTTAGCGCACCCCCTTATAGCCGCGCTGATCAAAAATGGAAAAGTGTTGGAATATGGTGCTCACCTGGTGCCGGAAGGTGGTCTGGGGATGATGCCGCGCCTCTACACCGACGGCATGCTGGTGGTGGGTGATGCTGCCGGGATGACGATCAACAACGGTTTTTGGGTGCGCGGGATGGACCTGGCAATTGGTTCGGCAATTTGCGCCGCCGAGGCGGTGCTGGCAGCGCGTCAGCAAGCTGATTTCAGCGCGGCAGGCTTGAGCTTGTACGCCAAGAAACTCGAAGACAGTTTTGTCATGGCGGACCTGCGCACCTATGCACGCGCTCCGCACTTCATGCAAAACGAGCGACTGTACACTAGCTACCCGCAGCTGCTGGCGGATATTCTATTTGAAATTTACCATCAGGATGGTCAGCCCAACCAGCACCTGACCCAGATTGCCCGCCAGGCGATTCGAGAGGGCAATCTTTCCTGGCTGGATTTACTTAAAGATGGCTGGAACGGAGCACGCGCCTTATGAAACCCCTATCAGTCAGCGAGAAGTTAGCCCTGAATAAATATGATCTGGACGAGGGCAACCCGCACATTATCGTGCACAATGAGGTGTGCACTCAGCAGTGCACGCTCAAAGCCTGCTTGTTTGTCTGCCCGGCAAACGTGTACAGCGAACAAGATGGCAAGATCATCGCGGACTGGGCGGGTTGCCTGGAATGCGGTACCTGTAAGGTAGCCTGTCCACCGCAGGCATTGCATTGGGAATACCCGCGCGGTGGATTCGGCGTCATTTACCGCCAGGGTTAGGGATCAACCGCCTGCTGAAAATTAGAAACTCAATTGGAAAGGAGTGGTGTGTGGATATCCTTGCCTCGAGTATCGACCGCAGCAGTGAGGAGTATCTCGCCAATTTAGGGCATAACCGCCAGCTGGCGGAAGACTTGCGCCGCAAGATTGCCCAGGCGCGTCAGGGTGGCGGTGAACGGTACCGCCAGCGGCACGAGTCGCAGGGAAAATTGTTCGTCCGCGAGCGGATCGAACGGCTGCTCGACCCCGGCTCGCCGTTTCTGGAATTATCCCCCCTGGCTGCCTGGGAAATGTATGATGATATGGCGCCAGGTGCTGGGCTGGTGACTGGCATTGGGCGGGTGGCGGAACGCGAGGTGATGATCGTTGCCAACGACGCTACGGTTAAAGGCGGTACCTACTTCCCCATGACCACCCGCAAGCACTTGCGCGCCCAGCAGATTGCCGAGGAAAATTACCTGCCATGCATCTACCTGGTGGATTCGGGCGGTATCTTCCTGCCCATGCAGGACGAGGTCTTTCCGGATGTGGATGACTTTGGGCGTATTTTTTACAACCAGGCGCGCATGAGCGCGAAGGGCATTGCCCAGATTGCGGTGGTGATGGGCTCGTGCACGGCGGGCGGGGCGTACGTGCCGGCGATGAGTGATGAGACCGTCATTGTCAAGGGAGTTGGTACGATTTTCCTGGGCGGACCGCCGCTGGTCAAAGCCGCTACTGGGGAGGATGTCAGCGCCGAGGAATTGGGCGGCGCGGACGTACATACCCGCCGCTCCGGTGTGGCGGACCATTTTGCCGAGGATGATGATCATGCCCTGGAGATTTGCCGCAGCATTGTCGAGCATCTACCGCGCCGAGGCAGGCGGAAGACTGCGACTTGGCTGGACGGATTAGACATCCTCCCACCGGAAGAGCCGCTCTACCCGGCGGAGGATATTTATGGCATTTTGCCAGCCACTTTCCGCAAAACGTACGATGTGCGCGAATTGATTGCCCGCCTGGTGGACGGCAGCCTTTTCCGCGAGTTCAAAGCCCGTTATGCCACAACCCTGGTGTGCGGCTTTGCGCGCATTCACGGCTATCCGGTTGGCATCCTGGGTAACAATGGGGTTTTATTCAGCGAAAGCGCGCTTAAAGGTACTCATTTCATAGAATTATGCGACCAACGCGGTATTCCGCTGCTTTTCCTGCAAAATATCACCGGTTTTATGGTCGGCAAGGATTACGAAGCCGGTGGGATCGCCAAGGACGGCGCCAAGATGGTTCATGCCGTGTCCAATGCCAGTGTGCCCAAATTGACCGTACTGGTTGGTGGTTCTTTTGGGGCGGGAAATTATGGTATGGCGGGGCGTGCCTTCAGCCCGCGCTTTTTATGGATGTTCCCAAACGCGCGTATCAGCGCGATGGGCGGTGAGCAGGCTGCCAACGTCCTGTTGACTGTTAAGCAGGATCAACTGGCGCGCGAGGGTAAGCCGCTGCTCACCGCGGAGGAAGCTGAAGTCTTCAAACAGCCTGTATTGGAGGAGTACGAACGTAGCGGACACCCGTATTATTCCACCGCGCGGTTGTGGGATGACGGGATTCTCGACCCGGTGGAAACGCGCCAGGTATTGGCGCTGGCGCTTTCGGTCGTGCTTAACGCCCCACGCGTCGACGGCGGCTTTGGCGTCTTCCGGATGTAACGTGGCAAGGAAAAGAGCGATTATGTTCCGCAAACTATTGATTGCCAATCGAGGAGAAATTGCAGTACGCATCCTGCGTGCCTGCCGCGAACTGGGCATTCGTGGAGTAGCGGTATATTCGGACGCCGACCGGCGTGGGCTGCATGTGCGCATAGCCGATGAAGCCGTGTGGATTGGTGAGGCGTCAGCAGCGCAGTCCTACCTGAACGGCGAGCGGATCATCCAGGCTGCATTGGATTGTGGCGCTGAAGCTATCCACCCAGGCTACGGATTTCTGGCGGAGAACGCTGAATTTGCCCGCGCGGTTGTGCAGGCGGGACTGGTTTTTATCGGTCCGCCGCCGGAGGCGATTCATGCCATGGGTGACAAAGGACGCGCCCGCGAGCAGATGCTGCGCGGCGGGGTGCCAGTTGTTCCCGGTTATCAGGGCGCGGACAATGACGCATTGCTGTTGGAAAAAGGGGCGGAAATCGGCTTTCCGCTGCTGGTCAAGGCGACAGCCGGTGGTGGTGGTAAAGGTATGCGCGTGGTTCGCCGGGCAGAGGATTTGCCCGATGCACTGGCAGCCGCGCGGCGCGAAGCGCAGCATGCCTTTGGCGATCCGCGCCTGATCCTGGAGCGTTACATCGCCAATGCCCATCATGTTGAGTTCCAGGTGCTTGCCGATCATCATGGCAATGTGATTCACCTGTTCGAGCGTGAATGCTCGGTGCAACGCCGCCATCAAAAGATCATTGAAGAAACCCCTTCACCGCTGCTGGATGACCGGCTGCGGGATGCAATGGGAATGGCAGCGGTGGCAGCCGCGCAGGCGGTTGGTTATCAAAATGCCGGTACGGTTGAGTTTATTGTCGATCCGCAGACACGTCAGTTTTATTTTCTTGAAATGAACACTCGTTTGCAGGTGGAGCACCCGATTACCGAGCTGGTGGCGGGCATTGATCTGGTGCACTGGCAGCTGCGCATTGCCAGCGGCGAAAAACTTACCCTTTCTCAATCCACCGTAAGTCAGCGCGGGTATGCCATTGAGTGCCGCCTGTATGCCGAGGATGCTGCCAACCAGTTCCTGCCTGCAACGGGAACACTACTGCGCTTTATCGAGCCCAAAGGTCCCGGCGTGCGCGTGGATGCGGGTTATTCCAGCGGGGATGAAATCACCATTCATTACGATCCGCTGGTGGCGAAGATTGTTGTCTGGGCGGAGGACCGTCCCAAAGCCATCCAACGGGCGCGTTCGGCACTGCGCGAAACGGTGTTGCTGGGGGTGACCCATAACGGGGCATTTCTGCAGGACGTGCTGGCGAGCGCAGCCTTCCAGCAGGGCAGCGTGCACACCACCTGGATTGAGGAAAACTTTGTCGGTTGGCAGGAGCCGCAGTGCGAATTACCCCCCGAGGTGCTGGCAGCTGCGGCACTGACGCATTTCCAGCAGGCTGTCAACAACGCAGCCGGCACAACATATACGCCGGACGGCAAGGATGCCTACAGCCCGTGGCGTGTGGCGAACGGTTTCCGCCCCGGCGGTTGAGTGAAGAGGGAACACAATGCGCTACCGGTTCGAATCACAAGGCCAGATTCATGAAGTCGCGCTGGAACGGCGCGGGCAGGTCTACCTGGTTGAAATTCACGGCAGGTTACATGAGCTGGAGGTGCTCGATGCCCAACCGGGGGTGCTCAGCCTGCGCTTTGAGGACCGCCCGCTGCTGTTGTATTGGGCAAGTGATGGCGAGCGCAAGTGGATTTCGCTGGATGGTTGCACTTACCAACTGGGGCGGCCTGTGCCGCGTCGGATGAGGTCGGCGGGTGATGCCGAACACGGGCAGCAGATCCTTTCGCCGATGCCAGCACAAGTTCGCGCGGTGTATATTCAACCCGGCGAGCGGGTCGAAAAAGGGCGTACCTTATTGCTGCTTGAGGCGATGAAAATGGAGATCCAGATCAAGGCTCCCCAGGATGGAAGTGTACGCCGTCTGGCAGTGGTAAATGGACAGACCGTCGAAAAAGAGCAGTTGCTGATTGAAATGGGAGGTACAGACGATGCCGGGTAAATATTATGATGATTTGCAAGTGGGTATGCGGATTAATCATGCCACCGGACGCACGATCACCGAGATGGATAATACCCTGTTCAGCGTACTGACAATGAATCCCCAGCCGCTGCATATCAATGAGGATTTTGCCCGCCGCACCGTGTTTGGGCAGCGTATCGTCAACGGTTTGTTGACCCTCAGCCTGACCGTTGGGTTAACAGTGAGTGAACTGACCGAGGGCACGGTGGTTGCCAACCTGGGCTATGACCGGGTGGTGCATCCAAATCCGGTGTTTCACGGCGATACGATTTACGTGGAAAGCGAGGTGCTGGAAATGCGTGAATCGCGCTCACAGCCCGACCGCGGTATCGTGCGCATGAAGCATATTGCGCGCAAACCCGACGGAACGGTAGTGGTCGAGGTCGAACGAACGGCGTTGTTTCTTAAGCGTCCACCCGCTGATTCGGCGGTATAAAAAATCCTTTTATCACAGTCCAATTCAATTTTTGGTACCAGGAGAAGCCATGCGAGCCAGAAGAGCCATGTTATACGTTCCCGGCGATGACGAGCGCAAAGTTGCCAAAGCGGCCGGTTTGAGCGCCGACAGCGTTTGTCTAGATATCGAGGATGGGGTGGCAGTCAACCGCAAGGCAGCCGCGCGCGAACAAATTACCCATGTGCTACAAAGCCTGGATTTTGGACGTTCCGAACGGCTAGTGCGAATCAACCCGGTCGGCAGCGGGTTGGAAGCAGACGATCTGGCTGCCGTACTGCCAGCCCATCCAGATGGCATCGTTCTGCCTAAGGTGGAACATCCCGATCAGGTGCGCTGGGTGTGCACGCAAATTTCCGCCGCCGAACAGCGAAATGGCTGGCAGTCCGGTGCGATGGCACTGCTGATACTAATCGAGACGGCGCCCGGGGTAGTGAACTTGAAGGAGATTTGCGCAGCCGATGCCCGCCTGCAGGGTTTAATCTTCGGTGCTGAGGACCTGGCAGGCAACATTGGCGCGGTGCGCACTCGTGCCGGGTGGGAGATTTTCTATGCACGCAGCGCGGTGGTCATCCATGCGGCAGCCTTCGGGTTGCAAGCCATTGACATGGTGTGGATGGATCTACATGATCTGGATGGTCTGCGTGAGGAATCCCTGCAAGGGGCGGGTCTGGCTTACACCGGCAAGCAAATCATCCACCCCAACCAGATTGAACCGGTACAGGCAGCCTTCACCCCCAGCCAGGACGCAGTAGCCGCTGCGCGGCGGGTGATCGAAGCAGCCGCTGCCCATCAGAAAGCCGGCAAAGGTGCGTTTGCCCTGGACGGCAAGATGGTTGATGCGCCGGTGGTTAAAGCGGCTGAGCGGGTAATGGAAAGGGCGCGCGCGGCGGGAATGATCGATTGAGCCGCAACACGGCGGTCAATTCGTCCCGCTGCGGCGCACCACAATCAGGGCAATATCATCCGAGCGTCCAGCGCTGCCGGCAAAATGATGCACCTCATCGCGAATGGCGCGGTGAATTTCGGCAGCGGACTGATGAGCGTGGGACAGGGTTACATCCAGCAGGCGCTCCTCGCCAAAGAAGTCTCCGTACTCGTTCTGCGCTTCGGTGATGCCGTCGGTATAGAGCAACAGGACGTCACCGGGGCTCATACGCACTGTTTTTTGTGTCCAGCGCGCCTGTTCGGAAACGCCCAGCGCCATGCCGGTGGTTTTCAAGGCGGTAAGCGACTGCTTGCCCTTGTTGTTGGTGCTGATGATATAACCGGGCGGGTGCCCGGCATTGGAGAAATTCAAGCGCCCGGTCAGCGGCTCGAGGATACCAAAGAAGGCGGTGACGAACATGTTACCGCGCGTATCGGAGAGGATGCGCTCGCTGACAGCGCTCATGGTAATGGCAGGCAGAGTGGGGAAGCGCACGGCGTAGGTGCGAAAGAGGGTACTGCTGAGTGCCATGAAAAGCGCCGCGCCCATGCCCTTGTCGGACACGTCCGCGATGACAATGCCCGTCTTGTGGTTGGAAAGCGGAATGAAATCGTAAAAATCTCCCGATGTTTCACGGGCTGGTTCCAGGCAGGTGACTATTTCCCAGCCGGGCAGGTGGGGGGGTTCCTCTGGCAGAATATCCGCCTGGATTTTGCCCGCCATTGCCAGCTCGCGACTGGCAAATTCATCGGCAGCCGTTGGCTGCGCGCCACGCGCAGCGGCAAAGGCACTGTCCCAGTCCTGCTGACTTTCCGCCAATGTGCGGTGGCTAAAAACCGGGTGAGGCATCTCCTTGTCATCGGATTCGGCGGGCGATGGCAGGTCTCGGTCGACCTGGATCAGAGCAGATTTGAATTCATCCTCGCTCACATCGCGCGAGAAGAGGTAGAGCGGGACGTTTTCGAATTCATCCAGATTGAGCGTCTCCTCTGGGCAGTCGAGCAGCAATACGATTTTCATGCCGGGCCAAAGCGAGTGGATTTCGGTGATGATGTGATGCGCCTGCTCGGGGGAATTCTTGAAATCCAGCAACACCAGGGTCGGCTGGGTCATCTTGCACAATTCGATAATCTCTACGACGCTTTGCGCTTCGCCGACCAGGTGAAAGCCTTTAATACTCAGCGTCAGCGACGCCAGCCCTTTACGATAAATGGCTTGATCGGAAGCCAGGGCAACCCGGGTGGCGGATTTGATTGTGCTCATTCGCTTATCCGTGATCCGGTTGTCATGCTTCTAAAAGAAACCATGGCATAACTGCGTAAGCGTGTCTGCATCAAGGCTTTTCCCGTGTTCATTATACCTTCTGAAAAACAAAATCGCACCTCTCCAACCGGACAGGATAAAGGAAATCAGCAAGTGGAAAGATTGGTTATGTTCAATTCCCGGTGCCCTTTGGTTAAGAAAAAATTATCGGATGATCAACAGAGGGGATTTTATGTATAATAGATAAAGATGATCAAAGATTTGCCTGGAGGGAGGTGACCACAGCGTTTTTTAAGCACAACGCCAGTACGATAACGATTAGAAGGGACGATTGTGTTGGATAACAAATCTACTCATTTAGATCGAGGAAGGTAATTATGAAAACGTTTGGAAGTAGGATTTTGGTCCTGTTTGTGATCGTTTCATTGACCCTCAGTTTTCTGCCTGCCGGCATGGCGCAGGCAAGCCAACCCCATGTGGCTTTTTGGCTGACTATTCTGCACAATAACGATGGCGAGTCAGATTTGATCGATCTGGGCAGTGGTCTGGCTGATTTTGGCGGCGTGGCGCGCTTCAAGACCCTGGTTGACCGTCTGAAATGGGAAGCAGTGTACGGAACGCCAGCACCAGCCCAGCCCTCGGCGCGCAGCGTGATCATGGTCTCTTCGGGGGATAATTTCCTGGCTGGACCGGAGTTCAATGCCAGTTTGGAAAAGGGTGTTCCTTTCTACGATACCCTGGCAATGGATATGATCGGCTATGATGCGGTTGCTCTCGGCAACCATGACTTCGATTTCGGTCCCGATGTGCTGGCGGACTTCATCAGCGGATACCAGCGCACCCGCCCGCCCTATTTGAGCGCTAACCTGGACTTCAGCCGCGAGCCGCGCCTGCAGGCTTTCGTTAACCAGAAGCGCATCGCTGCCAGCATCACTGTTAAGACCCCTGCCGGGCGGGTTGGCATCATTGGCGCGACCACCCCAATGCTGCCGTTCATTTCCAGCCCGCGCAATGTCCGAGTCAATGACATGGTTGTCGAGGCGATCATGCGGGAAGTGCAGCGCTTACAGGCAATGAATATCAACAAAATCATCCTGATCAGCCACTTGCAAAGCATCAATGAAGACCTGGATATGGTGCCCTACCTGTCGGGGATTGACGTGATCATCGCTGGCGGCGGGGATGAAGTTCTGGCAAATCCTGGACATTTGCTCGTGCCGGGCGATGAAAGCCGCATTTTTGGTCCATACCCGTTGTGGGCGACCGATGCCAGCGGTGTGCAGGTGCCGGTGGTGACCACGGCGGGCAGTTATGCTTACGTTGGGCGTCTGATTGCGGGCTTCGACAAAGCCGGTAACCTGATTCGCATCGATGAACGCTCCGGTCCGGTGCGCGTGGCGGGCGGCAATCAGCCCGATGCGGTGCCCGCCGATCCGGAGGTGCAGGCTCTGGTGGTGGAACCACTCATCGCTGCCCTGGATGAAATGGACAACAACGTTATTGCCACCAGCGAAGTCCCCCTGGATGGGCTGCGGGTCAACGTGCGTTCGCGTGAGACCAATCTGGGCAGCCTGGCAGCCGATGCACTGCGCTGGCAGGCAAGCCAGCTGGCAGGTGTGTACGGCGTACCTGTGCCGCAAGTTGCCTTCCAGAATGGCGGCGGAATCCGCAACAATACAGTGCTTCCGCCGGGCAACCTGACCGAGCTGGATACCTTCTCGGTCTTACCCTTTGCGAACTTTGTCTCGGTGGTACAAGGCGTTACCCGCGAACAATTTAAGGAAATTCTGGAAAATGCGGTTTCGCGGGTCGAACGCGGCGACGGACGCTTTGCCCAGATATCCGGTTTTCGCTTTACCTGGAATCCGGCCGGTACCGCCCAGGTGCTGGATGCAGATGGCAATGTTACTACCGTTGGCTCGCGGGTGGTCAACGCCACGCTGGATGACGGCACGGTGATCATCGCTGACGGCAGCGTGGTGCCCGGTCCGGCGTTGACCGTGGCAACGATTGACTTCCTGGCGCGCGGTGGTGACCAGTATCCCTTCCGTGGTGCGCCCTTTACCACCGTTGGCGTCACCTACCAGCAAGCCTTGCAGAATTACCTGCAAAGCGGATTGGGTGGCTTGGTCACTGCGGCGCAGTACCCCGATGGTGGCGCAGGGCGGATCACCCGGCTGCCGTAGCAAAGGAATTCGGAAAAACATAGTTTGTTTGTTGAAGGCTTATCGGATCACTCCCGTTGACTGGCTTAACACGGGAGTGATCCCTTTTCGTAATGACAGGTGATGCATGCGAAACAGGATAGCACAGTTGCTCGTTGCGATAGGGGCGGCTATGGCTGTTGGTTTATTTGCCGCCCATGCCCGGCCGGTCAACAGCCAGCCGCAGAGTCAGGAAGAGATTTGCCGCCGACCGTTCGAAAGCGTTGCCCTACCGTTGACCGAGTTGGGCGGGCAGGAATACGTGCGCATGGATGGAACGCCCACCGGATTCACCGGCGGTTTGTATCCCGATGGCAGCAACCAGCCCCCGGCAGCGTATGAAGAAGCCGGGTTGCGTCTGGCAGGTGAAATCCAGCCGCTGGACATCCACGGGCAGCCTGACCCGCAAAACGGGCGCATCCTGTTCATATCGCTGGGCATGTCCAATACCGGGGCAGAGTTCGACGCATTTGCCCAGCTGGCGCAGCATACCAGCGGGATCAACCCGCGCGTGTTGCTGTTCAACGGCGCGCTTGCCAGTCAGACCGCCGAACGCTGGCTGGAAGCGGATGCGCTTGCCTGGCAGGAAATGCAGCGCAAGATCAGCGGTTACGGGTTTTCCAATGCGCAGGTTCAGGCTGCCTGGGTCAAGCAAACCCTGACCGGCGGGGGTCAATTCCCGCAGAAAGCCCAGGCGCTGCAAGCCGACCTGGAAGTGATTGTGCGTCACCTGAAGGAAAAATTCCCCAACCTGAAGATCGTTTACCTTTCCAGCCGCACGCGATCGTATACCTACTGGCGCGGCTTGAGCCCGGAGCCGATGGCATATGAGACCGGCTTCGCGGTCAAATGGCTGATCGAGAAACAGATCAACGGCGACCCGAGTTTGAACTTTGATCCGCAAAAAGGGGCTGTGGTCGCCCCCTACCTGACCTGGGGACCCTACCTGTGGGCGGACGGGCAAAATCCGCGCGCTGACGGGTTGGTCTGGTTGCCGGAGGATATGACCAGTGACTGCACTCATCCTTCCCGCCAGGGGGCTGCCAAGGTGGCGCAGATGCTGCTGGCGTTCTTCAGTCAGGAAAACACTTCGCGCGCCTGGTTTCTAGCGGGTCAGTCAAGCGACCTGCCGACCCGCCAGCTGCCAACCGGCGAGCCGAGCCCGCCACCGCCTTCTTCCAGCCTAACGCCACCGATGACACAGCCTACCCCGACCGCGTCAGTCACACTGCCCCACCCAACTCCCACGCAGATTGTTATTCCAGCGGCGCAGGCATTTCGCCCGGAGGTGCTGTGGGTGGGCAGCGGCTTGATTGGGCTGGGGATCGCTGCCTGGCTGGCGGCGCGCGCCCGGCGGCGGGCTTGAAAGGGTTGTGCCCGAATGAAATGGAGAAACCCAACACGGTTTATAAAAAAATTATAAAAAACGATTGCCGGACAATCGTTTATGATTAGGCATAAGCTAAGCGGATGAAACCGCTCTGTTTACAGGCTATTCATTCCTGCCCGCAGGTGAAGACGAGCAAAAACCCTTGATTTCGCGCACTGAATAACTCAGGGGGAACAAGGACGACCGGCTCGTCCCGTAATGGTCAACGCATATGTGAAGCAAAGGGTGACCCATGGCATTCTTTACCCGTATTCGAATAGCCCGTTGGGGTTTGATTTTAGCAATTTTGGGCGGGTTAACGCTGGCGGCGAATGCGCGGACGGTGCGCGGCGACGGCGCGGCTGGTTTTGCCCTGCACTTCGATGGCGCACACGATATGGTCGAATTGTTGCGTACGAATGATATCTTTCCAGACGGCTGGCGTGAGACCAAGACGGTTAGCCTGTGGGTCAAGCCGGACGGGGTGGGCACCTGCTCGACCGTGATTCAAAATGGTAACCCGGTGGTGATCGTTTCGCCCGGCACCTGCGACAACATCTTCGGTGATTTTGCCCGCTGGTGGGGCATTTCGCAGGGACCGACCCAGTACTGGGTGTGGATGGCGTGTTGCGACCAGCCACGCTTGCCCGGCGAGCAATTGTGCCCCTCTGTAAATGGTACTCCCAACAAGAACACGATCAAGAGCATTGCTTTCAATTACACCATTGGTGAATGGACGCACATTGCCATGGTACACGAGGACAACACCTTGACCGCCTACAAGAATGGCTCCCCGGTTGGTTCGTTTAGCTGCTTTTCGACCGCCCAGCCGCCAGCGCAGCCGGTTTTGTACTTTGGTGGGATGATTCGTGCAGACAACCAGAATCAGAATCATGCGATATGGGGATTTGGCGGACAGATCGACGAACTACGCCTGTACTCGGTCGGGTTGACCCAGCAGCAAATCCTGGATACGCTGCAGGTCGAACTGGTTGGTAACGAGCCCGGGCTGGTGGCGTATTACCGCATGTCTGACGGCAGCGGGATGACTGTCAGTGACGACAGCAGCAACAATTTCACCGGCACCCTGATGGATGGCACAATCAACGTGCCCGGCGATGGCACACCACCGCAGTGGGTCGCGTCGGGGGCTTTCGACACCCCACCCGTTGTTGACCGTTATATCTTTTTACCAATGGTTAGCCGTTGAGCCTGCTTACGGCGCGGGGGTATTCGGAGCAATCACCTCGATCTTGACCCAGAAGGATTTTTGACCGTCGCTGCCTAGCCCAAAGGTGATGCCTTGGGCGTTTTGCAGTTTCCAGTAACTTTCGTAGGCGCGGGGTTGATCGGGGGCACGCATGTTGACTGAAATATCCACCAGCGCATCGGGCGGCACGCTCACTGGCAGGTTGAAACTGGCAGGCGCGCCAAGCGCGTTGCCCGAATCGAACACCACCCGGTAGCTGGTCGTCCAGGTGCACGATCCGGTGTTTTTCAAGCGCCAGGTTTTGACGAATGCCTCACCTGGTTTGAAGTCGCTGCCGTCTGGAACAGTGACGTCGCTGACAAATTCTGCCCGGTCACAGGGTGGGGCAGCAGTGATCCCCGGCGCCGGGGCGGTCGCTGCGGGTGCCGGTGGCGGTGTGCCATTTGGCGGGGTGGCGCTGGGCAGTTGAGCGAACTGGGTGGTCAGCGCCGAGACGGTCTGGGCGGCGTAAGTGCTGGCAAAGTCGCCGGTGGGGGTGAGCACCTGTCCGCGGCGGGGCAGGTTGCAGCCTGCCAGCAGGATGCCCAGGGTGGCTGCCAGCAGCAACCCTGCGGCAAGGTGGAACATGTTGTGGTAGAGAAATGGGCGGGTCATTGGGCAAGTGAACGCAGCAGGTCGGCAGCCTGGGTTTGGCTGGCTTTTTCCGCTAGGGCAAGCGGGGTTTGTCCCTCGTCGTCGGCAGCCAATGGATCGGCGCCGGCATCCAGCAGCAGGCGGAGGATCTCCAGGTCGCCGTTTTGCGCCGCACTGTGCAGCGGGGTAAAGCCTTCCGCCTGGCGGGCGTTGACCGGCGCGCCGTGGGCGATCAGCGTCCGGACGATGGCGGTGTGTCCGCCGGCGCAGGCAGAATGCAGCGGCATAATCTTCATTGGGTTGCGCGAGGGAGAAGCCACCTGTGCGCTGCGGGCAAGCAGGCTTTCGACGACTTCCAGATGCCCAAAAAACGCCGCCAGCCCAAGCGGCTGAAAACCGTCCGGCGCGAAGGCGTTGACCTGGTCGGGCTGGGTATCAAGCAGTGTTTCAACCGTTCCGACCAGTCCAAGCGCGCAGGCTTCGTGTAGGTTGGGCTGAGCGCCGTATTTGAGCAGTAGCCGGGCGACCGCCGGCTGCCGATAATAGACCGCCATCATCAGCGCCGACAGCCCGTCCAGCGTGCGGGCATGTGCCAGTTCGGCATCCTCGTCCAGGGCGGCTTTGACCTGAGCAAGGTCGCCGTTCTGCACCAACTTGAAAAAGGATTCGATTGGGATCATGGCTGCGCTCCAACACGGTCAGGCTTGGTTTAAGGATAGTCACAAAACCTGCCCGCGTCAAGACGCGGACGCCGCAGGCTGAGCCTGCTCACGCCTGCGGCAGGGAAAACGGTGTCCACTCACAGGACTTTCGGCAACGTCGCAACGCCTGGTATTACTTGCTTACCAGGGGTATGAAGAGGAAGTTAGTGAAGTTCGGGTTGAGCGTGGCGGTTCGGGTTGGCGTGACTGAAGGGGTAAAACCAGGCGGGAATGGTGTAGGCGTAAGCGTGCGGGTTGGCGTACGGGTCGCGGTTGGGGTCAGGGTGAAGGTTGCCGTCACGGTGAAGGTGGCTGGGATGGTTGGGGTGTTAATGCCACCACCAAATACGTCACTGGTGACCCATTCCGGGTAAATTCCAGCAGGAGGAACCTCGGGTGGAAAACCATCTTTCAGTTCGGCAGTGTTACCCTTTCCACTATCATCGCTCACAATCAGCGATGGTGGACCGTTGGACATTTTATAGTAGGCTCGCAAAGCGGTTTCGAATGGAGCGTTCAACTCGCGGTATAAATCCTCTCGAATTTCCACTCCGCTGAGAGGACGGTTATAAATTCGTACCTCATCGATGTCGCCTTGAAAAACGAAGATTTTATCCGGAGGTGTAATTCCACCACCAATGTGAATATAGATGTTTGAGTCTGCGGGAGCGCTATTTTCTCCAATACTATTTCCGCTAACCCGGCTGCCTGCTAGAAAGCCATACCGGTAGGCATGCAATAACCCATCCGCATGGACTAAGGTAATGTGAATCCATTCGCCGGGTGTATAAACTATGGGGATATAATCAAAAGCGCTATCGGGACTGCCATCATAATTCCACACCCAGATTCGGTCTATCCCATCAAATACCCCGCGGTAAATTCCCCAAAATCTTGGACGATCACCGACGATCAATTTACATCCTGCTACACTGCTGCCTTCGCATGCTGGTGATGTCCCAAGCGGTTTGACCCATACACTGATGCTTTTCGTATGGATCCAATTCGTGTTACCATAAATGGCTGACTCTTTATTGATGGTGCGGACGTAATCTTTGTTTCCACTGAAGCGTAGGGCGTAGTTAGGATCGATGGCGTAACCCGGTGTTGGTGCATCCCAAAGGGTCATGATCAGCGCCAATATACACAATACCCCCCCCAGAGCGAAAGAGGATCGAAAGAATTTGGAATTGGCGTTCATCGTGAAATGCGCATCCTTGTTCCCGGATTAATTTGCCCCCTGCAATTGTTTATATAATAATTCCTGTAAACGGTAAAAAAGAGTACCTCAATTTGATGGTACACACAATTTATTGTATTTATTGTATCAAAAAAGTCACCAAAAAAGTTTAAGAAAAAATTGAGAATAAGTAGTCCGTCATAAGTCTTTAGAAACATGGAATTTCGGATCTGATGTCGTACAGTTTTGAGCGGTCATTATTTTTACAGCAGCTTTCACAAC
>DAOUMN010000103.1:0-16705 GCA_034411135.1 Bellilinea sp.
TCAAAAACCATGCAGGCAATCAAACTCACGCCGGCCTAAACGCCAGTCTGGATGTATTACCGGGTATTGGACCAAAAAACGCACAAAATCTCCAAAAATTGGGGCTGAGAAAATTAGAAGATTTACTTTACTATCTGCCCCGCCGTTACGATGATTTCTCCAAGATGAAACGCATCAATATGCTTCAATACGGGGACGAGTTATCTGTAGCCGGTACGGTTCAAAAAGCTTATCAGCGTCAGATCAAGGGCAATCGAAGCATTCTTGAGGCAGTTTTTTCGGACGGCACTGGTAGCCTTCGCGCAACCTGGTTTAATCAACCATGGCTGGAGAAGTCAATCCGTCCTGGAGCGCAGCTGGTTCTTTCCGGCAAGGTTGATCTTTACCTGGGTCGGCTTTGCATGAACAATCCAGAATGGGAACTGCTCGATCAGGAACATCTGCACACCAATCGCATTGTTCCAGTTTACCCCCTCACTGCTGGGGTTAGCCAAAAAATGCTGCGCCGGATGATGCACCAGACGGTCAATTTTTGGGCACCGCGTGTCAGCGATTATTTACCAGAGGATATCCGCACAGCAGGCAATCTTGTCTCACTGCAAAAAGCCCTGCTTCAGGTTCATTTTCCGGACAACGATGCTACCCTGGAGAGTGCCAGGCAGCGACTCGCGTTTGATGAAATTTTTCTGATCCAGCTGGGCGTTCTACGGCAGAAACGAGCCTGGCAAAATACATCCGCCCGCTCTTTCGAGACGCCTGAAGATTGGCTGAAGAAACAAATAGCCCGCCTGCCATACCCCCTAACCGGCGCTCAACACCGGGTTATCCAGGAAATCAGCACCGACCTGGCTTCCGGACGCCCTATGAACCGTCTGCTGCAAGGCGATGTTGGATCGGGAAAAACCGTGGTTGCCGCCATGGCGATTGCCATGATCGCTCGCCATGGCAGTCAGGCTGCCATAATGGCACCTACCAGTATTCTGGCAGAGCAACATCTTCGCAATTTCGAACGCATGTTTCTCGCGACCAACCCGGAAGATGCAGCCCCGTTCCAACCCGGTGAAATCCGCTTGTTGGTCGGCGATACCTCTGAGCGCGATAAACAAGAAATCCGCGAAGGTTTATCTGCCGGTACGATCAAATTGATCATCGGCACTCACGCCCTGATCGAAGATCCGGTGGAATTTAAAGACCTTCAACTGGTCGTAATTGACGAGCAACATCGTTTTGGTGTTAAACAACGTTCTGCATTGCGTGCAAAAGGCGATAATCCTCACCTGCTCGTTATGACGGCGACCCCGATCCCGCGCTCCCTGGCATTAACCATTTACGGCGATCTCGATCTATCCGTTATGGATGAAATGCCAGCAGGCCGTCAGCCGGTAAAAACATATATCATTACCCCTTTGGAACGGGAACGAGCATACAGCTTTATTCGTTCGCAAATCAAACAGGGATTCCAGGCGTTTATCATTTACCCACTGGTTGAACAATCTGAGAAAGAGGATGTGCTCGCCGCCGTCCAACAACAGGAGCGATTGCAGGAGGAGGTCTTCCCCGAACTCAAGATTGGTTTACTGCATGGCAGAATGCGCCCGGACGAAAAAGACCAGGTTATGCGCGATTTTCGCGATGGTAAATATCACGTTCTCGTCTCGACATCCGTCATCGAAGTTGGTGTTGACGTGCCTAATGCAACCGTCATGTTGATCGAAGGTGCCAATCGCTTCGGACTTGCCCAGTTGCACCAGTTCCGCGGCAGAGTCGGCCGTGGTGAAGCTCAATCCTTCTGCGTCCTAATCCCGGATAAAGAAGACGCCG
The DNA here is from genome assembly GCA_034411135.1 of Bellilinea sp. GTDB lineage: Bacteria > Chloroflexota > Anaerolineae > Anaerolineales > Anaerolineaceae > Bellilinea. Next base: position 1,822 of record DAOUMN010000103.1, read on the forward strand.
CCGAAAATGAGCGACTTTCAGCGATGGTTGAAACCAATGATGGTTTTCTACTTGCCGAACGTGATTTACAACAGCGTGGTCCAGGCGAATTTCTAGGCACACGCCAGGCAGGCTTTGCTGATCTAAAAGTTGCCAGCCTGACGGATGTGCACACCATTGAAAAAGCTCGCAATCTTGCCCACCGCTTATTTGAATCCGACCCCGATTTGAACGCCCCCGCCAATCAGCTGCTTTTGGAAAAACTGGAAAGCTTTTGGAGCGCTGGTCGCGGAGATATCAGTTAATAACGAGGTAATCATGGTTAGAGCCGTCTTTCCAGGCACGTTTGATCCAATCCATTACGGGCACATGGATATTGCCCGCCGGGCTTCACGGCTGTTTGATGAGGTGATCGTGGCGGTTTACAATAAACCGCTTAAGAATCTGTTATTTTCCCCCGAAGAACGGCTATCTTTGGTTCGACAAACTTTTTTTGCCGAACCAAAATTCACAGTAATGGGTTATAGCGGTCTGACAGTAGAATTTTGCAAAAATGTTGGCGCCCAGGTGATCATTCGTGGTCTGCGTGTTTTCTCGGATTTCGAGCATGAATTCCGCATGGCTCTCGCCAATCACCGCCTTTACCCCGATATAGAAATGATTTCATTTATTACCAGCGAACAGCACACCTTTCTTTCCTCAACCACCGTGCGGGAAATCGCTTCCCTCGGTGGGGATGTCAGCAGTATGGTACCACTCCATGTTGCCGAAGCGTTGAAAAATAAATTCCACGAGTTGGGAGATGGACAATCTGTGGTTCCTTTTACAGCACTTCGGGATTGAAATGCGTATAATACTATCAATTGGCTTGATTATTGCACCTCATTCAATAGCCAATTAAGAGCGGAGGAGAACATGGATATTCTGCATTTGGTTGACCGATTAGAGGAACTCTTCAACGAGAGCCGTCCGATCTGGTTCACTCATTCTGTCATGGTGGACGAGGACCGCATGCTGGATTTGATCGATCAAATGCGGGTTTCCATTCCGGAAGAAATTAAAAAAGCGCAACAAATCCTGGCGCAACGTGACCGTATTCTCGCCCAGGCTCAAGAAGAAGCCAACCGGACGATTCAGCTTGCCCGTGAAAAAGCCGACCAATTGATCGAACGAGATGCGATCATCCAGGCTGCCCATGCTCGGGCAGAACAGATCATTCAGCAGTCCCGCCTCGAAACCGAAACAACCAAACGGGATGCGGATGCCTACGTTCTGGAGACGCTTTCCAAATTGGAAGTCGAGCTGGAGCGCATGCTTTCCCAAGTAAAAAACGGTGTACGCACCTTGCAGAGCGAAAAACAGCAATCTATTTCCAGTTCAGTTCAGATGGAAAAAGATTAGTTTTCTAAGAAATATAAATTCATCTGAGAGAAAAACATGCAGCCTGGCTGGCTGCATGTTTGCTTATTATTTCTCCGCAGTCTCCCCCAGTGGCGATGCAGACTCCTCGACTTGATACGCTTCTTTTTTGTTGCCCTGTCGACGCGACCGGGTGGTTTTTTCCGCTTTAGGACTGATCGCGATTTCTAATACCTGATCCATGTGATTGACCGGTTTTATCTGCAAATCCTGGCGCACTTTTTTAGGGATATCAACCAGGTCTTTCATATTCCGTTCGGGCAGGATCACGACCTTTAAACCTGCGCGGTGTGCTGCGAGCACTTTTTCGCGCACTCCGCCGACCGGCAACACCCGCCCACGCAGGGTGATCTCGCCTGACATGCCAACATCCTTAGATACACCGCGTTCAGTAAAAGCTGAAATCAAAGAGGTGGCAATCGTGATTCCCGCACTCGGTCCGTCTTTCGGAATGGCACCTTCCGGTATGTGGATATGGATATCCAGACGCTCAAAGCTCTCCGGGTCGATTCCCAGCTCACGGGCTTTCGATTTCATGTACGACAGGGCTGCCTGAGCCGATTCCTGCATCACCTCGCCCACCTGTCCGGTGATCTGCAGGTTCCCTTTGCCATCCAAAATTGCCACCTCCACCGGCATAATTTCACCGCCGTTTTCCGTCCAGGCAATCGCTGTCGCCACCCCAATCTCATCCGATTTTTCCGCTTCGCTTAAGAAATACTGGGGAGGTCCTAAAAATTTTTCCACAATTTCTGGTTGTAGGCGAGACGGAAAATGTTTCTTTTCAGATTTCAGCCGGGCAACCTTTCGGCACATTCTGCCAATTTCCCGCTCCAGATTGCGCACCCCCGCCTCATAGGTATATTCGCGGATCAGGCGGCGTAAAGTCTTTTCCTGAAAGACAATTTCGCCTTCCTCTAAACCGCTTTCTTCCAATTGCCGCGGGATCAGAAATCGATTAGCGATCTCCAATTTTTCTTCTTCAATGTAGCCGGGGAACTCGATAATCTCCATGCGATCCATTAAAGCTGGTGGAATTGTTCCTAACGTATTTGCGGTGGTGATAAACATAACTTTGGAAAGATCATACGCCAGCTCCAGATAATGATCCGAAAATGCGTGATTTTGTTCCGGATCAAGCACTTCCAACAACGCAGCAGCAGGATCGCCGCGAAAATCGGAGCCAAGCTTGTCGATCTCATCCAACATAAATAATGGATTGATGGTTGCTGCCCGCCGCATGGTTTGGATGATTCTACCAGGCAGAGCACCAATATAAGTGCGCCGGTGACCGCGGATTTCCGCCTCATCGCGCACCCCGCCAAGCGATACGCGGACAAATTTTCTCCCTAGCGCTTCTGCAATCGAACGCCCTAGCGAGGTTTTACCTGTTCCTGGCGCGCCAACAAAACATAGAATGGGCTGGCGCAAGCGCTTGGGCTTAAGGCTGCGCACCGCAATGTATTCAAGAATGCGGTCTTTTGCTTTGCCCAAACCGTAATGGTATGTCTCCAAGACTTTAGCCGCATTTGCCACATCAAGGTTATCCTCGGTTTCCTGAGTCCAGGGCAACTCAAGAATCCAATCCAGATAAGTGCGGATGATACCTACCTCAGGTGCCATGGCGGGCATTTGCGAAAGACGGTCAACCTCCTTTAATGCTGTCACGCGGACTTCGTCAGGCATGCTGGTGGTCAAGACCTTCTCGCGCAATTCGGACAATTCGCGAGTGAAAATATCTCCTTCACCTAATTCAGTCTGAATGGCCTTCATTTGCTCGCGCAAGTAAAACTCGCGTTGACTCCGGTCAACCTCACTCTGCACTCGGTTCTGAATCTCATCCTCAAGTTGTAATACATCCAGTTCCTGCGCCAGAAGCCAATTGACTCGCTTCAGCCGGTCAACCGGGTCAACAAGTGTAAGCAAAGATTGGCGTTCAATAAAAGGAAGGGAAATGGCAGTGGCAACCATATCTGCCAACCAACCAGGATCGTGAATATTCAACGAAAACAGGTGAGCCTCTTCGGGCAGGCTGCGGTCAAGCTGAACACAGCGCTCGAAAAGGTCGCGCGTTGTCCGCATTAAAGCCTCGGTTTGCCGCCCAACACGGGAAGGCTCTTCGATAATGCGCGCCCGAACGCGAAAATACGGTTCGCTTTGCAAATATTCGATAATTTCCACTCTTTTTCGCCCTTGAATCAGGGCAGAGTTGTTTCCGTCCGGAATATTTAAGAGTCGCCCAACCGCAATTTCGACCCCAATGGGTAGAAAATCCTCTGCTTGCGGATCTTCCTTGTCCGGGTCTTTAGCAATCAGCCCAATCATAGTTTCATAATTAAATTGAGCTTCTTCAATGGCTTGCAGATTGGGTCCCGGAACAATGAAAATCGGCGACACCATCCGCGGAAAAATCACCATATCACGCAGCACCAGCGCCGCGCATTCAATAAACCCCTGCGCATCTGGCTCAGCATCCGGCACCTGGTACAGTTCTTCGGTTCGCTGATGCAGCGTGGATGAAAAATCCTCGCTGTCGCCTTCTTTTGGTAACCAGTTATCTTTCTTCATTTGGCTTTTTCACTCTGTTCTATGAAAAGTTTACCAGTACCCTGGGGATTCTCTAGTGAGGAGTTTTCGAAATATGCCTTGATAAACTTTCGCGCTCCTGCTGCGACAAAGATGCTGCCCGTCACCAATAAAACGCAATCCTTGTCCAAGATATTCAAGGCTTCGTCCACTGCAGCTTCCAATGGAATTCGAACCATCGTAGGGACTTGATACTTTAGTGCCAATGCTTCCAAATCGGCAGCAGGGTAGGAGCGTGGATGAATCGATTGAGTGAGGATAAGTTGCAATGCATTCGGCAAAATTTCAGAAAACATGCCCTCTATGTCTTTATCATCCGAGGCTCCAAACATGACCACAATTGGCTTGCCAGAAAAATACATCTTAACTGTCTGGATCAATTTTAACGCCGAATCCCGATTATGAGCGGAATCAACAATGATAGCCGGGTCTCGTCGGAGAATTTCAAATCGAGCTTGCCAATCCACACCGGCAAAACCACGGAGGGTATCCTCTTGACTGATGACGACACCTTGCTCACGAAGAACGCGCAGGGTTGTCCAGGCTGTTAATGCATTTTCAACCTGGTGATCACCCAGCAGCGGGATTTTCACCTCAACCAGAGGTTCTTTCGGTGAATTAACACTTTCAATGGTAAAGCGTTGGTATTCAAGGGTTCGTTCAAGGATTGCTGCCCGAAAATAACGGTCGGCGCAATGAACGGGCGCATTTCGTTGGCGGGCGATATCCTCAATGAGGCTTAGAACTTCCGGTTTTTGAACAGAAACCACCACCGGCCGGTTTGCTTTGATAATACCCGCTTTCTCTGTAGCTATTTTTTCGACCGTGTCTCCCAGCACTTTCATGTGGTCGAGGGAAATCGATGTGATCACCGAGACCAGCGGCTGCACCACATTAGTTGAATCCAGACGCCCGCCTAATCCAACTTCGATCACGGCAATATCCACGTTTTCCTGAGCAAAATAAAGAAATCCCGCTGCTGTGGTTAATTCGAAGGTAGTCAAACGTTGAATTCTTCCAATTGCCGGCTTCATCCGCTCGACAATCTCCACCAAATGGCTGGCTGGAATCGGTTCGCGATTAATTTGGATACGCTCGCAAAAATCTTCCAAATGAGGAGAGGTATAAAGTCCGGTTTTATATCCCGCAGCTTGTAAAGCGGCAGCAATCATCGCGCCGGTTGAACCTTTCCCCTTCGTACCGGCAATATGAACGATCGGATATTTCTGCTCCGGATGTTGCAGAACAGAAAGCAATTCCTTCATATTCTCAAGATTGAACTTGTCGGCTGAAAACTGTAAATTACGGGTCAGGCTGTAATCAACAAAACTGTACAAATAATCCAGTGTTTGCTGGTAGGCATGCAGACTTTTTTCCATGCGGCTCTTTCCAATACGAATTAAACTGGATTGGATTGTACCTGTACCACCACCTTTTCGCAAGGAACAGGATTTTTATAGCGCCCCAGTCCTTGACGCAAAAGCAGGGCAGATTACAATTGCAGCCAGGATAATCTCATGCCAGCTATCGGGTTACTGACTCTTCATATACATCTACCGAATTGCGCATCCTTGAAAGAAAAACGCAGCCTGATCAAACCCATTCTCAGCCGACTGCATAAACAATTCAATATTTCCTGTGCCGAAACCGGGTTAAACGACCTTTGGCATGAGTGTCTGCTGGCTTGTGCCCTGGTGTGCAATGATTGCGGTTTTGCGGCACAATCCTTACAAAACGTCCTCATGTTTTTCCAGGAACACTATCCAGAATTGACAGTTATTGACCACCGCATCGAGTGTTTTTAGAGAAGGAGGGTTATCGTGAATCTAAGCTTGGAAGATAAAATCGCTTTGATCACTGGTGCAAGCCGTGGATTGGGTTTTGCTACCGCATTGTTGCTTGCCAGCGAAGGAGCTCGGGTTGCGATCAACAGCCGCAATCCATCGCATTTAGAAAAGGCGCGTCAGAAAATTCAAGCGATCACCGGTAAACAGATATTTACTGTTCAAGGCGATGTATCCTTGCCCGAATCGGCTCAAGGATTGGTTGACGCAGTTGTTGAGCACTGGAATGGCTTGGATATCCTCATTACCAACGCCGGTGGTCCGCCAGCCGGAAAATTCGAAACCTTTTCCATCGAAGACTGGCAGCAAGCCGTAAATCTGAACTTCCTTTCTGCCGTTAATCTGATACAAAGCGCCTTACCTTACTTAAAAAAATCAACAGCCCCGGCTGTACTAACAATCACATCCGTCTCTGTAAAACAGCCCATTGACGGATTAGTTTTATCCAACAGCGTTCGCGCCGCGACGGCGGGTTTGACCAAGAGCCTGGCATTGGAATTGGGCAAAGACGGCATTCGTTTCAATTCGATCCTGCCTGGTTGGACAGCTACCGAGCGAGTCGAACAATTATTGGAACATCGCGCAGAAATCAATCAAACCACCCCGTATGAAGAGTCGCAAAAAATTTCTAGCCAAATCGCGCTTGGTCGAATGGCGCGACCAGACGAATTTGCCCACCCAGCAGTGTTTTTAGTCTCCCCGGCTGCCAGTTATATCACGGGGGTTATGTTATCTGTGGATGGGGGTTATTACCGCGGCATCTTCTAAACCGGACAATTTGAGTTACAATTAGAAACATCCCAACCAGGCCGTCCGTCAATAATTCACAAGACAGGCATTGGGAAACGAGGTCGAATGATTGTCGCGGATACACTCTTACAGGATCGGCTCGAACGAATTTTACAAACGGTCGAAAAACCTGGGCGGTATGTCGGTGGAGAGCTGAATCAGGTTGTCAAAGACTGGAAATCGGCCAGCACCCGGGTGGCATTGGCATTCCCGGATATTTATGACATTGGCGTGCCTAACCTCGGGCTTGCCGTCCTTTATCAAATCCTCAACGCCCGCCCGGATGTTTTGGCTGAACGCGTTTACCTGCCCTGGTTGGATATGGAATCCAGGATGCGCGATGAGAACATCCCGCTCTACACTCTTGAATCGAAAAAACCACTGAGCCAGTTTGACATAATTGGGATCAGCCTGCCATACGAATCCCTGTATACCAACGTATTAAATTTACTTGATCTGGCTCACATCCCATTGCTGAGCAAGGATCGCAATCAAACCCACCCACTTGTAATTGCCGGAGGTCACGCCACCTATAATCCCGAGCCAATGGCGCAATTTATCGATGCATTTGCCATCGGTGAAGGGGAAGAAATCATTCTTGATATCGTAACCGCTCATCAACAATGGAAAACTAGCCAGCAACAAGATCGTTTCTCCTTATGGGTGGAGCTGGCCAAAATTCCAGGTGTATACGTACCGGCATTGTATCAGCCGGAGTACAATCCGGACGGGACAGTTCAATCTATTCATCCTAAGCACCCCGCTGCACCGAAGCAAATCCATAAACGGCTGGTCGCCACATTACCACCCCCGCCAACCCGGTTGATTGTCCCATCGATCAGCGTAATTCATAATCGTGTTGCCGTCGAAATTATGCGCGGATGCACGCGTGGCTGCCGTTTCTGTCATGCCGGCATGGTCAACCGCCCAGTACGTGAACGCAGCGTGGACGAAATCATTACCGCTGTCCGTTCAGCGCTTGACGCAACTGGCTATGAAGAAGTTGCCCTGTTATCGTTGTCATCATCCGACTACACGCATATTGACGAGTTGGTGAAGCGTATTTCTACGGATGTGAGCGATCACCGTTTGACCGTATCCTTGCCTTCACTGCGCATCGAATCGTTTTCTATTCAATTGATGGAAAATTTACGCGGCTCACGCCTGGGTGGTTTTACCCTTGCCCCCGAGGCGGCGACTGAACGGATGCGCAACATTATCAATAAACCCATTTCAACCACCCAGCTCATTGAGACGGCTCGTGAAATCTATGCTCGCGGCTGGACTACGATCAAATTGTATTTCATGATCGGTCACCCATCCGAAACAATCGAGGATGTCCGCGCCATTGCAGAACTGTGTAAGTCGGTGATTGCTGAAGGCAAAAGAGCAATCGGTAAGCGTGCCAACCTTCACGCAGGAGTAAGTACGTTTGTCCCCAAGCCACACACACCCTTTCAATGGGTGCCTTGCGATACCATCGAACAAATCCAGGCAAAACAAGATTTGCTCCGCCGTGAACTGCGCGGGCCAGGACTCAAACTCAACTGGAACGAACCGCACGAAACGTTGATGGAAGCTTGGCTTTCACGCGGCGACCGGCGCATGGGTAATGTTATCCTCTCTGCCTGGCGCGGTGGCGCAAAATTCGATGCCTGGCAAGATCTATTCCGTTACGACGTGTGGTTACAGGCATTCGCCGATCACAATTTAGATCCTGCTTTTTACACTCACCGCACACGCACTGAACATGAAGTATTCCCCTGGGATCACATCTTCAGCGGGGTCCGAAAAAAATATCTGTGGAGTGAGTATCAGGCATCACAAGAGGGTCAAATTCAGGAAGATTGTCGCCAGGGGTGCTTTGCCTGCGGAATTCTGCCTGCTTTTGCTGAGATAAGACGGCATCATCCCGGCAATCATTGGAAGTGCCCGGAAGTGCCCATGCGCTCCATCAAAACCGCCGTGGATACGGTTAATAAATAATGCAACGCTTTCGCCTGTGTTACCACAAACACGTCGAGCTCCAGTATATCGGCAATCTTGACCTGCATAAAATTTGGGAACGCTACTTACGTCGGGCACGTGTTCCGGTTGCCTACAGTCACGGTTTTCACCCCCAACCCAAAATTCAGCAGGCTGCTCCACTACCGCTGGGCTTCCTCAGCCGCAATGATCTGCTGGATGTCTGGGTGGACGCCGAAAACTTTACAACCGAGCAAATCCAAGATTTGCTTGCCTACGCCGGGCAGCCAGGTATTGAGATCATCGCCGTTGAAGTAGTGGAATTATTTTCACCCGCATTACCCTCACTGATTCGTTCTGCTATTTACCGGGTAACACTGCTAGACTATATCGATTCTGGCGAAATGCTCGCCCGCACGCAAGGTTTGCTGGCTTGTGACCAAATTTTACGTGAACGGCGTGGAAAAACGTACGATTTACGCCCACTGGTAGAAAGACTTGATTTGTTGCCTGATTCTATCCAAACATCCGAAATCCAAATGCAGTTGGCTAGTCGCGAAGCCGCTACCGGGCGTCCGGATGAAGTCCTGCGTGCGCTGGGAATAGATGCACATGCTGCCCGCTACACCCGCACCGGCTTGATACTAAGTTCATAAACATATTCCAACAATGGAATCCACCCATCCACAAGCCCATTTTTTCCAATGCGCCAATCCTAACTGCGCTTTACGCTTGCCGATCACCCATAACACACCAGCAGAACGATTGGTTTGCCCACGCTGCAAATCTCCGCTGAATTTTGTTCCGACTCGCTTTCAAGTCAACGCATCTGTACCCAACCGAATCATTAATCACACACTGGTTCTCGAAGCGTTATTGGACAATATTCGCTCCACTTTCAACATTGGCGCTATGTTCCGTACAGCAGACGGTGCAGGTCTTCATCACCTGCATTTATGCGGCATTACGCCTGTTCCGGGTAATCCACGTATTTCAAAAACCGCCCTCGGAGCAGAACATGCCGTTGCGTGGAGTTACACTGCCAACGGCTATCAAAAAGCACAGGAACTGATTGATAAAGGAGCGCGGTTATGGGCTTTGGAAACCAACCCTGCTTCTATTTCCTTGTTTGAGGCACATCCCCCGCTCGACTCCCATCCATTGGTTCTGGTGGTTGGCAATGAGGTCAGCGGAATCGATCCAGACATCCTTGCGTTGTGTGATCAGTCGGTCTGGATTCCAATGGCAGGTTATAAAAAATCCTTGAACGTAGCAGTAGCTTTTGGGATTGCGGTGTATCATTTGACATATTCCATTCAGAAAAAATTGACGGTTACCTCACACGGGATTAAAATCGACCCGCACCACAATCCAGGAGGTCAATAATGCCATTATATGAATATATATGCGAATATTGCGGTAGTAAATTCGACGCGTTTCGATCCATGAAAGACGCCGACCTTCCGATTCCCTGCAAACATTGCCAAAGTCCGAACACGCGCCGCGCCCTATCCGTGTTTTTTGCCAGTTCCGAAGGGCGGGCTGTGGCAGGTTCATCCTCCAATTGCGCTTCTTGTAGTGGCGCATCCTGTTCCTGCTGTTCGCACTAAGCAGCCAATGGCAAATTGGCGCTCCTTCTATCAAGGCAAGACCGCTCTGGTAACCGGAGGTTCAAGCGGCATTGGGCTCTCGCTGGCGGAACTGCTGGTTTCATCAGGTGCAAATGTAGCTATCCTTGCCCGCCGCGCCGATGCACTGGCCGCTGCCCAAAATCGATTGGAACAGAAACGGGTTACTCCCCATCAACACATCGAACCGCTTTCTGTGGATGTATCCGATTACTCAGCACTTCAAACCAATCTGCATTCGTTGTTCGATCGTTTGGAAAAAATCGATATGTTGTTCAATTCAGCCGGCGTTGCCCGACCGGGTGAGTTCCTTGAACTGGATAACGATGTTTTTAACTCCATGATGAACATTAATTTTTTTGGTACGGTACATGCCATCAAGCTAGTACTGCCGCGGATGCTCCAGGCTGGGAAAGGACACATCATCAACATTTCTTCAGTGGTCGGATATCTCAATATTTATGGGTACAGCGCTTATGGCGCGTCAAAATATGCGGTAACAGGATTGTCCGATGCGTTGCGCATGGAATTAAAACCACGCGGCATCCAGGTTTCGCTGGTCTACCCGCCAGATACAGACACACCACAACTGGCATATGAGAAACAGTTTAAACCAAAACCAACCCAGGCTTTATCAGCTGGCGGGGGTTTGGTAACTCCAGAAGCCGTTGCTCGGGAAATACTGCAAGGGGTTTACCGGAAGAAATATATCATCCTGCCTGGTTTTGAAAACAAAGTGATATATTATTTGGTACGTTTACTGGGAAAGGGCTTCGCCTACGGATTGATGGATCGAATCGTTGTGGACACTTTCAAAAAGAACTCGTCCGCCGAAAAATGATTCTGCAACCCACATCCAGCTGATCCAGATAAGATTAGTCACTAGCAGATGGGTTATTTGCATCCATACCGGGGCAAGCAGGAGGACATTGACTACCCCCAATCCAAGCTGAAGTACAAAAAGGCGTGCAAGCCAGGTCGCTGATTTGTGAACCGATTGGTTTTCGAACCGGTTCTTGATTATTGTTGTGACCAACAGGGTGTATACCCCAACCAATACGGCAATGGCTGGATGGAATACACGTAACCGGATTAAAAAGTGAGCCGTGGGATCAAAATCCTGGCGAAATCCCTCAAGCAACGAGGTCGAAGGGTACAAAGTATCCCCAAGTGCTGTAACTGCGCCGCTGGCACCCAGTAGCATCATACTTAGCAAGCCAACCAGAACCATCCATCCCAAAACACCATTCCGATAACATAATCTTTCCGGTGGTTTGCTGCTGCTCCATAACGCTGCCAGGAACAATGCCCCAACAAGCAAAAACGTATTGAGCAAGTGTATCATCATCACAATTGCACGCGAAGCCGAATCATTCTGACCGGTGAGTTCATTCAAAACCAATGCCGCCCCAATCAGTGATTCGATAACTGTAAATGCAGCCACAGCAACAACTGCTTTTCTCACCAGGCTACCTTTGGGAAATAATCTAAACGCTCTCAGAATGAAAACAATAACCAGCACAATCACCAAACCGCTGGTCAGGCGGTGAGAAAACTCAATGATGGTTTCAACTTGTGGCGCACGCGGAATAACCTCGCCGTTGCACAGCGGCCAGTGCGAACCGCAGCCCGCTCCCGATCCTGTTGCACGGACGAATGCCCCCCACAAAATAACCAGAATGTTGTATGCCAGCAAAAACCAAGCATAACGGGAAAATGCTTTCGTCGAAGCTAAAAATTTCATCCTTCAATCTCCGCGCTAATTATGCCTGGATTGTATTCGTTTTGTGCTCCAATGTACAGCCCAACGCGAAATTGCACCTTACATCGGGAAACTTAAGACGAAAGGCAAGCGGCGGACGTGCTTAATAGCCCGCCATCGGATCAACATGCTTATGTTATACTCTTGGTGCGGTTACACATCCTATTTTTCGAGAAGAGGAGCCTCTATGAAAAAAGATTTTCTTGCGGTTTCTGACTATTCACCAGCAGAACTTCAAGGAATGCTTGATCTGGCTGTCCGTCTGAAGAAAGAAAGACTGACGGGCGGGAATCAACCCATCCTCAAAAACAAGGTGCTGGGAATGATTTTTCAAAAACCCAGTTTGCGCACCAGGGTTAGCTTCGACATGGCAATGCGCCATCTTGGTGGCGATGCGCTCTACCTTTCTCCCAATGAGATTGGCTTGGGACAGCGCGAATCGATTGCAGATGTTGCCCGGGTGATGTCGGGATATGTGGACGCCATCATGGCGCGCGTCTTTGCTCATGATCACGTTTTGGAACTGGCGAAATGGTCGAGTATCCCGGTTATCAACGGGTTGAGCGATTACAACCACCCTTGCCAGGCAATGGCAGATGCACTCACCATCCAGGAAGAATTTGGGTCTCTGAAAGGTTTGAACATAACCTTCATTGGCGACGGCAATAATGTTGCCGTATCCTTGATGCACGTATGTGCCAAATTAGGTGCCCATTTCACCATTGCATCTCCCGAAGGGTACGATATCGTTCCTCACGCGGTGGAAACTGCTCGAAAATTTGCCGCCGAAAGTGGCAGCCATCTGACATTCCTTCGCGATCCTCATCAAGCAGCCAAGGATGCTCACGTCATCTACACCGACACCTGGACCAGCATGGGTCAGGAAGCCGAAAGTAAAAAGCGCGAGGCTGTCTTTCCGCCTTATCAAGTCAACCAGCAACTAGTTTCCGAGGCGCGCAAGGATGTCATTATACTTCACTGCCTTCCCGCCCACCGTGGGCAGGAGATTACCGATGAAGTCGCGGACGGAGCGCATTCTCGTTTATTCCCTCAGGCGCATAACCGCCTGCATGCGCAAAAAGCCATTCTGGTTGAACTGCTTGCCGAAAAATAAATCAGGAGCATCATGGTAACCCAAGAATTCATTGAACTCGAAGAGAAATTCGGTGCTCATAACTACCATCCTTTGGATGTGGTTATTTCCCGCGGTGAAGGAGTATGGGTTTGGGATGTCGATGGCAATCGCTATTTGGATTGTCTGAGCGCCTACTCCGCGCTCAATCAGGGGCATGTTCATCCACGCATTTTGAATGCGATGCAACAACAAGCCCAAAAGGTTACCCTGACTTCGCGCGCATTTCGAAACGACCAACTGCCCTTGTTTTATAAAGAACTTTCTGAGTTGACCGGTTACGACATGTCCCTGCCAATGAACAGCGGCGCAGAAGCGGTTGAAACAGCTCTGAAACTGGCACGTAAGTGGGCATACGTCGTCAAAGGTGTTCCCCGTTACCAGGCTGAGATCATCGTTGCCGGCGGTAATTTTCACGGGCGAACGATTTCCATAATCTCTTTCTCCAGCGAACCGCTTTATAAAGGCGCATTTGGTCCATTCACGCCTGGTTTTATTGAAGTTCCTTACGGCGATGCCGCTGCGCTCGAACAAGCCATCACCCCCAATACTGCAGCAGTCATGCTCGAGCCAATTCAAGGAGAGGGCGGCGTATTAATTCCGCCTGCCGGATACCTCAAACAGGTCGCAGAGGTGTGTAAAAAGAACAATGTTCTTTTCATCGCCGATGAAATTCAAACTGGCTTGGGAAGGACCGGGAAATTGTTTGCCTGCGATCATGAGGGGGTACGCCCGGACATGGTCGTAATCGGCAAAGCGCTGTCAGGCGGCTTCTATCCCGTCTCGGCAGTTCTAGCAGATCAACCGGTGATGAGCTTATATCAGCCCGGCGAACATGGTTCCACCTTTGGTGGCAACCCCCTCGCCTGCGCCGTTGCCCGTGAAGCCTTGAAAGTCATTGTGGAAGAAAACCTGATCGAAAATTCTGCCAGAATGGGCGAGTATTTCCTCGAACGGCTATCTGAAATTCCTTCCCGCCATATCAAAGAAGTACGCGGACGTGGGTTATTAATAGGCGTCGAACTGAAACAAGAAGCCGGAGGCGCTCGGCGATTCTGCGAAGCGTTGCAGCAGCGGAGCATCCTCGCCAAGGAGACCCACCAACATATCATCCGTTTTGCACCACCGCTGATTATCGATAAAGACGTCATCGATTGGGCAATTCCGCGGGTTTATGACGTCCTCACCATGTCATAGTAAAGGCTGCTGACAATAAAAAGACAGGCTTATAGAAATCTATGGCCTGTCTTTTTTAATGGGCGTTTTCACTACGTGGTGTTCTCGCTAAATAACGAGATGATCTGACCGAAGTTCGACACCGAAACCGCCCAGAAGCGTCACTTGATTTTGAGGTTGTTTTTTCCAGCAATACGTTTGTTCCAATGGTCCACGCCATCATTCAGGGCTTAGGTGAGATCATCCAGGGTTTCAAAACAGCAACGCAACTGCTTCCACCAGGGTTCGATCAAGTTCAGCCAACAAGCATACTTGGGAATAAATTGCAATTACATTTCTGACCAGGCTGTCAGAGCCAATTTGATAGGTCAACTGACATGAATGGACAAGTTATCCTCAATAATCAACCATCGATCAGCTGCAAATGCAACCATAATCTTTTCCAGCGGTTGCACATGGCTGGCGCTATCGCGTTCCGGGCTGGTCAACACAACATCACTGCCTGACTAAGTAGTCCGTCATAAGTCTTTAGAAACATGGAATTTCGGATCTGATGTCGTACAGTTTTGAGCGGTCATTATTTTTACAGCAGCTTTCACAACTT
>DAOUMN010000104.1:0-10061 GCA_034411135.1 Bellilinea sp.
CAGGTATGTCAAAATTGGGCCTGGGCGCAGAGCCCATTCCCGGAAAGCCCGTTTCTGCCAATACAGCAATCGTTCTGCTGGCAAGCCGGGGTAATCCAACACAGTGCCCTTGTCCATATCAACCTGTTCCCAACGCGTGCCTGCGCGGAACCAGTTCTCACGGACAACCTCAAAGAAAAACGGCGTGCCAGGGTAGGGGGCGGCTACATGGAATAGAGCAATATCGAGCGGTAAACTCTTTGAAAACTTAATGGTCTGTTGGATGGTCTCCTCTGTCTCAGTAGGCAAGCCAATGATGAAGTAGCCCCAATTCTTGATGCCTGCTTTCCGCGCCCAGGTTAGCGAGCGAAGAGCAGTCTCCGGGTAGGCACCTTTACGGGCATGCCGCAAGACTTGTTCACTACCCGATTCGATACCCCAAGTCATCAAAAAGCAACCGGCTTTCGCCATCATGTTGAGCATTTCCTCGTCCACATAATCCACCCGGCTGTTGCAAGTCCATTTCATATTAATGCCAGAGTCGATCATGGCTTTGCATATTCCAATCACCTGATCGCGATTGGCGGTAAACAGGTCGGCGTACATGTTGACATTGTTGATGCCGAGCTTCTTGAGCACCCATAATTCTTCAAGCACTTTCTCTGGTGAGCGCAAACGAACCGAATACTGGTAACTGACATGTTTTATGCAGTAAATGCAGCCCGCCGTGCAGCCCCGACTGGTAACAATAAAGGTGAAAGGACCCTTCATTAAGGGCATGACATACTTTTTATACGGCAGCATTTCGTGTAGCGGTATGGGTAAATCATCCAGGTCTTTGATAAATGGACGGGTTTTATTCAGAATGATCTCATCCCCCTTACGCCAGACCAGCCCCTTGATTTCATGTAAATTAACCGACCCGTCTTCGTTCAAGGCAGGGTGGTAATCCGGATCGTGTTCCCGGATTAATTTCTCGACCAGAGGTGGTCGCTCGTTGATCTTGCCCTCCAGGTGGTCGATTAAGTCGCGCAAGCCCAAATCGGGCTCACCCACTAGTCCAAAATCCAGGGCAGGGTAGGGGCGCATGGTTTCCACAGGGATTGGGGTAATGTGGGTACCAAATGTGATCGTGACGGCACCGCGGGCTTTCGCCAGGAATACACCGTACATATCGTTTTCGAGGGTCGGTGCGGTCAACTGAGTTAGGTAATACTTGGGCTGGTACTTGCTGATTAAGTCAGCAAATTCTTTCCACCCTATCCTCTCAGCATTGGCATCGATGATTTTGACTTTGTAAGTTGGTACCAACAACGCCGACATTTGCGCCAGAGAAACCTGGGGCCAAACCATATTTTCACGAGTGCGGCGACCCACGCGATGCTGCGTGCGAATCCACAGTCCACCATCGGGGGTAGGTGGATTGACTAAAAGAACATCCACCGAATCGGCGCCGCGCGGACGGCTTAGCAAACCCTGCCGGACAATGTGATCCGCATTGGGAAAGTTAGCCATCTTTAATGGCGCGAGACGATGTGCGCCTAAATTCTTGTATTTGAATTCCATTTCCTTTTTCTCGTTCATTGCTTCACCTCGTTATTCACGAACCAAAAAACCTATAATAAAGATCGATCAGGCAACCATATCTTTATTGACCAATCGATCCCGCTGACTTAAGTCCTCCAGCACCCGCATCAATGCCCAATACAAAATAAACTGCACACCAACTAAAAACATCATTGCGCTGCCCAGCATGTAAAGCCATAGCCGGGAGATTTCCCACCCGCTTATGCCTAAAGCCAGGCTGATCACGCCGACGATAATCCCTGCCAGGGCAACCAACGTGCCAATGATACCGAACTGGCTTTCAAGTGGTTTTTTGAAGATCGGCTTTCCGAACAATCCCTGTCGAATTTGCTTTCGGTAAAACAGGGATACCAGGTAGTTTGAAGTAGCCCCCAATGCAAATAGGGAAACTCCAGTAACGCCGAAGACCAGTGCTGCAAATAATGCTGCAACACCCCATGGACCAATGGTGGTTTGACCACTAATCCGGGCAATGATCAATCCAATCCCTACCAACCCCGCCACTAGAACTCCAGCCAAGCCCAATAAGCCTAAAACACGAACCGGATTGTACGCCATGACCGTCCAGACCATTGACTGGAGGAAAAGAATACCATCCCGAATAACACTCAATTTTGACCTGCCAACCCGCTCACTATACGGGATGGGGATCTCGCTCATCTGGATTCCCTCATGTACGGCACGAGTGCTCATCACCGGAGTGAGGTTCAAACCGTTGGGCAACGGATAGACCATGGGCAGTACTTCGCGCCGGAAGACACGCATGCCACTGGCACTGTCGGTGATTCTTTGCCAGCCCAACAAGGTCAAGAGGCTAGCAAAGAATACGTTGCCAACTCGGCGCGTGACTGGCATCTGGCTCTCGGCTCCCGCCATGCGGGAGCCAATGACCAGATCGGCGCCGGAAAGAACCGCCTGGCATAATTGCGGAAAGTATTCTGGTGGATACGTACCATCAGCGTCCAAAAAACCAATCAATTCGCCCCTTGCCCGAGAAAAGCCAGTTTTCAATGCGCCGCCGTATCCCTTGTTGACTTCATGCGTAACGACTACCACATCCGGATTTTGCCCGGCAATCTGACGAGCAATCTCCGCTGTGCGATCTTTGGAACCATCATCGATGACCAGAAGCTCCAATTCATTCACACCCACTTTGGTCAGGTTTTCACGAACCGCCAAAACCCGGTTCATGATTTGGGCAATGCCTTGTTCTTCGTTATACGCTGGAATAACCACAGACAATGTGCACACAGATTAGCTCCTTGACATCAATAAACCTGGCGGTTTTGTACCGCATCCGATTTTGATAATTCCCTAATAACCCTGGCCGGAACTCCGCCAACCACTGTCTTTGGCGGCACATCCTTGGTTACTACTGAACCCGCCGCCACAACAGCACCTTTGCCAACCCTCACACCATCGGTGATAATTGCTCCTGCTCCTAACCAGACATCATCTTCGATGATTATCCCTTCCGCTGTAATACCTTGATCAATAAACGGCTGATCTGGATCATCAACAACATGGTTTACTGCCAGTAATTGGGTAAACGGCGATGTATAAACCCGGTCGCCAATCAAAACCCCACCCTGACCACGAATTACACAATATTCGCCAATCAGGCAATCCCGCCCGATCCTAATCCCGGAGTGCGGGATGCCTCGAAAGTTATACACATGCAAAATTGCGCCGTGCATCACGATCGTATTTTCGCCGATGTATATACCGTTTGGACAGGCGTGCAAGTATGCTCCCTGATCCAGATACACACCTCGTGAAAGGTGAATGTTGTTCGCAAAGCGGATACGCACCCCACTTTCGATGGCTGCCAATCCTTGCATGGGCATAATCAAACGATATAAAACACCCCGAATACCAATTCCAACCAGGGTTGGTATCCATCCTATAGAAAAATACAGCAATTGCTCAAGAATGTATCTACCCAGGCTGGAAGCCTGCCGATTCAAGTAGAGGTTAAGCGATTGGCTTACGGGTGGGGTGGGGGGGGCGTTCGGGTTTTTCAAACTGGCATGCTCCGCCATTACGACATATGGTCGCATAGTATCGTGATTTGTTGTGACCCCGCACCGGATTGCGCGTTACCACACGTCGATCCGGGCGGTTTTTTTTACCGTTGTTTCCTGGTGCGAGAATTATTATTCGTCGATTAAGTGTGCCGCAGCCAGGATGGATGGCGTTAGCGAAGTGGCCATCTTTGACACATATTCCAGGTCTTCTTTGGTGAATTCTCCACCTTGCGGATGCACCAATGTGATCGAGCCTAAAACACGGTCTTCAATTGCCAATGGCACCGACACTGCTGAGCGACTATTGGTCGTATCACTGTCCCATGGTCTTCGCAGCCAGCGTTCATCCTGGGCTGTATTTTGAACAATGGCAGGAGCGCGATTCTTGATTACCCAGCCTGCCAAACCATGCTGACTGATTTCCGCCAGCTGCTCTATCGGCGGCGATGAGACCTGCCCTTCGCGAACCGTTGCACCGGCAAACACGTTGCCTTTTTGATCTAGCAGAATCAGGGTGCCGCTGCTGGCACCTGTGCTACACAAGGCAATTTGGAGCATATAACCCAGGCTGTGATCATCACCGGATGCTTGGATAATCTGCTTCTCGGTATTCTGTTCCAAGCTTTGTGCTGTGTTGGAATGTAAAGCAGTATCGAAAAGTGACTGCGCAAGGGAACGCGGTGCTTCTATTGCCGTATCAACCGGCTCAGCGAATTGCGTAACCGTAATTTCCGCCATGCGGATCAACGCAAAACAAACCATATGTTCGAGGGATAGATGTAAATCCTCGATTTGCTGCACATTGTGAGACGGGATGCGGATTTCCAGGTTGACGATTTTCCCCAGTTTGCCGCCATTTTGCCCGGTCAATCCTACAGTGATTGCGCCAACTTTGTTACCCAACTCAACGGCATGGATAACATTATCGGAGTTGCCACTGGTCGAAATGGCAATAACCACATCATTGGGTTGTACAAAATTCCGCAGTTGATCAACGAACACATTTTCATACCCATGATCGTTTCCAAGGGCAGAAAATATCGCCATGTTATCGGTTAATCCAATCACTTTGAAGCCGGGCAGATCTGGATACGCGGTGTTCTTCGCCAGATCGCAAACAAAATGCGAAGCTGTGGACGCGCTGCCACCATTGCCCATGATGAAAACCTGACGTCCGTTCAAACGGGCATTATGAAGAATATGTACCAGTTGATCAATTTTGTCCACTGGCATTTTTTCAATAGTTTTATCCAGTTCTTGCAAGTATTCGCGGATATACTCAATCATTACAGCCTCCTTTACCCGCTGTTAGTTACCGACGATAATTGAATATTGCTTTTGATCCATCGTGCTCTAAACGCACAGGGACTTCGCGCAGTCCACTCAATGCGTTGCGAACATTGTCTCGATATGGATACGGGCAGTAGAACAACAAGAAACCACCACCTCCAGCTCCAGTCAGTTTTCCTCCCAACGCGCCTGCTTTGCGAGCAGCGCAGTAAATGTCTTCGATCTTTCCGTTGCTGATACCACTGGCAAGCTGCTTCTTATACTGCCAGCTTTCATCCAACAATTCGCCAACTATATCCACGTTACCTTTAGACAGTTCCGCTCTGGCCCAATAGGTCAGATCTTTCAGACGCCGCAGAAGAGCTTTGTGTTGCTGGATATTTTCCTTCTGTTCGCTGAGTATGCTCTCGGCGGGGCGGGTAATGCCGGTAAAGAAAAGCAGCAAATTTTCATTCAGGCGGGTGATCGCCCTTTCGTCCAAGGGGAGCAATTCGTTGCAAACCTCTCCACTGCTGGAAAATTCAAAAAACCGCAAGCCGCCATAGGCGGCTATGTATTGATCTTGAATACCGATCGGTTTTTTGAGGATATCAATTTCAATTTCGCAGGCTTCACGTGCCAGCGTTTCGGCATTGATCGAGTGATTTAAGTAGGTGTGCATCGCGTTGAGAACGCCGACCGTAACCGTACTCGATGAACCTAGACCAGAACCTGAGGGAATATCCCCCATCGTAGTGATCTCAACCCCCTTGCGAATGCCAACTTTTCGGAAAGCTTCGCGAATCAATTCGTGCTGAATCTGGTCAATGTCCTCAACAATCTCGGTGCGGGTATAACCAACCCGCACATAATCGTCGAAGCGTTGTTTGATCGTAACAAAGATGTACTTGTCAATCGCCGAGGACAAAACACAGCCACCTTCCTCCAGGTAATAGGAAGGGAAATCGGTGCCGCCACCAAAGAAGCTGATCCTCAACGGAGTCTGAATGATGATCAATGAACCATCTCCATCAATCGAAAATACTCCACCGTTTTTTTCAAACCTTCATCCAGGCTGATGCGGGGCTGCCAGTCCAACTCTTTGCGTACCTTTGCACTATCCAGGAATATCCGCCGAGTTTCACCCAGTCTTGCTGGACCGTGGATGGCAACTTGTTCATAGCCGGTAATTCGTTTGAGAGCATCAAATATCTGCACAACATCAGTAGGTTCGCCGGCGCCCAGGTTGAATACGTAGCCCCCGCTGGCGGCATTCAATGCCAACAAATTGGCTGCTGCAACATCTTCGACAAACACAAAATCACGTTGCTGCAATCCATCGCCATGAATGGTAACCGGCTCGTTGCGAATCATCTGACCGGTAAAGATTGCCACTACGCCGGCTTCCCCTTTGGGGTCCTGGCGGGGCCCATATACATTTGGATAACGAAAAACAACATAATTCAACCCATACATTTCGCGATACATGTACAAATACAATTCCATCATATACTTGGTGCCGCCGTATGGGCAGATTGGTGCAATGGGATGACTCTCGTCACAGGGTAGATAGACTGGCTCGCCGTAAACCGTTCCACCCGAGGAAGAATAGATGACCTGACTCACATCGAATTTTCGAGCACACTCCAATACGTTGAGCGAGCCTTTAACGTTTACATCGGCATCATAGAGCGGATCCGCTACCGACCGGCGGACATCCATCTGCGCCGCATGATGATTGACAACGTCCGGGCGTTCTTTTTCAAAAATTTGTGCCAGGTTCGAGCTGCGAATATCGATCTGGTAAAATGTTGCCGCCGGATTCAAATTTCTGTACCGACCAGTAACAAGGTTATCGACAATTACGACCTCATGTCCGGAATTGATGTAGGCGTCAACCACATTTGACCCAATGAATCCAGCCCCGCCTGTGACCATTATTTTCATGAGTGCCATGTCCTCTCTAGTATGCTCCCCGCCGTGACAGCACCGCAGGTATGGTTTGGATCAATAATTGAATATCCAACCAAATATTCCAATTGCGGATATAGTACATATCGTACTTTACCCGCTCTTGATAAGTTACATCAGAACGACCTGAAACCTGCCATTTTCCAGTTATACCGGGTTTGACGGTCAATAAATTAATGCCCCATTTCTGATATTCGCTGATTTCTGGTAAGGTAATCATTCGCGGTCCAACCAATGACATTTCATTGCGCAGAACGTTGAAAATCTGCGGCAACTCATCGAGACTGGTTTTCCGAAGGAAACGACCCACCCGGGTGATACGAGGATCATCTTTAATCTTGTGGTTATTTTCAAGTTCAGCCTTTTTGTCCGGGTAGCGCGCCAATACCTCGTCGCCATTCACCACCATGGTGCGAAACTTAAAGGCATCAAACTCTTTGCCGTTGACTCCCAAAACGCGCCGGCGGTGAATAACTGGACCTGGAGAGTCCAGTTTTATTGCCAGGGCTATAATCAGCAGGATCGGCAGCAGGGCAATGGAAAGTGGGATGGCAATACCATAATCCAGCAGTGCTTTTAATGCTTGATCGCTACCAGTCAGACGAACCTTGTTAACTTCAACCAGCGGTACCCAGGCATATTCACGCACTTTCAGGCCAGTGGTGATAATTTCATACAAACCTGAGGACAATCGCAGTTTGACATCCTCGGAGGTGCCAAATTCCTCAAATATGCTTAATAATTTTTCACGAGACAGCGCACTGCTGGTGAGAATGACTTCGTCCACCTGGTACCTGGCAATAACATCCGCTAGATCATCACAATTCCCCAATTGTTTCAAATTCTTAGGCAGGGAGATATCGAGAAGGTTTTGGTCGTCCACAATGCCGAGTAAATTCAGTCCGGAATAGCGCACATCGCTTAACTGCTCCGCTATTTCCGCAGATTCCTGATTAAAACCAACAATCAACGCCCGTGAGAGGAAAAATCCGTGCGTTCTAAGGTAATATGCAACGCGGCGCAATAAAAATCGCCCCAAAGCAGTAAAGAAGAACGCCGAAAACCAGGCAAGCAGAATCCAGCCGCGTGCGATGATGAAACGCGGCTCAAAAAATCCGACCGCTATAACCACAATCATTGCCAGGGTGTTGGCTTCGAACAACAGATGATATTCACGCACACCGCCGAGTAGATTTGTGCGCTTGTACATCCCACGCAGGAAGAAAATAAACAACCACGTCGGGATGATAAACAGGATTAAGCCCTCGTAATAATCAATCGATGTGAAGGCGCGTGGGTCAAAAAGTGGGATGGAGAACTCAAAGCGGACCAGATAGGCAAATCGCAGAGCCAATGCAACGTTTAGACCATCGCTCAACAAAAGAGTCAACGTGAACAACTGCCATTCCCAACCACGGGACTGACTGGCGTTCATTGCTTTCGCACGCAGCCTTTCATTCCGCAATTCCTGCTCGGTGAGATAAGAAGTCCGCATTCGTCCTCGCAATAATGTTCGAACCGAGTCTATTGATTGTCTCGAACAATCCATCTCATGGATGAATTAATTTCCTTGGAATAAACCCATCAAATTACAGAAACAATACCAATATTGTATGCAATAAATATAGAGTAGTTTGCTCTATATAAAAATTGTACAATACCATAAGGACAAGTCAACGTTTTCTAAGCATATTATAAAAAAGCCCGATAAATCCCAAGAGATCATTAAGAAATAACAGTAGGAGCAATCCGAATTGCTAATTGCCGAAACTCCCGAGAAATTGATTGCAAGTGTTTATCTCACAACCAGAATCTAGCAGGGGGTGAACTTAAGCGAGACACAATATCGTTTTGTGCTGATTTGTATAAATAATCAGCTCTAATAACGATGGCTGGAGCAAACGGCTTTTTGCCTGTTTTGGCTATTCGGGTGATCCCGGGACAATTTTAACCTTTATGATTGCCATGCGCACATCAAAACCATGATAACAATTCTTGTTACGTTACAATCGTTTGCGTCAGTTTGAATTTATTTCTCCAACCTGGAAGGGAATGACGACCCAGGCTTCGCACCCCTGCCCTAATATATTTTCATACACACCCGTTTTCCTCAAGCAAATAATTTAATTATTAGAGATACGCCAAGCAACATTTTTAAGCGATTACAAATAGTAGAAATTATGTTTTACAATAACATATAGCAATATGCGGACACGACTCGAATTGATCGGATTGCCATGTCCGCATGCACGTTCATTGTGGCGTACAACGCCGCCGGTCAGGCGGTTTTTGTTTCGCGAATATCAACAATACGTTCCACCATAGGCTTTACAGCGTTTTTCAGCTCTTCCAACTTTACACCGCTGACTTTAACGGTCACGGATTGGGTCTCAGCTCGCTCACCCAGCATTGTTCCCAAACCGACAATATTGCCGCCAAGGTTATAAATCAACCCGGAAAGTTCGTGTAATTTACCTGGCTGGTCAAGTAATTCCACCGTCAACCGCACCCCGGCTTTGCGCGCACCAAGCATCTCTAAAAATATGTTGAAGAGATCGGTTTCGGTGATGATTCCAACCACACTTTCACCACGGACGACGGGCAGTCCGCCAATTTTATGATCTGCCATCACCCGGGCTGCTTCTTCGATTGGGCAGTCCTCCTGGGTGACAATTACATTTTTGGTCATTACCCGTTCGACGGTAATTTTACTAAGCAAATAATTGATTTCCCAAACGCTGAGCGTGGTCGCGTCGGAAGGACTGGCATTCATCAAGTCCGTATTGGTCACGATTCCGATCAGCTTACCTTTTTTATCGATTACCGGGTAACGGCGCACTTTATCCTTGCGCATCCGCACCAGCGCATCTTGAACCGGAACATCCGCTTCAATGGTCAGAACAGGGGTTGACATTCGCTCACCGACCAGCATGGTAATTCCTCCTTAAGTCGTATCTAGTTAGTAAAATAATTCTACCAAATGCCAGCATGGATGCAAACATCCATCAACACCTTTTTCCGTAACTATTCATCCGGTTCTAAGCGGAAAGGGTCTACATCCGGAATTCCAGGTTTGATGAATTTTCGAATAGGTATGTACAGCAGTGCGCCGACACCGACTGCTGCCAACGCCAGCCACAGTGAATTTAGACCTTCTTCGACCAATTGACTGTAAATCGCCAGGAAAATCACCATAGAAGGCGCAAGAGTAGCCAGGAAAAGCCCAAG
>DAOUMN010000105.1:0-1950 GCA_034411135.1 Bellilinea sp.
AATAAGCAACCAATATATACAGCTTAGTGGTGCTCTCGCCAAGAGAGTGAAGTATAATGCTCCTAGGAATGCTCCCAGGAGGCCGAATGAGAAAACCGATTAAGCTGCGTACTTTAACAACCGAGGAAGTCACTGCGATTAAGCGGTTAGCTTCATCTCGCAAAGAACCCATTCGCTTGGTGCAGCGGGCGCGGGTGATTGCCTTCATGTACGAGGATCCTGGTCTGCACGCCACCGATGCTGGTTTCAAGGCGGGTTTTAAGAGCAGCGCGATGGGGGTGCAATGGGTCAAACGGTTCAATGAAAAGGGGCTGCCTGGATTAGAAGACCAACCTCGTCCAGGGAGGAAACCAACCCATAAGCCCGAAGTGCGGAGCGCCTTGGTCGCCCTGGCAATCCAGAAGCCACGAACGCTGGGGTATCCCCACGAACTATGGACGCTCGAACGCTTACAGCGCGCCTTCGAAGAACGCCAGGGGGTGCATCTGTCTGACTCAACCATCTGGGAATGGCTGGCAGATGAAGGGCTGGAATGGAAGCGGCAGCAGAGTTGGTTCCACGATGCAGAGAAACACGATCCCGAGTTCGTGGAAAAAAGGGGAGCATCGTAGCGGCCTATCTGGCTCCACCAGAGCGCACCCGGGTGATCTGCCTGGATGAGATGGGACCGATTGCGGTCAAGACCTACCCTGGTGAAGAATGGAAGCTGGGACCCAACCGGGCTACCTTTGAACCAGACTATGGCCGGCGCGGCAAGCTGTGGGTGCATGGCGCCTTTGAGCCGGCCAGCGGGCAAGCTGCGATCCTGATGAGTCCTGGGCGAGATAGTGCCTCCCATATCCAATTGCTGGAACAGGTGATCCTTCAGTTTCCTTCTGACCGTTGGCTGCTGATTGAAGACAATCTGACGATCCACACCAGTAAAAAGGTGAAGCTCGCCTTGGCAGCTTGGCCGGAAATCCAGGTGCAGTTCATCCCAAAGTACGCTTG
The DNA here is from genome assembly GCA_034411135.1 of Bellilinea sp. Classification (GTDB taxonomy): domain Bacteria; phylum Chloroflexota; class Anaerolineae; order Anaerolineales; family Anaerolineaceae; genus Bellilinea. The sequence continues at coordinate 991 of DAOUMN010000105.1, forward strand.
TTGGTTGAACCTGATCGAACCCTGGTGGAAGCAGCTTCGCTCCCTGGCTCTCAAGGGACGCCGGTTTGAGACCCTTGACGAGTTGACCCAAGCGCTGAACGAGGCTGTGCAGTACTGGAATTTGTATCGACATCCTTATCAGTGGCGAAAGAAGCCGCAACAGCAAGTGACCATCCTCGGCGGGTTCGGGATCAGTCGAACCACAATTAGTTTACCTATCTAGCGAGAGCACCACTTAGCCGCCCTGCCTTTGATTTTATGCAGGGCTTCGCCCATCGGTGAGAAAGTCAGGTCCTTAGCCTGGTCAATCAAGATGTTGCGATCTGCAAGATATAGGATGCGCTTCTTGCGCTTCGCTTTCCATAAACGCCAGGCGACCTGGAATGCCACAAAGGTTTTGCCTGTGCCGGTTGCCATCGTGATGAGAATGCGCGGCTGGCCGCGCAGAACCGCCGCGACCGTCCGGTTGATCGCGACCTGCTGGTAGTAGCGTGGCGTCTTTCCCCCAACCTCCTAAAAGTAGGATGACAGCGCGTCTTCTGCATCCTGGTCGTTCTTGAGATTCCACTCTCCTCTGAGGCGATTCCATAACTCATCCGGTGAAGGAAACTGCGAAAGGTCTCGCTCCCGCCCGGTCAGGTAATCGTGTTCGACAATGCCCTTGCCATTGCTGCAAAAGGCGTATTTGATGCCCAGCATATCGGCATACTGCATCGCCTGCTGGAGACCATCACCCGGTTGTTTGTATTCTGCTTTGGCTTCGACGACTGCAATCGGAATATTCTTGCGGATGAACAGGACGTAATCCGCTCGCAAGCCGTCTTTTCGGAAATGCTTTCGTTCGCCCAGGGGAACGATTCGCCCCGGAGTAAGAACCAGCTGCTCGGAAATGCAATCATCTTCCCAGCCGGCAGCATGTAGTTGGGGGAGAATATAGGTGCGACAGGTATCCGCTTCGGT
>DAOUMN010000106.1:0-50883 GCA_034411135.1 Bellilinea sp.
AGCACATAGTAACCCTGAGCGTAGTTGTTGGTTTCCTCGCCGATGATCTTGATCGAGTTCTTGTTGGCGCCGACGGTGCCGTCTGCCCCCAGCCCGAAGAACACGCAGCGCACGGTTTGCGGATTTTCGATCGAAAATGCAGGGTCGTATGCCAGGCTGGTGTGGCTGACATCATCGTTGATGCCAATGGTGAAATGATTGCGCGGGGTGTCGGACTTCAACTCGTCGAATACCGCTTTGACCATTGCTGGGGTAAATTCTTTGGAGGATAACCCGTAGCGCCCGGCAACGATGACCGGCAGGCTCTTGAATCCGGCTTTACCTTCCATCACGGCTTCATTGACTGCGGTGACCACGTCCTGGTGCAGCGGTTCACCAGCCGCGCCGGGTTCCTTGGTGCGGTCGAGCACGGCAATTTTGCGCACTGTGGCGGGTAGCACCTTTGCCAGAGCTTCCATCGAGAACGGGCGGAACAAGCGCACGGTCACCACGCCGACTTTTTCACCCTGGTTTTGCAGGTAGAGCGCGGTTTCCTCAGCGGTTTCGGCGCCGGAACCCATCAGCACGATGACCCGTTCGGCATCCGGCGCGCCAGCGTAATCGAATAAACGGTACGAGCGACCGGTTAGGGCAGCGAATTTATCCATCGTTTCTTGAACGATGCCCGGGCAGGCGGCGTAGAAGGGGTTGATCGCTTCGCGCGCCTGGAAGAACACGTCCGGGTTCATAGCGGTGCCGCGCAGCACCGGATGATCCGGGCTGAGCGCACGGGCGCGGTGCTCGCTGACCGCCTGCAGGTCGATCATGGTGCGCATGTCGTCTTCGTTGAGGTATTCGATCTTGTTGACTTCGTGCGAGGTGCGGAAGCCGTCGAAGAAGTGCAGGAAAGGGATGCGCGAACGCAGCGTGGCTGCCTGGGCAATTAACGCCATGTCATGAGCTTCCTGAGCCGAGCGGGACGCCAGCAGCGCCCAGCCGGTCTGGCGGGTCGCCATCACATCGGAATGATCGCCAAAGATCGAAAGCGCGTGGGCAGCCACCGAGCGGGCGGAAACATGGAACACCGCCGGGGTCAGTTCACCAGCGATCTTGTACATGTTTGGGATCATCAGCAGCAATCCCTGCGAGGCAGTGAAGGTGGTGGTCAGCGAACCGGTTTGCAGCGCGCCGTGCACTGCCCCGGCAGCCCCACCTTCCGACTGCATTTCAACCACCAGCGGCACAGTACCCCAAATGTTGGGTACGCGGGCGGCTGACCAGGCATCTGCCAGTTCTCCCATTCCGGAAGAAGGGGTGATTGGATAAATGGCGATCACCTCGTTCAGCCGGTAGGCAACATAAGCCACTGCCTCATTGGCATCTACGGTAATCATTTGTCTTGTCATGCGATTTCTCCGTTGCGGAACATAATGAGTTCAAAAAAACAACCCGGTTGCTTGGTGCCATGCGGGTTGTTTTAAGGTTCAAGTCGTCTGAGTGTCCAGACATTCATCCTAACGAGTGTATCTATAAACGTCTGGATGGGTAAGTTATATAGGTCATTTAAATTATATGTTTCCTGTCATATTCAGGCAGACATTATCCCCTTAAGTGGGGCAGTGCCAGCAGCAGCGCCGCCAGCGATTTAGCATCGCGCAGGTTGCCTTGTTGCGCCATTTGCAGCGCCTCGTCTGCAGGAATTGGCTGTACCTGGAGAAATTCGTCGGCATCCTGCGCCAGAGGAGATGGAAACAGCCCGGTAGCCAGGTAAATGTACATGTGTTCGGAGGAATATCCCGGTGCAAGGTAAAAATCGCCCAGCAGATCAAGTTGGCTGGCAGCCATACCGGTTTCCTCGCGCATCTCCCGCGCTGCGCATTCACGTGGATCTTCGTCATGGTTTAGAACCCCAGCTGGCAGTTCAAGTAACTCTTCACCAACCCCAATGCGGTACTGGCGCACGAAGAGCAGGTTGCGGTGTTCATCCATGGGGACAATGGTGACCGAGCCACTGTGCTGCACCAGGTCGTATGGCCGTACCGCGCCGTCCGGCAGGCGCATTTGCACTCGTTCGACGCCGAAGGCGCGTCCCTGGTAGATTTTTTCACGTTGCAGAATGGTGAATGTCATCGGGTATCCTCCAGGAAAGATGTATCGGTGTGATCATAACATAACCCGAATGGGTATTAAATACAAATGGCGGGGAAAACCCCGCCAGGGATTGAACCAACCTCTGGTTGAAATCAGCCAGTGAAGCCGGGTTTACGGAATGCGGATGACCGCACCTGCCTTGAGGGTGTACGGCGCTTCAAGGTTGTTGGCGGCGACAATCGCCATCGGATCTACATCGCCAAAATCGCAGGCGATCGTGTAGATCGTGTCGCCTGCTTTGACCGTGTAGTCGGCAGGGTGAGCCTTCAACGCGCGTGGTCCGGAAGACCAGGAACCGGTGGTGGGGATCTTCAACGTGGTGCCTTCATCTGGACGAGAATTCATGTTCAGGTTGTTGGCGGTGAAGAAGGCATTCAGGTCCAGGTTGTAGCGCCGGGCAATACAGATTGGCCATTCCCCTTTTTGCAGTTTGTAGGTTTCCGGGCGCCCAAGGGTTGGCAGGACAGGCAACGTCGTGGTGGGTTGTGGCACGGGAGTCTCGGAGGCAATGATGATCGGGGTTGCCTCAGCCGGTGCTGCCGGACTTTCCTGAGCCGCCTGGGTCTGCTGGACGATCTCGGTCAGCCGCGCATTGGGGTCCACCGTAGCAATCGGGAATGGGATTTCCGAAGTGGCAGTGGCTTGGTCAGGTTGTTTCGTGGTTGCCGAACGGGTGCAAGCCACCAGACTCAACCCGATCAGGATTGTTATCAGCACCACAGCGAGCACGTTCTTTTTCATGTCGATCTCCTTCTCAGGTAACAGATTCCCGAATTTCGTGTAACCTATCCGCAATTTTTTAATACGTTGTATTCATAGTAGCATAAGCCCAAAACTGCGTCAAGCAAAGAATCGGGGGGATTTTCTCCTTGAAGTGCAATAATTGTGCCAGAATTGCAGTCCAGTTACCCCAATTAAATGGTGTTAAAATCAGTTTCAATCTGTATAGAAAAGGAAATTCCTACGCGAAGATGAATATATATTTTTCCTGTTCCATCACCGGTGGGCGAAAAGAACAACCGGTGTACGCTGCCATCGTGCGTGCGCTGCTGGAGGATGGTCACCGCGTCCCGACGGCGCTGCTTGCCAGCCCGCGGGTGACCGAACTGGAGACCTCGGTTGAGGCGCGTGAGGTTTTCCTGCGCGATGTTGCCTGGGTACGCGAATGCGATGCGCTGGTAGCCGAGGTGACTACACCATCCCACGGGGTTGGCTACGAAATTGCGCTGGCGCTGATGTTGGAAAAACCGGTGCTTTGCTGTCACCGTAGCGGGTCCGCGGTCTCAAAAATGATCACTGGAAACGACCACCCGCGCCTAAGGGTCAAATCCTACCGCGATCCGGAAGAAGCTGTCATATTAATTCGTGACTTTATACGGGGTTTGTAATGTGAATAAGGTCATCCACAGCCAATGATGAATAGCCCATAGCCAAAGGAGCGACGTTGCAGTAAGATAATCACGGAGACACAACGCAACACCTCCAACCAAGCTCATCGCTGTCTCCTCCTTTGGCGAATGCCTCCGCTGGGAACTTCACCGCCCCCGCGGAGGCTTGCTTTAAGGATCAGGCTTCGATGATTGGCAGGACGATGGTAAAGGTGGTGCCTTGCCCGACGGTCGATTCGACCCAGATGCGCCCCTCGTGGCTTTCGACAATTGAGCGGACGATGGCTAAACCCAAGCCAGTGCCAGCCACCTCGCTGTTGACGTTGCTGGCGCGGTAGAACTTGTCGAAGATAAACGGCAGATCGACCGACGGGATTCCGATGCCCTCGTCTTTGACCTGCAGGATGATCTGGTTTTGTTCCAGTTCGCCGTAAATTTGGATCTTGCCACCGGGTTGTGAATATTTGATCCCGTTGTCGATCAGGTGTTCGAACATCTGGCGGATTTGAACCGGGTTGCCATAGAACGGTGGCAGAGTGGTGGGCAATTCCACGTTGAGCGTGTTGCCTTTGCGCGCCATTGCCTTGCGGAAGTTTTCGCCTGCTAGGTCGAGGATCTGGCGCAGGTCGAAGGTTTCCTTGCGCGTGTCGAAACCGGCTTCGATCCGTCCCAGGTTGACCAGATCGTCAACCAGATGAGTGATGTTCTGCACGCTGGTTTGCACGCGGCGGATGAATTCCTGCTGCAGTTCGTTGACTGGACCGGCGCGCTCGATCAACTCGGCGTAGCCGAGGATAGCAGTCAGCGGGGAACGCAAATCATGTGACACCGTACTGACGAATTCGCTCTTGATTCGGTCGAGTTTTTTCAGGTAGGTGATGTCGTGCAGGGTCAGGGCAATGCCTACATCCGGGATGGGGGTGCGCTGAGCGCCGAACACCCGCCCGTCCTCGACCACCAACTCGGTGCGGTTGGACAGGCTGCGCGTGCTGGTGTCGAGCAGTTCGAGCAGTTCGGGCTGGCTGATCACTTCGCGGTAGGGTTTGCCGATTACGTTCATGTGGGTGATTCCCAGGGCAATTTCGGCAGCCTGGTTGATCAGGATAACCTCGCGGTTCTGTCCAATGACGATCACGCCATCCTGGATCTTTTTGAGGATGGTTTCCAGTTTGTTGCGTTCCGCCTGGGTCTCATCATACAGGCGCGAGTTTTGCAGCGCAATGACGGCATATTCCGCCAGCGTGGAAAGCAGATTGATGTCGCGCTTGTGGAACGGCAGTCGGCTGTGACGGTTGTCCACACCGAGCACGCCAAACACCTTGTCCTGGATTTTAAGCGGGACGTAAATCAGCGCATGCACTAGGTAGGAGGTCTTGATTTTCTGCGGAGTGCTTTCATCCAGTACCACCGGTTGGGCGGTGCGCAGCACCGAGCCTGCCAGGGTGTCCTGAATGGGCAGGCGGAAGGTGCGCACGAAATCTTCCTGGAAATTCTTGGCGGCGCGCATGTACAGGTCGCCGCTGTCCTCGTCCAACAGCAACAGGCTGCCTTCCTCGGCGCCGGTCAATTCCACCGCGGCTTCGACGATGGCAGATAGCACTTCGTTCGAATTGAGTGAAGCGGTGATCGATTGTCCCAGACGCGCCAGCGTTTCCAATTCGTCCACGCGGCGGCGCAGCCGGTCGGTTGCCCGGCGGGCTTCCAGCAGCACCCATTCGCGCGACTGGCGCACCTTTGCAAGACTGTCCTGCACTGAGTTGAGAATATCCTCGCTGCGCAGCGGCAGGCAGAGATAATCGCTCACCCCCAGGCGCAGGGCTTTTTTGAGCAGGTCGGGGGTATCTTTTTGCACCAGCAAAATGATTGGAGTGGCAGGGAACTGGTGGATGAATTTTCCTGCTACCTCCAAACCTTTGCCGTTTGCCAGTGTCTCGCTCAAAATGATCAGTGCCGGGCGGTTATCTTCGGCATAATGAAAGGCGCTTTCTTCGTTTGGCTGAACTTCCACCGTGTAACCGGCAGACTGAAGCACCCGCTCCAGCAGGTAGGTGATCTGTTGATCGGTTATCAGAACGAGGATGGTCTGGTCTTTGTTGTTCGTGTTCATGTAAGGTAGTGCGCCTTTTCAGCCATGTGCCGGGTCAACCGGCAGGCATTGTAATGTGAAAGCTCGTGCCTTGCCCGGGAGTACTTTCCACCCAAATTTTACCATTCTGGCGGGTAACCAGTTCCTTAATTAGCCCCATTCCCACGCCCAATCCACCAAACCGGCGCGGGCGCGACTGCTCGGAGCGCGCCTGTCCCTCCAGCAGGCGGGTCGCCAGGCGTGTTTCTAACCCCGGACCGGTATCGCTGACAATCAGGTGAACATCCTGTCCATTGCTTTTCTCTACTTTAATCCGCACCTGCCCGCCAGGGTTGCAAAACTTAATTGCATTGCTGACCAACCCGTTAAGGATCTGGGTGATCTGGCGTTCATCACCAGCAACGTAAACACCCTGTTGGGGTAATTCGGTGATCAGGGAGAGGTTGCTTTGTTGTGCAAAGGGCAGGAAATGACTGCTGGTCAGGCGGATAATTTCACTGATATTAACCCCGCGCGGTGAGCGCTGGGTGCGCGGACTTTGCAACGGGGTAATTGCGTTGCTGATTTGTCCTAGGGTGTCCAGCGTCTGGCTGAGGATAGTGAGGTTTTCGCGCTGGACATTCGACCAGCGAGCGGTGGGGTCCTGGGTCAAGCGTTCCAGCGCTCCGTGCTGGATTTCCATAGCCAGTTGTAATTCCTTGCGCACTTTTTGCAGCAATTCGCTGGTAATCTTCTCGCCGGTAAGCGCGTTTTCTGCCAGAGTCTGCTGGTGGCGGGCGCGCTCTTCCATCACCCGGAACAGGCGGGCGTTGACCAGCGAAATAGAGGCAAAATCGGCAATCGATTCGACCAGGCGCTGCTCGGATTCCTTGAATGGCTCGGCTTTGCGCCGGATGAGGGTCAGCAGCCCAATCACCTGCTTGGAGACCTTGACCGGTACGATCAGCGCCGATTGCCCCAGCGCGGCAGCCTTGAAGCGCTTGAGCGGCTCGCCGTGTATGGAGAGCGATTCTCCTGACATTGCCACCAGCGAGCTGATGCCGTCGTCCCAGGGTTGATTCAGGCGCACCGGCAAAGAGGAAGGTAGTTTGTGCTGCGCCACCAGCAGAAAGGCTTTGCTGTTCTCGTCGCGCAAGAGGAACCAGCCCAAATCGGCGTGGGTGATTTGCGTAACACTTTCGAGAATCTTCTCGAACAGGTTTGCCTGGTCGGTGATGGATGTGACCGCTTTAGCGATCGAGAAGATGGTGGTCAGTTCGCGTACCCGTTGCTGCAGTTCCTGGTTGGTCTGGCTGAGCTGCGCTGCCAGGTGTTCGCGCTCGCGTCGTTCGCGCACCTGGTTGAGGTTGCGTTCGACTGCCGAGAGGATCTCGGCTTCGCGTGAGGGCCACAGGATGTAATCTGCTGCGCCGAGCCGAAATGCCTGAATGATCTCATTCTCAGCGCCTTTTTTGGCAATTAGAATGACTGGCGTGTTGACGCCCTGCGAGGCAAGCCCGACCAGCAGATCTTTGCCGCTCAGACCGGGCATTTCCAGGTTCGCCAGAATAACATCGGGTGTTAACTGAACGGCGCGGGCAATCGCTGCAGCGCCATCCGATACAAGAAAAACCTGGTAGCCAACGGCTTGAAGTGTCTGGCGGGCAATAAAATCTGCAATGACCGAATCGGGTTCAGCAATTAAAATGCGGTCACGAGGGTCTGCCATCAGTATTAATGATAGCACGAAACATTAATAATAAAACCATGCAGACTATTCAATCTATTTACAATTCTGTAACTTGAATAATGAAAATATTGTAAGAATTGCATTAGAGGTATTACAAATGACTTGACTCGGCGCAATCCGTAAGAATAAAATGAAAGTATGGAATACAAGGATTATTACAAAATTCTTGGGGTTTCAAAAACCGCTGGCGAAGAGGAAATCAAGAAAGCCTACCGCAAGCTGGCGATGAAGCACCACCCAGACCGCAACCCGGGTGACAAAAGCGCCGAGGAGAAATTCAAAGAGATCAATGAAGCCTACGAGGTGCTGCGTGACCCGCAAAAACGCGCCCGCTATGACCAGTTAGGCGAATCCTATCACCAATGGCGGCAAATGGGAGGGCAGCCCGGCAACTTCAACTGGGAGCAATGGTTCAGCGGTGCCCCTGGCGGCGCACGCACCACCCAGGTGGACATGGAAGACCTGTTTGGCGGGATGGGCGGCTTTTCTGATTTCTTCAGCGCTATCTTTGGCGGGATGGGCGCGGACACCATGCGCCGTTCATCCACCACCCGCCGCGCGCGCCAGCCGCAGAACGTCGAGCATCCTGTTCAAATTACACTGGAGGAAGCCTACCGCGGCACAACCCGTTTTCTGCAAGTGGATAACCGCCGCATCGAGGGCAAGATCCCACCCGGCGCCCAAACGGGCACACGCATCCGCCTGCCGGGGGGTGGACCGGTCGCGCCGGATGGGCAGAAGACTGATCTCTATCTGGTCATTGAAGTGCTGCCGGATGCGCGTTTCGAACGCAAAGGCAACGATTTATATAGTGAGGTGACCATTGACCTGTATACGGCTGTTTTGGGCGGTCAGGCACGGGTTAATACATTAAGCGGCGAAGTCATGTTGACTATACCACCCGGCACCCAGCCGGGGCAAAAGATTCGCCTTGCTGGGCGCGGTATGCCTCATCTGCGCAGTCCGCAAACCTTTGGGGATTTGTATGTAACCGTAAAAGTGCAGATACCCCGCCAGTTAAACGAACGCCAGCGCGAAGTGTTTGAGCAGCTGCGCGCCTTGGAAAAGAAACAATCCGCCTCTCGCGCCTGATGGGTGAAGATGCCGGGAATTATCCCCGACACAACGGGCAGCTTCAGCCTACCTGACCCAAACTACGCAACGCGGAAATGACAGGTAATGGAGAGAAACGCAATGAACAAGAAACCGATCCTGATCGTATCGCTGGTTATCCTGATGGTGACTGCAGCGTGTGGATTCACTTTTCAATTCCCACGCTTTTTCTCAAACGATACACCGCAACCCACTTCAGCCGCCATTCAGCGTGCCACCGAAGCCGCGCGTCCCTCAATTGAAAATACGCCCCTTCTGGTAACGCCGGGCGCAATGCCGGATCTGTCCAGTCTTAACTTGACCGACCGTGATGTGCTCCTCACCACCCTCTATGATCGCGTTTCACCAGGAGTGGTCAGTTTGCTGGTTGGGAATGAACTCGGCGGCAGCACCGGTTCTGGCTTTGTTTACGACCGCCAGGGGCATATCATCACTAATTACCATGTGGTGGAGGGCGCGACCAGTGTGGAGGTTGACTTTCCCTTTGGCTTGAAGGTGCGCGGCGAGGTGATTGGCACCGACCTGGACTCCGACCTGGCGGTGGTCAAAGTGGAGGTTGACGAAAATGTGCTCGTTCCGTTGCCGCTGGGCGATTCCGATCAATTGCGGGTTGGGCAGTCGGTGGTTGCAATTGGCAATCCTTTCCGTCTTTCGGGCACGATGACTGTGGGCATTGTTTCTGCCAAGGGACGCACGCTTGAATCGATGCGCCAAGCGGAAGGTGGTAATTTCTTCACCGCGGGTGATATCATCCAGACGGATGCTGCCATCAATCCGGGCAACTCGGGCGGTCCGTTACTCAATCTGAACGGCGAGGTGGTTGGCGTTAACCGTGCCATCCGCACCACCGGAACGACTGTATCCGGCGACCCGGTCAACAGCGGGATCGGCTTTGCCATATCCAGCAACATCGTCCGCCGGGTGGTGCCGCAGTTGATCGCAGAGGGCAAGTACGATTACCCCTACCTGGGCATCACCAGCCGGGAGGGATTGACCCTGGAAATGATCGAGGCATTGGGTCTCCCACGCCAGAACGGTGCTTACGTCACCAGCGTGACCCCTGGCAGTCCGGCGGACAAAGCCGGCGTCAGGGCGGGCAGCCGCCCAACCAATTTTGCAGGGCTGCCAGCCGGCGGTGACTTAATCATTGCGGTGGATGGACAGCCGGTGTTGACCTTTGGCGATATGCTCAGTTACCTGATCAAAAACAAAATGCCAGGCGATCAGGTCACTCTGACGGTTTTACGGGATAATACAGAAAAGGAGGTAACCATTACACTCGGTAAGCGTCCATAACACGGACAATTGTCTGGATCAATTTAATTACAACTGAAAAAGGAGGTTGCCATGTTGGCTGAACGTGAGCTGCGGGAATTACTGCAATTCGTTTCCCCGGATTCCGTATTGAGCGTCTATCTCAATACCGACCCAACAGCAGGGAATTCTGACGCCTATCGGCTGCGCTTGCGCAATTTACTCAAGGGGGTAAACCTGCCGGATGATGTAGCAACCATTGATAATTATTTTCAACGCGAATATGACTGGTCCGGACGCGGCGTTGCCCTGTTTTCATGTGCGCCGCAAAATTTCTTCCGCGTTTACCCGCTGGCAATTCCCGTTCCTGATTTGGTGCATATCAGCGACCGACCGAGTGTGCGCGTGCTTGCTGACCTGTTGGATAGTTATGGTGGGTATGGCGTGGTTCTGGTAGATAAGCAGGGCGCTCGCCTGTTCTTCTTTCACCTGGGTGAACTGCGCGAGCAGGAGGGTGTTCTGGGAGAAGCCGTTAAACGTACCAAGCGCGGCGGTGCTTCGACCATCCCCGGCGCCTTGGGCGGGGTTGCCGGGCGCACTCGCCATATGGAAGAGGTGATCGAACGCAACATGAAGGATGCGGTGGATTTTTCGGTGCAGTTTTTCGAAGCCAATCGGGTGCGCCGTATTCTGCTGGGTGGATCTGATGACAATATTGCCCTCTTTCGCGGCTTGCTGCCCAAGGCATGGCAGAGTTTAATCGTTGGCACTTTTCCAATAAGCATGAATGCCGGGCATACCGACGTTCTAGCAAAGGCAATGCAGATCGGTCATGAGGCGGAACAAAAGCGCGAAGCTTACCTGATCGAGGACATGATTACCCGTGCAGCCAAGAACAGTGGTGCGGTTACCGGACTGGAAGCCACCCTGGAAGCGGTCAGCGGCGACCGGGTCAGCACGCTGGTGGTGGCGCACGGGTTCAACCAGCCGGCATACCGCTGCACCAATTGCAGTTACCTGACTGCCAAACCGTTTAAGACCTGCCCGGTTTGCGCCGGGGAGATTCATGAAATCCCGGATGGGGTGGATTTCTCCATCAGCCGGACAATGCGCAACGGCGGGGATGTCGAGGTGATCCACGCCCACGACCGTTTGATCCAGGTCGGACAGATCGGCGCGTTCTTGCGTTACTGATTTAAAAAAAGAGCCGCCCCCGCAGTCCGGTTTCTTAACGAGCTGCAGGGGCGGATTCATCCCCGCAGTTTTACGGTTTTTCCAGGCGGGAGAGGTTTTCCGCCAGGATGCGCAATTCTTCCAGCCCTTTTGTAGGGTCGCTGGAAATCGATGAACGCACCAACGCCAGTCGTTCGGTCAGCGCAGTTTCGATTTCCTTATCCCCTAGCAGTGGAGTAAATTTTTTCAGGTTAGTTTGCGCCGCGCTCAATTCCTGGCGGGCGGTCAGCACATCCTTGGTCACCAGCGCCAGCCGGGCATACGCCACATTGGTTTGCAGGGCGGTCAGGGCAGATTGGTATTGCAGTTCTTTCAGCGTGTCTGTGGTAGTTTTCAGGTCGCTGCGCGTTTGATCCAGTGTGAGGCGCGTGTCTTCCAGATCGGTTTCCAGTTTGGTGATTGCCTCTGCCTTTTGCTCTGCGTCCTGGCGGGCGATTTGCAGGGATTGCTGGGCGGGCTGGTAAAGCAGGAAAAACGCCAGCCCAAAGCCGACCAGCAGGGTGATCAGAATCGCTGCCAGCCAGGGCGCATTGCGGCGTAGCCAGGTAGGGGACTCTCTGCCAGCCGGGGTGGGTGTAGGTTCGAATGGCGGCGGCGATACCGGGCTGGCGCTTTCGGCAGATGTCACCTCAGGCGTGGCGGCAGCATCGTCGTGGCTTTCTGCCGGGGAGGGTTCTTCGGGATTGGTTTTATCGGTTTCCATAGTTGTTTTGTCCTCGTTGGTATCAGGGAGTGCGAGTTGGGGCGGGGGGGGGTGATGGGGTAAGGCTGCCGGGGGTCGACGTGGCAGTCACTTCGCTGCCGGGTGTGGGTGTGGCGGAGAGAGTCTCCTGCACTGCGGCGGGGGTAAGGGTCAGGTCCAACAGGTTTTTGGGCAACAGCAGCAATTCCTCGGCGGTGCGCAGGTCGTTGCCCGCCAGAACCGGAAAATCAGGCAGGCTTGCCAGGGCAGAATCCAGCCGCCCAATCCAGGCAGCCAGCTCGGCGCTTTGTTCGGTGTTAGCATTGGTTTGCAGTCCAGCGAGCACGGCGCGTGCCGCGCGGGTTTCCTGCCCTGCAAGCCCAAAATTAGACTGTTCCAGGTACAGCCGGGCACGCTGAACCAGCACCGCAGCTCGCAGCACCCCCAAATCATATTCCACCTGGCGGGTCAATGTACCGCTTTCCAGCGCAGATTGATTCGCCCGCGCTAGTTCAAGGGTTTTCTTGTGGGCGCGTTCCAGTTCAGCCAGTTGTTTTTCCAGGTTTTCCAATGCCTTCAATTGCTCGCTGTGGGTGGTCAGGTTTTGTTCCAGGCTTGTTTGAGCGGTGCGCAGGCTGTCGAAGGCTTCCTGGTTGAGAATTTGTTGGTTTTCCAGTTCGGTCAGGCGGGTCTGGAAATTTTCCAGCCGTTGGGTGACCTGCTCCTGCTGGTCTGCCTGGCGGGTTTCCATCAGGTTAATGCGCGCGGTGTTGTCTTGGGCGGGCAGAATGGCTTGCTGGTAGATCAGGATGAAGCCAAAGTAGAACAACGCGGCAAGCACAACGCCGCCCAGCAGCAGGATAATCAGGCGCATTACTGCCCGAAAGAATGCGCCCAAGGCAATCGAAAATCGTTCGCCAGAGGTGAGGGAAGGTTCAGGACTGCTCATCAGTTGCCTCCGCTTACTTGCTTTCGCCAATGGTGAGCAGGCGGCGCAGCCCGTCTAAAAAGTTCTGGAACACGTTGCTGCGCTGCTGTAATTCCTCGATTTGCGACTGGTATGCCGCACTTTGTTGTGCCAGTTCCTCCACCTTAGCCTGAGCAGCATCCAGCTCTTGCTGCAAGGCTTGCTGGCTGTTTTCCAGGCTGGTCACCCGACCGCTCAATGCTTCAATGGTCTGGATGCGGGTGCGCAGCGCGTCCACGTCGCCTTCCAATAGCCGGATGCGCCCATTAATTGCCTCGGCGCGGGCGGCAAGCGCCTGTCCCTCGTTGGCAGAAGAATATGCCAGTGTGCGGTTGATCAGCGCCAGCGTGCCCAGGTTGAAGATCAGCGAGAGGATCAGGGTGAAGAGCGCCACGCCGACGGCGGTCCAGACCAGGTCTTCGCGGCGGATGTAGGTTTCGCGGCGCGCGGCTACCGGGGCAGATGTGGCAGTCGCAGCAGTTTGCGCGGCAGATTTAGCCGCTTCCGCGCTGACGGGTTGCGGTGCAGCGGTTTCACTCCCGGTTTCAGCTTCCACTAGCGGAGTTTCTTCCACGGCTACAGCAGGTATGCTCTCCGCAATGGGTTCGACCTGGGAGGTATCCTCTTGTGCAGCAGCGGGTTCGGCTACCGGTGATTCTTCTTCTGCCGGAAAGGCAGGTTGTTCTTCACCGCTATCCTGCAGCCACGTCGGCAGTGGCTGATCTTGCTCAACCGGGTGACTTACGGCTTTGATCGGCTCGATGAAACAGTAATTCTTGTAGCGTTCCAGTACCACCGCACCGATGCCGCTTACGCGGGTCAGGTCATCCAGCGAATCGAACGGGCGGGCGGCAATGATCCGCTCCGCCAGCGCGGGACCAATGCCCGGCACGCGGATCAATTCTTCCAGGCTGGCGCGGTTGATCTCGACTTTGGGAATCATCTCGTCCATGGTTTTCTCCTCAGGAAAAGGCTCAATTCAGTCCTTGTGATTCTTACGTTCCGGTAGTACCGGGCGGGCGGGATAGGGCAGGGGAATATACTCCACCGAGGGGCGGCGCTGTTGGGTCTGTGGGAAGAGGTTCATCAGTTTATAGATTTCATCCGGCATGTCGATGCTGATTTTCAGGTTCAGTTCGCGAGCTTCCTCGATGTTGATTGGGTAATCGTGCGTCCAGCGCCCGCTAGCCAGTTCGTCTGCCAGACGTTTCGCCTGTTCGGGGGTGTAATTGCAGCAGGCAATCCGTTGAATGGTGGCTTTAACCTGCTGAATGGCTTTGCGGGCAATGTCCGCCAGGATCAGCGTCTCGTCGTCGATCCGATTGGGGTCTTTTTCCTCGACCACGCGCAAAATCGAAACGGCAGGATAATTACCGATCTGCGGATCAACAGGCCCGAGTACGGCATTTTCGTCCATAATGATCTCGTCCGCAGCCAGGGCAATCAGCGTGCCGCCCGACATGGCGTAATGGGGAACCATCACGGTAACTTTGCCTTCGTGGCGGGAAAGCGCGTTGGCAATCTGTTCGGCAGCCAGCACCAGTCCACCAGGGGTATGCAGGATGATATCGATGGGCAGTTTTGGGTCGGTCAGTTTGATGGCGCGCAGAACCTGTTCGGAATCATGAATATCTATGAAGCGTGCCACCGGAAAGCCGAGAAAACTGACCATTTCCTGGCGGTGAATCAGCGCGATGACCCGGCTGCCACGCTTGCCCTCGATCTCGCGCATCAGGCGTAGGCGGGCGGTTTCGATCATCTTCTGGCGGAAGACGGGCACCAGCGCAGAAATGATGAGAAAGATCCACAGTAGATTGATCAACTCCATAACGCCTCCACAGGTTCGATTAAGAGGGGTGGATTACCACGGGTAATACTCGTCGCGATGCCAGTAGGTTCGCTTACGGCTGGTGATACTGAATGGAAAGGCGAGCAGCAACCCGAATAAAAAGCCGCCGATGTGCGCCCACCAGGCGATTCCGCCCATGCTCATTCCGCCCGGCAGCGCCAGCGAGAGCAAGCCGGAATACAATTGCGAGATGAACCAGAAGCCCAGGTAGATTACCGCGGGGATGTTGACGAACCACGGCAGGAAGAAGAGTGGAATGAAGGTGATCACTTGCGCGCGTGGGAAGAACAGGAAATACGCACCCAGCACTGCTGCAATTGCGCCAGACGCGCCAATGGAAGGCACGTTGGCGACGCCAAGATAGATTTGCAGCAACCCGGCAGCCGCGCCGCCCAATAGATAAAAAAGCAGAAAACGGAATGACCCCATGCGGTCTTCGACATTGTCGCCGAAGATGAACAGTGTCCACATATTGCTGAGGAAGTGCAACCAGCCGCCGTGCAGGAACATGTGACTGAACAACGGCAGCCAGGTGGCTGGGTTTTCGACTTGAAAGCGACTGCCGATCAACCCGTAGGTGCGGATCAGACGCTCTAACTCCAGCGGACTGAGGTTTAGTTCGAAGAAAAACACCACCCCATTGGCTAGGATCAACAGCCATGTGATTACCGGGAGAGATCTTGATCGAATGGTGTCCTTAATTGGAAGCATTGCTCCTCCACAGTCTGTATTTAGTATAGCCGTTCTGGGAATGCTTTGCAAACCCGGAATTACTCAACCGGCTGTCAGAAATTCGATGCCCGGCACGCCAGTTGCAACCCGATGAAGAAGATCATTCGGTATTGCACAGAAAGGTTTTCGCGCTTGTATCTCCATACTGCCCGTGATAGACTTTAACCATGAGCCGCAATGTACTGGTCTTCAGTTTTCATGAGGCTTTTCGTAGCCTGCTGCAGAACAGTCTGAAAGGGCACGGGGGTTTTCAGGTTCTCCTGGCAGCGGAAGCAGGAGACGCTGCCAGGCTTCTCGCTCAGCAGCCGGTTGACCTGTTGATTGCTGACCTGGATGAGAACGAAGATGCCTGGCAGTCGGTTCGCGCAATGGTGCAATCCCACCCGAAAGTCAAACTGGTGGTGTTTGTGCCATTCAACGATCTGCATCATCCCCAATTAAGTGAGCTGCGCCCGGCAGCCTGCCTGACCAAGCCGTTTTACTTGCCTGATTTGCTGGCGGCGCTGGAAGGTGCGCTGGCAGGACAGCCACCCGCAGCAGCACTAAATGATGACCCGCCGGTTGATCCGGCTGACCAGACCAACCGTTTGGCTGGCTGGCTTGAACCAGCCCGGGCGTTGGGTGGAATGATTCTGCGGCTGGGTGAGCCGCCGCTGCTGGCAGGCGGGCTGGCAGAGGAGGACTTGCGCGAAGCCGCCCTGGTACTGGCGCGCTCCTGGCAGCCGGAGCGGCGCAGTGACCTGATCCGCTATTTTCGCCCGCGATCCGCCGGGCGCGATGTGTTACTGTACGCCACGCCTCTAATGGAAAACAGCCAGTTGGGTGTGCTGTTTGAGGCGAACACCTCGCTGCGCGAAGCCCGGTACACCACTCAACAAATTGCCCGCCTGTGCGCTGAAGTGCCTGAATTAAACACAACCTTTGCACCACAGCCTGAGGAGGCTTTTTCCACGCCGACCGGAATGGGGGTCGAGCCGGATTTGGAAGAGGAATTACCGTTGCTGGACGAGGAAGAGTTTACCGTCGAAGCCGAGTCGGTGCGCTTGGATGACCTGCTTGGCAGTCTGCCCCCGCCGGATGCTCCGCCGTTTACACCGCTTACCAGCAGTGAATGGCTGCCGGAAGTCGAGTTTGCCCCGCCGGCAGAGGATGAACTGGTACTGCCCTGGGAGCAAGAAGCCCGGATGGAACCAAGCCTTGCCAGCAGCAGCCCATTGCTCGAACCCGTGATTGCATCGCAGTCTGTAGAAGAAACCCGCCCCAGCCGCAAGAGCGGCAGCCCGCCGCCCGGCGAAACTATCCCAATGGAAAAACGCCAGCCGTACACCTGCATACTGCTGCCACGCTCGCCGCACATTACCCTCGATGGCGAACTGCGCGAAGAACTGCAGGGCTGGATTCCGGAATTTTGTGCTACACTGGGTTACCCGCTGGAGTCACTGCGCATCGAACCGCGGTACCTGTTGTGGTCGGTCTCGCTGCCGCCCGCTGTTTCACCAGGCTACCTGGTGCGGATTTTACGTGACCAGAGTTCCGCCCGACTGTCCGAGCGTTTTGCGCACACCAATTGGGTGGCTGCCGGGGGTGACTTTTGGGCTTCGGCGCATCTGATCATGCGTACCCGCCAATTCCCGGCAGATAGCCTGATCGACGATTTCATTCAGCGCACCCGCCGCAGACAAGGGTTTCTGTCCTCTTAATCCACCACGAAACGGGTGAACCATGCCGCCAATTTTATATCTAATCGATGGTCACGCTCTGGCGTACCGTACCTACTTTGCGATTACCATTTCCGGTCAGACCCTGACCACCAGCAGCGGTGAACCCACCGCAGGAATTTATGGATTCGCCAGCGTGCTGCTGCGTCTGCTTGAGCAGGATAAACCGGAGTACCTTGCGGTTGCTTTCGATACCGGCATAACCTTCCGCAATGAATTGTTCCCGGAGTATAAAGCCACCCGCGCCAAAATGCCGGACGATCTGCGCCCGCAAATCGAGCGCATCCGCGAAATGGTGGATGCCTTTGGGCTGCCACGCCTGGAACAGGAAGGCTTCGAGGCGGATGACGTGCTCGGCAGCATTGCCCGCCAGGCGGTTGAATCTGGGCTGGGGGTTAAGATTATCACCGGCGACCGCGATTTGCTCCAACTGGTTAATGAACGGGTGATGGTCAACCTGGCAGGCTCGAAACTGTCTGAAGCAAAAGACTACGGTCCGCGCGAGGTGATCGAGGCGTTGGGCATCCGCCCGGAGCAGGTGGTCGATTACAAAGCCTTGGTGGGGGACAAGTCCGACAACATTCCCGGCGTGGCGGGTATCGGCGAAAAGACGGCGGTCAACCTGCTGCAACAATTTCCTACCCTGGACGAGATCTACGCCAACCTGGAGCAAATTCAGCCGCGCTACCGCAGTCTGCTGGAACGAGACCGTGAGAAGGCGTACCTCAGCCGCGATCTGGCGACTATCCGCACCGATCTGGCGGTGCTGCTCAACCTGGAAAAGGCGCAAACCAGCCGGATCAACCTGGGCGCGGTGGAGGAATTCTTCCAGCGCATGGAATTTCGCTCTCTGCTTGGGCGTCTCAAAAAGCTGGAAAGCCAGCCGATACTGCCGGCGGGCGGACAGCAATTATCCCTGTTTGGGCAGCCACTCGTGCAAATCGGTGAGCCGGCGAGCGTGGATATCGATGTCGTTACCGTGCAGACCCGCCAGGCATTGGATGAATTGAAACAGGTGTTGGCAAAAGCTGCGGTCATTGCGCTGGATACCGAAACAACTTCTACCGACCCGATGCGGGCGGATCTGGTCGGTATTTCATTGGCAGTGGCGCCTGGGCGCGGTTATTACCTGCCGGTCGGGCATCGCAGCGGGGATGAGCAGCTGCCGTTGGATGAGGTGCTGGCGGCTTTGCGCCCGGCGTTGACTGATGCAAATATCCCCAAAGTGGGGCACAACCTGAAGTACGATGGGTTGGTGCTGGAAAGAAACGGGCTGGCTGTGAGTCCGTTGGCGTTCGATACAATGATTGCTGCCTGGCTGGTGCAGCCGGAAAGCTACAACCTGGGTCTGAAGGACATGGCTGAAGCCTACCTGGGTGTGCGCATGACCCACATCGAGGAATTGATCGGCAAGGGTAAAAACCAACTGACCATGGATCAGGTGCCGGTGCAGGCGGCTGCCGGATATGCCGCCGCAGATGCCGAGATCTGTTTACGGCTGATGCCGTTGCTGCGCGAACGGATGGAACAAGTTAACGCGGTACGCCTGTTCGAGGAAGTTGAAATGCCGCTGGTGCCGGTGCTGGCGATGATGGAGCAAAACGGCGTCATGTTGGATGTGCCCTTTTTGAACAGAATGTCGCAGGAGTTGAGCGCACGCATGGCGGAAATCGAAACCGCCATTTACACGGCGGTTGGCTATTCCTTCAACCTCAATTCCACCCAGCAGCTGTCCAAAGTGCTGTTCGAAACGCTCAAACTGGAGCCGCCTGACCGGCGAAAAAAGACTTCCTCCGGTCATTTTTCCACCTCGGCGGGCGTGCTGGAAGAATTGCGTGGGCAGCACGAGGTGGTTGGCATGATCCTGGAGTACCGCGAGCTTGCCAAGTTGAAGTCCACTTATTTGGATGCGCTTCCCCAGCAGATCAATCCGCATACCGGACGAGTTCATACGTCTTACAATCAGACCGGCTCGGTAACCGGACGGCTGGCATCCTCGGATCCCAACCTTCAAAATATCCCTACCCGTACCGAAACCGGGCGGCAGGTACGCAATGCGTTTATTGCCGCACCGGGATTCAAACTGCTGGCGGTTGACTATTCACAGATCGAGCTGCGCATCGTGGCGCATATGGCGCAGGATCAGGCAATGCTGGATGCATTCCGCGCCGGGCAGGATATTCATGCCGCTACTGCAGCTGCCATCTACGGTGTTGGCTTGAACCAGGTCAGCAAGGAACAGCGCCGCCATGCCAAAGCGATCAATTTCGGGCTGATTTACGGGATGAGCGCATTTGGTTTGAGCCGCACCACCGAGCTGACCCTGGGTGAAGCCGAGAATTTCGTCAAGGCTTATTTCCAGCAGTTTCCGGGGGTCAAGCGCTTCCTGGATGGCTTGCGCCGCAGCGCCGCGCGTGAGGGATATGTCGAAACTTTGCTTGGGCGGCGGCGATATTTTCCTAATCTGAAAAGCAATGCCAACCCCGGATTGCGGGCGCGCGAAGAACGCGAGGCGATCAACGCACCGGTGCAAGGCACCGCAGCCGACATCATGAAAATTGCCATGGTGCGCCTGCCGGGCGCGCTGCGGGCTGCCGGTTTACAGTCGCGCATGCTTCTTCAGGTGCACGACGAACTGGTGCTGGAAGTGCCCGAAGCCGAACGGGATGCCTGTGTGCACGTGGTGCGCGAGGTAATGGAACATGCTTACCCTTTGTCTATACCGCTAGCGACTGAAGCGCGCTGGGGCAATACCTGGGGTTCGCTGGTGGTGCTGGACTGAGCAGGTAAACCGTGCAGATTATGCTACTTTGCGGAATTGTTATCCGAATTCCTTTGCGTTCTGCGCGGCTTTCGGTTAAAGTTAGGTAGAATCGCAATCTATAGACTTGGGTGGAGGAGCATGGCTGGAAATCAACGAGCGTTTGAAGATGCCATGAACAAAGGGCATTCTGCAGCGTGGGAGCAGCAATGGGATCAAGCGGCTCACTATTACCGTACAGCCTTGGAAGAATTTCCTGACCATGCTTCGGCGCTCACCAACCTGGCGCTGGCGCTGTTTGAACTCCAGGATTTCGATGAAGCACTCAAAATTTACAAACGGGCAGCCATCCTCAATCCGGACGACCCGATTGCGCCAGACAAAATGGCGCGTATCTACGAACGGCAGGGGCGTTTGAACGAGGCAATCCGCGCTGGTATGCAAGCCGCGGAATTGCATCTAAAGTCCAGGGATGTTGAAAAATCGATCGAGGGCTGGTTGCGCGTGCTCAGCCTGAACCCGGAAAACCTGACTGCCCACTCGCGCCTGGCAATGATTTACGAACGTCTGGGTAAAAAAGCGGAGGCGGTGGCGGAATTGGTTGCCTCTGCCAGCCTGATGCAGCATGCCGGAGAAATTCAAAAAGCAACCCAGATCGTGCTATACGCACTCAAGTTGCTGCCTGGCAGTGCAGAAGCCAGCCAGGCATTGCATTCGATCAAAAGCGGGCAGCCACTGCCCAAGCCGACTCGCCCGCGTGGCGGTACTGGTCCGATGCGCATGGCGGAAGTACGTCAGCTGGAAGCGCCCCAGGAGGACGGAAAACCTCCCGCGATGGATCCGCTGGCAGAGGCGCGCCAGCGTGCCCTGATTCAACTGGCGGGGTTGTTGTTCGACCAGCCAGAAGAATTGGGTAACGCCGAGGCACAACCCGTTCGGCGCGGAATCAATGCCTTGATGCGCGGCACGGGTGAACTTTCGCTGGACCAATCGGTTCAAACTCGCGTGCTGCTGCATATTGGGCAAGCCATCGAGTCGCAAACCATGGGGCAGGATAAGCAGGCAGCTGAAGAATTAGAAAGGGCATATGAAATTGGCTTTGCCCACCCGGCACTGCACTATGATTTGGGATTGCTGCTGGTGGAGAAGCAGGACAGCAAGGCGCTCCAGGTGCTGCTCAAAGCTGTCAAACACCCCGATTTTGCCCTCGGCTCGTACTTGCTGATAGGCAAGATCTATTACCGTGCAGGCAATTACAAGGATGCCGCCCTTTCTTATTTGCAAGCGTTACGCCTGGCGGATGCGGAAACTGTACCGCCAGCCCAGCGGGCTGAATTGCACCAGATGTATGAGCCGATCATAGAAGCCCAGGATCACATCAGCGACCCCAAAGTGCTGCAAGCGCTGTGCGATACGGTTGCCGAGCAATTGGTGCGCAGCGATTGGCGCGAATTTCTCGGACGCGCCCGCCAGCAATTGCCGCCGCAGGAAGTTGGCGCACCGCCCGCGCTGCTGGCAGATATGCTGCTGGAATCGCGCAGTTCCGAGGTGATCGAGGCACTGGGCAGGATCCGGGTTCTGGCGCAGCAAGGTAAGGTCCACACCGCCCTGGAGGAAGCCTACCATGCCATTGATTTCGCCCCGACCTACCTGCCGCTGCATACCCAGATCGCTGAACTGCTCCTCCAGGATGGTCTGTTGCATGATGCGGTCAGCAAATACCTGCTGGTGGTCGAACTGTATAGCCTGCGCGGCGAGGCAGCCCAGGCGATTACCCTGCTACGGCGGATGACCCAGATTTCGCCAATGGACCTGGGTGTGCGCCAGCAATTGATCCGGATGCTGATCGAACAGGGGCAGGTGGATGAAGCTCTGCAACAGTACATGGAAGTGGCGGATATCTATTACCGCCTGGCGGAGTTGGATCAGGCACGCCACACCTACCTTGAAGCGCTCAAGCTGGTGCAGCAATCCAAGCGCAACCGCCAGTGGGCATTCCAGATGCTCAGTCACCTGGCAGATATTGATATGCAGCGCCTCGACTGGCGTCAGGCATTACGTTTCTACGAGCAAATGCGCACTTTGCAGCCAGACGATCAGACCCTGCGCGCGCGCATTGTTGAGTTGTATTTTCGTCTGGGACAGGATCAGGCTGCGCTGCTCGAGGTGGATAATTACATCAATCTTCTTGAAGGTTCACATCAGCGTGAGGCAGCGTTGGCTTTTGTCAATGCCATTCTTTTCGAGCAGCCGGGCAAATTCGAACTGCGCACGCGTCTGGCGGAGTTGTACCTGAAGGATAAAAAGATAAGGGAAGCCATTGCCGAACTGGATGTGGTGGCGGATTCGTATGCCGAGACCGGCGACTATGAAAACGCTGTTCGGGCGGTTGAACAGATCATCCGTCTTAATCCACCCAACCGCACCGAATACGAAGCGGTGCTGGCGAAATTGCGCGCCGCGCAGGGCTGAACGCGCTCAGGCGTTGCGTTTACCCAGCGAGGCGGCGTACACCACAAACAGGTTTTCGCCGTCCAGCCCCAATGCCTGGTTGAGCGCATCATCATCGTACGCGGCAATCGCGCACACCCCACAACCCAGCCCTTCGGCTGCCAGATAGAGGTTCTGGCAGACATGCCCGGCATCCAGCAGCAGGTAACGGTAACCGCGTTCCGGATAGCGCCATTGCATCCGTTCGACCGCCGCAACCCAAAAGAAGGTGACCGCACTTGTGGCAACCTGGCGCTGGTTGTAACAAGCCTGGGTAAGGTTGTCGTTGACGCTGCTAGAAAAATCCATTGGCAGGAGGGCATGCTCCAGCGCAATGTAGCGGTAAACCCCTGCATCCAGTTCATCCACCTGGTTGATCAGCAGGTAGGTTTCGAAGGCGTGCCGCGCCCCGGCAGAAGGTACCGTTCGCAGGGTCACCGGTCGAGCAGTTACTTCCTTAACACCCTGAGTATACCAAAGCAGCAGCGCCAGTTCCTCCAAGCGAAGAGGCGCGTTAGCATATCGGCGCAAGGTGGTGCGTTTTGCCATTGTCTCCCATAAGGAAGCCGGAGGGTGATGGATGTTACCGGGTTGGGGGAGTTTGATCAGGCGGGCAGCTGGATCGTATGGCAATTCCAGCGGTGGCTGCGGCAGACCCTGACTCTGGGCAGATTCGGGGACGAACTGCGGTTTGGTGTTCTGCCAGAACGTTTTTCCGGGAGTGGGGACCATGAAGAACTCCTTTCGTTTCGGTTTGGGGGATACCTGTATTGTATATTATCCTGAACAGTGTAGCTCACCAAATCAAGGTGATTTGGATGCTGGGCGGTCATAACGCAATGTTCACTATGCTTTGTTGAGAAACCCGTTTACCCGCCGGGCGATTGCCTCTCGTAGAACGAGCAATTCTGGGACGCGCAACAACCAAAGTGCTGTGGCGTACACCATTCCACCGAGCAGCACGCCGGTCAATACCTGCAGGCTGGCTGTTTGCCAGGGGCTGGCACCCCGCCAAAGCCATAAAACAGCCGTCATGGCAGCGCTGCCTAAAAGTGCCATCACGCCGCCGGCTACGATCTGGCTCTCACCTAACCCCTGCAAACGGCGGCGCAGCAAGAACAACAGTATCATACACTCCAGCAGCGTGGCGAGCGAATTCGCCAGCGCCAAGCCGCCGTGCGGCATCCAGCCTGCCCGCTCAAACAGGGCGGGGAAGGTCAGGCTGAAAACTACGTTCAGGCTCATCGCTGCTACCGTAACCGTGACCGGGGTACGTGTGTCATGCAGTGCGTAGAACGCGCGCACCACAATTTCCAGCAGGCAGTGAAACAGCAGCCCCAGACCATACCACAACAATGCCCAGGTGACCATCTCGGTCGAGCGACTGGTAAACTGTCCATCCTCGTACAGCCAGCGAATGAGCGGGGTGCGCAGGACGACCAAGCCCGCGGCGGCGGGCAGCGCCAGCAGCAACACACCGCGCAGGCTGGCTGCCAGCGAGGCGCGCATCTCATCAATTTTGCCCAGTGCAGCCTGGGCGGAAAACGTTGGCATGGCGGCAATGGCGACCGATTGGGCTATGGCTGCCTGTGGCATGAGCATCATGGTGAATGCCAGGGTGAGCGCCGAAACGCTGCCTTCCGGCAGGCTTAAGCCGATAATGGTATTGACGATGAAATTGATCTGAACCACAGCCACGCCCAGGACACGAGGACCCATCAGACGAATCACTTCGCGCACTTCCGCCATGCGCAGGTCGAAGGTGAGCGTATAGTGTCCATTCAAGTGCAATAGATTGGGTAACTGAACACTCAGGTGCAGCAATGATCCGACCAGTGCCCCAACTGCCAGGCGTTGGATGCCCCACGCTTCCGGCAACAGGTACACACCGGCGATTTGACCGAGCGAGTACATTGCCGGGGCAATGGCAGGCAGCCAAAATTTTTGGTGCGCGTTGAGAATACCCATCACCAAACCGCTCAACCCGAAGATGGTGACGGTCGGCAGTAGCCAGCGCAGTAGGAGGATGGTGGTCTGCTCCTGACCTATGGAGAGATCGGGTGCCAGGACGAACAATCCATGGCGCACAACCTGCGGGGCAAAGAGAAAAACCAGTCCAGCGATCAGGATCAGGAGGATAAAGAGCAGGTTGGCAATGGCTGATGCCAGTTTCCATGCGGTCGAACGTTGCTCTCGCGCCAGCAGCCCTGTGAAGGTAGGGATGAACGCCGAGCCGAGCGCCCCGCTTGCCATCAGGTTGAACAGCATTTCGGTCACCCGATTAGCGGCGTTGAAGGAGTCTAGGTCGGCGCTGATACCGAAAGCGCGGTAAATCAGAATGGTGCGCAGCAGTCCAAGCAGCTGGGTGAGGACAAAGGCTGCCATCACTGTCCCGGCAGCCCGGGCGATCTGGCGCACGGCGCTGGGAACAGGATTTGTCGGTGGCAGTGTGGTGGACATTCTCACCATTATACTTCCCAGCGGGCGCTCGATGGGCGGCAATCCTGCGCGCGGGCGGGCTAAAAAAGGCGGCTGGAAGAACCTGTCTGGTTTGGTTGTATAATTGCAGCGATATGAACACGCTGCACCGCATTTCGACACCGTTCCTCATCGTTGCTCTACTGGTGATCGGGATTGGCGTTCAAATTCCCTGGCTGGGTTTCTACCTGGATGATTGGATCATCCTTAATGCATACAGTTCCGGCGGTGCCCACCGCCTGTTGGAGTATTCTTTCCTCGTAACCCGTCCGCTGGTCAGCTGGATGTGGACCTTGGGTTTTGAGTTGCTCGGCAGTGCGCCGACCGGCTGGCAGATTTGGGCATTGTTCTGGCGGATCATGGCAGTTTTAGCTTTCTGGAAAGTGCTGCAGAGCCTGTTTCCACAGGCTCGTCAGCCGGTAGCACTGGCAGCCATCCTGTTTGCGGTTTACCCGATCTTCAAACAACAACCAGCGGCACTGACATATAGCTCGCATTGGGTGTGTTTTTCCCTGGCGCTCATCTCCATTGGATTGATGCTGCGTGGAGCAACCCGGCGCGGCAAGTATTTTGCCTGGAACGCTGTTGCGCTGCTGATAGGTGCGGTGCAGCTGTACTCCCAGGAATTCTTCGTCGGGTTCGAAATGCTCCGTCCGCTGCTTTTATGGTGGCTGCACCGCGATCAGCCTACCCGTGTACGCTGGCGGCGCACCCTGCAGGATTGGCTACCTTACCTGCTGTTGCTGGCAGGGTTTTTGGTCTGGCGGTTTGGCTTTATGCCAACGCCGGGTTTCGACCGCAACACGCCGGTATTATTGACCAACCTGTTCACCGACCCCTCTGGCACTGGTCTGCAATTGGCAACCATGGTTTTTCAGGATCTGATTGCCGGATTGATCATTGTCTGGTCGCAAACGCTGGTACTAAATACGATTGCGTTCAAACCCATATCCAATCTCATTGCCTGGGGACTGGCTGCCCTGGCAGTTGCCCTGGTGCTGCTGGTTGAGTGGCGGCGCACTAAGCGGCATGAAGAGGAACCCAGCGCTGGCTGGGCGCCGGCTGCTCTGGTGATTGGGATTGTCTGGATGCTAGCTGGCTTTGCCCCCGGCTGGATGATCGGCAGGCAAATCCTCGATCCTGCCTGGGCATATAATGATCGTTTTGGTCTGGCGGCGATGCCCGGCGCGGCGCTGATCATGGTTGCCGGAGCGGAACAATTGCTGCGTACGCCGCGTATTCGCCTGGCTGTATTAGCCGTTTTGATTGGGCTGGCGGTCGGCTTCCAGGTGCGCAACACCACCCAATATCGCTGGTCGTGGGAGGAGCAGTTGAACCTTGCCTGGCAGATGCACTGGCGTGCGCCGGAAGTGGAGCAGCCCGCCGTGTTCATTGGCGATGGTGCGCTGATCCGCTACATTGGCAGTTGGGCAAACACCTCTTTGCTCAACCAGTTGTACGCGCCGCATACGCCGGGCAATGTCCGTTACTGGTACTACGATGTCAGCAAACCCGGACAGGCTCGGCGGCTCGAAAACCCCGCCGATTTTCAGGAAAAGGTTGTAGATCTCCAATTCAATGCGCCTGGCGACCACACGCTGGCGTTTTACTTTGCCAGCGAGAGTCTCAACTGCCTGTGGGTGTTGGATGCAGTCGATGCGGTCAATCCGTACCTTTCGGACGACCTGCAGGTTGCGGCAACCTACTCGAATCTCGATCTGATTCGCCGCCAGGATGTTCAGCCGCCGCGCAGCGATGTGTTCAACCCAGAAGCGCCGCGAACATGGTGCTACCATTACCAGCGTGCCTCATTGGCGGCTCAGTTTGGTGATTGGCAAGCTGTGCAGAGCGAATGGGATCAAGCCATAGCGGCTGGTTTTAAACCCAGAAACGGTGTGGAGTATCGTCCATTCATTGCGGCAGCCGCACATCGCCAGGATTGGGAACTGGCAGCAGAACTGACGCGCGGCATGGCTTACCCTTACCTGGAAATGCGTCCCTATTTGTGCCGGTTCTGGCGCGTACTGGCGGATGAGCTGCCCGACAGCACCGAAAAGCAAACCTTCATTGACTGGCTGGTGCCCGAGTTCGAATGCCAGGACGATTTCAGGTAAGGATGCCGGAATCTGCCTGCCGACAGCAAGGGCGCATCTGGGCA
This sequence comes from Bellilinea sp., assembly GCA_034411135.1. Classification (GTDB taxonomy): domain Bacteria; phylum Chloroflexota; class Anaerolineae; order Anaerolineales; family Anaerolineaceae; genus Bellilinea. The sequence goes on from DAOUMN010000106.1 coordinate 26,769, forward strand.
GTTTTTTACCCCTGTGAGATAATTTCCACCAACCCTTGTCATTTTGAGGAGTGACTGTGAATTTCGAAAAAATTTGTGTTCTGGGATTGGGCTATATCGGTCTGCCAACGGCGAGCACGTTTGCCACCCACGGTTTAAGAGTCGTGGGGGTGGATGTTAACCCGGAGATTGTAGAAGGCTTGCAAAACGGACGCCTCCACCTTTACGAGCCAGGATTGCGTACCCTGGTGCAGGCGGCGCTGCGTTCCGGCAACCTGGAGGTTAGCCAGCATCCGCAGTCTGCAGATGCGTTCATCATCGCGGTTCCCACCCCATTTTATGAAGACAAACGGGCGGACATGCGCGCCGTTCGGGCTGCCAGTGAAGCCATTGTTCCTCACCTGCGGCGCGGCAGCCTGGTGGTTCTTGAATCAACCTCTCCGCCGTTGACCACGGTTAACCTGGTTGCGCCGATTCTGGAGAAAAGTGGACTGCGCGCAGGTAAGGATTTTCATCTTGCATATTCGCCCGAACGGGTTCTGCCGGGGCAAATTCTGCGCGAATTAATTGAAAATACACGTATCATCGGTGGTGTTGACCCCGAATCCGCCCAGGCGGGCAAGGACCTGTATGCCGTGTTCGTGCGCGGTGAGATCATCCTCACCGATGCCACCACTGCCGAGATGGTTAAGCTGATGGAGAACACCTATCGGGATGTCAACATTGCGATTGCCAACGAATTTTCCCGTCTGGCAGACCGCTTTGGTGTGGATGTGTGGGAAGCCATCCGGCTTGCTAACCGTCACCCGCGGGTCAACATCCTTTCACCCGGTCCGGGGGTGGGTGGTCACTGTATCAGTGTCGATCCCTGGTTCTTGGTCGAAGCAGCGCCCGACCTGGCGCACCTGATCCGGACTGCCCGGCAGGTGAACGATGACCAGCCTCATTTTGTGTTCCAGCTGGTCGAGCGCATTCTTGGTAGCCTGCGCGGCAGGCGCATTGCCGCATTGGGGTTGGCATACAAGCCCAATGTCGATGACCTGCGCGAAAGCCCGGCGGTTGAGGTGGTGCATTCCCTGCTGGCGGCGGGGGCGCAGGTACGCGCCTTTGAGCCGTACAAGACGACCTATGCGCTGGATGGCGTATCCAGTACTGCCACGCTGAGAGAAGCAGTCCAGGACGCGGAATTGATCCTGCTGCTGGTCGGGCATGATGAATTCAAAGCGCTCGATCCGGCAGAAATGGCTGCCATGAGCAGCGCGCGGCTGGCATTGGATACGGTCAATGCCTGGAATGTGCCAGACTGGTACCGGGCGGGTTTCACTGTCCACCGACTGGGGAGAGGTAAGCCGGCATGAGCCGTAAGCTGCGTGTTGTTTCGATCTTTGGTACCCGCCCAGAGGCGGTCAAAATGGCGCCGGTGGTACAGGCGCTGCGTTCCAGAGCAGAGATCGAATCAATGGTGATTGTGACTGCCCAGCACCGTGAAATGCTTGACCAGGTGCTCCAGTTGTTCGAGATTGTCCCCGATGTGGATCTGAACCTGATGCGCCCGGATCAGAGCCTGGCGGATTTAACCGCGGCAATCTTTACCCATCTCGACCCGGTGCTGCACGACCTTGCACCGGACTGGTTGCTGGTGCAAGGCGATACCACCACAGTCATGGCGGCGGCGATGCTGGGCTATTACCGTCGTATTCATGTTGGACATGTTGAGGCGGGTTTGCGCACCGGAGACCGCTGGCAGCCTTTTCCGGAAGAAGTGAACCGGCGTGTGGCGAGTGTGGTCGCCGATCTGCACCTGGCGCCGACTGAACACAGCCGCGCCAACCTGTTGCGTGAAGGGGTGGAGGACTGGCGCATTGTGGTTACCGGTAACCCGGTCATCGATGCGCTGAATGAAATCGTGCGCCGTCCGCCGCCCGAGGAAGTGCAGCGCCTGCTGGCACAATACCAGATTTTCCCTGGTGGGCGGCAACTGGTGCTGGTGACTGCCCACCGGCGCGAGAATTTCGGGCAACCGCTGGAGGAGATCTGCGCTGGGCTGCGCGCCCTGGCAGAGCAATTCGCTGATCACATTCAGCTGATCTACCCGGTTCATTTGAATCCCAATGTGCAGCAGCCGGTGTACCACTTATTGAGCGGTGTGTCCAATATTGCCCTGTTGCCACCGCTGGAATACCTGAGTATGGTGCATCTGATGCGTGCAGCGCGGCTGGTGTTGACCGATTCGGGCGGCATCCAGGAGGAAGCGACCGGTTTGAGCATTCCAACCCTGGTGCTGCGCAACACCACTGAGCGCCCGGAAGGTGTCGAAAGTGGGGTGCTGAAATTAATTGGCTGGCGTGCGGAGGATATTCGCCGCGAAGCCAGCCGATTGTTGGAGGACGAAGCCGCCTACCAGGCGATGGTGCGGGCAGAGAATCCGTTTGGGGATGGCTGCGCCGGGGAACGAATCGTGCGCGCTGTGTTGGAATTTTGCGAGCCGGCAGGCAGATGAGCGCTGGTAGTCTTTGCGTTGTGCCGCAAATCAACGCACTTGCCGGTCCGGCGGCGTTTTCCGCCCGACTGATTGCCGGGTTGCGGTTGGCTGGTTATGATGTGCACCATGATCCTGAACGCGCCGATACCCATGCTGTGCTGGTGATTGCCGGGACGCGCCGCATTCAGCCAATTTTGACTGCCCGTCGGCGTGGCGTGCGCATTGTCCAGCGGCTGAATGGGATCAATTGGATCCATCGCCGCCGCCGTACCGGGCTGCGCCACTACCTGCGGGCGGAACTGGGTAACCTGCTGCTGGCATTCACCCGCCGCTGGCTGGCGGATCATCTGGTGTATCAGAGCCATTTTGTGCGGGATTGGTGGCAGCGTGTGTACGGTACGCCGGCTGCCACCAGCGAGGTGATCTGGAACGGCGTGGATTTAAGCATCTTTACACCATTTGGAACAGAGTGTCCACCGGATGACCGTGTGCGGGTGCAGGTGGTAGAGGGGCACTTCAAAGGTGGCTTCGAAATCGGGATGGAGATTGCTGCTGGTTTTGGCGCAGCGCTGCAAGCGCATTCCCGCCAGCCGGTCGAGTTGGTAATTGCCGGTGAGGCGAATCCGTCCGATCAACAAGCCATTCAGCGCAAATATTCCGATTTGAGGATTAAATGGTGCGGAGTGGTTGCTCCACAGCAGATTCCTGCACTCAACCGCCAGGCGCATTTGTTCCTCTCCACCGATTTGCACGCCGCCTGTCCCAACGCAGTCATTGAAGCACTGGCGTGCGGCGTTCCGGTGGTGGCTTTCGATACCGGCGCGCTGGGGGAACTGGTCAGCCGGGAAGCAGGGCGGATTGTTCCATACGGCGGTGATCCGTGGAAAGCTGAATTGCCGCATTTTGACCGGCTGGCTGCAGCGGCGCTGGAGATTCTTGCCCAACCGGGGCAATTTCGGATGGGTGCTCGGGCGCGTGCGGAAAAATTTTTTAGCCAAGAACGGATGTGTGCGGCGTACCTTAAGGCGTTAGTCGGGGAATAAATCACCCATACGGCAAACAAGAGGTGACGAAACGCACTTGAAGATTACAAAACGGCGTTGTACGATATTAGCGTACCATTATCCAAATTATCATGTTACAAATAAAAAGGAGGATCTATGGCGACACAAGTAAAGACAGGAGACGTGATCGGCATCAGCGATCCACCTGCCGCGCGTTCTCTCTTCGGCAGCCCCAAGTGGGCATGGCTGTGGCTGATTGCCCGCGTCTATGTTGGTTATACCTGGTTCAATTCCGGCTTAGGCAAGGTTTCCAACCCCGCCTGGATGCAAACCGGTGATGCGCTCAAGGGTTTTTGGGAACGGGCGGTGCTTGTCCCGGAAGCCCCGGCTCGTCCAGCCATTGCCTTTGACTGGTATCGTGCCTTCATCCAAAGCCTGTTGGACAGCGGCGCATACACGTGGTTTGCCAAACTGGTCGTGGTGGGCGAGTTGCTGGTTGGGCTTGCATTGGTGCTGGGGCTATTCACCGGCATTGCAGCATTTGCAGGCGGCTTTATGAACTGGAATTTTATGATGGCGGGCACTGCCAGCATCAACCCGGTTCTGTTCACCCTCTCGATCTTCCTGATCCTGGCGTGGAAGATCGCTGGCTGGTGGGGGCTAGACCGTTTCGTTCTGCCTATGCTGGGCACTCCCTGGCAGCCGGGCAGGGTTTTTGCCCCAAAAAGCACTGCCTGACCGGTTTCTTTCGAGGGCAGGAATCAAACGGGGCAGCCCATCTGGGCTGCCCCGTTTTGGTTTTGGCTGTAGCGGGAATTACAAACCGTGCAGCAGAATGGTGTGTGGTCCGCGCGCGATCTCCCAGGGATATACGATGTACGCGTCGGTAATGGCGGCGTAGTAATCCGGGCGGGCGGTGCCGAACAGGTTGCGGTGTGGGTTGAAGTGCAGTACGCATGTATACGGCACGCCCGCAGCGCCACTGATGCGGTTCTTGACCGCGGTGATGGTACGCCCGGAACCCCAGACATCGTCCACCACCAGGATGCGCCGCCCGCGTAACAGAGTATCCTCCGGAAATTGCAGGAATTTCGGCCAGGCAAGCCAGCGGGTTTTTTCTTTGTCGTGTTCCTGCTCCATTTCTGCGGGGAAATCCACGGATGCGGTCAGGATGATGCTCATTTTGAGGGCTTCTGCCAGCATTCCGCCAGGGATAATCCCACCGTGGGTAACCATCACCATGGCGTCGAATTCAACTTCAAATTGAGGGATCAGGTGGTCAATTAATTTGTCAACATCGTTCCAGGTCAGAACTTCACGCCGCATGGAAAACTTTCCTTAAAAATTCAATGAGAGTATTAACATTGAATTATAGCAGGTTAAGTGTCCATTGATTCGTACCAAACACACACCCGATTTCGTCCGGATTGTTTGGCGAAATACAGGGCGCGGTCGGCGCGGCGGAAGAGGTCATCAATATTGGTGCAATACTCATCCATTTGCGCCACCCCCAGGCTGATGGTTATCCGAACCTGGCTGTGATCAACAGTGGTGATGCAATTCTCGGCTGCCCGGCGCAGCCTTTCGGCAACATCACTGGCTTGTTTAAGGTTGGTTTCGGGCAGTAAAATGACAAATTCTTCTCCGCCGTAGCGGCCGCAGCTATCGCTATCGCGAATATGGGCGCGCAGGCATTCGCTTAATTGCGCCAGCACTCGGTCGCCGACGGTATGTCCCAGGCGGTCGTTGACCTGCTTGAAAAAATCGATATCAATCAATACCAGCGAGAGATCGCTGCCGTAACGACGCGAGCGGCGCATTTCGATTTCTGCCAGTTCGTAAAAGTAGCGGCGATTGTAAAAGCCGGTCAGGCTGTCGGTGATGGCGAATTGCTGCACCTGCTGAAACAGGCGCGCATTCTCAATGGCAATGGCGGCTTCGTTGGCAAAGGTTTGCGCCAGGTCGGACTCTTCGCCGCCATAGATGCCGCTGCTGGCATTGTAAATACTCAGGTAGCCGATCACCTGACCGTGCCCAAGTAAGGGTACCCCCAGCCAGGATTTGCCGCAGTTCAGATCACCCAATTCCTGGAAGGGGCGATAGGTTTCGGCGTCGATCAGGTACAGCGGGTAGCGATTTCGATTGATGGCTTCAAATTGGGGGTTGCGGGCGGGAATGCGTCGCCCGATTAGCTGACTGTTATCGCCAAACCCGCCTGCCGCGGCGATCTCCAGCTCGTTCTTATCCAGCAGGTAGAGCAGAGCGCGGTCGTATGGGATCAGCATTTTGAGATATTCCATGATCTGTCCCAGCACCTGCTTGAGGTTCAGTACTGATGTAAAAGCCGTCATTGCCTGGCGCAGCAGTTCGATCTTGGAACGTTCTTCTTCGTCCACCTGCTGGCGGTGTTTGAGGCTGGTGATGTCACGGACGACGTTGAGTAAATGACGGTCGGAAATGCGCACGTAATCTGCTTGCAGCCACTTTTCTTTGCCGGTGGTGCGCAGAACGTACGGCGTTTCAATGCGGCTGGCAACACCGGATTTCAGCGTTTCGCGGATATGATCGGCAATGTGCGGCATGTGGCTGAAGAAATCATCAATGGTGATGCCGCTGAAATCGTGGAGCTTGCCCTCGGACAATTCCACTGCTGCCTGGTTAAATAGCAGCAGGCGAATATCCCCGATTTCGTCTTTGCTCCAGATCAGCACCGGGTCGGGCAGCGCCAGGAAGTTCTGGCGTAAAAGATCGACCCATTCACGCAGCCTTTCCTGCTCGTGTGTCTGGCGGGTTAATTCCTTTTGCAAGTGTCGAATCAGGCGCTTTTGACGAGTAGGCGCTTTTTTCTGTCGCAGGGACAGCATTCGATGGCTCAAGCGTTTGGCTGACTCCGAGTGTCTGGGGGTATGTGAGTTTGGGGGATGGTTAAGTTTTGGAGCAGGTCTACTTTGGGCGTCTGCCATCGGTTGCGTTGTTTACCTCCCCTGAGTTGGACCGACGGACAGTGATGAAGGGTGGTAGAGAATTAATTCAATTATACATAATCCATTGCAAATTTAACCTGGTAATTTTGAAAATTGCTAATTTTTTAATAATATAGAGTTTGCCCTGTTCAGGTCAGGCGGCGCAAGGCAGGTTGGCGGTCGGGTTCGCTCAATGCGGTTACCCAGCCAAACTGCCTTAACAGGGAACGGCTGACGTGATCGAGATAAAACAGCGGGCTGCGGTGGGGAAAGTAGTGTACTGCCTGAGTCTGTTTTTGCAGTAACGCCAATTTTAGATCCGAACTGTTTTTTCCTCTGTAATATGTGCGCCCGTGCCCGATATTCCAGGCGACATGCGAGTCGCTACTGCCGGTGACCGCCAGATCAAGGCGCTGTGCCAGCCGGGCTGCCTGCCGATTGCTGCCCAGGTGGAACAGACTGGCGTTCCAGGTTTCAACCGCCAGCAAAACCTGCCGACCGATGCCGGTCTCGCTAGCCCGCCGGATGGCGGTTTCGCTCAGGCTGTGAGCACCAAACGCCAGCGGGTGGGCGGCGATGCACACTCCCCCCGCATCGTACACACGGAGAAGAGTCTCGCTGAGCGAACGCCCAGCAGGAATTGCCGTGCGTACAAAAAGCGCCAGCAAGTGCCCTTCTGCGGTGGAAATTTCGATACCGGGTATGACTTCAATCTGGTATTCTGCGCTGATCGCTTCTGCTGCCAGAGCGCCGCGGATTTCATCGTGATCGGTGATGGCAATCACATCCAAACCGGCGATTTTCGCCTGCTTCAACACTGCCCTGACCGTGGCAGTGCCATCATAACTGTAAGTCGTATGAATATGTAAATCTGCCTGTCCCATGCTTCCTCGTTATCCATAGTTGTGAGTTATTCGTATTATGGTAGGGGAAGGTTAAGAGCGGTTCAAAACTGGTTTAAGGGTTGTTTGTTATCGCGTAAACAGGTATAAAGTCGGGCGACTGTTCAGCCGCCCGATCTGGTTAACGTGCAGGTTTTGCTGCCTGAGCCTCAGGCAGCGGGTATCTCAGCCGGGATGGTTTTGGGCTTGCGGTAGGACTGGAAGGCAAACCACATGGCGCCCAAACCGATCAGAGTCGTGATGAAGGCAACCAGCCAGCCCAGGATGGGAATGGCGCGCAGAAAGACATAGATCAACACGCCGGATAGCAGCGCCCACAGGCGTGGGTTGCTCGCATTGGGGGCGATTTGTTTGATCAGCAGCTCTCCGATCCAATAGGCGACAACCAGTTTACTGCCGTAGGATACCAGCAAGGTAAAGACAGCCACAACCAATGCCAGTCCGGAGAAGCCGATGCCGAATACCGCGCGGCTCAATCCGCCCAAGGTTATCAGACTGAGGAACAAGCCTACTCCCACCAGCAGTAGCGCCACCAACAGGCTGCCGATGTATCCACCCAGCAGGGCGAACAACCCAACTCCGGCGGAGGCGAGCGTTTGGTCGCGCGCCTGGTCAACAGTACGGCGGAATAATTCAGGCAGCAGCCAGAGCACCAAACCCCCGAGCAATAGCAGGGTGACAAAATTGCGCAACAGGTTGATCAGCGTTTTTACGAATGGGATAGCCAGTACGCCGGTAGGCGGCTGCTGGACAGGCCGGGGAGTGGTTTCATCCGGCACCGGGGTCTGATAAATAACCTCGCCTTTGGGGCGGCTCTTAATGGTGTTGGCTTGATCGATCGGACTGGTGTATTTCAAATCACCGCCGATGACTGCCTGCGGAGAAATGCGCAAGCCAGGCGTGATGGCGGGAGGCATACCAGGTTGGAAATTGAAAACCCATGTTCCCACGTCCTCTGCGGATGGCGAGGCAACATCCAGGGTCACATCTCCGCCGACCGTACCGTTCAATTCCACTGCAGCTGCGCCAGCGGTCAGGTTGCGCTTGATGTTGCCGTTTAGGATAGCCTGGTAAACACCAGCAAACGCATCAATGTTGATTTGCGATCCCGCCATACTTTCCAGGCTGTAACCACCATAGTACAGGTTGCGCCCAATTGTGGCGTTGTTGCCTATGGTCAACACAGCGCTGCCGCCAAACACGCTGCCGGTCACGTTGCCGCGGATTTCGATGTAGCGCGCTCCGCTGAAGACATTCCCGGTGACTCTGGCGCTTTCGGACAGGATGGCGTCGGTGGCAAACATGAACAAATCACCATTGATCGTGCCGTTGACCACCACGCGGTTACCGGCGGCGATCACGGCGCCATTGACCGTGCCATCGACAATGACGTTATTGCCATTGATGAGCAGATCATCATTGATCGTTTCCCCCTGTGGAAGCACGCCGTCGTCATCGATGACGGCTGCCTGCACCGGCTGGGCATTGAAAAACACCAGCCCGGTCAGGATCACCAAGGCGGCGATCCAGCCGATGCGCAGAATAGATTTCTGGTTGAGTATCATTGCTTTACTCCTTCGAAAATGGAAATTGCGAATCTGATCCTTGATCTGGAGTGATCCCATTCGCTTTTCTAGGTCTGCAGAATGGTCTTCAGGGATCGGAATACAACTCTTTATATAGTACGGGATACCGGCTGCCACGGTTGCGCTTCATCACCGCGATAACCAAATGTTAACAATACCGCAGAAAAGCAATAACCGGCGTGCTTTGGCGCGCCGGTTGTAAATACGCTGTATTTTGGTGTGGTTTAAGGGGTTTCTTTTTCGATTTTGTAGGCGTGGTGAATGCCCATCTGATCGCTTTCCTGCAAGGCTTGCTGCATCTCTTCGATCATGGTCACACCGTGACGGTACTGGAAGGGCCACATCGAACGTAAATGGAAAAATGCGACCCGGTCGCCGTCGTGAAGCAGGTGGTTCAGGTCAGGCTGCATGCCAGGCATGGCGCTCAATTCCCCGTTAATGAAAGTGATGCCGCGTTCCTCCGTTTGCATGCCCAGGGCTGCCAGCAGGTCGCTCAGGCGGGCGCCTTCCGGTAGTACTACCTGTGGATTGGCAAACACTCTTTCTTGCGGTTTGCCGCCGTAGCGGGCAAGCTCGCCATACAGCCAGGTGTTGATGGTGATGGTTGTCATAGTCACCTTAACCTCCGCCTACGGGGGGAAAAATACCTACCTCATCCCCTTCGGATAGTTTGAAATCAATTTCCTGCGCGCGGGCATTTACAAAGCACACTTTGACCTCTTCCAACGGGATGCCAAGCTGCGCGATCAGATCTGCCAGTGTCGCACCCTCCGACAGCTCAACAGCGAAGGGTGTTCCCGCCCGCTGCCCTGGCGTATATTGAGTAAAGGTGGCGAACAATTTGACGCGGATCTTCATGGGCAGCGAATGATGTCCTGTGCCCACAGGCAATCGGCACAGGAAGGATTCCAGCCCCAGCAGCCCTCGTTGTTCTGGTGCAATTCGCAGGTGGCGCGCAGGTCGCAATCCGGGCAGGAGGGAAAGTGAAAAATGCTTACCTCGCTGCGAAACTGGCAATAGGATTCCGACATCCAGATCTGGTGCAGCGGGGTGTGTTTGACATTGCCCAGGGAATAACGGCTGACTTTTTTCTTAAGCCCGTCGATGGCGTAATAAGAATAGTTATGCGAAAGGGCATAGCATGGGGTCACCTCGCCGTCCCAGCCAACCACGGTAGCCTGGTCTTTGACAAAGCGGCAGCGCCGTTCGGCTCCCCAGTGCATGTGCGGTAGTTCCATCGTCCCCCACATGACCCACGCATCGGCGCGCACAGGAAACCCGCGGGATTTGATCGGCTCGATGGGTTCGTAACCGTACAATTTCTCAGCGACGATATCCTCGCTGTATGGCAGCACATTGCTCACGATAACCCGCGAGGCATTGAGCTGCGATGCCAGGCTTGCCAGTTCGCGCAGCTCGGATAGATTCGACTTCATAACCACAAATTCGATCCCCAAGGCGGGGAACAACGACCCTATCCGGCGCTTGATTTCAATCAGTTTTTTCAGATTTTCGATGATCAATCCCAGGTTTGCGCCGCGAATATCGGCAAAGGTTTCCGGCTTTACGCCGTCGATCGAAACCATCAGCCGGTCGACACCCAGACGGACGATTTCCTCCAAAAGCTTTGGCTGCAAGGTTGTGCCGTTCGAGCCGATGGTGACGGCTATATCTTGTTTGCGCACCGCTTCGATCATTGCCAGAATGTTCGGATGGGTCAACGGCTCACCGAAGCTGGTGAACACCACCCGGTTCAATTCGGGCAGGTTGGGAAAGTCATCGACGATAGCCTGAAACAGGTCGGGCGTCATCAGCGCGATCGGGTCATCCCAAATGTTGCGCATGCAAAAGCGGCATTGCAGGTTGCAACCGGTAGTGACTTCAATATATAACTTGCGCAGGTTGGGGCGGCGAGGCAGCAACACCGGTTCGCCTTCCCGTTCGTACAGCCAGAATTCCTGGTTGGCGGGCAGGTGGCGGCGCTGCAAAAAACTGGAGGGTAATTCCAGCTTGTTTTGGTTGTCCAGGGTTAATTTCATTAGCCGGGTGATCTTTCTTTCTCGCTCGGTCGGGGTAAGGTAAGCGCAGGGCTGGAAAGAGCAGGCAGGATATCCAGCCCCGCGCCTGACAAGAATCAGCGTAGAGGTTTAAAGTTCAGCGTAGACGGAATCGAGCGCATCCTCCGGCACATCGAATATCTGATTGTGCGGTGGCAGCGGATCGCGGGTCATAAATTCCGGTAGCCGGTCGGCGGCTTTGCCGATGCCGGCAGCTTCGTTGAATTTGCGTTCCACCTTCAAAACTTCCGCACCGAACTTGACGATGTCCTCAGCCGTCCACTGGGTGCCGAGGATACCGTTGGCTTCGTCGATCATGCCCTGGTAGCCGGTAGCGATATCCAGAATGGCGAAGGCGATGAACAGACAGTGACCGCTCGAATCGATAAAGGCAGTGGTCGCCTGGAATGCGCGGCTGAGCGCCGCTTTGCCCTCCGGGCTGAGCGGGTCTTGCTTGCCCATCACGCCCAAAATTTCAGGTGCAATGGTGTAACCGGCGGTGTGGTCAGCACCCATGGTTGAGGTGGCGTAGGTGATGCCAATGCCCTTGACCGCACGTGGCTCGTATGCTGGGATGGACTGACCCTTGACCACCGGAACATTGGTCACGCCGTACACCCGCCCGGCGGTTTCCGTTCCGGCGCCGAGGATACGTCCCAGCGGAGTGCCTTTGCCCATCTCGTGCACCAGATTGATGGCGGCTTTGCTGTCGCCAAAGGGGATCACCCCAGCATCCATGGCAACGGCAAGAGTTGTGCCGGTTTCGATGGTGTCCAACCCATACTCGTTGCACAAGTGGTTGAGCATCGCCACATCGTCCAGGTCGTTGATGCCACAGTTGGCACCCAGTGCCCAAGCGGATTCGTATTCCAGGCAGGAAGTGATCTCACCACCATTTTCATCGTACACGGTGTTGGAACACTGGATAATGCAGCCCGGGCTGCAGGCGTGGTTGTAAATTTCTTTACCTTTGCGCTCTTTGTTGGTCTCGAAAATGGCTTCCCCGGCGATGTGTGGCGCGCCTTCGAAGCGACCGCCGCTGAAATTCCGGGTGGGTAAACCGCCAGCTTCGTTCATGATGTTGATCAGAATGGCGGTGCCGTAGGAGTTCAACCCGCCTTTGGGTTTAGTGATGGCATGGGTGCGCAGCGCGTCAATCATCTTCTTGCGACCCTCTTCGAACAGAGCCTTATCCACCATTTCTACGCCGGGAGCACCCTGGCGGTCAAGGACGATGAACTTGAGTCCTTTGGATGCCATTACCGCACCGAGACCGCCGCGCCCGGCGTAGCGGGAGGGACGCTTTGCCTGATCATTGAAGACCACGCCCGAATTGCAGTAACCATACTCGGCGGCTGAGCCGACGCTGCAGATCGAAACCCGCTCGCCAAATTTCTCGTACACCGGCGGGTAGATTTCCGAGAGTTTCTTCTGCGTGTACTCGTCGGCATCAAAAAATTCAATTTTCGGTTTTCCGTCCCAGGTCAGGTGAATACCCCAGAATTTTCCCTTCTCTTGGGGCTGACCTTCGATGATCAAACCGCGGATCTGCATCACTGCCAGATCGGCGCCCCATGACGAGCCAGCATTGGCTTCCTTGATGCCGCCAGTGAGCGGGGATTTACCACCAACCGAGATGCGTGCCGCGGTGGGTGCGCTGGTGCCGGTGACGAATCCAGCCGAGAAGACCAGCTTATTGTTGGGACCCAGCGGGTGGCACAGCGGAGGCACCTCATCGGCAACCACGTTCGAGGTCAATGCGCGCCCGGCAAAATACTTGTACTTTTCAGGAACTTCGGTGACCTGGTAGGTCAGGTCAGTCATATTTACTCGCACAAAATACATCGCATCCTCCTTGGGGGTTGAAAAATAGGTTTATTGAGGTTTGACTTGGCAAATCCAGATGTTTTTTTACGCGACCCTCCTTGCAACATTCAAAATGTACTGACGCGCACGAAGTTTCAATGAAAGGAACCTGCAATATGGTTTTGATATCGAACACAGGGGTAATGAAAAAAGGAAGACACCCGCATCGTATGACGCGGATTGTCCTCCTTTGCAAAGCGGCAGGCGATGAAAGTTGCCCTTCATGCCCTATCGTCCATTTATCCCGGAGGGAATCGATGGATCGGAGGAAATTGTTGGTTGCCGATCACAGGTTGAAATACGCCCATTTACAAGGATAATGACAAGCAGGAAAAATTCAAGTGATAAAAGTCACAAATCGTCGACTGCCCACCGTGGCGGATTGGGAAAGATCAATCCATCATCCAGGCTTGACAGGTGGCAAGTTTTCGAATAATATATGAGCAATTGTTCATATATAGAACCAAAAATGAAAACGGCACCTGATTTGAAGTGTACAGAAAATGCCATTCACGAACCGGCTGTGCGGGCAGCCCTGCAAGGCATGCTCGATGGCTGGACAGCAACCCGCCTGGCTCAGCTGTTCGCTGCGTTGTCAGATCCAAGCCGGGTTCGATTGATTTCCGCACTGCTTGAACAGGAATTGTGCGTACATGACCTGGCAGCCGTGTTGGGGATGACCCACAGCGCGGTATCACACCAGCTGCGCCTGCTGCGCTCGCTCAACCTCGTGCGTTTTCGGAAGGAAGGGCGGGTGGTTTACTATGCGCTGGACGATGAACATGTGGGCGGTCTTTTCCGGCTTGGTCTGGAACATATCCGTCACCCGGCTCAGTCCGAAGAACGCGAAAATGGAAAGGATTCCCTGTCTTAATGGTTCAAAAACGGTATCACGTTGAAGGCATGGATTGCGCAGATTGCGCGTTGAAAATCGAAAAAGGTGTGCGCTCGCTGGCAGGTGTGGAGCAGGTGGAATTGAACTTCAACACTGCTGCCATGGTCGTAACGGGCGGTGTCAGCGAAGAAATGCTGCGCCAGCGGGTGGAGATGCTGGGGTACCAGTTGCGCAGCGAACCAGCCAAACACGCCGCGAAAAATTTGGAAGCCTTCTTACCCGGATTGGTGCGCTATCTGCTTGCCGGGTGGGAGCATCGTCTGGCGCTGTTGGGCGGGGTGTTGATCCTGGTTTCGTTCCTGTTGCCCATCCGGACCGCCGACTCCCATTGGGCGTACGGTCTGCAATTTGTTGCACTGGGGCTGGCAGGTTATCCCATCGCGCGCAGCGCACTGGTTAATTTATGGATCAACCGCGATTTCAACATGAATTTTTTAATGACCATTGCTGCGCTAGGCGCGGTGATCATTGGAGAAATTCCCGAAGCGGCTTCCCTCATTTTCCTGTTTGCCATTGCCGAAGCGCTGGAGGGCTACACCAGCGACCGGGCGCGCCGCTCGATCTACCTGTTGGCGGAACTGGTGCCAAACAGTGCCTTGCGTTTGACTGCCCAAGGTGAAGAACGGGTGGATGTGGAGGCGCTGCAAATTGGTGACCGGATCATTATTCCCGCCGGGGAGCGCATCCCCATGGATGGCATTGTGCGCGGCGGGCAAAGCCAGGTCAATCAGGCGCCGATCACCGGCGAAAGCCTGCCGGTGGACAAATCGCCGGGAGACGAGGTGTTTGCCGGGTCGATCAACGGCAGCGACGTGCTGGAGGTCGAGGTCACCCATCGCGCTGTGGACAACACCCTCAACCGGATCATTCGCTTGGTGGAGGAAGCACAGGGATTGAAAGCCCCTGCCCAGCGCTTTGTTGACCGCTTTGCCCGTTACTACACTCCGGCAATGATGGTATTGGCCGTGTTGGTGGCTATAATTCCACCCCTGCTCTTTGGACAACCCTTTCTAAACACCCTGGATGGTGAGCGCGGCTGGCTGTACCGTGGGCTGGCTATGCTGGTTATCGGCTGCCCGTGTGCGCTGGTGATATCCACGCCGGTGACGATGGTCAGCGCAATTGCCGCTGCTGCGCGGCGTGGTGTACTGTTCAAGGGTGGGCTGTTTGTCGAGTCGCTCAGCCGGGTGCGGGTCATTGCCTTTGACAAGACCGGGACGCTGACGCGCGGTTCGCCGGTGGTCACGGCGGTGCGCTCGGTTGATTGCGCCGACGGTGGTATGTGCGCCGCATGCGAGGACGTGCTTGCGCTGGCGTGTTCGCTCGAACGGCGCAGCCGTCACCCTCTGGCGCAAGCCGTTGTGCAGGCGGCTGTGGAGCGTGGATTGGACGAGCGCTACCCGGCAGCCGAAGCGGTCACTGCGCTGAACGGGATGGGTTTGCAGGGCGAAATTAACGGGCGGCGCGCCACGATTGGCAATCACCGCCTGTTCGAGGATGATCACCCGCATTCGGATGAATTGTGCCGTTGGGTTAAATCGGCGGAGATACTGGGGCAGACCACCATGCTGGTCTGCGACGGGGAACGGGTGCGCGGCTACCTGGCGGTCAGTGACGAGATGCGCCCGGAAAGCGCGCAGATTGTAACCGAATTGAGGCAGCTGGGTCTGGAGGTGGTCATGTTGACCGGCGACAACCCGAATGCCGGACAGGCAGTTGGTGATCAGTTGGGTATTGATCGGGTGCGGGCAGGATTGCTGCCCGCGGACAAGGTGCAGGTGGTCGAGGAACTGCGCACGCACTACGGCGGTATTGCCATGGTTGGCGACGGAATCAACGATACCCCAGCACTGGCGGCTGCCAATGTAGGGGTGGCGATGGGCGGCGCGGCTTCCAGCCAGGCAATGGAAACCGCTGATGTCGTGTTAATGGCGGACGGGCTCAACCGTCTGCCGTTTGCCGTCCGGCTGGCGCGGCTGGCGCGGCGGCTGATTGTTCAGAATATCGCCTTCAGTCTGGCGACCAAAGCGGTATTCCTGCTTCTGGCGCTGGGCGGCTTGACAACTATGTGGATGGCTGTGCTGGGTGATATGGGTGTCTCGCTGCTGGTGACCTTTAACGGGATGCGACCGCTGGGCATGAGCGAGCGTAAATAGCCGGTTGGCGGGCTGCCTTATACCGGCGGCCAGGGGTATGGGCGGCGGTTCGACGAAGGATTAGGAAAACAGCCTGTGTCGATCAGGCGGCGGGTGCGCCGCCGCAGGGCGCGCAGTTCCGCCACGGAGAGTAAATCCTCCAGCGCCGCGGCGATACCTCCTGGCTGGTCGAACTGCGTCTCGAAGCGGGTCATATCCGCCAGCAGGTCGGACGGAATGGCTTCTGCACTGAAATCCCACACCACGCTGCGCAGTTTATCCTCGACGTGAAAGCAGATTCCGTGATCGATCAGCCACAGGTGGTTGTTGGCATCAATGAGGATATGACCACCCTTGCGGTCGGCATTGTTGATGATGTAATCAAACAAAACCACCGGGCGCAGGCGCTGACGGTCCTCCGGGCGGAAGGAAAAGTAGTGATATTCCGGGTCGTGTTCGATAAATAATTGCACCGAACCCGGACCCAGTGGCGCCTTGCGACGATAGACGGTTGGCGGCACCAACTGCCAGCCAAGCGCTTCGCTGACCAGGTAAGCCGCCACCTCGCGGTACGAGAGCGTGCCGGCAGGAAAATCCCACAATGGCTGTTCGCCGCGGGTCGGCTTGTACACTGCCGGAAATTCCTGTTGGTCGTGTTGTATGGCAGCCAGGAAGGTGTAATTTGAGCCATGGACGAACTGCCCGCGCAGAGTCATTTCGCCCCCCTGGAGTATGTCGAGAA
Organism: Bellilinea sp.; assembly: GCA_034411135.1. Taxonomy (GTDB): domain Bacteria; phylum Chloroflexota; class Anaerolineae; order Anaerolineales; family Anaerolineaceae; genus Bellilinea. Next base: position 43,380 of record DAOUMN010000106.1, read on the forward strand.
TGTGCGGGTTGATCAGGCTATTCATTTGAGCGCAGCCGCCAGGTTGGGCGGGTCAGTGTTTATGACCGTTCTTTTTTGGGCAAAAATGCCCTTCCGCTTCCATTGGCTCACCGCATTGCGGGCAAATCGGTCGACCACGGTTTGCCAGCTCGACTCCCCATGCGCTCATTGCCAGCAGTTGCGAGCGGGTGCACCAAAACCGAGCCACACCAGCATCCTCCTCGCCAGTCTGGTCAGTGATGATTTCGTGAGCAATCAGGCACGCCAGGTCGCGCTCCGGATCGTATGCCAGCCCCAACTCGCCGATGCGAAATAGTGGATCGACCGGCGGTTGGATGTGCATGCGGGTTTCGTCATATTCGGGTGAAGCAGGAGGCAGTTCGGGATAACGCGAAGTCAATTCCTTGAAAAATTGCTCAACCCCAATGGCAAGCGTCTGGATCTGCACTTTTTCGATCAACAGGGTAACTACCTGATCTGCCTGCCCCGCCTGGATATAGAAAACCCGCTGCCCAGGTTTGCCGATGGCATCGGTGGTGATGTAGGTGACGGGGTCGAGTTCGATTTCAGTTTGCGCCATGCTGTGTGTGCCTCCTCTGCTTGTGTTTGAGTATACCAGAAAGCAGAATGTTCCGCGTGTACCTGTCGAATCTGCCCTATGCACGGCAAGCGGACTCATGCGCTGGGCTCTGTCAGCCGGTCTGCCTGCCAGGCAGCATGGAAAACGCGTCCCTTCGTTTCACCACACAACAGGTGCAGCAGGTCGCTAAAATGCTCGCGGCTGCTGCTGGTGAAATAGGTTACTGCAGATGGATTGTCTCCTGCCGCAAGCCAACCGCGTTGTTCGAGCAAGCGGCGGGTCTGGCGGGCTACTGCCGGGGCGGGATCGATTACCCGCACACCATCCCCGCAGATCAATTGGATTTGCGGGATGACGAAGGGATAATGCGTGCAGCCGAGCACAACGGTGTCGATGCCCGATTGCAGCATGGGCATCAGTGCTTGTTCCAGGATTTGGCGGGTACGGCTGCCGTCCAGCCGTCCGGCTTCGATCTCGTCCACCAGCCCGGCGCAGGTATTGGTGTACAACTGCACTCCGGCGGCAAAGCGTTCCACCACCGAAGCGTATAGAGCGCCTTGAAAAGTTGCCGGAGTGGCGAGCACACCTACCTTGCCGCTGCGGGTGGTTTCGGCGGCGGGCTTGACCGCCGGTTCCATCCCAACGAAAGGCACATTCGGGAATACGCCGCGCAGGTAATGCAGAGCGGCAGCCGATGCCGTGTTGCAGGCAACCACAATCAGCCCTGCCCCGTGCGCCAGCAAGAAACGGGTGATTTCCTCGGCGTAGGTGCGCACTTCTTCCAGCGGACGGCTTCCGTAGGGCACATGCTGCTGATCGGCAAAATAAAGCGCTGGCTGGGCAGGCATCAAAGCCCGCAGTGCGCGCAGTACGGAAAGTCCGCCCACGCCCGAGTCGAACACGCCGATGGCAACCGGCTGGGGATTCAACTCAGCCTTCTCCGGCAGCCTGTATGAAGGCAGCGAACAACGCCAGATGCTGCGGGTGGTCGGTCAGCCATTCCGGGTGCCACTGTACGCCGATCAGAAAACGGTGGTTGAGCAATTCAACCGCCTCTGCCAGTCCATCCGGTGACCAGGCGCTGACACGCAGTTCATCGGCAATGCGCGCCAAACCCTGATGGTGAAGGCTGTTGACTGGCAGCTCATTGGCAGCGGTGATGAACTCCAGGCGGGTATCTGCCATGATTTTCACCTTGTGCGCAATTGTCTCGCGCGGGTAACCGGGGTAATAGTCGTGCTTGAGCGCACCGGAGAGCTGGTCGGCAATGTCGGTGTAGAGTGTCCCGCCCAGGGCAACATTGATCACCTGCGCACCGCGGCAAATACCCAGCAATGGCTTTTGCGCCTCGGCTGCCAGCTGCACCAGTTCGATTTCCAGATCGTCGCGGGCAGGGTCGACGTCGTACACTCGTGGGTGGGATGTGCCGTCGAAACGCGCCGGATCGATGTCCCCGCCGCCAACCAGCAAAATGCCGTCCAGGCGGGCAAACAGGCTGCGCAACTGGGTACTGTTCAAGCCAACCGGAATGAGCAGGGGTATGCCGCCCGCGCCCAGTACGGCTTTGGAATAAGCTTCCTTTGCACCTACGCTGACGATAGGGGAGTGAATTACCAGGCGTTCCGTGCTCAAGCCGATCAGAGGTGGGTTCATGGCGCTCCTTTTTGCTGTTATAGCAGAAATTACCAATCTGGGTTGCTGTGAAGAGGGCGGGTTTTACCCAAAAAAGGCGCAGCCTTTGGATGACTGCGCCCTGAGCCTGCGGTGCGGGCAATAAAGACTAGTTGAATTTTTGTTTAAGCCGTGCGCTTTTACCGGTGCGGGTGCGCAAAAAGTACAGGCGAGAACGGCGCACGCGGTTGCGGCGTTCGACGACTACCCGGTCAATGCGCGGGGAGCGCAGCAGGAAGGTGCGTTCCACGCCGATCCCGTTACTGGCAATGCGCCGCACGGTGAAGGTCGAGTTGGTGCCGTTGTTATGAATGAACAGAACCGTGCCTTTAAATTCCTGGATACGTTCGCGGTTGCCTTCTTTGATCTTTACATGTACAGAAACCGTGTCGCCGGTGCGCAGGTCCGGGATATTGGGGTTGACCGCTGCCTCAACAGATTTAAGCAATTCTTCCATCATGCATTTCCTTCTCGTAAGATCATGCCCGCGTCAGTGGACGCGAGGGCAGATTATATCACGAAGTGCGGAATTTAACAATGATTCCGGTAAAAAAATGTTGTTTGTTTTTCGCAGTCGGTTTTAACGTTGCACCAGCGGCAGGAACACAGCCTGGCTGGTCAAAACGCCCAGATCCAACCCGACCAGCAGCGGGTCGTGGTCGGCGGAGCGGTAAGCATCCGGGCTGTACAGGCTGGTGAGTTGACTGCTGTTTTTGAACTCGGTGTTGTAATCCAGCACGCGCGGCTCATCGGCATTGATGTGCCAAACCACAGCGCTGCGCACAAAGGGCATCAGGCTTGCGGATGCAGCGGCGTGGTCAAGGCAACCCGCCTGCCCTTCAAAGATGTAAGTGTACGACGCCAAACTGTTAAAGTGAGGTATCAGGCTGGTGTAACCTGCTGTGTACAGATAAGCGAGCGGATCCTCACGTGAGTAGGCGTTCAGGTCACCGAGCAGCAGCACGTCCGGGTCAGCGATGCCGGTTGGGTCGCTGGCAATCCAATTAATCCACTCGATGACTGCGCGGGTACGCACAATGTTGCAGTTGCCCTGCCCGTCACCGGCATCCGGCTGATCGCATGAGCTGCCCTTGCTTTTGAGATGATTAACGCTGATCAAAAAACGTTCGCCGCTGCTCACTTCTTGAAAAGCTTGCAGCAGGGAGGGGCGATTGCGGGCGGTCAGGTCGCCGCCATTGACAAAGGCGGGCGTGTCCAGCACGGCAGTTGCCAGCGGGATCAGCACGGCGGGCTTGAAAATTAACGCGACCTTGATGGCGTCCGTACCGAGCGCATTCACCCTGCCGGCGGCGGCATCGGCATCAATAAAGGCGTATACCGGCGCCCCGGCAGCCTGGTTCAAGCGGTTGACCAGCTCAGCCAGTGCACTGCCTGCGCTGTAACCGTCATTTTCGATCTCGATCAAGCCAATTGCATCAGCCTCCAGGGCAAGAATGGCACTGACCAGCTTGGCAGCCTGGCGTTCGAACTCAATGGGGGTATTTGCGCCGCGGCAATCCAGTACCGCACCACCCACACCGGCGGTGCAGTCGCTAAAGGTGTTGAAAAAATTGAGCGCGTTCAGGCTGGCAACCCGCAGTCGACCTGGAACGGAAGGCGGTGCAGCCGGGCGCGGATTGGACGGCTGGAACAGCGGCGCGGTAGCCCCCAGCGCATTTTGCGGACGTATGCGGAAGGCGTTCGGGCTGGCGGAATTGCCACTCCAGGTGTAGGTCATCACCCCCACCAATTGATCGATGGTGTCCCCGCTGCGAAGCGTATTGTCAGCCGTCAATGGCTGCCCGCCGCGAGCAAAGGATATTGGAACAGGATTCTGTGCCTGGGAGGCGTCATCCAGCAGGATGCGGCTGAGCAGATTGGCTTGTTCGTACTCCAGCGCGCTCAAACCGGGCTCGACCAGCTGGGTGGGTTGGTACAAGCGCTGGCTGCCCGAAAGGGTGACTTCTCCAAAGCGCCCCAGGTTGTAGGTGTCGGTTACCCAAAGTGTCTGATCGAAACGCACCAGCATGCCTTCATATTGTTCCGCTTCGTCCAGGCTGGCAAACGGCAGGCGCATCCTTGTGGGTTCAAGGTTTACCCCGCTGGCGAGCACTTCGATCTGGCTGGCGCTAATCTGCGTCTGGTCGAAATACTCACTCACTGTGCCGCTGACCTGCACGCGCTGTCCAAGCGATACGGAGTCCGGTTGATTGTTGAACACAAATATTCCATCGGAGGTGGCGATATCGCCATCTCCGCTTTCATCTTGAATATAAAAACCACGCAAACTGGCGCTGGTGCTGCCCTCGTAATCCCCAACAACGATCCCACGCGTGGTCAGGTTGCGTCCGGCGTAGGGGGAGTGGCTGGAGTTGCCCTGGATGGTGTAAATGGCGGCTTCCTCGGTCAGGATGGTCAGGGTGGCGCGCCCCTGGCTGACCAACGCGCCACTTACATTGGACAACTCGATCATCACGGTTTCATCGCCTTCCAACTGAGTGTCGCCGATCACAGTTACATCGAAGGTGTAAATCGTTTCGCCAGCGGGGAGTGATACGTTGCTCTGATTGGTGGCGCGGTAGTCCTCTCCGGCAGTGGCACTGCCATCGCTGAAGGTGAGATCGAAGCGCACCTCGCTGCTGGCAGGGGTGGTCAGATAAACGCTGATTTGCACTGCGCGCTCGCTGCTGTTGCCTTCCGGTGCAGAAACGTTTTCAATGTACAGGTGGGGTTGACCGGCATCGCACAGGTTGGCTGGCGAGGCGCGGTTGCGCGGCTGCGGTGCGGCAGTCGGGTCGGCAGCGCTGAAATCTGTATTGTTGTTATCGCTGTCCGTGCAGCCGTTGTTCATTCGCTTGGCAGCGGTGGTATTGGAGAGTGCGGCTGCCGGATTGCCTTCCGCGCAGTTTGCTGCACCATAGCCAATCCGATCGATAATGCTGTTGCCGGGCGGGCAGCTCCCATTGAGCGGGGTCAGCGTTGCCACCAGGGCGACCTTGCCGGCGGTGGCGCTCATCGAAATGCCACCGGTCACATCCGGGGTGGGCAGGTCGAGCGTGCCGCCTGTACCGGCCGCTTGCTGGACAAGCAGGTATTGCCCGGGTTGCAGTGTGCCTGTCAGTCCGGTGACTTGCCAGGTTGAGCCGGTTGCGCTGGCGTATTGCACGCTCCAGCCATTCAAATCAACCGGGTGGTTGCCGCGGTTGAACAGCTCGATGTAATCATTTTTATAAGCCGCGCCGGAGTTACCGCCCCCGCCATACACCTGGCTGATCACCACCGTATCCGACAGGGCGCGCACAGCCGTGGGGTGCAGGAACAGCCCGTTTGTCAGCAGCGCAATACTGAGCAGTATCGAAAAGATTTTGGCAATCCATTTTTGTGGCATGAATAATCATTCCGATAGTGAAGGCGTTGGTGCGATTTTTTAGTAACAGACCTGATAGAGATAGAAGACAACAGGACAGGCGAGAAAGTTTTCTAATTCTGGATTTGATCACCCCATCCTGCCTTGACTCTGGCAGGCAATAGATTACAATAATTTTACACCGGGGCGGTGGCGGAACAGGCAGACGCAGCGGACTTAAAATCCGCCGGTGGAGACACCTTGTGGGTTCAAGTCCCACCCGCCCTACAGGCAATGTCTTGATAACCTGCTTGCACAGCAGAGCAGGTTGTTTTGTAGTTGATGCGTGAGCAAATTCGTTTCATTCTGCCAGGGGCAGGCGTTCTTTTTGTTGCAGCTTGCCGAGGATAGCGAGAATTGTTGCCTTACGCTGGCGGAGGATTTCTTTGTACATCATGTTATCCGCAGCGATTAACTGTCCACGCACATCGTCCAGGCTGATTTCCAGCACCTGGATGAGGAATTCTCTTTCCTGAGGGGTGAGTTCCAGTGGGTACATGTCAACCTCCACAATAAAGAAGAGCCGTTCGTGGTTTCGCGAACGGCTCTGTCGGGGGATTTCGAGGCGTGGAGCCTTAGCAATGCTGACTGTGATCGGATTTATTCTTCAATTTTAATTATACCCGCACAAGGTTGTCTGGTCAAGTTTGGTACAGAGAAAACAGTAACCCTACCGGCTGCCAGCATGCAGCCGCTGGACGCGCTGCGTCATAAGTGAATTGGGTGTTTACAAGTCGTATCGGTAGAGGTTGGTGTGGCGCAGTTCAAAACCGACCCGCTGGTAAAGACGATTGGCGGCTTCACGCGCAGGGCGGCTGGTCAGGTCAACCGTCTTGGCGCCCAGCTCGCGGGCGCGTTCCAGCCCGGCGCGGGTCAGGGCTTCGCCAGCTCCTTTGCCTCGTGCGGATTCGTCCACCACCACGTCTTCAATCCAAGAGCGCACACCGGTAGGTATACGGAAAGTGACCAATGTCAGGGTGCCAATGATGGTTCCTCCCTGATCGAGGTCGCGGGCAATGAACAGCGATTCATTGCTGGCGATATCCTGGATCTCCGCCCGGCTGGGGATAACGGCGGAACTGCTCAATTGTGGCAGCAGGCGCTCGAAGGCTGCCACAATTTCATCGCTTACCTGGGTGATGCGGGTAATTTCGATCACATTGCTCCTCGCGTCTTGGGATGGTTTTGGTGCGAGATATATTTTACCCGACTTTTCTCTCCGTTTACGTCTGCTTACTCGAAGAGCCAGCAGGTAGCGCTGGTGGGAAAATCGCTTTCCCGCCATGCCAGCGCTTTGTAAGGTCTTAACGCAAAGATGACCGCTCCCCCTCCAAAGTCGGGTTCGGGGGTATAACTGGGATATTTCCGCGCGTAGGCGGCGGCTATTTGCGCCAGCCGAACCGCATCTTGCACCGTTTCCGCTTGACAATCCAGGATGACGACTTCGTCGCCGCTTTCCAGATGCACACTTGCGCGCGGGTCAGCAAGCAGGTTTTTGGTCTTGACCGCCAGCGCATCGCTGCCGAAGTAGAGCGTATTCTCCAGCCACACACCCCATACCGGCATGGCGTGCGGGCGACCATCCGGACGGGTTGAGCAAATCCAATAATTGCGCGACTGATCCAGGCGGTTGTGAACCCATTCCCAATTCAGCAATCCTTCGCGGCTGTCATGAATCCCATAACCCTTTGCCATTTGCGGGCGCTGTGAGCGGGGTGTTGGGGCTGTATTCATAGATATCTCCTTATCTAAGTAGTCCGTCATAAGTCTTTAGAAACATGGAATTTCGGATCTGATGTCGTACAGTTTTGAGCGGTCATTATTTTTACAGCAGCTTTCACAACTTC
>DAOUMN010000107.1:0-4178 GCA_034411135.1 Bellilinea sp.
CCGGAGGATCTTTGGTTACGAGTTATTAGTCGTATGATAGCGACTTTTTACGACAGGGTCAAGTAGTAGTTTTTTCGCGACCCGGAGGACGATGGTTGCGAATTAGTGAACGAACGTCCAAAAAACACGAACTTTTCGTTCTATCATTCATGTGCGATTTGTTAAGGTAATTCAAGTTTTCCGTTGTCACAAAAGGTCAATCGTTGCTAAAAATGGATGTGTGTCAATCATCATTCAATAAACCATTTCCTAAATCGTCAATTTTTCAGCAATTTGACGATTAAGGAAACTTTAGTTATTTTAACAATATTCCGAAAAACCAGGTTTGTTAGAACTTGATAGATATTATTTGTTTTGGTTCGAAAGTTAGCGATTGGACCGAACAATAGTCACCATTTTTACAGATTACCTACTTGTACTAGACCTAACGTCATCTTACCTGGCAGGTCTGGTTGTCACCCTTTAATCCTCATTCACCTGTCGGCAGAGAATACAGCTCTTCGATCGTCATGCCAAAGGTATCACTGACGTATTGCACCATCAGGTCGATGGAGTGCTGGTAAACATCCGTGATGGCGGGGTCGTTGTAGGCTTTGATGAAATATTCCTCCACGGTCTTGTCAGGGTAGCTGCACCAAACATCGAGGTACTCACCGGTATCGATGTAATATTCAAAACTTGCTCCGCCCTGGTTGTCATCATCCGCACTTGCTATGAATTTTCTTTCGGCAGCATGCCAGGTGACAACAATGCGATACCCCTCCCTTAAGGGCGTATTAAACCGAACATCGTGCTCCCTCTCACCCCATTCGGGGCGGTGGACTTCCATGTTGACATCTCTTTCGCCACGCTGTTCGAATAAATAAACCGCGTTCGCTTCATCCGGGCGGAAACCCAGGTTCTTGAGCGTCGGCGGCGCATAAGGCAGAGCGTATAACCTTTCAGCGGTCATACCGAAGGTATCTTTAACCAAATCGCGGAAAATGCGCATGGGGGCGAGCAATGGATCTTCACCTTCCGTGACCTCAAATACCTCCCGCATCACCTGCTCTATCCTCGCGCGATCCTCTTCTGCTATGTTGAGGTTGCCGTTTTTGGCATCGTAGACGTAGTTCACCAGGGGTTCGCCCTCCTTGTGGATCATGAAGACGTAGGCATTTTGATTACCATAGTAACCTAATAAGACCTTATGACCGCTCTCCATATACATGGAAGTGCGGATGGTATTGGTGTGCCACTCCTCTGGAGGAGAACCCCAGGCGGCGTGGTGGATGGTGAAGGTGGCCTCCTCTGTGTCATAGATAGCCTGGCGGCTGTTCTCATCCAGGTTGAAGCCGAGTTCAGCCAGGGTTGTGGCAATGATGAAATCCTTGTCCGTTAGGTTTGCGTAGATGGGTTCAAGTGTGGACAAATCCTCCACGGGGGAGTTTGCCAGATGGAGCTGCCGCAAGGTGGTTAGCTCGGCCAGCGGAGTGAGGTCAGAGATGGTCGAGTTATCGAGCATGAGAACTTGTAAATTGACCAGGTTCGAGAGCGCGCTGTAATCCTGCGCTTTGCTCCCTGAAAGCATCAGCACCTTAAGCTTGGTCAGCCCTGCAAGTGGTGAAATATCCGCAATGGGGTTGCCAGATAATGACAAGACAGTGAGTTTGGTCAGCCCAGCCAGCGGCGAAATATCGGCGACAGCATGATTGGACAGGTCGAGGGTTTCAAGGCTGGTGAAGTTCTCAAGTCCGCTGAGATCCTTGATCGGTGTCACTTCTGAAATGTAGCTTTGTAATTCATTGCTGAAATTCATCCTCGTCACCGCCTGTGCCTCAGCCAGGGCGATTTCGCCTTCAGGTTTGCCCATCGCGCCGCGTATCATCGCTTCCAGCACTGGATCAGCAAATGTTACGACGCCGGGTACCGATGTCTCAACTAGAGACGAGGTCGTCGTGACCTCCGCAACCGGGTTTGATGAGGTCGTTTTCACAGCGGGCGTGCTGCAGGCTGCAAGAGTTATGGTCAGCAAAACGGTTATCAAAATATTATGAGGTTTCATCATTGAAAGTAATCCTTGATTTATTTTGAGTGAAAATTGTGAAGGTAGGCGAACGGATAGGCATCCTTTTTGTTCATAAATTTATGGGGTTTTTTGCCCTTTTGTATTTTACTCTATCCACCTGATCACACGTTAAGCTGTGCAATTCGAAGGACATCACATGTTGACATTTGGGTTTGATAAAAAAATGACCCACCTCGGTGCGCTTGCATTGCAGAGGCGTGGTGGGTACTGTTGGTTTAATTATAACCAGATTAACCATTACGGGGCTATTCTAGCAAACTTCCTGGCAATCGCAGAAAGCGCTTTGTTATTATCATTTTCAGACTGAAATGATAATAACATTGGATGTGTTCTCATTTATGAAAATAGCCGCTGCCTGAAGACAACATCAAAGGAACTCATCCGTAATAAGCCTTGGCTGGCGTCATCCTTGGCAAAATCATTTGTCATCTTTGTGTTTGGTCTTGTCCACCAGGATAAATCCCTGGCCGGGCTTTGGCGTTGGCGGCAAGGTTTCGCCTTTGGTAACGGTGACTTCAGTCCCGGTTTTCCCACCTTTTGGACCAACTACGCCATATTGTCCAGATTCCGGGGCCTTCTGACCCGGCTTGTGCATTGTACCTTTGGGTTTACTCATTCGAATATCCTTTCTGGTCAAGATGACCAACGATCAAAACGCTTTTGACATTCACCATCTGGCAGCCTTGCCCCTTGATCGAGCATTTCCCGGAGGGCAATAGCTGCCTGGTTTTCTGTAAGAACATGGTGGATCACCATTTCATCCAATATCCATAGCACCCCGTGAACCGGTACCCCCTGCGCTTTGGCAAGTTCATTAAGTCTTCTGTCACCGGTCACCAAACTTGCATCCAATGCCCTGGCAAGCAATAATGCAGCCAGATCGATGGCGGATAATTGATGATGGATTTGCCTTAACCGGACTAATTCGAGCACATATTCAGGTTCAAGACCATGTGTTTGCAATCCCAGATCTTGGAGCGTTGCCCACTTGGGATGAATAAACTCTTCAACCGCAAAATCAGTGGTGAAGAATTGGAATGGAAGACGGAAAACATCGGCTAAAATCTTGCCGTTCTCGAGGTCGATCCAAATATTCGTATCAGTTACCAGAACGGATGGCAAGGTCATTTTGCTGCAGTGCCTCCATCTCCCACCCTAGTTGTAATGGCTTGCCATACAATTCCTGCGCCCTGGAACGCGAGATCAAATCCTCAGCCAAAGCGCGATAAATTAACCGTTCCATCCGCATGGGCGTTTCGGGTGAATAAGGTTTTCCTGGTTCTTGGCGATGCCAATCATTGACGCGGAACTGCTGGAATAAACGCGCTGCGGTGTTTTCAGAAATAATGGAAAGATCCTTGGCACGGTAAATCCAGGCTTGCATACTTAAGCCGTATTTATGCTTAAGCATGTGCAGCTCGTTGATGTTGAGGTCCGTCCGGTTGGCACCCAGCTCATATCGAGCCGTTGCTGCCGGCACGAGGAAAGCCCCAACAAACCGATTAGCCGCCTGTTCTGGATTGAGGTCGCCCTGAATATCCAGGATCAGGTGACCTAATTCATGCCCCAAATTGAACCGCTGCCGGTCGCCTGATAATTCGCCTTTGGTTACGATTACCGGATCGCCTTCTGCCTTGAAAGTGCAGGCGTCAAAATGCTCGAAACCGGAGATGATCCCCACCTTGATTCCCCGGTCCTCCAACAACTGGACCAGGTTTTCAATTGCATCATAACCCAGATTCCAGTGGTCGCGTAATTCTAAAGCTGCGATTTCAACCTCATCCAGTGAGGTCACTTTGCGCAGGGGGAGGTTTGCCGCATGTTGTTCTTCCGGGAAAAGACTTTCAACCTCGAGATAACGCTCCACCCAATCCTGGATGCGCATCTGGATGGCTTCCTGCTCTTTGACGCCCAGTACTGCGTGTTTTCGGTAGGCTTGAAGTTGAACGGAGACCGTGCTCGGGCGAAAGAAGAAATCCACCTTGACCTTTAAAGCCTGAGACAGCCGCAGCAAAACGCCTGAGCTGGGCACGTCCTGGTCTCGTTCATATTTTGAGATCGCCATGGCGCTGACCCCAATTTCATCCGCCAGTTTTCGCAAAGAAAAATT